>JAKPQH010000190.1 GCA_029580855.1 bacterium | reverse complement strand
GGGAGGTTCACGTTCCATGTCATCGCCGCCGTTGCCGAGCTGGAGCGCGAGATGATCCGCGAGCGCACCCGCGCCGGCCTCGCCGCCGCCCGCCGCCGCGGCCAGCGCCTCGGTCGACCCCCCGCCCACCTCGACCTCTGCCAGGCCCTCCGCCTCCGCCAGCAGGGCCTCTCCGTCCGCCAGGTCGCCGCCCGCCTCGGCAAGAGCTACGGCGTCGTCCAGCGCTCCCTCCGGGACGCTGAAGCCGACGACGGCGACGGTGGATCAGAAACGTCCGCCGACGACGGCGGCTGAGAGGGCCGATTTCACGCCCCGGCCGGCAGCCAGTCCGAGCGGTCAAGAATCGTTCGGTTGTGATCTTCGATGCACCAGCACCAGGACACCCAGTGCAACGACCAGCACGATGAAGTACCCAATGAAGAACCAGTCCGGGTAACGGTACGGCAAGAGTGGAACGGGTGTGGAGCACGCACACACGATGAGCGCACCCTTAGCCCAGATCGGCGCGTTCGAGCGCAGCGTCGCTCGGACGCTCAGCGCGGCCCCCGCGAGCACAACTATCCAGAGCAGGACCCACATCAGTCGATTTCCGCCTCGTCGCTGGTGGGCGCATCGCACGAACCCGCATCGTCGAGGTCTTTGCACAGGTAGCCTCCGCCCGCCGCAGCGCCGCCCGCACATGCGGCCAGACACGCACCCAGTGAGACTTGGCTCTTGGCCGGCACCAGGAGCGAACAAATGGCCATGCAGGAGACACCGCCGATGACGCTCCCTCCGATGCACCAGTGCCTGGTGACCCCCCAGCCTCGCAAGACGTCCTGCACCCGCTCCTTTGCCGAGCGCGGCGGGGGCTCCGCCGGCCCGATCGTCTGCCGTCCCGATGGGTCGACCCAGTTGATCGGATCCCCGTCGACGTACACGAAGAAGTTCCTGGCCCCGTCGAAGCGCAGGGGCTCCTTCCCCGTCCACCTGCCGGTGCCGGGGTCGTAATCCCTCGCCCCGAACCGGACCAACCCCGTCTCCGGATCGTACCGCCCCCCCGCGAACCCAAACGCCCCCCACCCAGGATCCCCGCTGATCACCTCCTGCTCTCCAAACGCGTCGTACCTCCCCGCGAACAC
>JAKPQH010000189.1 GCA_029580855.1 bacterium | reverse complement strand
CACATGGCGGCGGCGGGCGAGGGGCGGGGCGGCGGGAACGGCGTGTGCCGATCGACCGTGGCGGCGGTGAGCGGCGACGCCGCGCGGACGATCCGGTGCACCATCACACCACGGGCGGCCGCGGGCGATGCGGCGCGATCGCCGGCCACCGCGGCCGCGCTGTCGGCGGCGGCCCACGTGGCATCCGACCCCGACAGGGTCGAGGGCCGGGGCGGACGGGGCTCCGACGGCGCCCGGTGGGCGATGCTGGGGCGGCTGGACGCCGTGGGGTTGGATGGCCTCCACCGGTTGCGCGTACAGGCGAGGAAGCGGCCGATGAAGACGTTTCGAGTGGCGATCGACGGGCAGGAGTACGACGTGACCGTGGAAGAGGCGCAGCGGCCGGCGCCGCCGCACGGTGCGGTCCGGCCCCCGAAGGCGACGACGGGCGGCGGCCCCGCCGCGGGCGCGGCGCCGGCCGGCGAGCGCGCGATCCGCTCGCCCATGCCGGGCAAGATTCTGGCGGTCAACGTGGCCCCGGCCGACGCCGTGAATACCGACACCGTCCTGCTGGTGCTGGAAGCCATGAAGATGGAGAACGACATCCTGGCGCCGGCGGAAGGCACCGTCAAGCGTATCCATGTGCGCCCCGGCGAGACGGTGAACACCGGCGACGTGATGATGGTGATCGAATAGCGGTGACACCGCTGACCCTCCTCTTCGCGCTGGCCTTTCTGGTATCCGTGGACGTCCGGATCCTGGCGCCGGTCCTGCCTTCGATTTCGCTGTCGCTGGGTTCCACCGCGGGCACGGTGGGGCTGGCCATGACCACCTACACGCTGGCCTACGGCACGGGACAGCTGGTGTATGGTCCGCTCTCGGACCGGTTCGGCCGCCTGGCCGTGGCGCGGGCCGCGGGGCTGGGCTTCAGCGTGTGTGCGGCGCTCTCGGCCCTGGCGCTCACGACGCAGCAGTTCCTCGCGATCCGGTTGGCGGCGGGGGCCTGTGCCGGCGCCGTGATCCCGTTGACGCTGGTGTTCATCGGCGATACGGTGCCGTACGAGCGGCGCCAGGTCGTGATCGGCCGATTCTCCGTGATCACCTCGGCCGCTTTGGCCTTCTCGGCGTCCATCGGGGGAACCGTCGCCTATCTGGTTTCGTGGCGCGCGATGCTCCTCGGGTACGGGCTTGTGGCGCTGATTCCCGTGGGGTTGATGTGGCGGCTGGAAGCGGCGCGGCCGCCGGGCGCCAAAGAGGGGGGCGGGCGCTTCGTGGATTTTCTCGGCGATCGCCGGGCCCAGTTCGTGTACGCCGGGGTGTTTTTGGAGGGATTCCTGCTCTGGGGGGGCGTGACGTATCTGGGGTCCTTTGGCACGGCGCGGCACGGGCTCGACCAATTTGCCGTCGGGCTGCTCATCGCGGTGTTCGGTGTCGGCACCATGGCGGGTGGTTCGCTGATGGGGCGCATCCGGCGGCGGGCCTCGGAGGCCGCGCTGGCCGCGGCGGGCGGTTTGCTGATGGGTGTGGCGTTCCTGGCCCTTGTCCCCCGCTGGCCGTTGGCCACGTTCGCGGCGAGCATGGCGCTGCTCGGGGCCGGCTTTGTCGCGCTTCATACGACGCTGCAGCTCCGCGGCACGGAGATCGGGGGCGCGGCGGCGCGCGGGAAGGCGTTCTCGCTCTTCGCCTTCAGCCTGTTCACGGGCATGTCCGCCGGCACTGCGATTCTGGGGCGGCTGGTGGACGTGGGCCGCTATGACGTACTGTTTGCCGTCGTGGGCGTCGGCTTGATCGGCGTCGGGCTCGCCACCGCGCTCGCGCCCCGGCGCCCGGGGTGAACCGATGACGGTCGACGAGTTCATCGCGGAGCAACCGGAGGTGCTCGAGGCGGTCCTGGCCGAGGTGCCCGGACAGCTTGCCCGGCTCGAGCCGATCCGGCCCGTGCGTCCGCTGTACCTGGTGGGGTCGGGGAGCTCGATGAACGCCCTTGTGGGGGTGGAGCCGCTCCTCGGCCGACTGCTTCCGGCGGGGGTTCGCGTCCGGGGGCCGCTGGCATTCCTGGCAGAGACCGCGACGGCGCGCAAGGGAAAAGGGTTCGCCGTCTTTCTGTCGCAGACCGGCACCGGCGCTGCCACGGTCGAGGCCGTTATGCGCGCCGCGTCCTTGGGCTGGCGGGCACCGGTCCTTACGGCCAGCCGCAACAGCCCCGTCGGCCGGGCGGCCACGGAGACCGTGGTCATCCCGGTGGGACCGGAGCCCGTCGGCCCCAAGACCAAGGGGTATACCGCGAGCCTGCTGGCCCTTGTCCTGCTGGCCGGCGCCATGGCGGGACGCGAGATCCGGCTCGGGGACTTCACCGCCCAACTCTCGCGGCTGATCGCGTATGCGCGCGGAATCGCCGCCGAGTTGGCCGAGCTGCGTGAAGGCTGCGACTATTTCATGGTCCTGGGGCAGGAGCGCCACTACGCCACCGCCCGGGAGGCGTCGCTCAAGATCTCCGAGATGAGCGGGGTTGCCGCGGCGGCATTCGAGACCGAGGATGCCTTCCACGGGCGGTTCCACGGTCTGAGCTCGTTCAGCGCGGCGCTTTTGGTGTCCGGCAGCGCCGCCCAGTACGACCTGGCCGCCGCGGGCGCCGCCGTCCTGTCGGAGCTCGGGATCGCGGCGCGGGTCCTGAACCTGACGGATTCGCTGCCGGGTCCCCACGATCTGGCGCTGCCGTGGCCCACGACGGACACCTGCGCCGAGCTGGACCTGATCAGCGCCATCGTGCCGTTCCAGCTCCTGGCGTGCGAGCTGGCGAAGCGCCGGGGCGTATCGCCGGAGCGCATGCGGTACCCGGACCTGTCCCAGCGCTTGCGGATCGCGACCGGGCTGGCCGCATGAGTCCTCGGTCGGCGCGGACCGCGGCGGCGGCGTGGCCAACGTGCCCGCTGCATCGCGACGGCCCGTTTTTCGCATTGGAGGTGGGTGGCGTCGCGTGCGGTGCTGTCCTGCATCGCCAGTGGGCGATGCCCACAGGGCATCCGGGCGCGCACGACACGCGCGGGAGGTACGCCATGCCGTTCTACGAACTGAAGGACATCCAGGAGATCCCGCTGGTCAACGGCATCACCATCAAGGCGGTGTACGGGGAGAGCGTCTCGGTGTCCTTCCTGGAATTCCCGGCCTACTCCACGATTCCGCCCCACGTGCACCCCAACGAGCAGATCGGCATCGTGACGGACGGCGCGCTCCACTACACGATCGACGGCGAGAGCAAGTTGTGCTCGGTCGGGAGCGCGTTCGTCATCCCCCCGAACGCCGTGCATTCAGCCCGGGTGGTGTCGGACACGCCGGCGAAGCTGATCGATGTGTTCACGCCGCCCCGGAACATCATGGAGCCGCTGACGTACACGGATCGGTAGGACCCCGGAATCGCCGGTGCCGGAGTTCTACTTTCGGATCACGTTGGCGCGAGAGCGCCGGCGCGCGGTAGTCGCCGGGGTCCCGGCCAATACGCCGCTGCCGCGGGCCGGTATGGCCGGCCGGGTGCATCTCGTCCCGGGCGCTTGTCTTTTTCCAGCGGCCTCCTCACGCCGCCCGCCGATGTCTTCCGCTTCGGCGTCTGCAGCCTCGGCCGGATCTCGCTGCGGCGGATGCCCCGCGCCATCCGCCCGTTCCGCCGGGTCGCGATCGGCGTCCCCGTCGTCGTGCGCTGCCTCCCGCCGGCGCCGCGCCGTCTATCTGCGGGTCAGGTGCGGCCCGAGGCACCGCATGGCCATTTCCACGTCCTCCGCGAAACTTGTCCGAATGTTGCCCTCGATGGCCAGCTTTCCCTGGTAGTCTATCTCGTCCAGCATGGCGACGATGGCCCCGAAATCGAGCGCGCCGAATCCGGGGAAGTGCCGCGTGTTGTCCGAAAGGTGGAAGGAGCCAAAGCAGGCCCGGTGGTCGCCGATGGCCCGCCGCATATTCGCCTCTTCAATGTTCATGTGGAAGGTGTCCGGGAGGATCCAAACGTACGGGCTGTTGGCGCGGCGGGCGATATCCCAGGTGTCGGCCAGGCTGTGGCCGACAGGTGATTCGTACCGATTGACCGCCTCGATGAGCAGGGGGGTCTTGAGCCGGTCCGCGACCGGCCCCAGCTCTACGACGGAGGCGGCCAGCCGCTCGCGCGCCCCCGGGCCGTTCTCCTGCGGCGCGCCCTTGAGGTACCCGGCGATGACACCCGCGCCGAACTCCTGCGCGAACTCCAGGAAGCGCACGGTGCGGGCGATGGACTTCCGGCGGCGCTCCTGGTCGGTTGTCGCCAGCGAAAGCTGGGCGCTCTTGGCCGTGAGCCCTGAAGCGAACATGGAGAGGACCAAGCCGAATTCCGCGAGGTAGGCCTTGAGGCGGGCGGGGTCTACGGATTCCGGCTCGCGGATGTTCAGTTCCACCCCGTCGAACCCGAGCCGCTGCAGCACCTCCAGGTTCCGGCGAAACCCCGCATCCGTCAGGTAATCGTCGGGCAACCGCGTCTGGATGGCCAGGAAGTACCGATATCGTCCCATGGGACCTCCGACGTAGCTGTCAGCGTTGGGCGGTCAGCGGGCGGCTGAATACGACAAATCAAGACATGCCACCTACTCGCGAGGGGGCGGCGAGATCATATCTCGCCGCCCGTGGTGTTTATTTATCAGAACGGCCAATGCAAGCTGTAGATACTTCGCCCACCGGGCGCAAAGGGGCCCTTGAGGACTGCCTCGATCTCCTCCCTAGGCCGCATCGTGATCTCGTCGATCGGCGGAAGCTTCCCGGGCGGAAAGGTCTTTTTGATGTCGTCGTGAAGCTTGACCATGTAGTCCAGCAGGGCACGGACCCCCGGATAAGCTTTCTCAGCGGACGCCTTGGTGGCTTTGCCCACGACACCCGGCTGATACGCAGCGATCTCCATGGGGCCGCAACCGACCTGGCCGTACCAGGCGATGGCCCGGTGGAGCAGGTTGCCCGCCTTGTCGATGTGGCCGTCAGGGAGGTACCCGCGCGGCTCGGTGTCCACGGCCTCCTTCATGTCTATAAACTCCGGGAAGAGCGCCAGCGACCAAGACGTCTCCACCTCGTCGGCGTGGATGAAAGGTGTCTCGTACGGGCCGCCGTCTTTCGTGGTCTTGAAGTGATCTTGGATAGCGTGATACCAGTTCAAGTTGATAAAGATCCCCGGCACCTGGAATGTCTTGGCGAACTGGTGGATCGCCGTTGGAATCACGTACTCCTGCCCGTGGCCGTTCAGGAGGATCTGCTTGCGGAGTCCCATGTTCCAAAGGCCGACCATGATGGCCTTGAGCTGCCCGACAAAGATCTCTTCGGGCACCACGATGGTGCCCGGCATCCCCATGTGGTGGTATGGGTGAGATCCGTACCAGACAGGCTGGGCCACGGTGCAACCCACCTTCATCGCCACCGCCTCGGCCATGCGTGTCACGAGGAATGTGTCCTCGCCAATACAGGCGTGCGGGCCGTGCGCTTCGGTGGATCCTATGGGCACGATGATGATGTCGTTCTGCTTCAGCCGGGCTTCGATCTGCTTCCAGGTCATGTTCTGCAGGTAGATCTGATCTGCGGATTCCATGTGTCCGCCCTTCGGAGGTAGTGTCCACTCAGTCATCGTTCGTCTCCTTCTTTCAAAAACCGGATGTGTTCCAAACGCCAGGCCCCAGCCCAACCGTAAGCCGGCCCGGCGCCTCGTGTTTCCACCGAGCGGTTCGGGGCGCACCGCTCATCTCGCCTACTCCACCTTGATCCCAAACTTTTTGAACTTCTCCGTTTTGCTCTGCTCAAAGGCGAGAGCATTTTCCTTGCTGATCACGGTGGCCATGCCCGAGCCGACCAGGGTGTCTTTGGGCGGCTTCTGATCCTTCAACAGATACTTGGCCGTCAGATCCACGGCTACGAAGCCCTGATCGAAGCCGTTGCTGTCCACGGTGCCCGCCACCTCGCCCTTCTGGATGGCCTCCAGGGTCTCCGGGATGGCGTCGATGCCCACCACACCCATCGTGCGCCGTGCGTCCTTGATGGCCTCCTTGGCGCCGAGCGCCATGGCGTCGTTGGCGCAGAGGACCATGTCGATTGCCGGGAAGCGAGTCAGGAGGTCCTCCATGACCTTCATCGCCTGTTGCCGGTTGTATTTGGCCGTCGTAGAGGCCAGTATTTTGACGCCAGGGGTTTTCTTGAGAGCCTCCATGACCCCCTGCTGCCGCTCAATGGCCGAGGAGGCGCCAGTCGTCCCTTCCAAGATCACCACGTTGCCTCTACCTTTCAAAGTATCCACGGCCCACTGGCCTTGGATGCGGCCCAACTGCACGTGGTCGATGCCAGCGAAGCCAATCACCTCGCCGCCCGTGGCCAGCGTATTCAGGTTGAAAACGGGAATCCTAGCCTTGTTGGCTCGCTCGATCCCCGAGACGATCCCGGCGCCGTCGATAGGCACGATGACGATGGCATCCACCTTTTTCTGGATCAGGTCCTCCATAATGCGGATCTGGTTGTCCACGGCGTACTTCTCGGGGGCTAGGACGGTGATCTTGATGCCATGCTGCCTGGCGGCGGCTTCGCCGCCCCACTTCATCTCGACGAAGAAGCGGTTGGTGAGGTCCTTGACCACCAAAGCCACGTGGACGTCACCGGGAGCCTTGGCCGCGAGCGCGCCGCCCGACAGCACCGCGACAGCAACGCAGGTGAAACAGCCGAGCCACACAAACCATTTCATAGTCCGCCCTCCTTTTTGGTATAGTGCGCGTACGCTGCCAATCACGTGGCAGCCTTTCCGCGCTTCCGGGTGAGGTGGTCTGCGAGAACCACCAGAATGATGACAAAACCGATGAAGAAGTCCTGAAAGCGGGCCGGTAGGCCCAGCAGATTGACACAGTTGCCTACCACGGCCATGACAATGCCGCCCAGGATCAAACCGAGGATATTTCCCTCTCCGCCGGAAAAGGCGATACCGCCGATGACCGCCACAGCGATCCCTTCCAGCGGCCACATCATCCCCAGGTCGGCGTCCGCGGCATTCAGGCGGGCAATGTAGATGAGACCGGACAGACTCGCCAGCAGGCCCGAAAGCGCGTACACATGGATGAGATTCCGGTCTACGGCCAGCCCAGAGAAGCGGGCCGCTTCCGCGTTAGCCCCCACGGCATACGTAATCCGCCCGAACGTAGTCTTGGTCAACACAAGGTGGAGGAGTCCCAGGACTGCGGCGCCGAGGATCACCGGCATCGGGATGGGGCCGACGAAGCTCTTACCCAACCAGGTGAAGCTCGGCGGGAAGCCGTGGATCGAGGTGCCCTGCGTGTACGTCAGTGCTACGCCCCGGACGATGAACATCATGCTGAAGGTCATGATAAAGAATGGAAGCTTGAGCTTGGCGATCATGACGCCATTGAAGAGGCCGCCCACGGCGCCCACGGCCAGGCCTACCAGGATACCGAGGATCACGTGGCCCTGGACAATCACGGTCGCCGCGAGGCAGGAGGAAAGGGCGGCTACCGCCCCGATAGACAAATCCAGCCCGGCCACCAGCATGCTGAGGGAAACGCCCGTGGCGACTAGGGCCAAAAGAAAGGCTTGGCGCAGGAGGTTGATGATGTTCGACTCCGTGCCGAAGCGGGGAACGAGGAGCCAGGCGGCCGCCAGAATGACCAACATGGCCGCCACACGGTAAAGCGCACGCGAGGAGAGGGGCACCCTCAAGCCTCCTTTGCCCGCCGTAGACCGAGAAGCGGGAGCAACCTCCGATTCTCAGAGACATAAGCCAAGATCAATCCCAACCCAATGAAGACCAGCTGTAGGTACAGGTTCACTCCAACCATGTTGAGCCCATTCCGTAACGTCGCGATCAAGGCCACGCCCACGAGGGTCCGGGTCACGCCTCCTCTACCGCCCATGAGTGACGTCCCGCCTACCACCACGGCCGCGATGGAATCGAACTCGTAACCAATCGTGTCGATGGCCTGGGCGGCATTGGAGCGGGCCAGGAATAAGATCCCTGCGATGCCGGCCATCAAGCCCGAGAACGTGTAGATGGCCGTTTTGTGAAGTCGAACCCGGATGCCGGAGAGCCTGGCTGCGCCTTCGTTGCCTCCGATGGCGTATGTCGCGACCCCTGCCGGTGTTGCCCGCAGGACGATGTGCAAGAAGAAAAAGGCCGCGACTACTAGGAGAAGCGGCGCCGGCAGGCCCAGGACCTCCCCGTCGTGCAGGTACCGGAGGGTGCCGGGAAAACCGGTAATGACCCGCTCCTCGGTGATGATCAACGCTGCCCCCAGCGCCATGCCCCACATCCCGAAAGTGGGAACGAAGGGGTTGAGGCCCAAGAAACTGTGAACAATCCCGTTGATGAGACCGCACAAGGCGGCGATCGCGATGCCGATCAGGGCCGCCAGGACCGGGTGGACGTGGCCAGCAAGCATCAACTGGGCAGTGACGCAGGACGTGAGCCCCATAACCGCTCCCACCGACAGGTCGATACCGGCCAGCAAAATGACGAAGGTCTGTCCGAAGGAGACCAGCGCCAGAACGCTGGCCTGACGGATAATGTTCACCGCATTGGATGCAGAGAAAAAGCCCTCCGACAGGAAGGAAAACAGCAAGATCATCACCAACGTAATAACGATCGGCCCCGAAAGCAACGACGCGATACGGGCTGCGAGGCGCTCCATGGGCCTAGCCTCCCACCGCACAGGTCAAGAGGTGCTCCTGAGTGGCCTCGTGGTGGGAGAATTCTCCAACGATTCGGCCCTCTCGCATGACGTAGATGCGATCGCTCATACCCAAGATCTCTGGCATCTCCGAAGAGATCATGACGATAGGGGTACCCTGAGCCACCAGTTCGTCCATCAGGCTGTGGATCTCCAGCTTGGCTCCCACGTCGATCCCCCGGGTGGGCTCGTCAAGGATGAGAAGTTTGGCATGAGTGGCCAGCCACTTGGCTAAGACCACCTTTTGCTGGTTGCCGCCGGAGAGGAACTGGACCAACTGGCTCAGGCTCGGGGTCTGAATCCGTAATCGTGTGACATATTCTTGTGCCGCGGCCCGCGCACCCTGGGCATCGATCCACAAGCGTGGAAAGAGTTGTCGGATAGCCGCCAGGATGATGTTATCGGCAACTGATAGGGTCTGGAAAAGGCCCAGGGCTTTACGGTCCTCGGTGAGAAAGGCGATCCCCAGCCTACTCGCCGCGAAGGGAGAGTCGATGGCCGCCGGCGCTCCGAAGAGGCGAATCTCTCCCGCGTCACGCTTGTCCACGCCGAAGAGGACGCGGGCTAGCGACGTCCGCCCCGAACCCACCAGACCGGAAAGACCCACGACCTCCCCGCGGTGAACCGTGAGACTGACGTCGTGGAGCACCCCCCGCACGAACAAATGTTTCACCTCCAGAGCGACTTCGCCCCGTGGGTGGCGGCGCCGAGGGAACTGGTCGGTGATCTCCCGCCCCACCATCATCCGGATCAAGCCCTCGATACGAGTTTCGGCGACGGGGAGCGTTCCGATCAGATGCCCGTCGCGTAGAACGGTGACTCGGTCGCCGATTTCCCGGATCTCTTCCAGCCGGTGGGAGATATAGATGATACCCATCCCCTTGGTTTTGAGGATCCGAATCATTCGAAAGAGCGCGGCGGTCTCCTTCTCGGCCAGGGTGTCCGTCGGCTCATCGAAAATGACGATGCGCGCGGCCATCGATAGAGCTTTGGCGACCTCCACCATCTGCTGTTGCGGAACCGACAGCGTTTTCACCTGGGCATCAGGGTCGATGTGCTGGCCCAACGAAGCGAGTAGCTCCGCGCTCTGGCGCCGGGCTGCTCTCTTGTCCAGCAGAAGTCCGGCCGCCTTGCGCGGCTCGCGGCCCAAGAGGATGTTCTGGGCCACTGTCAGCTCAGAGATAAGATTCATCTCCTGGTAGATAGTAGCTACCCCCAACTCCTGCGCGGCCCGCACCGAACTGATGGCCACCTGACGGCCGTCGAGAAATATCCGACCCTCGTCGCAGGCATAGACCCCGGAGAGCAGTTTGATCAGGGTAGACTTGCCGGCTCCATTCTCGCCGATGAGAACGTGAACTTCACCGTGGAGGAGATCGAAGTCCACCCGCGAGAGGGCCGTGACGCCCGGAAAGGACTTAGACACCCCCTCCATCTTCAGGAGTGGTTCGATCATGCAATCCCCCAACTCAGCGCGGCTTCACCAAGATCTTGCCGTCGGTCCGGCTACCGGATTGCTTGATGCCTTCCACCACGTTGTCCAGGGCGAAGCGCGCCGTGATGATCTTCCGGTTGTCCAGGGCACCGCTGGCCATGAGGCGGATGACGTTGGGGAAAATCTCGTCGCCGGAGTGGCCCTGGGACCCGAAGAACTGCGCGTGGCGGACCTGGAACTGGTCCAGGTACACGGGGACCCGGTCCGCGGCCCGACCGACCTGGGCGATCTTTCCGTTGACGGCCATGGACCGCTCCATCTCGGGGAAGGTCAGGGTCGGGGCCCCGGCCGCCTCCAGCTGGAAGTTGGCCCCCTCCCCGCGGGTCAGGTCGAGGACGACGTCGGACGGCCGCGTCCCCTGCTTGGTGAGAGCCACCGGGTCGTAGACGTGGTCGGCACCCATGGTGGCGCAGAGCCGGCGCCGGGCCTCGACCGTCTCGAAGGCGATGAGTTTGGCGGCTCCGGCCGCCTTGATCATGGCGATGGCGGAGAGGCCGATGCAGCCCCCGCCGTAGACGACCGCATAGGCCCCCGGCTTAAAGCCGCCGCCGCGGATGAAGACGGCGTTGTAGGCGACGCAGGACGGCTCCACGGTGGCGCCCAGCTCGAACACCGTCTCGGGGTCGGGGTAGCGCTCCGCAATCGCGTCCAGCTTCCAGCAGTACTTGCTGCCGATGGCGAGATACTCGGCAAAGGCCCCGTCGATGGTGAAGCCGATCTCTTCGAGGTTGGTGCACTGGTTCGGGTAGCCGTTCCGACAGGGGGTACACTCGCCGCACCAGATCATCTCCTCGGCGGTCACCATGTCGCCCACCTTCAGGTCGCGGACCTCCTTGCCCACTTCCTGGACGACGCCGGAGAACTCGTGGCCGGTGACGCAGGGCAGCTTCATGAGACCCGGGTACATGACGTAGCCCTGCGCGTCGGTCTCGTACATGTGGATGTCCGACCCGCACACGCCGCAGGCTTTCACCTTGAGCAGGACGTCCTTGGGGCCGATCTTGGGGACCGGGACCTCCCGGAGGGCGAGTGTCGGGGCCTTGTAGACGCCGTTCCCCGTAACGGCCTTGCCCGTCGTCTTTTCGAACTCGCTGACAACGTAGCCCGGTTTCGGCTCCCACTTCGCATCCAGCACCAGTGCCTTCATGACAATCCTCCTTGTTGCCGCATCCCTTGCGACGGCCACGGGAAAGCGAACCGATTTTCCGGCTCCTACTCTCCCCGCGAGGGGCGATCCCTGTCAAGGGGGGAGTCATGGGTTGCGGACTTTGTTTTATTTGTGTAACGTTAACGCTAACAACTTGACCGTCGGCGGGCAGGAGGATGCGGTGGGGCGCCGGGCGGCCGGTACGTCGCGCCGCTCCAGGGAAGTCTTGCGCGGGACGGGCACTTCGGCTAGTCTACGGGGCCTGTACGCCGCCCGCGCCATCGGGTGGTGCGATCTCTGACAATCGAAGGCGAGCGCCGCCCGCGACGGCCGGAGACGCGTGAGGGAGGGGGCGCATGATTCGTGTGGCGACGGCGCCGATGAACTGGAACAGCGATGACCTGCCGGATCTTCGTCCGATCATTCCCATCGATCGGGTGTTGGCAGAAATGGTGGAGGCCGGCTACGAGGGGACGGAGTACGGGACAGGCCTGCCGCTCGACCCGGCGGAGCTGAAACCTCTGCTCCAGCGCTACGGCCTGGCCCTGGCCTCGAACTTCTGCTGGATCGCGCTGGAGGATCGGCGCGGGCACGCGGAGCAAATCGCACGGGCGCTGGCGGTGGCCCGAACCCTGTCGGCCATGCGCGTACACGTCCTGATCCTCGGCCTGCGCGGTGGAGCCGAGCGCATCGCACAGGCCGGCCGTGTTCCCGCGGACGGCAGTGCCGGGCTGACCGAGGCGCAGTGGAGGGCGGTGAGAGACGGTGTCCATGCCCTGGCCGCGGCGTGCGAGCCGCTGGGCGTGCGACTCGCCGTGCATCCGCATGCCGGATCGTACGTGGAGACCCGCCAAGAGCTGGACGCGCTGCTCCATTACACCGACCCCAGGGCGCTGGGTCTGTGTGTGGATGCCGGGCATTTGGTGTACGGCGGCGCCGATCCCGTAGAAGTCGTCCGGTCCTTCGGGTCCCGCGTCCGGTACGTGCACATCAAAGATGTGAATCCCGAAGTGTTGGCGGAATGCCGGGCGCAGGGTCTCGGCTTTCTGGCCGCGCTGCGGCGGTACATCTTCTGCGGGCTCGGCAAGGGGAGTGTGGACCTGCAGGGATTCGTGGAGGGTCTGCGGCGGGCGGAATTTTCGGGTTGGATGGTCATCGAGGAGGACACGTCGCCCGACCCGCCCCTGATCGCCGCGCGCCGGAATCGGCAATACCTGCGGGACAACTTCAACATCTGAGAGGCTGCTGACCACGGCGTATCTGCGGCGTTGGCTGGCTTGTGCGGCGCTGCGACCTGCGGTCCGATGCGCCCGCACGCCACGCAGCGCGCCGTCGCACCGGGGGAGCTTTTTGCGCAGCCGCGACCCGGTGGAGGCTGCAGCCGCCTGCCCTTGGCGGGGGCCGCGATGAGGTCCGAGTTCTAAGTTGCGGTGAAGATCTGTTGGCGTTGGTAGGGGAGTGATGTCTCATCCGGTACGGGGGAAGGAGGTTCGCATGCCCATGGATCCTGTGTTGAAGCGGGACCTGCAGGAGAAGGCGGTCCAGGTGCGGAGGCTCATCCTGGAGGCGGTCCACCGCGCGGGCGCGGGCCACATCGGGGGCCCGCTGTCCATGGTGGAAATCGGCGTCGCGCTGTACTTCAAGATGCTGCGGGTGGATCCGCAGAACCCGCAGTGGCCGGACCGGGACCGCTTTGTGCTCTCCAAGGGCCACTCCTGCATCGCGCTGTACGCAATCCTGGCGCTCAAGGGCTACTTCCCGGTGGAGGAGGTGTTCACCTTCGACGCCATCGGCTCGCGCATGCAGGGCCACCCGGACATGACCAAGACGCCGGGAATCGATATGGCCTCCGGCTCGCTGGGGACGGGGGCGAGCCCCCCGCTGGGCATGGCGCTGGGCGCGCGGCGGTTGGGGAAGACGTTCCACACCTGGGTGCTCCTGGGCGACGGGGAGATCGAGGAAGGACAGGTCTGGGAGATGGCCTGGGCGGCGAGCTACTACAAGGCGGACAATCTGACGGCCATCGTGGACTGGAACAAGGTCCAGCAGTTCGGGTTCCCCAAGGACGGGAACCTGAAACACCGGATCAATCCCCTGCCCAATGTCCCCGAGAAGTGGCGTGCCTTCGGCTGGAACGTCCTCGAGGTGGACGGTCACGACTTCGACGCCCTGGTGCCGGCCATGGAGCGGGCCAAAGCGACCAAGGGGCAACCCACGTGCATCGTGGCCCACACCGTCAAGGGGAAGGGCGTTTCCTTCATGGAGGGCGACTACAACTGGCACGCCAAGGTTCCGAACGCGGAGGAGCTGGCCAAGGCGCTCGCCGAACTGGAGCTGCAGCGTCCGCGCGCCTGAGGGCATTCGGACGGTCGATCGGAATTCGGGTTGTGATCCGAACAGTCGCGCGCGGCGCTGGGCAGGCGCGCCCGCGGCTTCGAGAATGCGGAGGATCGCGATGGGACAAACGATGGAGATGCGAGTCGCCTGGGGCGATGCCCTGCTGGAGCTCACCAAGACGCACCCCAACGTCATGGTGCTGGATGCGGATCTGGCCAGCTCCACCATGGCGCAGACGGTGGCGTACAACGCCCCCGAGTTCTTCCTGAACCTGGGGATCGCCGAGCAGAACATGATGGGTGTGGCCGCCGGGATGGCGACCGTCGGCCTCGTCCCGTGGCTCAGCAGTTTTGCCTGCTTCCTGGCCAACCGGGCGCTGGATCAGTTGCGGGTGACCGTGGCGCAGCCGAAGCTGACGGTCAAGCTGGGTGGCTCGTACAGCGGTATCCTGACCGCCAAGACGGGCAAGACGCACATCGATGTGGAAGATATCGCGATCATGCGGGCCATGCCGAACATGGTCGTCGTGGCTCCGGCGGACGGCGTCGAGTGCCGGCTGGCCACGCTGGCCCTCACGGACATGCCGGGACCGGCGTACCTGCGGCTCACGCGCGACGCGACCCCGATTATCTTCGGCGAGGACTACCAGTTCGTCTTCGGCAAGGCGGTGACGCTGCGCCACGGGACGGATATCACGATCTTCGGGACCGGGGTCCAGAGCGTCCGCGCCCTGGAGGCGTGCGATCTGCTGGCGCAGGAGGGCATCAGCGCCCACCTGGTGCACATCCACACGCTGAAGCCCCTCGACGTGGACGGGATCGTGGCGGCGGCCAAGAAGACGGGCCGCGTCCTCACGACCGAGGATCACAACGTCATCGGCGGTCTGGGCGGGGCGGTGGCCGAGGTGCTGGGACAGCACGCCCCCACCCCCATGCGGATCCACGGCTTGCAGGACTGTTACGGCGAGTCCGGCGCCAACGACGCCATCCTGGAGAAATACGGCTTGACGCCGAAGCACGTGGCCCAGGCAGCCAAGGCCCTGTTGAGCACGACTCGCTGACGGCCGGCGGCGCCGGCGGCGCGCCGGCGGGCGTCGAGCGGCTGCGGCGGGATCGGCGCCGGCCTTGACATCCGCAAAACCGTCACGCAGCATGGGTGCCGATCTCCCGGCGGGTGCGGGCGGCGATGGGCGGCCGCGTGAAGGGTCAGTCGAATGTTCGTGCGATTCCATGGCGTGCGAGGATCCAATCCGACCTGTGATGTGCGCACCTGGCATTACGGGGGGAATACCCCCTGTGTCGAGGTGGAGACGCCGGCAGGCTACCGGATCATCATCGATGGCGGCACCGGCCTCAGGTCGTTGGGCCGCGGGGCGGGGTGGGGCCCGGATTCGGTGCCGATCCAGGCCTCGTGGCTCATGTCCCACTATCACTGGGATCACATCCAGGGGATTCCGTTCTTCCCGCCGCTGTACGAGGCGCGCAATCGGTTCCAGTTCTACGGCCTGAAGCCCGACGGCGGCGGAGGCATCGAAGCTACGCTGCAGGGCCAGATGCTGCGCCCGTACTTTCCCGTGGATATGTCGCTCCTGGTCGCAGCGCAAGCCTTCAAGGATGTAGAGCCGGAGTCTCGCTGGCAGATTGAAGATGCGACAGTCGAGGCCGTCCCGCTCAACCACCCGCAGGGCTGCCTGGGGTTCCGGATCGAGACCGATCAGGGGGTCGTGGTGTACGCCACCGACAACGAGCCGGGCGACCCAAAAGGCGACGACGCGGTCCGGCATCTGGCCCGGGACGCCGATCTCCTAATCTACGACTCGCAGTATCCACCCGCCATGCTGCGGCACCGCCAGGGCTGGGGGCACAGCTCCTGGCTGGAGGGAGTGGCCGTGGCGAAGAGCGCCCGCGCCCGCGCCCTGGTGCTCTTCCACCACGACCCGGATTCCGATGACGCGTCGATCGGGCGATTCGTGCAAATGGCGCGCGAACAATGGCCGGAGACGTGCGCGGCCGCCGAAGGACTACAGGCGGCCGTCCGGACGCCGGCGGTGGCCTTCGAGAGCACCAGTCCCCGTGTCGGACCGCGAGTGACGACGCGTCTTCCTGTCCGCGTGCGCGGGCGGCGGTCGGACGGGTCCCCCATGGACGCCGAGGGTTTTCTCGTGAATCTGACGCTGACCGGGACGTACGTGGTCGTTCCCGATACGCCGGAGCTCAGCTCCGAGGTCGAAGTGACGCTCCTCGAGTCGGACCAGCTGGCCGCGGCCATGCCCGGCCACGTGGTCCGGGTGGACCGGGACCCCGACACCGGTCTGCCGGGCGTGGGGATCGTGTTCCGGCTCGAGGAGGAGATCCGCCGGCTCACCGAGAAAAGGTGACGCGGGGAGGCGTCGCGCAGCCGCCCCAATAAGAGCCTCGACCGACAATCGAGCGTCGTCTCATCTGAGCGGAGCGCAGCGGTTCCGCAACTCGCATCAACCACGTTCTCGCGGACCACCCAGTTCGTCTCTGGTGCGTCGAACCGCCCGACGGCCACCATCGATCCCCGGAGTCAGCTGTCCGCCTTCACCTACGACCCCAGCGGGAACCTTCTCACCGTCACCGATCCCCGAGGGCGCACCGCCATCCACGAGCCCAACAACTCGGATCGCCTCTCGCGGGATCGTGCTCGGAGGGGTGCCAGGGCGTGGGTTGCGGTCGGACCCGAGGCCGCGGCAGCCTGCGGTTGTCGTGTCCTGGACACGGGGAGCGGTCCACGGATTGAGTGCTGCCCTCGGGGGTGCTACACTTGCTGCCATGAAGACCCATGAGCAGATCGATCGAAGGAGCCTTGCGCTCGCGCGCGCTGTTGTGGATGCCATTGACCGGGATCCCTCCAGGGCCGGCCTCGAGCGCGCGCGGTCCACGTGCAGACGGTGGCAGCTTCAGGCTCCAGCGCCGGCAGTAGCGGAATGGAGCCGCATCCTGGAACGCGAATGGGAAGCGATTCGTCTTTTCCTGCTGGATCCGGGAGAAGAGGGACGCCGTCTCCGTCAAAGCAACCCGTTCTGCGGCGTCCTCGTACCTCGGGAGCGCTGGGAGATCTACAGGCAATTCGCGCATGAACATCACACAGCTTGAACACATTCTTCGCGCCTGCGGCGGCATCGCGCGAGATCGTTATCATAGGTAGTCAGGCGCTCTTGGCGTCTTGCCCCGACGCTCCCGAGAAATTGCTACGTTCGATGGAGGTCGATTGTTATCCTCTCGACGATCCGACCAAGGCGGATTTGATCGATGGGTCGATCGGAGAACTTTCGCCGTTTCACGAAACCTTCGGCTATTATGCGCACGGAATCGGGCCCGAGACCGCCAGGCTTCCGAGCGGTTGGAGAAGGCGCGTCCTGCGCCTCGAAAGCGAGAACACGGGAGGCGTGATCGGTCTGTGTCTTGCGCCGGAGGATCTGGCCGTTCGTAAGCTTCTTGCGGGACGGGCGAAGGACGTCGAGTTTGTCCGCGCGATGTTGCGGGCGCACCTGGTGACCGAGATAGGGATACGATCACTCGCACCCGAGCTGAGCCCCGACGAGGCGGATCTCCTGGACAAAAAACTCCGCGTCTGTCTGCGGAAGTCCTGACGCTCGGGTGGCGAAGATCGCACAGCGTCCGTAAACCGGGAGGTTGCGCCGCCCAAGCGGATCCCCGCGACCTTGACCCGATGACTCTAGCGCGCGCGGATGGATCCTGCGCCGCTCCGCCGCGGTCCGCGTCGCTTGGCGGCTTATCGCCGAGATCGCGCTTGGGGCGCGCCGACGCCCCGGCTGCCACCCGGTCCGAGGCGGTATAACCGTGTGCGCGGGGTGTCGGGGAAACCGGGAGCGGTGCACCTGAGACCACAAATACGACCCGCCCGGGGCTCGGCGCTGATCAGGCGTCGGTCGTCCTCGGGCGGGTCGGGGGTGTTCACGCCGTCAGGTACTCCACCGCCGACTTCCACATCAGGTAGAACGAGGTCGCCCCGGGGTCCTGGTGACCCACGCTGCGCTCGGCGATCCAGGCGGCGCGGCCCATCTTGGACTTCATCGGGATGGTGGCCTTGACGCCGGCCTCGGCCGCGGCGAGGGATTGCTTCAAGGCCTCGACCAGCGGCGTGCCCGTTGCGGCCGCCGCCTTGAGGGCCGCCACCGTGGGCGCCAGCGCGTCCAGGACCGTCTTGTCCCCCACCTGGGCTTTGCCCCGCTCCTGGATGCCGAGCTGGGCCGCCTCGAGCATCCTGCCCACGTCGGCCAGGCCGATCTCGTGCTGCCCCTTGGCCTCGCGCCCGCCCCGCATGCACGCGATGGCCAAGAGGGCGCCGATCGTCGAGGCTGCAGTAGCGTTGAAGGCGAGCCCGCACTTGGTGATGATCGTCCCGATATCCTGATCTTTCAGCGAGTCCAGGACCTTGCGGACGGCCCCGAACCCGATGGCCATGGTGACGCCCTGATCCCCGTCGCCCATGGCGCCGTCGAGCGCGCAGAGATAGTCCTTCTGTGCCTCCATGTCCGTCGCCATCTTCGCCAGGACGGCAAGGAGGTCCGCGCTGGTGATCGTCGTCCGCATAGTCACACCTGCACCACAAAGGGGGTGGAGGCCGGCGCGTCGAGGAGCGCCTTCAGCTCCCCGTCGAGCTTGCACAGGCTCACCGAGGCGCCCGCCATCTCCATGGAGGTGGCGTACTCGCCGATGTACGGCCGGTGGATCTTCACGCCGCGCCCGCTCAGGATCTTGTGGACCTGGCGGTACATGACGTACAGCTCTTCTTTCGGGGTGGCCCCCAGCCCGTTTATCAGGACCGAGACTTCGTCGCCCTTGGCGAGGTCCATGTCGGCGAGAATCGTTTCCGTGAGGTTGGTCGTGATCTTGTCGGCCGGCTCCAGCTTGCCCCGGCGGACACCCGGCTCGCCGTGGATACCCATGCCGATCTCCATCTCGTCCTCGCCGAGGGTGAATGTCGGTCGGCCGGCCGCGGGGACCGTGCACGGGGAGAGGGCCACGCCCATGGAGCGGGTGGCGGCGACGGCTTTCTCGGCCACCCGCTTCACCTCGGCGAGCGGCGCCTTCGTCTCGGCCTTGGCCCCGGCCAGCTTGTAGGCGTAGAAGATGCCGGCCACGCCCCGGCGTTTGGCCTCCTGCCCCTTGGGGGCGGAGGCGACGTCGTCGGCCGCCAAGACCGTCTCGATCTTGATGCCCTCGGCGTCCGCCATTTCGGCCGCCATGCCGAAGTTCAGGACATCCCCTTGGTAGTTGCCGAACAGGTAGAGGACGCCGGCCCCGCCGTCGATGGCCTGCGTGGCGGCGAGCATCTGCTCGACGGTGGGGGAGGAGAAGACGTTGCCGATGGAGCAGCCGTCCGCAAACCCCTTCCCGACGTAGCCCATGAACACCGGCAGGTGGCCGGAGCCGCCGCCCGTGGCGATGCCGACCTTCCCCTTGATGGGCGCATCCGCGCGCACGACGGCGCGCCGGTCGGCGCCGACGAGCCGGAGCTTGTCCGGATGGGCCAGGATGATGCCCTCCAGCATTTCATCCACGAAGGCGAACGGGTCGTTGATGATCTTCTTCACGGGTGGCCTCCTTTGTGCGAGAAGCTCCGCTCCCTCCCCATCCGATTGGCGGTGAGAGCGTGCGCGGAGGATGGAATGCGATCTGCGCGGTCGCAGGTCCGTATTCTTCTAGAAACGCGAGCATCCGTCAAGCGGGTCGTGGGGCGCTGTCATCCCGAGGCTGGATCCGGCGCGCGGAGGCGGTCCGCTCAACCGGCTGTCCGGGTTGCGCCCTCCGTGATAACATGCACCTCCTCGTTCGTGCGGCCTGCAAGCTGCCGATGGCGGTAGCGGGCCGCCTCCGAAAGGACATGGCGCGATCGTCGTGAATGCCAACCGCCGCCCCGTGGTCGGCGATGACGCCCGGATTGCGGCTCTCGAGCCGGGGGAGGC
Source organism: bacterium (assembly GCA_029580855.1). Taxonomy (GTDB): domain Bacteria; phylum Methylomirabilota; class Methylomirabilia; order Methylomirabilales; family 2-02-FULL-66-22; genus 2-02-FULL-66-22. The sequence goes on along the minus strand of JAKPQH010000189.1, from coordinate 109,263 downwards.
CGGCCGCCGCCGGCCTGGACGGCCACAAGAGCGAGCCGGACATCCACCCGGAATGTCGGAAGCTCCCCAGCCGTTGCCGATGCCGCCCATGGGGACCGCCGCGACCGGAAACCGGCACGCCATGGGGTTCCGGGCGCTCGGCAATCTGGACCCCGGGTTCGCCGGGTGTGAGCCGCGGGATCGGATGACCCGAGCGCCGGGGGCCGCGATGCCACGCGACGCATCCGGCTTGCTGGCTTCGTGCCGTTCGGGTGTGCGCTCTCCTCGAAGCGCGCGATGCGGTGCCGGCCTCCCCGGACCGCCATGTGAGCGACGGGCGCGGGACGGCGACCGGTTCGGACGCGTCGGGTGGCCAACCGCCATGCGAGTTCGGCAGAAAACGGGAGGCGTGATGACGGAGAAGAGCACGTGGCAAGCCTTTTTTGACGCGCACGCACCGATCTACGAAAAGAACGCGTTTACGAAGAGCACGATCCCTGAGGTGGACTTCCTGCTCGAGGAGTTGTCGCTTCCGCCGGGCGGATCGATTCTTGACGTCGGATGCGGGACGGGACGTCACGCCATTGAACTGGCCAAGCGCGGCTATGCCGTCACGGGGATCGACTTGTCTTTGGGGATGCTTGCCAGGGCCGCGGACGCCGCCAAGGCCGCCGGTGTGAACGTGGCCTGGGTGCAGGCGGATGCGACACGGTTCGCGCTCTCCGAGAAATACGACGGCGTCGTTTGCCTGTGCGAGGGGGCCTTCGGGCTTCTGGGCCAGAGGGACGATCCGATGGGCCAGCCGCTGTCCATCGTGCGCAACGTCTCCCGGAGTCTAAAACCACAGGCAAAAGCCGTGTTCACGGTTCTCAATGCGGTCGCCATGCTTCGTAGGCACACGAATGCGGACGTTGCGGAAGGGCGCTTTGACCCGCTGACCATGGTTGAGTCGTCGGTATGCCCGCCGCGGGAGGGACAGCCTGGCGTGGCGGTTCGGGAGCGGGGATTCGTGCCGACGGAGCTCACCTTGTTTTTCCGCCTCGCGGGCATGTCCGTGCTCAACATCTGGGGCGGCACCGCGGGAAACTGGGGGCGACGAGCCCTCGATCTCGACGAGACCGAGATCATGATCGTGGCACGCAAAACCGGCGCGCCGCCGCCGGCGGGTGAGGCTCCTTAGGTCGTCCGTCCCTTCAGTCGGGCGTCATGGACGTGCTTCCGCGATCCTGAGGTCGAGCGCAGGCCAGGCCCGGGCCGGCGCGGAACCGGCCCCAGCGCCGACGCCGGCTAGCGCGCGTAGCCCCAATCCTTCAGCCGCTGGGCGGCGTGCTGGGCGAACTTCCCCTGCTGTACCCGCTCCAGATAGCGGGCGTATTCGCGGGCGGCCTCGGGCCGGCGCCCCATGGCTTCCTGGGCGAAGCCCATGAAAAACAGAGGGCTCGGGTTCCCGGGCAGCAGCCGGTGCGCCGTCTGGAAATCCTGATAGGCGGCGTCGTACTCTTTCAAGGTCAGCGCCGCGAACCCGCTCAGGTGGTGGCCCTGGGCTTCTTGGGGATAGACCGCCTTGGCCTGGCGCGCGTACCGCGCCCCCTCACCATACTTCTTCTGGATGAGCTGGCACTTGGCCATGGAGACCAGCCCGGCGTAGTCGTTGGGCGCCTGCCGTAGCGCGGCCTGGTAGTGGCTTTCGGCCTGGCCGAACTTCTCGGCGCCGAGCGCCGCGTCGCCCTGCTGCATCTCGCGGAGGGCGCCGCTGATGGCGCGCAGCCGCGCCGTGTTATCCATGTAGCGCTCGCGGTGGAGCGGCAGACCCCGGGCGGCGGCGTACTTGGTGCTCGCGGTCTGCACCGCGGTCTGGTAGCGCTCGTCGCTCATGGGGTGGGTGGCGAACATGAGCTGGATGGCGCTCGGCTTGGACTTGTTCAGGCTGTTGAGCAGCTCCATGAGGCCCGTCATCCCGTCGGGGCCGTAGCCGGCTTTCACCAGGTATTCGGTGCCGAGCGCGTCGGCCTGGCGCTCGTTGTCGCGGCTGTATTTCGCGAGGAACGCCCCGGCGCCGACTTCGCCGAGGGCGGCCGTGAGCTGGCCCAGGCCGGGCGAGGCGGCCCCGACGAGGCCCGCCAGCCCCCCGACCAGCACGCTGGACAGCTGGCCCTTGGAGAGCTGCTCGGCCGTGTGCCGGGCGTTCACGTGGCCGATCTCGTGCCCGAGCAGGGCCCCAAGCTCGGCTTCGTTGTTCAGGTTGGCGAGGATGCCCCGCGTGCAGGCGACGCTGCCGCCGGGAAAGGCGTAGGCGTTGATGTACGTGGCGTTGACCACCCGGAACGAGTAGGGCATGTGGGGCCGGTGGGTCCCCGGCACCAGGGCGCGGCCGACCCCGCCGACGTACGCGTTCAAGGCCGTGTCCTGGACGGGCCCGAAGTCCTCGGAGAACTGCATGGGCGCATAGGCCCGGTCGATCTGGATCTCCTCCTCCTCGGAGACGGTCATGAACTGGGTGCTCCCCGTCACCGGGTTGGTGGCGCACCCGGCTGCGACCCCGGCGGCGGTCAGGCCGGCCAATCCCAGGAAGCTACGACGACTCAGCCCGCCACAGACATCACGGGCAATGGCATACGGCGTCATGGCGGTCACCTCCCTTTCGCCTCCAGCGCACGCCGGAGGCCGCACCGTTGACACACACCTTCACCGGGGAGCGCCGCGGCCGGCGTATGGGGCGACGGGCTCTGGGCGCAATGTCCCGGCTGCGCGCGGTCCTCGCGGAGGCAGCGGTTGAGCGTCTTCTTGCCGATGCCCGCCCTAGACCGAGCGCAGACCACCCCTGCGTGTCATCCCTCGTGTTCCGGCGGGGGCGCGGCAATCAGGGTCTCGGTATAACCGACGCCTTCGATCTCCCGGATCCGTGCCACCAGCTTTCCCGCGGCATCGATGTCCAGCGCGCGGATCATCAATACCAGATCGTAGCGGCCGAACACGGGCACGATGTTGGCTACGCCTTCCAGGTTTTTCAGCCGCCAATAGACTTCCGTGGACTTCTGGGGGGCTGTCCGGACGAGCACGCCCGCCACCATACGTGTGCCTCCCCTGGGTGTTAGGGTTTCAGGATCGCCTTGATTCCCTGACGAGACACGGCAAAGGCGAACGCCGTGTCGTATTCTCTCAGCGGGAAGAGATGCCGGGTGAACGGCTCCAGGTCGACTTTCTTCTTGCCGATCAAATCCAGGGCTTGGTCGAATTCCTTGTAGTTGTAACAGATGGACCCATAGACCTTCAGTTCGTTCCGTATGACGGGCTCCATGTTGATCTGCACCTGCTTGTGCACCGTCATGGCGACAATGGAACCGTTGCGCTTGGTGGAGAAGAAGGCATCCTCCAGGGCTTTGCCGGACCCCGTCGCCTCAAAGGCGAAGTCCGCCCCGCCGTCGGTTTTGTCGAGGATGAATCGGACCGGGTCCTCGTGATTCACGTCGACGACATGGTCCGCGCCGAACTGGCGAGCCAGCGCGAGACGATCCTCCCGCGTGCCGGTCACGATGACCCGGGCCCGCAGGACGCGCTTGGCGATCTGGACGGCCAGCAGGCCGATCGTGCCGGGGCCCAGCACGGTGACCCAGGCGTCTTTCTGAACGCTGACCATTTCCAGGCCGCGGATGGAACAGGCCAGCGGATCCGCCAGCGTCGCTTCTTCCAGGGTGACCGACTTCGGGATCCGATGGACGTTCCGCGCGGGGACCGACACGTATTCCGCCATGCCCCCGTCGATGGTGACGCCGATCTCTTCGAGCTTGTCGCAGAGGTTGAAGTATCCTTTCCGGCAATACCGGCAGCTGGCGCACCCGATGCAAATGGAGGTCGCCACACGGTCCCCCGGTTTCACACCGTGGACCTTCTCCCCGATATCGGCGATCTCGCCCGCCAGCTCGTGGCCGAGGATGATTGTCTTTCGTCCCGGTTTGACCTCATGGAACATCCGAAGATCGCTGCCGCAGATCCCCACCGCCTGCACCCGAACCGTCACCTCGTACGGGCTGAATTCCGGTCGGGGAACCTCCCGGAGGGAGACCCCGCGCTGCGAGAAGTCCTTGACCAGCGCCAGCATCTTCGTCTCACCCTTTCAGACGATTTCCGCCGCCGCGCCCTCACCCGGCGCCGCAGTCCGTCGGGCGCGGCGCCTCGCCCTCCCTCGCGGAATCTCAGGCGGACAGTGCGGCGCTCAGATCGCACCCGCGTTGTGCAGCGCTGCGCGGATCGCGGCGACCTGTGCGGGGGTGCTTGACGGCATCGGGGACCGGGGCACGCCGGCCTTACGTCCCAGCAGCGCCTGGGCGCACTTCACGTTGGCCGGTAGGTTGTCGGCCAACAAGGCGTTCCAGAGGGGCAGAAGCTTTTCGTGCAGCATCAGGGCGAGCTTGTGATCTCCCCCCTGCACGGCGTCCCAAAGCTGCACGTACAGACCGGGAACCGCAGTCAAGATGGCCGCGATGCCTCCATGGGCCCCCAGCGAGAAGGAGGGGTACATGAGGGCATCCACGGCGCTCATGATCCGACCCCGGTTGCCCAGGAGGATGATGAGGTCCGCCAGCATCTTCATGTCGCCGGCGCTCTGCTTGACGCCGATGACGCCGTCCACGTTGTCGATGATCCGGGTCAGCAACTGCGGGGAGAGGTAACACCAGGGCACAACGTTATAGATCATGATCGGCATTCCGGTCCCCTTGGCGAGTGCCTCGAAGTGCTTGAGCATGGAATCATCGTCGGGTCGGAACAGGTAGTGAGGCGGCGTAACCTGCAGCGCGGCCACACCGAGGTCTTTCACGGCCAAGCCGCGCTCGATGCCGGAGGCGGTGCTGTCGGTGATGATCCCGGTGATGATGGGGATCCGCTCCTTGGCCTCCTCCACGACGATCTCGGTGATCCGCCGAGTCTCGGCCGTGGTCAGCGTGTGGCCCTCGCCCGTGCTGCCGCAGACCGCCAGACCGTGCACCTTCGCGACCTCGATCATGTAGCGGGTCTCGGCACGGAGGGCGTCCTCGTCGATGGTATCGTCTTGGCGGAACGGGGTGGTCATGGGGGGAACAATACCGAAGATATGCTCGTACATGGGGGCTCCTTTCGTCACGTCGGGGCCAACGCGGGTGCCGCCGGCGGACAGAGCTGCATCGAGAGATCACGGGGACCCTCGGGACCTCGCGGCGCGAGACTCGGTTTCCGGACGTTCACGGTTCGGCTGGACGAGCCCGGCGCGCCCGGCGGCGCTCCGAACCCTGGAAGTACGTGAAAGATACACGAACCGTGGGGGGGTCTGTCAACATGTTGCCTTGCAAACTCGACGGTCATGGGTGAGAATGCCGGCAATCGAGGCCGGCAGCGGGCCGCCCGGGCCGGCGCATTTCGAGCCGGCGGCACGCGGCACAGGCGTAGGAGGACACATGGCGACGGCTCCCGTGGTTCCCGAGATCAGTGTGGCTCCGTCCCGCTACGAGATCCCCCAGGCCTTCAGCCTGGTGATCTTCGGCGCGTCGGGAGACCTCACGCGACGCAAGCTGTTCCCCGCGCTTTACGCCTTGGCGCATGACAAGCTTTTGCCCGAGCGGTTCGCGGTCATCGGTTTCGCACGCCGGGAAATGGGCCACGAGGCCTTCCGGGCGGAGATGCGCGCCGCCGTCGACGAGTTCTCGCGGCTCCGGCCGGTCCAGACGGAGATCTGGGATCGGCTGGCCGGCGGTATCTATTATGTGCAGGCCGCCTTTGAAGATCCCGCCGGGTACGAGGCGCTCGGCAAACAGTTGGCCGAGTTGGAAGCCCGCTACGGAACGTGCGGCAACCGCATATACTACCTGGCCACGCCGCCGGCCAGCTATCCTACCGTCGTCGCGCAGCTGGGAGCGGCCAAGCTGGTCAGCGAGCCTTGGCCGGAATTGTCGAGCCCCGACTGGCCATGCTGGAGCCGCGTGATCGTCGAGAAGCCGTTTGGCCGCGATCTGGCGACGGCGGCCGCGCTGAACGTGGAGATCCACAAGGTCTTCCACGAGACCCAGGTCTACCGCATCGACCACTACCTGGGGAAAGAGACCGTCCAGAACATCCTGACGTTTCGGTTCGGTAACAGCATCTTCGAGCCGCTGTGGAACCGGCGATACGTGGATCACGTCCAGGTTCTCGTCGCCGAAGACTTGGGGGTGGAGGGGCGGGGTGGCTACTACGACACCGCCGGCGCGGTGCGGGACATGATGCAGAACCACATGCTGCAGCTTCTCTCCCTGATCGCCATGGAGCCGCCGGCGACCTTTGACGCCGAGGCCGTACGCGACGAGAAAGTCAAGGTGCTCCGGGCCATCCGGCCGATCGATGTCGCACGCGTGGCGGAGCTAGCCGTGCGCGGCCAGTACGTGCGCGGGACGGCGCGGGGGAAGCGGCTGCCGGCCTACGCCGACGAGCCGCGCGTGGCGGAGGACACGACTACGGAGACCTATGCGGCCACCCGGCTGGAAGTCGACAACTGGCGCTGGGCCGGCGTTCCCTTCTACCTCCGGACCGGCAAGGCCCTTCCGAAGCAGGTCACCGAGGTGACGATCCAGTACCGCCGACCCCCCTTGCGGCTTTTCGAGCACGCGCCGCATCCCGGCCACAAACCGGGCGATGAGATCGAGCCCAACCGCCTCACGCTTCGCATCCAGCCCGACGAGGGCATCTCGCTGCGGGTAGGCTTGAAGCCACCCGGACCCCGCATCAGCCTTGTGCCCGCGCGCCTCGGCTTCGCGTACCGGGATACCTTCGGCGTGGACCCGGCCGAAGCCTACGAGCGATTGCTTTTGGACTGCATGCTCGGCGACTCCACGCTTTTCATCCGGCGGGACGAGGTCGAGACCGCATGGGGGTTGGTGACCCCACTTCTGCAGGCCTGGGAGTCTGCGGGCCGCGACGGCCTGGCATATTATCCGGCGGGCAGCTGGGGACCTACGGAGGCCGATCGGTTCATCCAGTCGGCTGGACGCGCGTGGGTGAATCCGTGAACCGGTTGCTGAAAAAGGCCCATCGGCGGGGTTGGTGTGGTCGGGCGCCCGCTGCGGCGTACCACCCAGGACGCCTCACGCGGCCTTCCGCGAACCGGCTTGCATCTGAGCCTTTTTGAGCAGCAGCCTGGACTTGGCTGCCTGTTGGATATCCGGCGCAGCGTTCGGTGTGGAACTGGGGTCTTGCGTACTGTGGGAAAGCTTACAACCGGACGGCATAGGCCCGTGATCGGGGGAGCGGTATTCAAAAGGCGCGCGCCATGAACAAACCGACGCGCATATTCACGGACGTGGACTACGAAAAGGACGGCAAGCAGATCGGGTGGCTCTATCTCCCGTACTCGACGACCCGATCCGCCTACGGGAACATCGCCATTCCCGCCACCGTGATCAGAAACGGGGACGGGCCCAGCGTCCTGCTCATGGCGGGGAACCACGGCGACGAGTTCGAGGGGCAGATCGGCCTCTGCAAGCTGATTAGGACGCTGGAGCCGAAGGACATCCGCGGGCGGGTGATCGTCGTGCCGGGCATCAACCTTCCGGCGGCCCTGGCGAGCGCCCGTGTATCCCCCATCGACGGGGTGAATTTCAACCGGGCGTTCCCCGGGGATCCGAATGGCACCCCCACGTACGCCATCGCCCACTACGTCGACAGCGTCTTGTTTCCCATGGTGGAATTCTTCCTCGATCTGCATTCCGGAGGCTCCTCGCTGGACTATATGCCCTTCGTGTCGATGCGGACGAGCGGCGATGGGGCCCTCGATGGTCGCGCGATGGCGGCCCTCCGGGCGTTCGGTGCGCCCCTCGGCATGGTCTGGGCGCACACGATCGATGCGGGATTCGCCCAGACGGCGGCGCTGCGCCACGGTCTGGTGAGCCTCGGTGGGGAGTTCGGCGGCGGCGGATCGGTGTCCCGGGAGGGCTTGCAGATCGTCGAGCGAGGCATCCGGAGATTCCTCGTCCACGCCGGCTGCATGCCCGCGGAGGCTCTGCCGACCGAGGTGTCGCGGCCCACGCGGGTTGTGGAGGTGCGCAACCGGGACTACTTCGTGTTGGCACCCGATGCCGGGCTTTTCGAGCCGCTGGTGGCGCTGGGGGCAAACGTCGAGGCGGGCGAGGTGTGCGGCCAGGTGCATTTCGTGGACGACCCGGGGCGAGAGCCCGTGGTGGCGCGGTTCCGCGCCTCGGGCACCGTGGTCAGCCAGCGGCACCTCGGCCGGGTGGAGCGCGGGGACTGCGTCGCGCACCTGGCCACCGACTGGAACGGGTAGCAGGTCATCGTCCGGCTTCCGGACACTCAAACCAGGGAGAAGCCATGACGCCTGAGACGAGCAAGAGCGAGACCCTCTTCGAGTTCGCCAGTCAGTACCTGGTCGCCGGCGTGTCCGGCTCGGCCCGGCTGAACGCCGCCCTCGGGCGGCCGGTGTACCTCACCCACGGGGACGGCTGCCGCCTCTACGATGTGGACGGGCGGACCTATCTCGACTACAACCTCTCCCACGGCGCGAGCTTTCTCGGCCACAACCACCCGGGGGTGCGCAAGGCCATCCAGCAGGCGCTGGACATGGGCGTGATCTGCGCCTACGAGACGGAACACCACAGCCAGGTGGCCGAGACGCTCTGCCGCCTCGTCCCCTGCGCGGAGCAGGTCCGCTTCGCGAACTCCGGGTCCGAGGCGACCTTCGCGGCGCTCCGGGTGGCCCGGGCCGTGACCGGACGGGCCAAGATCCTGAAGTTCGAAGGGCACTTCCACGGGCTGCACGACGCCGTGGTGTGGAACGCGCACGGGCCGGCCCGCGAGACGTTCCCGACCTACCCCTATGTGCCGCCCCAGGTGGAATCCGCCGGGGTCCCGCCGGCCCTCGCGGACCTGGTCCTGGTGATCCCCTGGAACGATCCGGCGGCGATCCGCCAGGCGCTGCGCGAGCACGGCGACGAGCTGGCGGCGGTCATCTGCGAGCCGGTGAACTACAACTCGGGCTGCATCCCCCCCGCGCCGGGGCTGCTGGAGCTGCTGCGGGCGGAGACGGCGCAGCGGGGGATTTGCCTCATCTTTGACGAGGTGCTGAGCGCCTTCCGGATGGCGCCGGGCGGCGCCCAGGCCTACTACGGGGTGACCCCCGATCTCTGCACCCTGGCCAAGGCGGTGGCGAACGGCCTGCCGCTGGCGGTGGTGGCCGGCAAGCGCGAGTTCATGCAGGTCCTGAGCCCCCAAGGGCCCGCGGCGCACTCCGGGACCTACTCCGGCCACCTGTTCGCCATCCTCGCCGCCCGGGCCGCCCTCCACGACATCGCGCAGCCGGGCTTCTACGACCGGATCGCCGCCACCGCGGACCGGCTCTACCGCGGCCTGACCGCGCTCTTCGCCGCCCACGGCGTCCCGGCCCGGGTGCAGGGCCTCGGGGCCCGCTTCGGCATCTACTTCGGCGTGACCCACGAGGTGCAGGCCTACCAGGACGCCGCCCGGATCGACGGCGAGCTCGGCTACCGGTTCATCCGCGCCTGCTTCGCGCGGGGCGTGTACTTCCACAACTACGGGAAGCTGGCCCTCGGGCACCACGGCTTTTCGGCGGCCCACACACCGGCGGACATCGACGAGACGCTGACGCGGGTGGAGGACGCGCTGAAGACGATGGGCAAGGGCTGACGGGAGCAGGCCATGACGGATTCCACCAACCGTCCCATCGTCCTGGTGGCCATGGGCGGTCATGCCTTCATGCAGCGCGGCGAGGCGGGCGACATCCGCGACCACGAGCGCAACGCCGCGGCGATCTGCGGGTCGCTCATGACGCTCGTGGAGCGTAACTACAATCTCGTCGTGACCCATGGGAACGGACCCCAGGTGGGGAACCTGCTCCTGCAGAACGAGCTGACGCGGGACAGCGTGCCCTCCATGCCGCTGGACGTGCTGGTCGCCAACACCGAAGGGTTCCTGGGCTATGTCCTCCAGCAGGCTCTGCTCAACCATCTGCGCCGCCGGGACATCAAGCGCTACGTCGTGACGATGATCACACAGGTCCTGGTGGAGCGGGACGACCCCGCTTTCCAGAACCCGTCAAAACCCATCGGCCCCTTTCTCACGAAGGAGCAAGCGGAGGAGCGGCGCGATCGCCTGGGGTGGAAGATCCTCGACGACGCCGGTCGCGGTTGGCGGCGCCTGGTGGCGTCGCCGCGCCCCGTGCGCGTGGTTCAGCGTTCCATGATCCGCGATGCGGCCTGCGCCGGCCACATCGTGGTCGCGTGCGGCGGCGGCGGGATCCCCATCGTCCGGGGGGAAAACCGCGACTACGAGGGGATCGAGGCGGTCATCGACAAGGACCTGACGTCCTCGGTTCTGGCGGCGGAGATCGGAGCCGAGCTGCTCATCATCCTCACCGATGTGCCCCAGGTGTATGTTCATTACGGCAAGCCGGAGCAGCGCGCCCTGGACGCCGTGACGCTGAAAGAGATCGAGGTCCTGCAAGGCGAGGGACATTTCGCGAAGGGGAGCATGGGCCCGAAGGTCGAGGCGATCGTCAATTTCCTCAAGACCGGTGGGAAGCGCGGCCTCATCACCAGCCCCGCGCGGCTCGGTGACGCCATGGACGGCCGCGCCGGCACCCACTTCATCGGGAAGATCTGACAGGCCGCGTCATTCCTCCCCGGACGGACGCGGTTGGCGCCAGGTCTGGGTCAGGGAGGGCGAAACACGGGATGCCGCCGTACGAGCTTCACCGCGGCGAGTTCGCGATCAGCACGGAGAAAGTGCGCCTCCAGCGGGAGGCGATTGTCGCCTTCCTGTCCCAAGCCTACTGGGCGCAGGGGAGGACGCGAGACGTCATCGAGCGCTCGATCGAACACTCTCTGTGCTTCGGCCTCTACGCCGGCGGACGCCAGATCGGGTTCGCGCGCGTCGTGACGGACTGCGCCACGTTCGGGTACCTGTGCGATGTCTTCATCGACGAGTCGTATCGCGGCCGGGGATTGGGGAAGTGGCTGCTGTCCGCCGTCATGGGACACCCGGGACTGCAGGGATTGCGGCGCTGGATGCTGGCCACGCGCGACGCCCACGAGCTCTACCGGCAGTTCGGGTGGACGGACCTCAAAGACCCCGGACGATGGATGGAGATTCACGACGCTCCGCCCGTCCCGTGAGACGATCGTTTCACCCGAAAAGGTGATCGCCTGCGTGGTCAGGATGTCCGCCCGGCGAGCCAAATCGTGTGGCGCCGCCCCTTGCCGGAGCTGTGCGCCGACGTACGGACTTCATCCACGGTGAAACCGTTGCGGCGCAAGCGCTGGGTGAAGATGCGATTCGGCGCGGCGGACCAGACGGCCAGCACTCCTGCGGGGCGCAGGGCCGCGTGCGCGGCCTCGAGGCCGGGCCGCGCGTACAGCCAATCGTTTTTCTGCCGTCCGAGGGCCGCCGGGCCGTTGTCCACATCCAGGAGGATCGCGTCGAAGGCCTGGCGTTCGGCGCGCAAGATGTGGCCGACGTCCACCTCCTTCACGGTGACCCGCGCATCCCGCAGCGGATGACCCGCGAGCGCCGCCAGGGGTCCGCGGTTCCATGACACGACGGCCGGCACCAGCTCGGCTACCAGAACGGCGCCCCCGGCCGAAAGACCACGCAGCACCGCGGCCAGGGTGAAACCCATGCCCAGCCCCCCGACGAGAATCCACGGTCGCGTCCGGTTGGCGATCCGTGCGCACGCCATCTCGGCCAGTGCCTCTTCCGACGCGTGGACGCGGCTGTTCATCAGCTCGCGATTGCCCACCCGAATCGAGTATTCCTGACCGCGCCGGTACAGACCGATTTCACCGTCTCCGTCCGGAACGCGGGCGCTGTCGAGGAACTCCCAGGGGATCATCCGCCGTCACCCTCAACCCGCGGGGGGCTACCGGGCAAATCGCGCGCGCTCGATCACGATGCGCTGGCGGTCGTCGACCACGTCCGTGGGCGTGACGGACCAGTGCGAGCCGCATCCGTTACAGATGCGGTGCCAGGCTTCGTAGCCCCTCTCCGCCCAGATCATGGTCTGCCCGCAATCCGGGCAGGGGAGGACCGTGGTGATCCACGGCGAGAGACCCCGGACGGCTTTGTCGCTGTCGGGGACGGGGATGTACGCGGTGATCTCGATGACGGCCCGGTACCCGTCGTCGGGCGCGCCGGACTCGCCTTGAATGATACATGTGTAGTCCATACGGGCTCCTCCGCTGGTCGACGAGACAGGAACGGGGCGGAGTCTATCACCTCCTCCCGGCGGTGTCATCCGGGCGCGGCGGTGGGGAGTCTGCGGATGATTCGAATGCAGAAAACCCGCCGTGCACCCTTGCGAAAGCAACCGGTCCGGAATAGATTAGGCGCCATCGGCACGGGCAACTCGTGGGCAGCGCTTCAACCGTTTTCCGGTCCGGAGGGCGGCGGAATTCGAATTGGGTTGCCCTTGCCGAATGATCGACTAGAGCGTCCGCGAGACCCCCACGACGGTCCGGGAAAGGAACCGGCGGCCATCGACGAGGGGCTCGGTATGACTGGCTGGCCCAGAGGAGGAGAAACGACATGGCAACCCTGGACACCCTCATGACCAAGCGCGTCGCCCCGGCGGACCTCCAGCGGTTCTGCGCCGAGGCCATGGTGCGCTGCGGCCTCTCGCGCGAGGATGCCGCGGTGACGGCCGAGGTCCTCACCACGACCGACACCTGGGGCACCCACAGTCACGGCACGCGACAGATCCGCCCGCTCATGCGCGCCGTCAAGGCGGGCGGCATCCGCCCCGGCGCGCAGTCGGCCATCCGGCGCGAAGGCCCGGGCTGGGCGGTCGTGGATGCGAATTGCGCCATGCCCATGGTGGTGGCCTGCCGCGCCATGGAGATCGCCATCGCCAAGGCGAAGTCCGCCGGCGTGGGCTACGCCGGCGTCGCTCACAGCAGCCATTTCGGGGCGGCGGGCTACTACGCGACCCTGGCCCTCCGGCACGACATGATCGGCCTGTCCATGACCAACTGCGATCCCTGCGTTGCGGTTACCGGCGGTCGGACGCCGGTCATCGGCACGAACCCCATCTCTTTCGCCGTTCCCGCCGGGCAGGAGCGGCCGGTCTTCCTGGACGTCGCCACGAGCATCGTCGCCGTGACGAAGGTCATGATCGCCAAGGCCATGGGCCGGTCGGTGCCCGCGGGGTGGCTGTGCGATCCCGAGGGCCGGCCCACGACCGATCCCAGCGGTTACCCCGACCGGAGCGTCCTGCAGCCCATGGCCGGCTACAAGGGGTACGGATTGGCCGTCCTTGTCGAGGTCCTGGCCGGCATCCTGACCGGTGCGTCGTTCTTGAGCGGCATCAAGGCGTGGGTCGGCGAGAACGCCCCACCGGCCGATCAGGGGCATGCCTTTATCGCCATCGACATCGGCGCGATGATGCCCCTGGACGCGTTCAAAGCGCGCATGGATGCCATGATCCGTGAGATCAAGCAGGCGCCCAAGGCGGTCAGTGCCGAGCGCATCTACCTTCCCGGCGAGATGGAGTGGGAGCGGCGAGACACGGCGTTGCGGAACGGCATGCAGCTCCCGGATTACGTCCTGGTCAACCTTCAGGGCCTTGCCGAGGACGTGGGCATGCTGGCGGAGCTGGAGACGATCTTCCGGTAAAGCGCGGGTGAACTGTTCGACTCCCGGTCTGTGGCGGATCCGTGCGGCATCGGACGAATTCGATCACGCGCGCAGGGTAGTCTGCCGCGTCGTGAGCGTGCGCATCCCTGCAAACGAGTGGGAAAACCGACCTTCGGCTGCGCCGGCAGGACCGCCATGATCACGGCGGCGGTACGCTCTGCGGCGCACCGGCCAAGGGCTTCGCCCCGACCGGCGCCGATCCCGACGACGTCATTGCGGCGGATGTTTTCTTGGCGAGCGATGGCGCGTCCTTCGGAACGCCCCCGGACGGAACCCTGTATTGACACGGATACGAGGATGTGGTGGCATATTATCCGGACGTGACCACGATGCGAAAATCGGTGCCCAGACCAAAACAACACGGCGGGAAAACACCCACCGGGCGGGCGTCCATCGGCATCCGCGCGCTCAAAACCAATGCTTCGGCCGTTATAAAGGACGTCCGGACCCGTCGCGTAACCTATGCCGTGACGCGGCGGGGCGCGGTGGAAGCCCTGATCGTTCCCGTGGATGCCGGGGAACGGCTCCTCGCAACCCCCCAGCAGGACCGTGCTTGGGATGCCTGGGACGCGTTGGCGACCGCACTCGCCTCCGAGAGACCCGGCAAGCGTCGCTCAGCCGTCGCGGAACTCGCGGGGATGAGGCGATAGATGCGGTTACTCACGATCGACTCCAGTGTCTTTGTCAGCCGGGCACGCGCCCGGGAACCGGGCCACCCGGAGAGTGCGGCTTTTCTGTAGTGGGTGCGCGCGAGGCGGCCCCGCCTCTTTATCCAGACGCTCGCGATCCCGGAAGTCGCCGCAGCGCTGAGTCGAACCGGCAGCGACCGTGAGGTCGCGCAACGGTACGCCCTCGCGATCGGTCGCCTCCCGAATACGTGTTGGTGGCTCTAGACGACGGGGTAGCCCAGCAGACGGCGGCGCTTGCGTCCCAACACAGGTTACGAGGCGCCGACGCGGTCTTTGTCGCGGCTGCAGCGATGTTTGCCGCCGAATTGGTCACCCTGGATTCCGAGCAGCTGGAGCGGGGCGCAGCGGTCGTTCAGACCCACACACCACAGACCTTCCTTACCACAACCACGCCGTAACCCTTTCCATTTGACGAGTAACGGATCAAGCGGCCACGCGGAGGCGGCGGGGCAACCTGCCGGGCTAACCTTTCACCGCGCCGCGCGCCAGACCTTCCACGTAGTACCGCTGTAGGAAGAGGTACAGGAGGATGGTCGGGAGGCTCCCGATGAGCGAGGCGGCCGTCAGCATGGGCCATTTGATGACGAATTCGCCGACGAGGAAGGCGACACCCAGCGTCACGGTGCGCTTCTCGTCGATGGAGATCAGGCAAAGCGCCCAGAGGAGGTCCTGCCATGCGAGGAGGAAGGCAAAGAGGAGCGTGGATACGGTCCCCGGCACGGCGATCGGGCAGATGACCCGAAAAAAGATCTGTAGACGTGAGGCGCCGTCCACTAAACCGGCCTCGTCCAACTCTCTCGGGATCGAGTCGAAATAGCCTTTGGACATCCAGGCTGCGAAAGGAAGGCAGATGGTCACGTACGCGATGATGAGCCCAGTGAGCGTGTTGTACAGATCGAGTGCCGCCAATATCTGGAAGTAGGGACCGATCACGAGGACGCCGGAGATCATCTGGGTAGCGAGGAAGAAGGCGAGAAGGCTTGTCCGGCCGCGGAAATGGAACCGGGAAAAGCCGTAACCCGCCAGGGCGCCAACGATGGTCGAAAGCAGCGCGGTCACGCCCGACACCACGATGCTGTTCAAGAAATAGCTGCCAAACGGCTTCAGCGTCCACATCTCGCTGTACGCCTGGAGCGTGAACTGCTTCGGGATCCAGGTGACGGGGAGACTCAAGGCCTCGGCCTCGCTCTTGAGGGACGTGGAAAGCATGAAGACAAAGGGAAAAATGGCGAATACCACAGACAAGAGAAGGAGGCCATACGAGAGGACGGCGTCCATTCGCCTTTCCCGCTGCTCGGATGCCAGCGCCGCGCTCTTCATTGCTCCCTCCCGACGAGGATGATGTACGGCAAGCTCAGAATGAAGAGTACCGCGCTCATCAGGATGGCCATGGCCGATGCGTACTCGAAGGTAAAGAACTGGAAGTAGGTCTTGTACACCAGCGTGGAGAGGACCTCGGTCAGCGTGCCGGGTCCGCCGCCAGTCATGGCGACGACCAAGGCGAAGCGGCGGAACTCCCACACCATATCGAGAGCCAAGGCAATGAGGATGATGGTGCTGAGCCCGGGGAGCGTGATGTGAAAGAACCGCCGCGCCTTTCCCGCGCCATCCACGGCCGCCGCCTCGTACAACTCACGCGGGATCGCCATGAGACCGGCGAGCAGCATTACCATCACCAACGGATAGCCTCGCCAGATGTTGGCAACGATCACAGAGGGGAAAGCGAGGGTCGGGTTGGAGAGCCATTGAAACTCGGCAGGGAAGCTTGGGAAAACGAGCCGGATCAGCGGGTTCATTGCCCCGTGGATCGGGTTCAGGACCCAGCGAAAGAGAATACCAGCCACGACGTCGGGAATGGTCCAGGGGATGAGCGTCACCAAGCGGAAGAAGGTCTGACCCGGGAGGGCCTGATTCAGCGCAAGCGCCAGGCCGAGGCCGAGAACGAAATGGCCAAGGAGGCTCCAGGCAACGAAGGCAAAAGTGTTCTTGAAGGTCTGCCAGAGCACCGGATCCCGGAACGCCTTCAGGTAATGGACCAGGGTGAGATTCCAGCCGCTGCCCCCCTCGGGGGTGATGCTTGCCTTCACGGTGATGAAGGCCGGAAAGATCAAGACGGCGGCCAGCATCAACGTAGCAGGCAGGACAAAGAAATACCCGAGGTGCCTATCGTGCCAGGCATGGCCAGAACGCATTCCGAACTCCTGCCATTAGACAACGAGCCAGGGGGGAGGAATTATTCCCCCTGGCTCGTCCGGAGTCAACCGAGAAACGCCTGACTACTGACCGCTAAGCGTTCGATTGGCGGATGCGTGAGCATCCTTCAGGGCCTGTTCGGGAGTCTTCACGCCCGAGAATGCCTCCTGGACCGCCGTGATCACCGCGTCGCCGATCTTCGGCCATTCGGGAATGCGCGGCTCGAGCTTCGCATATTGGGCCTGGGCCGAGTAGACCTTCGCGAACTTGTCGTTCTGCATCTCGGGTCCGTTCTTGACATCAAGGCGTGCGGACAGGACAGCCGCGATTTGGAAGTTCCGCAGCTGGATGTCATGGCTGTACCAGTACTTGTACACCTTCCAGGCCGCCTCGGGGTTTTTCGTGTAAGCGCTGATGACGCGCATCCCGTACTCGGCCGCGGTCACCTTCTTCTTGGGCCCCGCCGGGACCGGGACCGCCGTCAGCGTCTCGGGCACCTTCATGTTAGGATTGATGGCCTGTACGATCTTCCAGGCCTGGGGCACCGAGATGTTCATGGAAACTTTCTCGTGCGCGACCTGGGTTCGGACCTCCTGCGCACCTTGCTCGATAACGCCCGGCGGCACCACCTTGTATTTCGTGAACAGCTCGACGTAGAATTTGAAGCCCTCAAGGAATTCCGGCGTGTCCATGGCCGAGCGTTTGCCGTCCGGCGTGAGGTACTCACCGCCGGCGCCCCAGATGAAGGGGTTGAGGCGCATGAAGAGCCCCTCCTGGCGGGCCCCGATGAGGCCAATGCCGTACCGCGAGCCGGTCGTCAGCTTCTTGGCGTACTCGACCAGCTGGTCCCACGTGGCCGGCGGCTTGGCGGGGTCCAAGCCGACCTCTTTGTAATGCGCCATGTTGATGAGCATGCCCATGGGATTCACGAAATCGGGAAGGCAGTAGATCTTCCCCTTGTACTTGCAGATTTCCAGGGCTGCCTGATCGTACTGGGCGAGGAACTTCTGGCCGCCTTCCTTCTCGATGAAGGGGTCGAGGGCCAGGAGATAGCCACGCTCCGCAAACATGGGGATGGGCCGATGCTGGAAATGTGCGATGTCGGCTGCCGCCTTGGCCTGGGACGTGGCCGTGTACACGGTCTCTTTGTCGGCGTACCGGCTCTCGTCGCGAACGACCTCGATGCCGGGATTTGCCTTGTTGAAATCGTCCTTGAACGCATCGAGCGCGTTGACCCACGGCTTCTCACCCCAGTGCCAGGTCTGGAACCGGATCTTGACCTGGGCCGCCGCAGGCACGGCAAGAACGATGGCGAAACCGATGAACAACGCGCCGACGACCCACTTTCGACTCCCACGTGGCATTGCACACCTCCTATTGCGCTCGGACATGGTTACCGCGGGCAGGCGCGGGGCGCGCCGATCCCATCAAGTGGATGAGAGATACTCCGTATTTCGCCGAGCTGTCAAGTCCATCCATCGCGATTGTCCATGCGGTTCTCGCGGCCCAGATCCTTCCAAGGATCAAATCCGGCACGACCCCGGGCTTGCCTCCTTTCTGCCGCACGTTCGGTCACCTGGTGTAGCGCTGCGGCATCGTTCGCCGTGGGCCGGCTACCGAGTCGGCGTGGCCGTGGGACCGTATCCGAGTCGCGCCGACAGGTCCACCGCCACGGCTGCCAGCACCTTGCGGATCTCCGCGAGCCGCCGCTTCGGAAGCCGGCTCGTCGGCCCCACCACGCACAACGACGCGCGCACATCACCGGAATGATCCCGGACGGGTGCGGCAATGCAGCGAATGCCGGCGATATGTTCCTCGTTGTCGATGGCGAAGCCGCTCGCCCGGATGGGGCCCAGCGCCCGTCGAGACGCGACAGGGGTGGTGATGGTCCGTGGCGTCTGCCTCGCGAACACGGTCCGAGCGATGATCCCGTCGAGCTCCCGATCCGGCAGCCACGTGGCCAGCGCCTTTCCCACCGCGGTGCAGTAGATCGGCCGTTGGGCGCCCACCTCCTGAACAACCCCCACCGCGTCCTCGGACTCGCGCTTTGCCACCACGGTCACGACGCCGTCCCGCAGGGTGGCAAGGCTGGTGCCCTCGCCGGTCCGGCGGCTCAGCTCGTCCAGGTAAGGCATGGCGATCTCCGCCAGCTGCTCCTTGGTCCAAGTCTCGCCGGTCAGCCGAAACAGCCTGGGGCCGAGCCGGTAAGGTTGTGCGCCGCCGTCCTGGATCAGGTAGCCGAAGTCGACGAGCGCGCGCAGGATGTGATGGGCGGTGCTCCGCGGGAGGGCGGTCTTGCGGGCGATCTCGGCCAGCGTCGCGGCCCCGCCGCTGGCGGCGGTCGCTTCGATGACCCGCAGCCTGCGTTCGAGGGACTGGTGGGTCTGGGGGCGCCGGCTGTCCATGGGGATATCCCTCGTTTCATAAAATGAGACAGCATGCCAAATCCTGTCTCATATATCTGAACAGCTCAACCGTCGAACGATGGCCACCCCGGGCACCCGGCGGCGACCATGTCCATCGCGCCGTGACCGTCGCTATCACCTTCCCCGAGGTGTACATGGCGCCGGCCGATTCCGGGGCCGGACGGGCAGTGGAAGTGGTCGTTGGCGTGCTGCTGCTGGGATTTCTGGGCGTGTTCACCTGGTACGGCTGGCTCCTCACGCTGCAGTCGCTAGGTAACACCTCGCGCATGCTGGTCTTACCTCGCCCGTTTTGGTATGCGGCCGTCCCCGGGTCCGGCGTGGTGATAATCGGATACACGATCGCGCGGATGGTGAGGGCCTTCAGGCGGCCCCCTGTCCCGTAGTAAGGAACGGGCGGGAGGCAAGGTCCGGCCCGATAGCCGTCCGGCACGGATTGCCCTTTTGGTCCGGCGGGCGAAAGGTTTACACGACTAGACAATTGGGAGTTCAGCATGAAGGAATGCGAGCTGGCTGTGTCAAAGTAATATGCGGCCGTGGGTTTCGTGAGCGTATTCCGGAATTGGGTGGCGAGATCGGCCCTCGAAAGGAGGCAGTCATGCGGAAGATCGGATTCCTGATGGTGGCTGTGCTGGTCGTGGCGCTGCTGGTTCCGGCGCCGGCGAAGGCGGCGTTCCCCGAGCGCGACATCACGCTGATCGTGCCGTGGGCGGCCGGCGGCGGGACCGACACCCTGGCGCGTACCCTGGTGAAGAACGGGAAGAAGTATTTCGGCGTCAACATCAACGTGCAGAACGTGACCGGTGGGACGGGCGTCATCGGCATGAACCAGGTGGCCCGGGCCAGGGCGGACGGGTACACGGTCGGCCTCATCACGTTCAACCTCAGCACCTATCGGCTCCTCGCCCAGTCCGAGCTGTCCTACCGGGACTTCGATCTCATCGCGCTGCTCAACCGCAGCATCGCGGGCCTCACGGTGAAGGCGGATTCGCAATTCAAGACTCTGAAGGACCTCATGGACTACGCCAAAGCCAATCCCGGTGTGGTCACGGTGGGTCACTCCGGGCCGGCCGGCGCCTGGCATCTGGCGGCCGTGGCCATTGCCCAGGATACGGGAGTCAAGTTCACCTTCGTGCCATTTGACGGTGCGGCGCCCACCCGAACGGCTCTCGTGGGCGGACACATCACGGTGTGCTCAAGCGGGATGGACGAGGTGCTTCAGTTCTACCAGACGAAGCAGGTGCGGATCCTGGCCGCCAACGCACCCAACCGGCATCCCGCGTTTCCGGATGTGCCCACCATGGCGGAGGCGGGGTTTCCGATCAAAGACCCGATCTTCGACTGGCGTGGCCTGGGCGCACCCAAGGGTACGCCGCCCGAGGTGCTGAAGGTGCTGCGCGATGGATTCCGGAAGGCCGCGGAGGATCCGGAGTACATCGCCCTGATGGATAAGCTGGCCCTGCCGCGGGCCTTCCTTGAGCATGACAAGTTCGCGGAGTTCCTGGTGGGGATGGAGAAAAGCTTGGAGCCCGCACTGGAAGCGGTCGGCCTGTTGAAGAAGAAGTAGGAGGACCTGTTTTCTGGATCGGCCCGATGGCGCCCCGCGGCCGTCGGTCGCGGGGCGCTTCGCAATCGCCTGGGGATGGAGTCCACATGTCGCACGTCTCAATGAAGAAGATCGACATCCTCTCGGCACTCTTTCTGATTCCCGTCTGCGTCTATGTTTTCTGGGAATCCGGCCGCTGGCCCATCCTGCCCGACCTGGGCAATCCTGCCTGGATCCCGCGCGGGGTGGCGGCGTTGCTGTTCGCGGCGGGGCTAGTTCTTCTCGGCAAGGCGTTGACCGGCCGCTCTCTCACCCTCCCGGAGCGGCTGGCGGGGGCAGACCGGGCCCGTGTTCTGTGGGTCGCCGCCCTGACCGGCGTCTACGTGGTCGTCATAGAGCGTTTGGGCTTCATGACGGCAACGGCTCCGTACCTGCTCGGCTTCTGTGTGGCGCTGGGTGAGCGCCGGTGGATGCGGCTGATTCTCTTCTCCGTGGTCGTTCCGGTGGCGACGTATCTCGTCTTCGATCGAGCCCTCAACGTGCCGCTCCCGCGCGGACTGTTCCGTTAGCGGGGTTTGAGAGCGTGACCCATGGTTGATCTCGGTCTTCTGCTGCACGGCTTTGGCACGGTCCTCTCGGGCTACAATCTTGTCGCACTGGTCCTGGGCTCGTTCTTCGGCATCATCATCGGCGCCATCCCGGGACTCACCGCGACCATGGGGATCGCTATCCTGGTGCCGTTCACCTTCGGCATGACCCCTATCACTGGGATTGTCATGCTGCTGGGAATCTACACGGGGGCCATCTACGGGGGCGGCATCGCCTCGATCCTGATCAAGACGCCGGGAACCCCCGCGGCGGCAGCCACCGTGTTCGACGGCTACCCAATGGCGCAAGCGGGAATGGCGGGGAAGGCCATCGGTATTGCCACAATTTCCTCCGGCATCGGCGGAACGTTCACCGCCCTCTGCCTGACGTTCTTCGCCCCCATTCTCGCCAACTTCGCCCTACGCTTCTCCGCCCCGGAGTATTTTGCGCTGGCGGTCTTCGGCCTGGCGGTCACGATTACGCTGTCGGGGCGGTCGCCGGTCAAGGGGGTCATTTCCGGCCTGCTGGGCCTGCTCCTGGCCATGGTCGGCCTCGACCCGATGGGGGGGTTCCAGCGGTTCACGTTCGGTTTCGCGGAGCTGACCGGCGGCCTGTCCTTCGTACCCATGTTGATCGGCCTGTTCGCGCTGTCGGAGGGCTTCCGGCAAGTGGAGATCATCCTCACGGCGCCGCGGGTGAGCGCCGTGCTGAAGAACATTCTGCCGACATTGAAGGATATGAAGGAGTGCTTGCCGGCGTATCTTCGCGCCTGCCCCATCGGCCTGATCGTGGGGATCACGCCCGCCATCGGCGCCGATACCGCCGCGTTCCTGAGCTACGCCGAGACCAAGCGAGCGTCGAAGAGGCCGGAGAGCTTCGGCAAGGGCAATCCGGCCGGCGTGGCGGCGGCGCAGTGCGGCGAAAACGCCAGCACCGGCGGCGACGTCCTGCCCATGATCACCCTCGGGATCCCCGGCGACGCGGCGACGGCCGTCCTCATGGGCGCCCTCACCATCCACAATCTGCAGCCCGGCCCCATGCTGTTCCAGGCCCATCCGGAGGTGGTGCACCAGATCTTCGCGGGCATGATCGCGGCGAATTCCATGTTCGTGATCTTGGGCCTCATCTTCGCGCGGTTCTTCGCCCAGGTGATCAACATCGATCGGAAGTACCTGGTACCCCTCATCTTCATCACGTGTATGGTGGGCTCCTACGCGATCAATAACGTTCTTTATGATCTGATCACCTGCGCGGTCTTTGGTTTCCTGGGTTACCTCATGATCCGCTACGACTACCCCGTGGCGCCCATGGTCCTGGCCCAGATCCTGGGCAGCATGATGGAGTCCAATTATCGGCGCGCCGTCGTCATGTTCCACGGGGACGTGACCCAGTTCCTCACGCGGCCCATCGCCCTGGCAATCTTGGCGCTTGCGGCTTTCACCACGATTGTCGCCGTGCGTCGGCAGCGCCAGGCCCTGAAGCAAGAGGCGGAACAGCTTGCGGCCTTGGAACAGTCGAGTGGTCGATGAGTCGATTGGTCAATCGGGGGAGGCCCAATGACGGCCCGAGACGAATCGACCGGTTGAGCAATCGACCCTTTGACCCGTCGACATAGGAGTTCGGATGAAACTCGTCACCTTCGATCTGTGCGGGCGGGACCGCGTGGGCGCGGTGCAGGACGGACGGCTGATCGACTTGAATGCGGCCTTCACGGCGGCGTTGGTGGAGATGGGGAGCAGGGAACCGGCGAAGATGGAACCGGAGCTCTCGCGCCGATGCCGGTTCGACGAGCTGGCCGAGATGGGCGACCAGGGACCGGCGGTCGTGGCCGATCGCATGCTGCCGGCCGACATGCTCGGTTTCCTGCGGGGCGGCGACGAGACCATGGACGCCGCCCGGCGCGCGCTGCAGTACGCCGTCGACCTCAAGTACGATCTGCCGGGCGCCGTGTTCGGTCTGGGCCAGCTCCCGCTGCGCGCACCCGTCCCGCGGCCGCCGAAGATCGTTTGCACCGGCGTGAACTACGAAGATTATCGGCAGGTCATCGGTCTCGCCAAGTCGGCCGTGCCGCTGGTGTTTCTCAAGGCCCCGTCCTGCGTGGTGGGGCCGGACGACCCCATCCGGATCCCCGACGGGTACGGCGAGGTCTATCACGAGTACGAGTTTGCCTGCGTGATCGGCAAACGGTGCAAGGCGGTGCCGAAGGAGCGCGCATACGAGTTCATCGCAGGCTACACGATCTTCCACGACATCACGGGGCGGGCGCTGGAGGCGGCGAGTCGGGAGTACCAGCCGTGGGGCAAGTCGATCGACACGTACGGCCCCATGGGGCCATGGATCGTCACGCCGGACGAGATGCCCGAGGACCTGTACAACCTTCGGATCCTGCGGCGGCGGAACGGCACGGTCGAGGCGGAGTCGAATACCTCGAACATGATTTTCCGCTTCGACGACATCGTGGCTTTCGTCTCAACGTTCTGGACGCTGGAGCCGGGGGATCTCATCACCACCGCGAGCCCCATGGCGGGGCCCATCTTCCCCGGCGATGTCATCGAATCCGAGATCGAGGGGATCGGCGTATTGCGGAATCCGGTCGAGACAGTAGCCGTCGATCGAGCCTACGCGGAAAAGATCGGACTCAGCGAGCCACGGGCCTAGCGCCGCCGAGCGGGCAAGCCCCACGAGCATGCCCAGCACCCCTTGCAGCGGGTGCGCTCTCGACACAACCAGCGAGGAGAGAACGATGATCTACGAGCTGCGGACCTATCAACTGGCGGTCGGCGGGATGGCGGAGTACCTGGATCTGATCCGGACGAAGCTCCTGCCGCTGCTCGCCGAGCACGGGCTCAAGCCGGTCGGGTTCTGGACCACCGACATCGGGACGCTGAACGAGGTCGTCCACCTGTGGGCGTTCACCGACCTCAACGAGCGGCAGGCGAAGTGGGGCGTGTGGTTCAAGGACCCGCGCCGCGCCGAGATCGTCCCGCGCCTACGCGCCTGCGTCGTCAGCCAGAGCAACAAGATCCTCTCGCCGACGGAGTTCTCGTCGCTGAAATAAGTCGACCGTAGACGGTTGCGCTGAAACCCATGAGCCGGGTGCCTCGGGAGCTGACGCCCGGGGGTCCCGGCTTTTTCCGTATGCGGATGCCCGCGCATTCCGCGCCCCGTGGCGAGTCGCCCCCTCAGGACGACACGGCCGCGTACTTCCGCACCTTTTCCGCGTCGATCTCCACGCCCAGGCCTGGCCCTTCCATCAGTCCCACGTATCCGTTCCCGGCGGTCACGTCCTCGTAGGCAAGCACCCGGGTGGTCACGTCGTCGATCTTGGATTGCGACGCCGGCGCACACCCTTCGGATCCCATCCCCATTTGCGCCTGTGCCGTCGAGACGGCAAAATGCCGGCAGGCCTGTCGTCCGATCTCGTAGGTATTGGCTCCTCCCACGATGCAGGGGATGCCGGCCGCTTCAGCAACCGCGGCGATCTTTTTTGAACGATACAGCCCGCCGTTTTTCGAGATCTTGATGTTGATGATCCCCGCCGCGCGCTTGCGGATGATCTGCAGGACGCTGTCGAGAGACGTATTGCTCTCATCGGAGCTGATAGGCGTGCCGACCATACGGGCCACCTTGGCCATCCCATCGAGGTCCCATCGTTTGACCGGCTCCTCGACGAACTCCGGGTGGTATTTTTCCATCCTGCGGATGATCCCGATGGCCTGATCCGGCCAGTACGCCTCATTGGCGTCCAGGCGCAGATTTACGTCGTCGCCGACGGCCTCTCGCACTAATTTGAGCCGCTGGATGTCGGTCTCCGGGTCTGGGCCGATCTTGACGACGAGCGTTTTGTACCGCTGGCTCTTCCTGAGCGATGCTTGCTCCGCCATCCGTTCCGGAGTGTCGATGCTCAGCGTGTAGGTGCAGAGAATCCGCGAATCGACGATCCCGCCCAGAAGCGTGCAGGCCGGCTGCCTCACGGCCTTCCCCATGAGGTCCCAGAGCGCCAGGTCGATGCCGCATTTTGCGATCAGGTTTCTTGGGACCGCGCTGTCCATCTTCCGGTGGATACGCTCGATGTCGAAGGGGTCCTCGCCTACCACCTGGGGGGCCAGATAGCGGTCGATCATCGGCTTGGTGCTTTCGGGCGTCTCCTCGGAGACTCCTCCGCCGGGGACGAACGAGGATTCGCCGACCCCGGTGATTCCCTCGTCCGTGTGGATCCACACCAAGACATTGCTGAAGACCCTCAACGTGCCGTGCGAGAATACGTAGGGAGCTTTGACCGGGATCTCGACGATGCGGGTTTCGATTCGAGTGATCCTCACGGCGTCCTCCGACCCCAAACGGGCCATCGCTCCGCGTGCGCGGATGAGAGAGCGGAATCAGATGGCAACAGCTTTGCCGTTCTCCGCTCGATTCGATGCACGCACCGGCTGAACGTGAAACACAACACAAGATAGAGCGCCGCCAGGATGGAACAAACCCAAATGGGTTTGACCTGAACCGGGTTGACGAACATGGCGAAGCTGGAACTGTTCTGGCGGATCGGAAACGCGTGGGGCGAGGCGCCCACGCCCGAATCAAAAGCCCGCCCCTTCGCAGGGTCAGGCGTGATCTCGAGAAACCCGTACACGACGGGACCGTCGTTCGTACAGACATCAACCGAGCCGCCCTGGAGGGCCGTAAAGCCCCCCGACGGGTTTTCGAACCCGATGAACCCCACGGGACTCCGGAAGACGTTTGACTCTGCGGTTTGTTCGTGACCAGTACTTCTTGGCGCCCACACGCGGGCCTCCAAGGCGCTTTTCGGAAAGATCCACGGCCTTTCTGATCGGGTTATGGGCGGGCACGATCAGGTGAGATGCGGTCCGTCGAGTTCTCCAAGAACGCCCCGCGCTGGATTCCTAGCGTACGACCTCGCTCGTGCTGCCTGACCGACTCGTTCCGGCCCTTGTGTTCCGTCCGGTGGACTTTCTCGCGTTCAGGGTTCGAAACAACCCGCCGAGACGTACGACATCCGGCGCGCGGTCGATCCCCTGGACCGCCTCGGCGATACGCTCGGCATGGGCGCGCGTGGTGACCGTGGTGGCCAACTTGAGGTACTTCTGCCGAATCTCGTCGGCCGTCAGCGGATTTTCCTTTGTACCCTTGGCATGATCTACGCGCGCGGAGAGGCGCCGACCGTCGGTTGTGGTCACCTCGACGATGGACGCGTACACCTCGGGCCAACCGCCGTCCAGCTCGGGGTCCGCCACCATGCGGGTGGCGGCGCGGAGGCGCGCGACCTCTGGGTGCCGGAGCCGGTCTTCGAGGATGTCGTCGATCGTCACGCCGCCGAAAACGAGCCCGACGGGAAGAATGTACTGGGCGCAGTGGGACTTCAGCTCGTTGTTGTCGATCATGTGGGCGCCGGACTTGGGGAAGCGAAGGACGATGGTCTGCACATCGGCGGACGTGAGTGTGTGCTGGCGCGCGATGCCCAGCAGAGCGTCCAGCCCGGGATGCGTGAAGGAGCAGCTGGAGTAGAGCTTGTAGGCGAACTCCGGTGTGTGGAAGTGTTTTCCCCATTCGCCCAGCAGGGCGTCGGGATGGCGCTCGCCGGAGAAGGCGGTGTACGCGTCGTATTTTCCTTCGAAGGGGGTCGGCGGGCCGCCGAACCCGAGGGAGGCGAGATACGCGGCAGTCGTCCCGTTTCGAGCGGCCAGGCCTGGATTGAACGGCCGCGAGTTCTCGGTATGATCGGACGCCCACGCCAGCAGGCCCGATGCCTGTTGCATGGCGAGCCCCAGGGCGATGCCGAACTTCTTGGGGTTGAGCCGGAAAAGCTTCCCCGCGGCCGCGGCGGCGCCGAACGCCCCGCAGATGGCGCTGGGGTGAAAGCCGCGGTTGTAGAGGGCCACGGGGTTCAGGGCGTAGCTCACCCGGCAGGTGACCTCGATGCCGAGGATCATGGCCTCCAGGAACTGCCTCCCGCCCGCGCGTTCCTTCTCGGCGACCGCCAGGCCGGCCGGTACCATGGCGGCCGGGGCGTGCAGGATGCCCCCCACGTGATGCGGCTCGATGTCGCAGTAATAGCCTAGCGTCCCGTTGACGAGCGACGCATTGACGCAGGACGTCTTGAACCTCTGGCCCACCAGGCTGGACTCGGGCCGACCTCCCAGCCGCTTCGCGAAGTCCACCAGAATGCGCGTCGCGGAGTACTTGGGGTTGGACGCCGCCAGCATGGCGCCCACCGTGTCGAGCAGCATCAGCTTGGCGTGGGCGAGGACTTCCCCCGGGACATCCTTGAGACGGAACGCGGCCAACCGGTCGGCGAGCTGTGTGGAAAGAGGCACAGAGTGTTCCATCCGGGCACCTCCGCTGGATAAATTCGCACGGACTGCGTCGTTTCTAAACCATGGCCCAGGCGGCGTCAAGAGCTTTCCCGGGCGTGGGCTGCCCGGCGGCTTTCGGGTCCCCGGATGACGCGGGGGCCGGCGACGGAGCGGGAGACGCGCGAAAAACTCCCGGCGTCCCGTCCGGATGCGATCACCGCCCGACACGGAATTGGCAGTTGACATGTCCAGCGGTACGAGATAGCGTGTAACGCGACATTTCCATACGTGACACGCGCGACCTGGCGATTCGCTTGAAGTCCGTGAAGCCGATATGATCCCCGCCCTCCTTCTCCTGCTGTTCGGAGCGGTTACCGCCGGGCTGTCTTTCCAAATTCGGGTGGGGACCCTCCGCGCTCCGGGCCCGGGCTTCTTCCCCTTCTACCTCGGCCTCCTTCTCATACTCCTGGCGGGGATCCACCTTGCCCAGTCGTGGCGGTGGCGCAGCGACCTTCCCGATGACAGCGCGGACGCGGCGCCGCATGGCTCCTGGCAACGGGTTCTCCTCTTCCTGGTGGCCACGGTGCTCTCCACGGGATCGCTCACAGTCGTCGGGTACCCACTCGCCGCTTTCGTGCTCATGGCGCTCCTCTTGTACGTTCTGGGTGTTCGGCGCTGGGCGCATGTCGTGGTCATCGCGGTCTGCGCGGCGGGAGCGTCGTACGCGCTCTTTGTCCGCTGGCTGCAGATCCCGCTGCCAACCGGACGTTTCGGTCTGTAGGGGCGACGCGTAATGGACGCGCTGGGCTCGCTGCAGTACCTGGCGACCGGATTCGGCGTGGCGACGACGTCCGAGAATCTGTTTTACTGTCTGGCGGGGGCTATCGTCGGGACCCTGGTCGGCGTGCTCCCCGGCCTCGGCCCGATCGCAGGGATCGCGCTGCTCATCCCGGCGACCTTCAATCTGAACGCCACCTCGGCCATCATCATGCTGGCCGGGATCTATTACGGAGCGATGTACGGGGGATCGACGACATCGATCCTGCTCAACGTTCCCGGCGAGACCGCCTCGGTCATGACCTGCATAGACGGCTACCAGATGGCGAAAAAAGGCCGGGCCGGGCCGGCCCTGGCCATCTGCGCCATCGGCTCTTTTGTTGCGGGCGGGCTGGCCATCCTCGGGCTGGTGTTTCTCGCCCCGCCGCTCGCTGAGGCGGCGCTGGCGTTCGGGCCGCCCGAGTTCTTCTCCCTGATGGTCTTCGGCTTTGTGGTCCTGAGCAACGTGACGGGCGGCTCGCTGATCAAGTCACTGATGATGGCCGTGGTGGGCCTCATCATCGGGACCATCGGGCTGGATCCCGTGTCCGGCAATCCCCGCTTCACATTCGGATATGTGTCGCTCCTGGGCGGCATCGAGTTCGTCGCCGTCGCGATCGGCCTGTTCGGCATCGGCGAGGTCTTGATGAATGCGGAGCAACCCGTCGAGATCCTGGAGCAGCGAGTCCTGGTGCCGCGCCTCCGCGACCTCTATCCGAGTCTCCGGGATCTCAAACAGTCCGTGGGCGCCATCCTGCGCGGGACAGGTATTGGTTTTGGCGTGGGCCTGGTGCCGGGCCCGGCACCGGTCATCGCCACCTACGCTTCCTATATGGTGGAGAAGCGGATCTCCGATCACCCGGAGACGTTCGGGCATGGTGCCATCGAGGGTGTCGCGGGTCCGGAATCGGCGAACAATGCCGCCTGTCAGGCCGCCTTCATCCCGCTCTTCGTGCTGGGGATTCCCTTCGCACCGCCCACGGCCATTCTTCTGGGCGCGCTGCTCATCCACGGCGTCAACCCCGGACCTGCCATGATCGCGGAACATCCGCAGCTCTTCTGGGGCGTTGTGGCCAGCATGTACATCGGCAACGTCATCCTACTCCTGCTCAACCTTCCCTTTGTGCCGCTCTTCGCCAATATCCTGCGCATCCCGAAGAAGGTGTTGCTGCCGCTGGTCATGCTGTTCTGTCTCACCGGGATGTACAGTGTGAACAACTTCATGCTCGATCTCTGGGTCATGCTGGGCTGCGGGGCCCTCGGCTATCTCATGCGTAAATGGGCCTACGAGGGGGCGCCCCTGCTCTTGGCCTTGGTCCTTGGTCCGAAGCTGGAGGTTGCTTTTCGCCAAAGTCTCATGATCTCTCACGGCGGTTTCGGCATTTTCGTCGAGCGGCCGGTGTCGCTGGTCTTCCTCGTGGCCACGCTGGGCTTCCTGCTCCTGCCGCTCCTCCGGTATACCGTTCGATCTCTCGGGCATCGGGCCGCCGCGGTGTAGGCGGTGCGCATTCGCCCGGGAGAAGGAGGGTCATCATGCGAAGTGTTGCCGGTATCGTCCTGGCTCTGACGCTGTGCGCTGGACTGGCCGGGGCAGGCCTGGCCGCCGAGTTTCCCGCCAAGGAGGTGCAGATCATCATCCCCTGGGCGCCCGGCGGCGCGACGGACTTGGTGTTCCGCGCCCTGGCGGCCGGCACCTCGAAGCACCTCGGAAAAGCCGTCGTCGTAGTCAACAAGGCGGGCGGAGGGGGCGCCGTCGGCTACACCGAAGCCATGCAGGCGCGCCCGGACGGCTACACATTGGTCACGGCCGTCACGCCGCTCACCATTCTTCCTCACCAGGCTACGACCGCCTTTACCTACCAGAGCTTCGATCCCGTCATCAACGTGGTCCAGGACCCGGCCATGTTCCAGGTGCGGGCCGACGCCCAGTGGAAGACGCTGTCGGAGTTCCTGGAGTACGCCAAGAAGAATCCCGATACGATCACCGTGGGAAACTCCGGCGCGGGCGGCGGCGTTCACCTCATCGCTCTCGCCTTCGAGAAGGCTGCCGGTGTGAAGTTCAACCATATCCCCTTCGCCGGCGGCGGGCCGTCTATCACCGCACTCCTCGGCGGGCACGTCCACGCCGTCTCCTGCTCCCCGCCGGAGGGGATCGCCCATGTACGGGCCGGGAAGCTCCGGATCATCGCTCTGTTCTCCGAGAAGCGCTTCGAGGCGTTTCCCGCCGTTCCCACCGTGCGCGAGCAAGGGGTGAACTTCGCGATGGGCCAATGGCGCGGTCTGGCGGCCCCCAAGGGAACCCCTCCGGATATCGTCAAGACGCTCCACGATGCCTTCAAGAAAGGAATGGAGGATCCGGGCTTTGTCAAGACCGCCCAGGACATGACCGTCAACTTGGCGTATCTGGACCCCGTGGAGTTCGGGAAGGTGATGGCCGCGGACCACGACCGCTACGCCAAACTGATCCAGGAGATCAAGAAGCAGTAGGGAGCGAAGCGGGGCATCGAATCCCTCGGAGTGTGACCTCAGGAGCGCACGAATTCGACTGGGAGAATCGCAGTTTACGGATCGTTTGAGGAGGCGAATGTGGCCGAGAGAATGCTCCGGATCAAGGACGTGGCCGCGCGGTTCGGTATCACCGAAGAAGAACTGTATTACTACGGTCCCCACAAGGCCAAGCTGGAGCCGGCACTGGCTCGGCGCCTGTGTGGGG
Source organism: bacterium (assembly GCA_029580855.1). Taxonomy (GTDB): domain Bacteria; phylum Methylomirabilota; class Methylomirabilia; order Methylomirabilales; family 2-02-FULL-66-22; genus 2-02-FULL-66-22. The sequence goes on along the minus strand of JAKPQH010000189.1, from coordinate 78,343 downwards.
CGCAGCGGGGCCGCCAAGTGCTGGTCACCGCCACCACGCCCACACCGGCGGGAGAGGGCAAGACGACCATGGCCATCGGCCTGTCGATGGCGCTGAACCGTCTCGGCGTCAAGTCCATTGTCACCCTGCGCGAGCCTTCCTTGGGACCGGTATTCGGCATGAAGGGTGGGGCCACCGGCGGCGGCGCAGCCCAGGTCCTGCCGGCCGATGAGATCGACCTCCATTTCACCGGTGACATCCACGCCGTGACCGCGGCCAACAACCTGCTCGCGGCCATGATCGACAATCACATCCACCAGGGAAACCGGCTGGGCATCGACACGCGGCGCATCGCCTGGCGCCGGGTCATTGACATGAACGACCGCGCCTTGCGTGAGATCGTCATCGGCCTCGGCGGCCGGCAGAACGGTTTCGCCCGCGAGGACGTCTTCACCATTTCAGTGGCCTCGGAGGTCATGGCCGTCCTGTGCCTGGCCGAGGATTTCCCGGATCTGAAGGAGCGCCTGGCGCGCATGGTCGTCGGCTACACGTTGAAGGGCAAGCCCGTCACGGCCGCCGATCTGAAGGCCGTGGGCTCCATGGCGCTGCTCCTCAAGGACGCCATCAAGCCCAACCTGGTGCAGACCTCGGAGGGCACACCCGCCATCATCCACGGCGGCCCCTTCGCGAACATCGCCCACGGCACCAACTCCATCCAGGCCATCCGCCTGGCCCAGGCGCTTTCGGAAATCACGGTCACCGAGGCCGGTTTCGCCTCGGAGCTGGGCGGCGAGAAATTCATGGATTTTGTCAGCCGCACCGGCAAGTTCAACGTGGACGCCGTCGTGCTGGTCACCACCCTCCGGGCGCTGAAGTACCACGGCAGTGCGGGTAAGAACGATCTGACCGAGAAGAACCTGGAGGCGCTGGTCAGGGGCTTCGACAATCTGGACAAGCACATCGAGAACATGCAGGCTTTCGGGGTGCCCCTCATCGTGGCCGTCAATTACTTCCCCAACAACGACGCCGAGGAGCTGCAGTTGACCCTGCGCCACGTTCTTGATCGCGACGTCACGGGTCTGGTCGGCGATCCGTACAACAAGGGCGGTGAAGGCTGTCTCGATCTGGCCCGGGCGGTGACAGAGGCGACGCGCTCCGGGGCGAAGGTGAAACCCATCTACGAGCCGGAATGGAGCATCGTGAAGAAGATCGAGACGATCGCCGCCACCATGTACGGCGCCGCCCGCATCAACTACACGCGGCAGGCGCGGAAGGATATCGAGTCTCTCACCGAGCTCGGCTACGACGGGCTGCACGTGATCGTCGCCAAGACTCCGAATTCGCTGTCCGACGACCCCAAAGCACTGGGCCGGCCGCGTAACTTCGCCATCGACGTCGATCGGGTCTTTCTTTCGGCCGGCGCCGGTTTCGTGGTGGCGGTCTGCGGCGAGATCATGCTCATGCCCGGCCTTCCTCGCGAGCCCGCCGCCGAGAGCATCGACATCGACGAAGCGGGAAACATCAGGGGCTTATTCTGAGGTGTTCGCCGAGCGACACGGTTCAGCCCTCGGTGGCGCGTGGCGTTGACCGTTGGGAACCGATGCAGCAGTGAGGGCGCAGGACGCGATCTGCATCCGCCCGCGCGGCGGCTCCGACGACGCGAGGACAGCCATGAATACGGACACGCTGAAGAAGACAGTCTGCGAACACATCGATCGGCGCCGGGACGAGATGATTGCGATCGCCCAGCGGATACTGAAGCAGCCCGAGCTGGGGTACCGCGAAGTCAAGACGGCCGCGCTGGTCAAGGAGGAGCTGCAGAAGCTGAATCTGCCCATCCGGGAAGGCCTTGCGCTCACCGGGATCGAGGGCACGCTGTCGGGAAAGGAGGCGGGCCCCACGGTCGTGGTGATGGGCGAGCTGGATTCGGTGATGGAGAAGGCGTCGCCCGTGGCCGACCCGGTCACGGGTGCCGCGCATCTCTGCGGCCACCATATCCAGGTGGCGAGCATGCTGGGCTGCGCGATGGGCCTTGCCGGCGCCGGCGCGGCGCACCATCTGTCCGGTCAGGTGAAGTTCCTGGGCAGCCCCGCCGAGGAGTATGTGGAGGTCGAGTACCGGTTGAAGCTCAGGGCCGACGGAAAGATCAGTTTTTTGGGCGGTAAGCAGGAACTCATCAAAATTGGCTATTTCGACGACGTGGACGCGGCCATGATGGTCCACGCGTTTGCCGACACGCCGGAGCCGGCGTTTCTCATGAACGCCTCGAGCAACGGCTTTCTCGCCAAGTTCATCCGCTACGAGGGCAAGGCCTCCCACGCGGGGGCGGCCCCGCACCGCGGGGTCAACGCGCTCAACGCGGCCTGCCTCGGGATCATGGCGGTCCACGCGCAGCGGGAGACCTTTCAGGACGAGGACGCCGTCCGGGTCCACCCGATCGTCACCAAGGGCGGGGACGTGGTCAACGTGGTGCCCTCGGATGTCCGGATCGAGACCTACGTGCGAGGCCGGAACCTCGATGCCATTCTCGATGCCTCGGCCAAGGTGGACCGGGCGTTCAAGGCGGGCGGGGACGCCGTCGGCGCGGGAACGACGATCACCAACGTCCCCGGATACCTGCCGATTTTCCAGGATCGCAACCTCACCGCGATCGCCGGCAGGAACGGCGGGACGCTTCTGGGCGACCGGGGCGCGCTGGAGGCAGGTTTCATGGGCGGGTCGTTTGATGTGGGCGATCTGTCGCACCTCCTTCCCGTCGTCCACCCCATGGTGACGGGGACCCGGGGATACCTGCATACCGCCGACTTCTGCATCACGGACTACGAGGCCGCGGTCGTGCTGCCGGCGAAGCTGATGGCCATGTGCGTGATCGACCTGCTGGCGGACGGCGGCGCGGAAGCCCGGCGCGTCAAGAAAGAATTCCAGCCGCGGCTGACCAAGGGGCAGTATCTCGAACTCATGCAGCGCCTGTCATAGCAGGCAGACGACGGCACTATGAATGATCGGCTTCGACCGCCGGACGCCCCTCCAGAAGATCCATCTCACGGAATGGGGTCAGGTCTTGAAATATGAGATCGTGACCCCAACACAACGTCCTACTGATATTTCAAGACCTGACCCCAACACACAGTGCTCTTCGGGCATCCGAGGGCGTCCGCCTTGGTTTATCGCCGGCGAGGTTTCTTGGGGCGTGCCTTGGGCTTGGCGGGGGCCGAGGACTGCAGCCACCGGTCCGCTCCAGGCGTGGCTTTCCAGACATCGAAGAACGCGTCGGCGCAGAGGACAGCCTCCTCGACGCTGCCGAGGGCGTACGACTCCGGGAGTATATCCGGGAACGCCGCCTTGCCGGTCAGATACTTCGGGACGTGCCGATTGCTCTTGATCGCGTCTCGCAATCGCTCCCGGGCCGTCGGGCTGTCGCCTTCCTTGCGGAACATCCAGAGGGCCCATCCATACTTCCACGTCGCGCTCGGATCGTCTTCGTACTGCGTCAGCAAGGCGCCGGCATCGGCATCGCGCCCCGCGACAAGCAGCAGCGGAAGCAGGACGTCGCGCACACCCTGATTGTCGTTCGGGTTGAGACGGAGCAGATCCTGGCACTCGCCGATAGCCTCCTGGCCTCGGTTCATCGTCTGCAGGCAATGCGCGAGGCCCATCTTGGCCCGCATGTATGGACGCGTCTTGACGATTTCCCAGAAGTGGCCAACCTCGTTCCGCATGGTCTCGGGCCCGATGGCCCGCTCGCCGGCAGCGATCGCCTGGCGGTATAGATCGAGGGACGCGTCCGGTTCGGTGGCCTCTTCGGCCAAGAGGACGTACGCATCGGCGCAGTCGGGGGAAAGCGCCAGCGCCTTGCGCGCGAGCTGGGTCCGGCGCCGGCCTCGCGCATCGAAGGCGCGGTACATGAGGTCCTGCGCCTTTTCCAGCGGCGTCGTGGCAGTCGAGGGTCGCGCATCCATCGGGCCGGAGAAGCGGGCCTGGAGCGCCGCGTTCGCCTCATCGATGTTCTGAAAACCGGATTCGGCCATGAAACGCTCCACGTCCGCCACGGCTCGCTCCATGGCCCGGCGATCGGGGATGCGTCCCGGGTAACGCTTCGGCGGCGCGTCGAGCGGCTCCAACAGTTCGGGGAGGCAGAGCGTGACCGTCCTCGGTCCGTCGGCCGTCCCGACGTCCTTGGACCAGCGGCCCTGGTCAATCTCGTCCTCAGTCGTCGCCGCCAGCGCCCGCAGGACACCTTCCATGTCGGCGAGGGTGCGGGCGTCGGGTCGGCGCACCTCTTCGCCGGGGCCGAACCAGACCGCCACGGGGTATGCCTGATCCCCGGCGACGGGAAGGCCGTGTTCCTCCCACAGGTCCGCGTCGCGGAACGACATGTCGCTTACGGGGGCATAGAGGATGGCCCATTTTCCGTGCCGCTCGAAATACGTCTCGGGATCGGACGAGTCGAAGAGGGCCTCGAATTCCTTCGGCGTTTGATAGAAACCCACACCGAACGTCTGGCCCGCGCAGCCGAGGACCGTCAGATGACGGAGCTCCTTGGCGATCGAACTCTCCACGTGGACGAGATCCTCGTCGGAAAGATGCCGCCAGGGTGCGGCCCGATAAAAGTCGTGGGCCGCGGACGCGAAAGCGTGCATGCGGTCCACCGTCACCCCGGAGCCATCCATCGCGTCCGGCGGCAGCGGTTTCCCGCGCATGTGACTGCCAAGATCCGCGAGGACCGCCTTGAGGACAGCTAACTCCTTGACCACGGTGACCGCCACGCCGACATCGCCGAGTGCCTGGCGGAGATAGCCGGCGAGTTCCTCGGTCGCCACCTCGACGCGGCTGGGCCGGCAGCCCGCAAGCTGCCGGTTGAGGCCGAATTCCAAGAGCGCCTCAAGGAGCAGGGCAGGATCGTTCGCCCCAGTCTCCGTGTCCATCTTCTGGTTGACGAGTCCGGTCCGGAGGCTGACCTAGAAAGCGCACCACGGGCGGTACGGCTTTCCATCCGGCCCCTTGTCGACCCAAGCGGGCATCCGGACGATTCCGCCCTGTCAGGCCTCGGCGGGATTCCGGGGGAGTCGGGCGAAGCGTGCGAGCATCTCAGGGGACGAAGCCAAGACGGTCGAAACGGGAACGCTCCAGCGGTACGGCCACCCTATGGAAATAGCCCGCGCGGTTGCCTTCCTCGCCTCCGATGACGCGAGCTACATTACCGGTCAAGTCATCCGAGTGGACGGCGGCTCGCAGTGCTTTGCGGGTTGAGGACGCAACGCGCAACACGGGACCCCCCGGCCCGTGTCGTTGTCGTAGGTTCCGAGCCGAAAGCGCGGGACAGCGCGTGATGCCAGGTCCGCGAGAGGATCGCTGCGGCGCTCAGACGCTCTGCGCGAGAATTCCGTGGGGTGAAGGCGCGTTCCGTCATCACGGCGATGCGGCCGTGGAACCGGCATTCCATCGTCCGCAACGAACCTCGATCCCGTTCTATCGACGGAAGATCGTCGGGAGGGGCACCCTCGGCATGGTCTTGGCCTACGGGACGCGTCATTCCTTTGCCGTCTTCTTCAGCCCCCTTTCTGGCTGATTTCCATTGGAGCCGCGAGAAGGTCTCCATCATGGTGTCGGTGAATATTTTCCTGTACCGGTTTCCGGCGCCTGCGGCGGGGATTCTGGCGGATCGGTGAAGGGTCCGGGTGTGGATACCGCCGGGGGGCCGCCGTTCTGGGCGTGGCGATCGCGGGGTACGTCGGGGCCGGGAAGCTCTGGCACTTCCATAGGCTTTTCGGGCTCCTCGTGCCGCTCGGCGACGGGCTGGCCGGGTGGCCTATCATCGCTCCCGCCTTCACGAACTGGTTCGTGCAGACGCGCGGCTTGGTCATGGCATGGGGCGGATGGGCGGCGGTCGGTTTACGTCCACGGTCTGCGCCCGGGCCGCGGATATCTTCGGTGGACCGCATTTCGGGACGGTGTCGGGTCTGCTCCTGACGGGGACGGACGTCGGGGCGGTATCCGGTCGGTGGCCGGACGGGGACCGCTACGCCGGGGGGACCTGGCTTCCCGGCGCCCTTCTCCGCGGCGTCTGGATCGGCTTGCCCTGTCTGATCGTCCGGAGCGCCGCGCCGCGGAGGGGCGCGCGGACCGGAGGCTGCCCCGAAGCGAGACCCGTGCACCGCCAAGCCGCCTCGCCCCCCCCGGCCGTTGAGCGCTCTTCTTGGGCCAGGGTCAGCTGCGGGATGCCTGACATGCGCGCCTTTCGCCTTGACAGCCCGCGCGGGTCCGCCGGATACTGCCGGCCAGACGGCTGCGGGGCAGCCGGCACCGCCAAGACACCCACGGACAACGGGCTCTGCCCATTCACAAGAGGTTCGATCCGCCCCTCGTGAAGCGGCGGCCGTCCGCGGTATCCGGTTCGCTGTGATGCCGTCCTCTGCGGTGCCTGCCTGGGAGTGGCCGCGTGCAGACCGAGCGTCGGGGTTGGTGGTGAAACGACCGTGGGGTTCCGCGTGACGCCGGCACGTCCCTCACGCAAACCCGCGACCGCGTATCCCGAGGAGGGACCGTCCATGAAACACATTCGCTTCGGCCGCACCGGGCTCCAGGTCTCGCGACTCTGCCTCGGCACCATGACGTTCGGCCTGCAGTGCGACGAGCGCACATCGCACGCGATCCTGGACGCCGCCGCGGACGGGGGCATCACTTTCCTTGACACCGCGGACGTGTACCCGCTGGGCGGCACACCGGAAACTCGGGGCCGCACCGAGGAGATCCTGGGCCGCTGGCTGCGGGGGAAGCGAGACCGGTTCATCGTGGCGACGAAATGCTGCGGCCAGATGGGTCCGGCGCCCTGGCAGCGGGGCACGTCGCGCAAGCACGTGCTCGCCGCGGTCGACGCATCCCTCGCGCGTCTCGGCACCGACTACGTGGACCTCTACCAGGCGCACCAGTTCGATCCCGACACGCCGCTGGACGAGACGGTCGAGGCCTTCGATGCGGTGGTGCGGAGCGGCAAGGCGCGTTATATCGGCGTATCCAACTACCAGGCCTACCGCGTCGCGCGGGCCCTGGGTCGGAGCGAGGCGCTGGGGTGCGTCCGGCTGGTGTCCGTCCAGCCGCGCTACAACCTCTTGTTCCGCCAGATCGAGCGGGAACTGCTGCCGCTGTGTCTGGAGGAAGGGCTGGCGGTCATCCCCTACAACCCGCTCGCCGGAGGCCTCCTGACCGGCAAACACACCCGCAGCGCGCCGCCGCCGGACGGCTCGCGCTTTACGCTGGGAACGGCCGCCACCACGTACGTCGAGCGATACTGGAAAGACCGCGAGTTCACCACCGTGGATGCGGTCGTCGCGCTGGCCAAGGAACACGGGTTGGAACCGGCCACCCTGGCCCTGGCCTGGGTGCTGGCCCACCCGGCGATCACGGCGCCCCTGGTGGGTGCAAGCCGGCCGGGGCAGCTGCGGGCGAGCCTCGCCGCCGTTGACGTGGCCCTCGATCCGGCGCTCAAGACGCGCCTGGACGAGCTGACGCACGAGTACCGCATGGGCGACGCCCCGCGGTGATTCATCCCGTGGAAGGCTGCTGACAAAGGCCCATCTCCCGCGATGGATACCCAGGTTCTCATCATCGGCGGCGGTGCGACGGGGACCGCGGTGGCGCGGGACCTGGCGCTGCGGGGCGTCGCCTGCGTTCTGGTCGAGCGCGATGACCTGAACGCGGGCGCCTCCGGGCGCAATCACGGTCTGCTGCACAGCGGGGCCCGGTATGTCGCGCGCGACGCAGAGGCGGCGGCCGAGTGTCGGGTCGAGGGCGAGCTGTTGAAGCGGCTGGCGCCACAGTGCATCGAGGACACGGGCGGCCTGTTCGTGGCCGTGGCCGGCGACGACGAGCGCTACATCGCCGACTTCCCCGGTCTGTGCGCGACGAGCGGGATCGGCGTCCGCCCGGTCCCGTTGAACGAGGCGCGCGAGATGGAGCCGTCCCTCTCGCCCCGCGCCATCGCCGCCTACCTGGTTCCGGATGCCTCGATCGACCCGTTCGGGCTCTCGCTCCAGATGATGGTCCAGGCGGAGCGGTACGGCGCGCGGCTCGTGCGCCGCACGGGGGTGGTCGGCTTCGAGCGCGACGGCGGCAGGATTGCCGCCGTGCGCCTGCGCCAGAGCCGGACCGGCGAGGAGCGCACGCTCGGCGCGGATGTTGTCGTCAACGCCGCGGGGGCGTGGGCGCGGGGCGTGGCGCAGCTCGCCGGGGTCGACGTGCCGATGCTCTATTCCAAGGGCACCCTCGTCGTCACCCACACGCGCCTGGCCCATCGCGTCCTGAACCGCCTGCGGCCGCCCGGCGATGCGGACATCATCATGCCCGGCGGCACGGTCTCGATCGCGGGGACGACCTCGCTGACGATCGACGATCTGGAGGATGTGCGGCCGACGGTGCCCGAAGTCGACCTCATTGTCGAGGGAGCCGCGGCGCTGCTGCCGGCGTTGCAGCAGGCGCGCTGCATCCGCGCCTATGCCGGGGTGCGACCGCTGGTCGCCGCCGGGCCCGCCGTGGACGGGCGCGGCGTCAGTCGCGGCTTCGCCCTCCTGGATCATGGGCGCGAGGGGGTGGCCAATCTTGTCACCATCACCGGGGGCAAGCTCACCACCTGCCGCCTGATGGCCGAGCGCACGGCCGACCTGGTCTGCGCGCGCCTCGGCGTGTCGGCGCCGTGCCGCACCCGCAGCGAGCCGCTGACCCCGACCGCCGGGGGCGAGTGGACCGAACCCGGCTTCGGGCCGCAGGCCTGGATGCGCGCGCAGGCCCCCGACGACGCGCTCCTGTGCGAGTGCGAGATGGTTTCGCGGCGCGCCCTGGACAGCGTGGCGGCGGCGCTGGAGTCCGACGGACACGAGGGGGCCCTCGCCGACCTCGCCCTGCGCAGCCGCCTCGGCAAGGGGGCCTGCCAGGGCACGTTCTGCGCCGTGCGGGTCATCGCGCACCTCTACGAGCGGGGGGCGCTCCGGGGCGCGGAGGGCCTGCGCGAGCAGCGCGAGTTCTTCCGAGAGCGCTGGCGCGGTCAGCACGCGGTCCTGTGGGGCGAGCAGCTGGCGCAGGCCGAGTTGGCCGAGGCGATCCACTGCGGCCTGCACGGCTGCGAGCTGACCGAGCGGAGGGCGGCGCGGCCATGAGCGCGACGCACGACGTCGCCGTCGTCGGCGCGGGGCTGGCGGGGATGAGTGCGGCCGTGTTCGCCGCCAACCGGGGTTTGCGCGTGGTACAGGTGGGCAACGCCGGGGCGCTCCTGTTCGCCAGCGGGCTTCTCGATCTGCTGGGGGTTCACCCGATGGCGGAGGCGCGGGGTTGGATCGACCCCTGGGCCGGCTTTGAGGCGCTGCGCCGCGACCTGCCCGACCATCCGTACACGAAGCTCGCGGCGGCCCAGGTGCGCGCGGCGTTCGGCGAGCTGGCGGCGACGCTGGACGAGGCGGGGCTGGCCTACACGGCGCCCGGGGAGCGCAACCACCAGGTGCTCACCGGCGTCGGCACCGTGAAATCGACCTACTGCCTGCCGCGGACGATGCAGCCCGGCGCCGCGGCTCTGGCCGCGGGGGTGCCCTGCCTCTTGGTGGATTTCGACGGGCTGCGCGAGTACAGCGCCAAGGCCCTCGCGGCCGGCGTCGGGGGGCGCTGGCCTCACCTGCGTACCCTGCGGCTCACGTTTCCGGCCCCCGGGGTCGCCGGGGAAGTTTACGCCGCCCACATCGCGCTGGCGCTCGAGGACCGGGCGACGCGCGAGCGGCTGGCGGACCTCATCCGGCCGCACCTCGGCGACGCGCGCGCCGTGGGTCTGCCGGCGGTGCTCGGGATCACGCGGAGCGCCCGCGCCGCCGCGGACTTGACCGAGGCGCTGGGCGTGCCGATCTTCGAGGTGCCGACCATGCCCACATCGGTGCCGGGCCTCCGGCTGAAGAACGCGCTGGAGCGGGCGGTGGCGGCGCGCGGGGTAGACCGGCGGGTGCACGGGCGGGTGGTCGCCGTCCAGCGGATGGGCGACGAGTTCGCGCTCTCCGTCGCCGCAACGCCGGCCCCCGTGGCGCTCCGCGCCCGCGCCGTGATCCTGGCGACGGGCCGGTTCATGGGGCAGGGGCTCACCGCAGACCGCGCGCGGGTGCGCGAGCCGCTGCTGGACCTGCACGTCGCGCAGCCGGCGACGCGCGCCGACTGGCACCGGACCGACCTCTTCGATCCGCGGGGTCACGCGCTCAACCGCGCCGGGGTCGAGACGGACGACGGGTTTCGCGCCTGCGACGGCCGCGGCGCCGTGGTGCACCCGCGACTCTTCGCGGTGGGCACCATCCTCGCGCACCACGACTGGGCGCGGATGAAATGCGGGGCCGGGCTGGCCGTCGGCACGGCCGCCGCGGCGGTCGCGCGTCTCGCGGACGAGCTCGGCCCTGCGCGGAGCGTCTCGTGACGGGCTTCGGCTGGGCCGTCACCGCCGCCTCGGCGGCCGCCGCGGCGGGGGGCCTGTGGCGCATGGCGGGGTGGCTGCGCCGCGACCTGTCCGACGCCCCGTCGTCCCCGCGCGAGCGCGCCGGCGCCTTGCTGGCGAGTCTGGCGCACGGCCCCCACGGGAAGCGCGCCCGGCGCGCGTTCTCGGCCCTCCTCCTCGACGTGCTCGGTCAGCGCCGCCTCTGGACGCGGGATCCGGTCCGCGGGGCAGCGCACTTCCTGCTGTTCGTCGGCTTCACAGGCCTCGTCTGTCTCCACGCGCTCGGCGATGTGGTCGCGGTCCGGATCGCAGCCGATTACATGCCGACCCTCAACCCGTGGCTCTGGCTGCGGGATCTGTTGGGGTTCCTGGTCCTCCTCGGCGTTGCCCTGGGCAGCGGGCGGCGCCGCGCCGCACGGGGACGCCTGCCTGTGCCGCGGCGGCGCGATCCGTTCTTCGTGGTCATCGTGCTGGGCATCGTCGTGAGCGGCTTTGTCCTGGGCGCGGTCAAGATCACATCGGCGCCAGCCTTCGAGCGGATGCTGCGGGACTACGCCGGCGTGAGCGACGCCGAGGCGGCGGCGCTGCGGGCCTACTGGGGTGCGGAGTACGGTGTCGTCTTCCCGCCGCCGACCGCGGCGCCGGGTCCCGCGCAGCTGGCCGCGGGCGAGGCGGTCCACCAGGCGGCGTGCGCCGCGTGTCATGCCCGCCCGCAGGCCGCCGCGGTGTCCTGGTCGCTGTCCCGCGTCCTCGGCGGCATCGCCCCGGGTCTCGCCTCCCGGGGGGCGGAGGTGTGGCTGCTGCGGCTGCATCAACTGCTCTGCGTGCTGGCCGTCGCCTACCTCCCATTCGGGCGCGCCTTCCACGTGGTGTCCGCACCCGTGGCGCTGCTCGCCGGGGCCGGAACCGTGCCGCCGGCGGATCCGAATCGACGGACGCGGCGCACCCTGGCGCTCGACGCCTGTGTCCGCTGCGGGCTCTGCGACGAGCGCTGCTCCGTGGCGCCGCTGGCGTCCCTGCTGGCCAACGCCACGGTACTGCCCGCCGCCAAACTGGACGCCCTGCGGGCCGTGGCGCGCGGCGGGCACGACCGCGGCTCGGGGTACGCCCGTCTCGCCGAGGGCGTCTACGCCTGCAGCGACTGCGGCCGCTGCACGGCGGGCTGTCCGCTGGGGCTCCGGCTCGACGACCTGTGGTCGGCCGGCCAGGCGGCGCTCCGCCGGCGGGGCGAGCCGCCGGCCCCGGAGTGGGTGAAGGCGACCGCCGCCGCGGTGTGGGCCGATCGGCTGGCCGCGGCCCCGGCGCCCGCCCGCTCGGCGCTGCCGCGCTACACGTCGCTCACCGCCGACCGCCATACCTACTCGGCGTGCGTGCAGTGCCAGACCTGCACCAACGTCTGCCCGGTGGTGGCCCACTCCGATCGGGTGAGCGGGGTGGATGCCACGCCGCAGAAGGTGATGAACCTCCTCCGCCTCGGTCTCGCGGATCTCGCGGTGGGCTCGCGCATGGTCTGGGACTGCGCGACCTGCTACCAGTGTCAGGAGCACTGCCCCGCCGGCATCCGCGTCACCGAGGTCCTCTACGAGCTCAGAAACCGCGGCTACGAACGCCTGGGCGCGCTCCCGCGTCCGACGCAGGCCGCCCTTCAGGGACACGGGGCGACATGAGAGTCGCGCTGTTCGTCGGCTGCAAGATCCCGGCGGCCGTGCCGGCCTACGAGACCTCGGCGCGCGCGGTGCTGGCGAGGCTGGGCGTGGAGCTGGTTGGGCTCGACTTCGGCTGCTGCGGCTATCCGCAGCGCAGCCTGCGCCTCGACGCCTACCTGCTGCTCGCGGCGCGCAACCTAGCGCTGGCGGCGGCGCGCCGGCTCGAGGTGCTGACGCTGTGCCAGTGCTGCTACGGGAGCCTCCGGTTCGCACAGCACCTCCTTGCGGGCGACCCGGCGGCGCGGACCTTCGTCGCCGCGGCGCTCGCCGAGGAAGGTCTCGCCCTCGAGCCCTCGGCCGGCGTCCATCACCTGCTCGACCTGCTGGCAAAGGCAATCGGGCCGGAGGCGATCGCGGCGCGGGTGAAGAAGCCGCAAGGCGATCGCAGGGTGGCGGCCCACTACGGCTGCCACGCCCTGCGTCCGAGCGACGTGGTCGCGCTGGACAACCCCCACGCCCCGACGGTCTTCGAGCGCCTGCTGGCCGCCGCGGGGGCACGGACCGTGGAGTGGCCGCGGCGCCTCGAATGCTGCGGCGCGCCCATTGCTGCCGGCAGCCCGGTGCTGGCGGATCGTCTGCGCACCGCGAAGCTTGCCGACGCGCGGGACGCCGGCGCGGGCTGGCTCTGCACGGCCTGTCCCTGGTGTCAGGATCAGCTCGCCCCGGCCGCCCCCGAGGGGTTGCGCGTGATACTCTACCCCCAGGTGCTCGGGCTGGCGCTCGGGGTCAGCCCGGCTGCGTTGGGGCTGGACGATGACGTGTAATGCGTCCGGTTCGTTTGGCGCCGCGGGCACCCGGGATACCCATCGGGGGCTTGACCGGCGTCCAGCACAACACGGTGTTCCGTGTTGTCGGCGCCATGGGTTTCGGTAGAATGACCGCCATGGGATAGGCGAGCGGATAGAGAAAGGTGGGGGCCATGCACGGGTATGCGGGACAATGGCTGAGGGTGGATCTGGACAGCGGCAAGAGCTGGGTCGAACCGCTGGACGCGATGCGCGCGCGCCGGTACGTCGGTGGACGGGGGATGGCCGCGCGCATCCTGCTGGACGAGACCCCCCCGGGGTGCGATCCCTTCGGGCCGGCGAACCGGCTGGTCTTTGCGACCGGTCCGCTGACGGGCACGTACGCACCGGGATCGGGCCGGTTCGTGGTCGCGGGGAAATCGCCCGCCACCGACGGCTTCGGCGAGGCCTACACCGGCGGCTTCGTGGCGCACGAGTTGAAGTACGCCGGCTACGACGGCATCGTCGTACAGGGCGCGGCCGCGGAGCTGGTCTACCTATCGATCGTCAACGACCGTGTCGAGATCCGCCCGGCCAGGCACCTGGCCGGGCGGGGAACGCTCGAGGTCGAGGAGACGATCAAGAGGGAACTGGGCGACTCCGAGACGCGGATCATCAGCACCGGCCTGGCCGGGGAGAAGCGGGTGCGGTACGCCTGTATCATGAACGATACGGACCGGGCGGCGGGCCGCACCGGCTTGGGCGCCGTGATGGGGGCGAAGAATCTGAAGGCCATCGCCATCCGCGGGACCGGCCGGGTCACGCTGGCCGACCCGAAGAAGTTCCGGGAGTATGCGCTCGCCGACCTTGCCAAGATCCGGAAGCACCCGTGGCTGGGCGACAGCCCCACCAGCGCCGGCGCGCTGGGGACCGCGGGCGGCGTCGAGGATCTCTCCAGCATGGGGATTCTGCCGACGCGGAACTGGGAGACCGGCACCTGGGAGCACGCCGACCGGATCAGCGGCACGGCCATGAAGAACACGATCCTCATCGGGCATCGCGCCTGTCAGTCGTGCCCCGTGGGCTGCACGCGCGTCGTGCGGGTCCCGGGCGGGCCGTTCGGCGGGGTGCGGCCGGAATACGGCGGGCCCGAGTACGAGACCGTGGCCTCCTTCGGCTCGCTCTGCGAGAACCGCGATCTGGAGGCCATCGCGCTGCTGAACCAGCGCTGCAACGCCTACGGCCTGGATACCATCAGCGCGGGCTCGGCCATCGCGTTCGCCATGGAGTGTTTTGAGAAGGGATTGCTGACCGAGCGCGAGATCGGCTTCCCGCTGCCCTGGGGCGACGCGCCGACGATGGTCCGACTGCTGGACCTGATCGCCAGGCGCGAGGGGATCGGTGATCTCCTCGCCGAGGGAGCGCGCCGGGCGGCGGCGGTCCTGGGGCGCGGGGCGTCGGACCTCGCCGTGGAGGTCAAGGGGCTGGAGCTCGGGATGCACGAGGCCCGGGGCAAGAAGGGGCTCGCCCTGTCGTACGCGACGGCGCCCCGCGGCGCGGACCACATGGAGGGGTTTCACGACCCGTCGCTCGCCGTGCCCAACGCCTGGCCCGAACTCGGCGTGACGGAGGCCATGGACCGCTTCACCCTGGAGGGAAAGCCCCGGGCGGTGCGCCTGGCGGAGGACTACACGTCGTTTATCAACACCGTGCCGCTGTGCTCCTTTATGAGCCTGACGGTCGGCGGGATCCGGAACACCGAGGAGATCACCGGGATGCTCGCCGCCGCGACCGGCTGGAGCGATCTCACCCTGGCGGAGGAGATGGCGATCGGCGAGCGTGCCTATAATCTGGCACGCGTCTTCACGGTGCGGGAGAGCGGCGGCGCGGCCGACGACCGCCTGCCGGCCAAGCTGGCCCGGCGGCTGCGCGGCGGCGCGTCGCGGGAACAGGTCGTCGGCAATCGCGACATCCAGGCCGCGCTCCAGGAGTACTACCGGCTGCGCGGCTGGAGCGAAACGGGCGCACCCACCGAGGCGAAACTCACGGAGCTGGGGCTGGCGGATGTGGTCGGACAGCTGGCGGGCAAAGGAGAGGGCCGATGAGTCGCATGATCGTCGTGGACCATACCAAGTGCACCAACTGCCGGATGTGCGAGCTGGCCTGCTCGCTCGTGAAGACCGGCGCCTTTGCCCCGTCCAAAAGCCGTATCCGGATCCACGTCTTTGCCGAGGAGTTCAAATACGTCCCCCTGGCGTGTTTCCAGTGCGCCTCGGCGCCCTGCGTCAAGGTGTGTCCGGCGGGCGCCCTCGTCCAGGGGGACGGCCTGGTGCGGTTCGTGCCGGAGGCCTGCATCGGCTGCCGCATGTGCATGCTGGGCTGTCCGTTCGGCGTGATCGCGTTCGACACCGCGGCGGGGGTGATCGCCAAGTGCGATACCTGCGACGGCGATCCGGAGTGCGTGCGCTTCTGCACGCCGCACGCCCTGGAGTTCCGGGAGTCGCAGTTGGCGGATGTGCCCAAGGGGCGGGATTTCGCGCGGAGGATCGTGGAGGCGGCGAAAGGTTAGTGTCCGAATCAGAACTGCGCGAACAATTCGACCGGCCCTCGGGATCGCTCCTCGCCCGCCTGGGGCCTCGTCGAGAACCGGCCAGCCTTGTTCCGGCGCCGCCGCCCCTGTGGGGCGCGTCGCGCCGTGAAAGGGGCGTGTCTGCACCGTGTGGGGCCAGGGCGGCCACGGCGTCCCGAAACCGGCTGGCCCGCGGGCCCGGCGGGCTCGGGGCGATCCCGAGGGCCTCAATTTGTCCGCAAAATACTGACGCAAGAGAGTAGTCGTCTGGTCACCCCGCATAAGGAGTAGCGGTGTCGCAGCGTCGCATCGTCATCGTCGGTAACAGCGCGGCCGGTCTCGCGGCCCTGGAGGCGGTGCGGCGCGTGGATAACACATCCCCCGTCACGCTGGTGGCCGACGAGGCGATCCCGGCGTATTCGCGGGTGCTGCTCCCCTATCTGGTCAGCGGCGAGCGGCTCGACCTGTCGCTTCGACCCGCCGGCTATGCCGAGCGGATGCGCGCGCGGCTGCTCCTGGGCCGCCGGGCCGTGGGGATTGGCGCCGACGCCCTGGAGCTGGACGACGGGTCCCGTCTGTCCTTCGATCGGCTCCTCGTGGCCACCGGGTCCAAGGCCGCGGTCCCGAACGTCGAGGGGATCGCCATGCCTGGGGTGTCCGCGCTCAAGACGATGGCCGATGCGCTGCGGATCCGCAACGAACTGCCGAGGGTGCGACATGCGGTCATCCTGGGGGGCGGGCTCATCTGCCTCCTCACGGTCCACGCGCTGCTCAAGCTCCGGGTCTCGGTGACGATCGCGGTCTCGTCCGACCGGCTGCTCACCCGGATGCTGGACCAGGAGGCGGCAGCTATCCTCCAGCGTCGTTTGACGGACGCGGGGGTCCGTATCCTGACGCGGACGGACGCCGCGCGCATCGTCGGCAGCAACGGACGGGTCCGCTCCGTGCTGACGGCGGCCGGCGAAGCGCTCCCGGCGGACCTGGTCATTCTGGCCAAGGGCATCCGGCCGGACATCGAGCTGGCCCGGGCCGGCGGCCTGGCCACCGGCCGCGGCGTCCTGGTAGACGAGTATATGCGCACGAGCCGGCCGGATGTCTTTGCCGCGGGCGATTGCGCCGAGGCGCCGGACATGCTTCTGCGCGGGAAGACGACGATCCCCGGAACGTGGTTCGAGGCGGTGGCCCAGGGCGAGATTGCCGGGGCCAACATGGTGGGTGTGTTCCGGCCCAGCCCCGGCGCCTTCAAGATGAACGTGATGGAGATCCTGGGGATTGCCGTGTCGTCGATGGGAATGATTGACCCTCCGGAGTCGGACGGAAGGGTGGTGGTGGGTGCGCGCGACGGGAATTACCGGAAGCTCGTGCTCGCCCGCGACCGGATCGTCGGGGCCGTCCTGGTGGGCGACGTGAGCGAGGCGGGCCCCATCGCAGCCATGATCCGCCGCGGAGTCAGACTCGCCGAGCGCAGGCCTCTCGATCCATCCCAGCCCATCCGCTACGCCGATCTCGCCGTGAAGTGGGGTTCGAAGGCCCACGACGCTGAAGCATTCCTGTTGAAATGAGCCTGCGCCTACCCGACGGTCGTTTGCCCGAGACGACGGGAGCGGGATGAAGGGTGACGTGGCGCGCTACACGACGCTATCGAAATACCTCGCACCCTGGTCCGAGCGGCGCAAGGTCGGGGTGGCCGCCCGCCACGGCGCCACGGCCCGGGAGATCATGCTCCGGCTCGGCAGCCCGCAAGAGTACGCCAATAATTCGGGACGGTGTTGCCTTTATTAACTCCCCTGATACCCGTTTTACGGCCAGAGGGGATCAGTAGTGCGGTTACCTTATTACGAACCCGGACGCGATTGACGGAGAGCACTCGTGGTCAGAGCGGGCGAGACAGCGGTCCTGCCCGTCCTGGGTGGGAACTGGCACCCCATCGGCGGCTCGCGTCGTCCTCGTCTTCGCTCAGTCCACCCGAAGTCGACGTAACCCTCCCTGCGACTAGCCATGGCAAACCCCTTCCCTCGACCGCGGGGTTCCGATACAATCCCTATAGCCTGGAGGCCGGCGGTGCAGTTCAATCCGTTCTGCCCGGCGGGCTCGACTCTCCTCTCGTTCCCTGCTCCTGTGTGCGGCCCGCCGGACAAAACCCCATTCGTTTCGCTCACATGTGTCGTTCTTGAGGATCAACGATATGCCCGAGATTTGTTAGTTCTTCGGTATCGTCATTGCTATGTATCACAAGGAACACATGCCTCCGCACTTCCACGCCAAGTACGGAGAGTACCGGGCGTCATTCTCGATTCAGGATTTGAAGATTATCGAGGGGGGTTGCCCCGCCGGGCGGTATCCCTCGTCCTGGAATGGGCGTTTCAGCACCGCGATGATCTCATGATAAACCGGGAAAAAGCCCAACGGCTGGAGACCCTCGACCATGTCGAGCCACTCGAATAGAGGAGTTGATCATGCGCTACGCAGTTGATGCCATCTACCTGGACGGGTACCGGTTGCGTATGCGATTCGATGACGGAAGCATGAAGATTGTGGACCTCTACCCTCACCTTGACGGTCCCATCTGTGAACCTCTGCGGGACATGACCTATTTCAAGAGTTTCAGGGTGGATCATGATATCGACACGGTAGTGTGGGAGAACGGCGCTGATTTCGCACCCGAGTTCCTCTATGAGATTGGAGAGGATGTGGGCGAACAGTTGCCTGCAGACGGACCTTCGCTACGCTTCGGCCGCTGAGGCTGCCCTTAGCCACTACAATCACATGTCTACAGATGGGAAGCCGAGGAAGTATGTCCGGTTGGTCTTTAAGAGCGTGCCTTCGGGTCGTGTTCCTGATAGGTTGCGGAAGCATTTTTGAAGACGCAGGTAGGCCGGAGGAACGTTGCCAAATACGACAAGTCAAGCGTATCCAATCAACCCACCGGGACCGTACGCGCGCATTCCCGTCGTTGCCGCTCGCGCGTGTCCGAGTAAGGCCTCTTCTCCAGCGACGGCAGCTCCGTCCGGTGGGCGAAAACGCCGGGTTGCCGGCGCGCATCACGTCCAGACTGTCCAGCGTGGGATTTGCCCGTGAGGATGTTCAGCGGGCCCGCCGGCCTATGGACCGGGTTGAAGTAACCCAGACTCGGCAGGATTAGCAGCCCAGACGCGGAGGCGGGACGGGTCGAAGCCGAGGATGAGGGTTCCAGTCAGGATGGGCCGCCGGGCGGGCTCGGGGTCGTCCCCGGTGAGGGTTTGGCCGGCCGCCTCGATCCGGTACCGCACGGTCGTCCCGGGATAGGTCCAGGACGCGACCTGTCCGGTCACGTCGGTCCCGGCGAATCCTTCCGCCTGGCCGGCGATATTTGCGAATCGCACCCCGTGCGCGTCTTGTGCCTGTTGTGGGGGAACATCCGGGTCGATTTCAGCGTATGGCAAGATACTCATCAACGATCTTCCGGGTCCGCTCCAGCGTCTCCCGTGTGTGGAGCTCCAGCACCCAGAAGTCGCAGCCCCTGGCCGCGAGGCCGTCCAGCGCCGGGCTGATGTCCTCCAGCTTCTCGGGGACGAAGTGGGTGTCGTTCCGCTCCGTGAAATAGATGTGCGCGGCCACGACGGGGGTGGGGATCGCGTTCAGAAACTCCACGACCGACCCGTGGCGCTCCTGGACCCACGCACTGCCGTGGGCGTGGCCGAAATCAAAGGTCACGGGCGCGCCGGTGGCCTTGAGAAGCCGGGTAAACCAGTCGGGGGTGCTCGTCAGGCCGTGCGTGAGGTTCTCGACGGTCAGGCACACGCCGCGGCGCCCGGCGTGCTCAAGGAGGTTGCCGAGATTCCGCACGAGGCCGTCCCACGACAGCTCCTCCAGGGGCAATCCGTACGAGCCGACGTGGATGTTGAGGTGATGGGCGCCCAGTTCCCCGGCGGCGTCGATGTAGTCCCGCAGGATCCGGACGGCCGCCGCGGCGTGCTCGGCGTCCCGGTGGCCGATCTCCAGGTCGGTGTAGGGCGCGTGGGCCGAGGAGACGCGGCTCGCCTGGCGCAGGTCGTCCAGCCGGCGACGACGACGCTCCCGTGGCACCATCAGGCGCCAGCCGTCCCACGCCCACTCGACCCCATCGTAGGCGTGGGTCGAGATGTACTCCCGGATGCACTCAAGGTTCTTGCCGAACGCCGTTTGGCAGAAAAGCAGCTGCGGACGCATAGCTCTCCTTCATTTCCAAGAACGCCGGTGCGGCTCGAACGCTCACAGGGTGAAGCGGCAGACACTATACTCCCGCAAGAGGCGGACGGCCAGCCCGACGGGCGGCGTGAGCCGTATCCTGAATTCAACAAACACCAGGAGGACACGATGCCCAAACCAAAAGTCTACATCTCCAGAGCCGTGAATGCGGCCGTGCTCGCCCGGTTGGACCAGATCTGCGAGACGCGCGGCTGGGCGGGCGCGGGCCGGTGCCCCGAAGAGGTGCTGGCGAAGGAAGTCGGAGACGTCGCCGCGGTCCTCGGGACCGATCGGTGGACCGCCGAACTGATGGACAAGGCGCCCCACCTGCGCATCATCGCCCTCACGGCGGTCGGCTACGACAGCGTGGACGTGGCCGCCGCGACCAAGCGCGGGATCGTCGTGACGAACACGGCCGGCTCGCTCACCGACACGGTCGCGGATCTGGCGCTCGCCTTGATGCTGGCCGTGGCGCGGCGGGTCCCCGAGATGGAGCGCTGGACGCGGGCCGGGAAGTGGCAGACCGTCGGGGTCACGCCCATGGGCAAGGACCTCCACCACGCAACATTGGGGATTGTGGGGCTCGGCCGCATCGGCGAGGCGGTGGCCGACCGGGCGCGCGCGTTCCACATGCAGGTGCTCTACCACGACACGGTGCGTCGCGAAGAGCTGGAGCGCCGACACGGCTACCGCTTCGTCACGCTGGATGCCCTGCTTGCCGCCTCCGATTTCGTCACGCTCCACACCGCGCTCACCCCGGAGACGCGGGGCCTGATCGGGGCGTCGGCGCTGGCGAAGATGAAGCCGACGGCGTTTCTGATCAATACCTCGCGCGGGCCCGTGGTGGACGAGCGCGCGCTGATCGCCGCCCTCCAGGCGGGGCAGTTGGCCGGCGCCGGGCTCGACGTCTTCGAGCAGGAGCCGGTCGATCCGGCGAACCCGCTGCTCCACATGGAGAATGTCGTCGCCCTGCCGCACATCGGGAGCGCGACCGAGGCCACCCGGCAGGCCATGGTGGACCTGGCCGCGGACAACCTGCTGGCGGTCCTGCAGGGGAAGCCGCCCCTCACGCCGGTCAACCCGGAGGTGCTGGAGAAACGGCGGCGGTGACTCCACGAAGCGGCCCGACCGGCATTGCAGGCGCCTCTCGGGAGAGTACAAACCCCGGCCTGGCGGCGCCGGGGTTTGTGTTTGTGCCTTCGTCTCACTCCTCCGCCCCAGTGGCAAACGCCCGGGCGGCAGGCTCGGGTACGGGGCGGGCGCCCGCCCCCAGGCTGGAGGCGACACGGTCCAACCCGGCCGAATCGGCGGCGTACATCTCGATCCGGCGAAGGGTCGGCCGTGCCGCGGGCGTGTCGCGTATCTGGGCGGCCAGAAGGGGCCCGTCCTCCAGCGTCGCCTTCGTCGTGATACCGAACGCGAGTTCGCCGGCAACATACGCCGCGCGAGTGCGCACCTCTTCCGCCAGCGCGCGGAGGGTAAACCGGTGGTGCAGCGCGCTGGCCAGGACGATGCCCGCGGTCGTCACGCCGACGACGAGCAGGGTGCTCTTGGTGCGAAGCGACCATCCCTTCATGGCGATTCGCCGGATGGGCCGTCGGAGACGGTTACGTCACGTCGCACATTGGGGCGATGGCGCCAGCCGGGGGAGAATATGCCGGTCTACGTCGTCATCGTCCTGCGGGGTCGCCACGTCCCGCCAGAGGCGCCAGCGCTCGACATGCTCGACCGCACCGCCCGGCTCCACACGGACGATCGGGCTCAGGGTCTCGAGCTCCAACATGCGCGCGTCCGTGAAGACCTCGACGGTGCTGCCGAGGTCGGGATACGTGGCCCCGGCCACGTGGCCATACGTCTTCAGGAAGAGCCGCCCGTCCCGCACGTATGCCACCCAGCCGTCGGGAACGTCGGCGCCCAGTTTCTGGGGCGACGATCGAGCGGGATCCTGACGCAGGAAGATATACCTCCGACCCCAGCGCCAACGAGGATCCGTCGGGTCCGTGTACGGCCAGAGGACGAACCGGCTGCTGGGCAAGAGCCCCTCGGGGTACGGAATGCGGGGCGGAAGCGGGATGATCGCCGTGCCGCCGGGAGCCATCACCGTCAACGCCCACGCGGCGAGATCCACCGGCCACAGATTCCGATTCCAGAGCCGGTGCACGATGTGGACATGAGCGTCCGCGGGCGAGAGCGAGATCGTCATCTCTTTTTGAATCCCGGTCCGGGATTCGGTGGGTTGGAGGATCTTCACCCCGTCCGCCTGCGTTTCGCACGCGACGGGGGAGTTGTCGGGGCAGTAGGTGCGCTCCAGCGACTCGGGCGCGTGCCAGAGACGATGCCCGCCGTAAAGCCGGAACGCGTCGCCTCCGACTTGGCCCGCGTGCTCGGGGAACTCGCCCAACTCGTTTTCGCCGAAAAAGCCGAACCGGATGACGCGCGGCCCCACGTCGGTCGTGACGATCAGCTCGACCGAGTCGTTCCAGAGGCGGTAACAGTTCGACCAGCCCCGATAGGCGATCTTGGCTACCCGGCTCATGCGTTGCCTCCTCACCAGAGGGTGTATCCGCCATCGATGACGAGCGCCGCGCCGGTCATGTACCGCGAGGCGTCGCTCGCCAGGTAGACCGCCAGAGGGCCGATATCCTCGGGTTTGCCCAGGTCGCCCATCGGGATCTGGGCCTTGAAGGTTTCGATGATCGCGGGGGCCTCGCGGGCCCAGCGCAGGTTCGCCTCGGTCATAAAGCCGCCGGGGAGGATGGCGTTGACCGTGATGCCGAGCGGCGCCCAGTCGGCCGCCGTGGCGCGCGTGAACTGCAGGACGGCGGCCTTGGCCGTCTCGTAGTGACGGCCGGCGATCCCGCGGTTGGACACCACAGCGTTGATCGAGGCGATGTTGATGATCCGCCCGCCCCTCCGCCGCGCCACCATGGCCCCGCCGATCAGCTTGGTGCAGACGAAGGTGCTCGTCAGGTTCAGATCGAGCATCTGGAGCCATGTCTCCAGGGGCATCTCCGTCGTGGGGATGTTCACGCGACGGCCGCCGACGTTGTTGATCAGGATGTCGATGGGACCGACTGCGTCGAGCGCGGTACGGCAAAGCCGCTCGCACTCCGCCGGAACGCCCGCATCGCCCTGGATCGGCCAGGCGTTCCGGCCCAGGCGACGAATGTCGCCGGCGGTCTTCTCCAGGCTGGCAAGATCGCGGCCGACCAGGACCACGTCGGCCCCCGCATCGGCGATCGCGAGCGCCATCTCCCGGCCCAAGCCGCGGCTCCCCCCGGTGACGAAGAGCCGTTTCCCGTCGAGACGAAACCGGTCCAGGACTCCCATGCTCAGCTCCTTTCCGCCGCCGCTGCATGCCGTAGCCGCAGACCGGCGTGGGGTCACCGCGGCGGGTTCCGCGGGCCACACGGCGCCGCCGTTCGGGAGCCCATTTAACCAAAAGCAGCCGGGACATGTCCAGGGTTATCCCGGTGTGCGCGCAACCGGTTCGTCGAAGAGCGGTGGTCGCGGCCGCCGGGTCGGGACCCTGTGGGCTGGTCGCTCCACCCCGCAAGTTTCTTGGAAGCCTTGACATGGCCCCCCCACCCTATGATAGCGTCGCGATAAATCGGGGACAGGTCCCGGCGAGGTCCGCTGGTCCCGCGTGATCCGCCGTTCCCGGGGCGCGCGTGCCGCGTCGGAGGTTGCGTCGATGGGGCACGCCGGCCGGGCAGGTGACGTGCCGGGTCGCCGTTGCACGGGCGGTTGGCCCTTTCCGCCCGCTGCAGCCCCTCGCACATGATCCGAGGATTCGGGATGGCGGAGAGACGGCGGCTTCGCAAGACGTTGGCGAGAGAGCCCGGCGGTTGTCCGTCAGCCCAGGCGACAACGCGTTCAGCGCAATCGCTCCCCGACACACCACGCACGAGCAGGTCCACCCCCCACGTCTGCAGGATCCAGGCAATCGGCGGTTCCACCCATCCGGCGCGAGCCTTTGTGGACGGCCCGGTCCGTTCCCTGGCGTCAGGCCGGATGCGTGCGGCTGGCGCACCGGCGGCGCCGGCACGACGAAGACCGTCAACCCGTTGGGACGCATCTTCCATCGTCGGAAGAAGGAGGAAGCCATGAAAGCGAGATGGGCACGACACGGATGGAACTTGATGGGGCTCGGCGTTGCGGTCTTTCTGGCCTGGGTCGTCATGCCGGCCCTGGCCGAGGCGGGGCAGCCGGAGTATCGCTGGCGGGCCGGGAGCGCTTGGCCGCAGAAGACCCGGAACGAGTCGGTTCAGCTTTTCACAGAACTGGTCAACAAGTATTCGAATGGGCGGATCGAGATCCGGTTCCAACACAGTGGCCTTTTGGGGACGCACGACGAGCTTTTCCACGCGGTGCGCGAGGGGAGCGTCGACATGTCCGTGGTGTCTCCGTACGTGAACCTGGTCCCCGGTGGCATGCTGAACTGGATGCCCTGGACCGTCGGCACGTTCGAGGAGGCCAAGGTTGCGTACGCCCCCGGCACGGGCATCATCTACAAGATCATGGACGACGCCTATGCCGAGGTCGGCCACAAGCCGCTCTGGAACTCGCACCTGGGCGCGTACGGGATCGGTAACCGGGTGCGCCCACTCAAGACCCCGGACGATTTCAGCAAGCTGAAGCTTCGGGTGTCCGGCTCCCTCGGTTTTGTCCGGACGCTGGAAAATATGGGTAGAGGGACGGGCATGACTCTGCAGACCCTGCCCTGGGCCGACATCTACAACGCCCTCCAGACAGGGGTCGTGGACGGATGCTGGAGCCTCTGGCCCTCCCTCGTCGAGGAGCGCCATTTCGAGGTTCTCAAATACTACACGGACCTGGCCTGGGGCTGGGACGCGAACAGCATCAGCATGAACCGCAAAGCCTGGGACAAGCTTCCCCAGGACCTGAAGGATGTGCTCATCCGGGCGGGCCGCGAAGCGGAAGCCCGCGACATGCAGGAACACCAAAAGGTCATCGAGGAATACAAAAAGAAGCTCACCGGCGCCGGCATCCAGATCTACACGCCCACGGCAGAGGAGCGGGATGTCTTCCGGAAGAAAGCCAACATGCCCGCCGTCTGGAAGGAGTTGGCGACCCCCTGGCTTGACAAGAAATATCCCGGCCAGAACATGACCGAGAAGGTCATGGCCGAGCTCGACAAGATCACGGGCGTGAAGAAGTAAGCGCCGCGGCCCGCTGAATCCCCCTGCCGTCCGGAGCGGCGGGCGGCAGGGGAGACGCGCGGCCCAGCGGACCGCCGCGGGTGCCACGGAATTTGCGCGGAGCGAGGGCCCGGGGAACGGAGGGAGTCGGGGATGGAACAACAACCAGGCGTCGGGGGCCGGATCCTCGGTGCGGTCAAGTGGGCCGAGACGGTGATCTGCGGTGTGGGCCTCATCGTCACCACGCTGCTCATTTTTGCCCAGGTGGTCAATCGGTACCTCCTGCATCTCGAGATCATGATCTTGAACGACCTGGCGCTGTACACCTTCGTGTTCTTCATGTTGCTCGCCGCCGCCTACACCACCTGGAACGAGGGCCACGTGGCGGTGGACATGTTCCGCGAATGGCTGGTCAAGGACCGGCCGGTCGCCGCGGAAATCTACCGGACGCTCCTGGTCCTTCTTTCCATCGGTATTCTGGGTGTGCTGTTGCCCATCGCCTACGCGTTTATGCGGCGGGCCATGGAGTACCCCGAATGGGGGACGCTGGTCCGGTGGTTCAACACCAGTTGGCTCCAGATCCTCGTGTTCTGGTCGTTGCTCCTCGTGCTTCTGCATCTGCTCATCATCGCCCGGCGCGACATCGGGCGGCTCGTTCAGGCGATCCGAGAGGGACCCCGGAAGGAGGTATCGTAGATGGAAAGCGGCCTTCTGGTCGGGCTGTCCGTGTTCTTTCTTGGGATCCTCATCGGTCTGCCGCTCTGTTGGGTGTTCCTGGGCAGCACTTTTGCGACGCTCCTGATCATCAGCGGATCCACGGCGTTTATGGCCGGGACGTTTTACCACGCGATCGACAACTATGTCCTGATGGCCATCGCGTTTTTTATCTTCGCGGGCAGCCTTCTGTCGGTCTCGGGCATTGCCGACCGGATTGTCCGACTCTCCTACGCACTCGTGGGACGCATTCCGGGCGGCTTGGTGGACGTCGGGATCGTGGCGGCCGTGTTCATGGGCGCTCTGACCGGATCGTCGTTGCCGGTCATCGGGGCCCTGATTCCGCTCCTGGTGCCCCGCTTGGAGAAGTACGGTTTCCAGCGCCGGTACACGGCGGCGGTTCTCTGCTCCTCGAGTTTTCTCGGGTACCTCATCCCGCCCAGCGTGCCGGGATTGCTCTACTGTCTGGTGGCACAGCAATCCGTAGCCGCCGTGTTCCTCTCCACCGTCATCCCCGGTCTCATCCTGGCGTTCGGGTATATCCTGGTGAACACGTGGCTCTGCTCCTATTACATGCAGCCCGCCCAGGATATCCCGGTGCTTCCCTCCAATTTCTGGGAATCGGTGCGCGAGATCGGCAGGACCTTTCGCGATGCGATTCCGGCGCTGGGATGCCCGTTTGTCGTCCTGGTAGGGATCTACGCGGGCATCTTCACGCCCAACGAGGCCGGCGCCGTCGCCGTCGTCTACACGGCGGCCGTGGGGCTCTGGATCTACCGCGAGATGTCGGCCGCGTCGATGTGGGGCGGCGTAAAGAGCACGTTGACCACCCTGGGAATGATCACGCTCCTTCTGGGTTTCGGGATGGTGTTCACGCGGCTTCTGATCCGCGAAGGCATGGCCCAAGCCATGACCGATTTTGTTCTGAGCATGTCCCAGAACAAGTACGCCATCCTGCTGATGATGAACATCCTGTTGCTGATCCTGGGCATGTTCATCGATGGGATCCCCATCCTGATCATCGCGGTACCGCTCCTTGTTCCGATCGCCCAGAAGCTCGGCATCAATCTCGTGCATCTTGGGTCGGTCATCGTCTTCAACGTGGGGCTTGGCGTGGTGACGCCTCCCTACGCCATATCCATCTTCGTGGGGACTCGGCTGGCCCAGGTCCCGTACGCTCAACTGGTTCCCCCGATGATGATCTACCTCTTTGCGGTGGGCATCCCCGTGCTCCTGCTGACGACATATGTCCCGTGGCTGTCGTTGTGGCTCCCGACCCTGGTGCTGGGAAAGCAAGTCGTCGGGGCGTGGTGACGGCCCTTGAATCGCGAAGACGCGAGAGGAGGAGGTGTAGAGCGCCATGCGGGAAGTGCTGTGGGAACGCCTGAAGCGAACGGACATCGAGCGGGCCGCGCGGGCGGGCGCGGTGGCCATCATTCCCGTCGCATCGCTCGAGCAGCACGCCGATCACCTGCCGGTCAACACGGATTCCAACATTGTCTCCACCGTCGCCCGGCGGGCCGCGCAGGCGGTCGAATTTCCGGTGCTGGTCCTGCCCACGGTCTGGACCGGGTATTCGCCCCACCACATGCGGCATCCGGGGAGTGTGACGCTGACGTACCACACCTTCGTCGAGGTGCTGACCCAGGTTGCCAAGAGCGTCCACCGTCACGGCTTCCGGAAGATCCTCCTGCTCAACGGCCACGGGGGCAACACCGCGGTCGTGGCCGGCATGCGCACCAAGCTGGCCGAGGAGGACGGCGTCGCCTCGGTGGTGGGCTGCGACTACTGGGACGCCCCTGGGGTGCCGGACGCCATGCGCAGGCTTTGCCCGGTCGACCGCGGCTTCGTGGGCCACGCCGGCGAGTTCGAGACCTCGGTCCAGATGCATCTGCAGCCCGACCTGGTGGATGCGGGGAAGGCGGCGTGGGCGCCGGGCGCGTTCGGCGACCCTTCGGCGGGCAGCGCGGACAAGGGAACAGCCTTGGTCGAGGCGGCGGTCGCGGGTGTGGTCCGGCTGCTGCAGAGCTTTCACAGCGGCGAACTGGAGGACCGATTCGTCTGGCGCAAGGAATCCCCGGTCGTGTGAGGAGCGCGGGATGCTGGACGTCCTGATCCGGAACGGGCGAATCGTCGACGGCTCGGGAAGCCCCTGGTTCCGAGGCGAGATCGGCCTCCGCGAGGAGCGGATCGTCTCCATCCGCCACCGTATCCATGACGAGGCGGCGCGGACGATCGACGCGACGGGCCTGGTGGTCGCGCCCGGCTTCATCGACATGCATACCCACTCCGACCTTCGGGTGTTCGTGCATCCGGAGGAAGACTCCAAGCTGCTCCAGGGCATCACGACGGCCCTCATCGGCCAGGATGGACTTTCCGTGGCGCCTATCGACGAGACCAACAAGGCGCCCATGATGCAGCGCGTGTCGGGGCTGCTGGGAACCTACCTGACGGAGTGGCCGTGGAGCTCGATGGCCGAGTTCCTGGATCGCCTGGACGCCCTGCCCCCTGCCACGAACGCCATGATGCTCATCCCGCACGGCGCCGTCCGCGCGACCGCGCTCGGATGGGAGAACCGGTTTGCCGCCCCGGACGAGATCGCGCGCATGCAGGGGATTCTGGGGCGGGCCTTCGAAGAGGGGGGTGTCGGCTTCTCGACGGGGCTGATCTATCCCCCGGGCATGTACGCGGACCGGACGGAGCTGGTGGCGCTGTGCCGGGTGGCAGCCGAATACGGCGGATTCTTTGTGGTTCACATGCGGAACGAAGGGGATGAGGCGGCAGAGTCCATCCGCGAGGTCTCCGAGATCTGCCTGGAGGCAGACTGCCCCCTGCACATCTCTCACCTCAAGGTGGCGGGGAAAGCGAACTGGGGGAAGGCGGGCGAGCTTCTCGATCTCGTCGAATCGTACCGCGGACGAGGCGTCGAGATCACCTTCGATCAATACCCCTACGTGGCCGGCAGCACGATGCTGGATGCGGTGATTCCGCCGCGGTTCCATTCCGGCGGAACGGCGGCGCTTCTGGCGCGGCTCGAGGACCCAAAGGTCCGCGAGGAGATCCGTCAGGTTCAGGATAACCGTATTCCAGAGCGCTGGGATAACTGGGTGGCTCTCTGCGGCTGGGACGGCGTCTGGGTCAACGCGGTCAAAACGGACGCGAACCGCTGGGTCGAGGGAAAATCCATCGCCGATATCGCCAGGATCACCGGCAAGCGGCCCGTCGACGTGGTCTGCGACCTTCTCGTCGAGGAGGAGGATGCGGTGACCATGACCCTCTTCTACGGCTGCGAAGAGGACGTGCGGGTCATCATGCGGAGCGACTACATGACCGTCTGCACGGATGGGATCGTGGGCGGGAAGCCGCACCCGCGGGTCTCCAACACCTGCGCCCGGCTCCTGGGGAAATACGTCCGCGAGGAGGGGGTGCTGTCCCTGCCTCAGGCCGTTCGACGCATGACATCCTTTCCGGCTCAGCGTCTGGGACTGCAGGACCGCGGGCTGCTCCGGGAAGGGATGATCGCGGATATCACGATCTTCGATCCGAACACCATCATCGATAGGGGAACGTACGCCGAGCCGAGCCGGTACCCCGTCGGCATCTCGCACGTGCTGGTTGCCGGACGGTTGGCCGTGGAGAGCGGAACGTTGACGGGTGTCAGGGCGGGGCGGGTGCTGCGCCGGCGATAGCCGACCGCGAATTCGCGCCCGCCGGGCAACCCGCGTCTTTGCGAGGTCGGTTCATGCATTTCGATCTGGTCATCAGGGGCGGCGAGGTCGTGGATCCGGGCGGCGGCCTGCTCGGAAAGCTGGACATCGGAATCCGCGCCGGCGTCATCGCTGCGGTGGACCCAACGCTGCCGACCCAGGAGGCCGGGGCCACGCTTGACGCAACGGGTCGGATCGTGACGCCCGGCCTTCTGGATCTCCACACGCACGTCTACTGGGGCGCAAGCTACTGGGGGATCGAGCCCGACCCCGTCGCCGCGGTCACCGGGGTCACCACCTGGATCGACGCCGGAACGGCGGGAAGCTACAGCTTCCCGGGGTTCCGGCGCTTCGTGGCCGAACCAAGCCAGGCGCGCGTTCTGGCCTTCCTGAACGTCTCGTCCATCGGGCTCACCGCGCGCACCTACGAACTGGCCAACCTCGACTACTGTGACCTCGTTCTCGCGCGCCGGATCGTGGACGCCAACCGGGACCTCATCGTGGGCATCAAGGCCCGGATCGACGCCAACACCACCCGCGGGGTCGGGCTGGAGCCGATGCGGCTGGCCCGCAAGCTGGCCGATCGGGTCGGCCTGCCGATGATGGTGCACATCGGAAAGCTGCCCCCGCCCCTGGAAGACATCTTCACGCTGCTCCGCCCCGGCGACATCCTCACCCACTGCTTCACGGGACAGGACAACCGGATTCTGGATCCGGACGGGCAACTCAAGGACTTCGTCCGCCGCGCGTGGGACGGGGGGGTTGTCATGGATGTCGGTCACGGGACGGGGAGTTTCAGCTACGAGGTCGCCGAGCGGATGCTGGCGGCGGGGATGCCCCCCGATGTCATCAGCACCGACGCACACCAGCTGAGCATCCAGGGGCCGATGTTCGATATGCCCACGACGCTCTCGAAGTTCCTGAATCTCGGGATGAGCCTGCCCGAGGTCATCGACCGCGCGACCGCGCGACCCGCCCGCGCCGTCGGCCGCCCGGATCTGGCGACGCTCAAGCCGGGCGCGCCCGCCGATGTCGCCGTGTTTGATTTGGAGGAAGGGGCCTACACCTTCCACGACGTTTTCATGAACGCCCGATCGGGCACGGTGCGGCTGGTGAGTCGGGCGACGATCCGCGCCGGGAAGCCCATGGCGCCGCCGCCGCCGCAGCCACTCGCGCCCTGGGCCGAGCTTCCAGAACTCCAGCGCAAGAAGTAGCATAGGGGAGCCGGGCGAGTGCCCAGGGCGGGCGCTCGTCTTCAATTCCCGCACGCCGCCGTTCCGGGGTAATCCGTGCGGGGCGTACGGAAACCATCACCTGTCGGAGGAGGCTACTCGTGGCCACTGTCAAGCATGTTGCGGTCGAAGCCCACCTGGGCGAGCGGTTCAAGATCGAAAGCACCATCGGGAGCCACACGCTGATCGTCGATCAGCCGAAGACGGCCGGTGGCGAGGACGCCGGGCCGACGCCCCTGGAGTACTTCTTGCTCTCGCTGGCCGGCTGCATCGGGACCATCGCGCGGATCGCGGCCAAGCAAAAGCGGATCACGCTCCGGTCTATGGACGTGAGGGTGGAGGGCGATCTGGACGTCGAGGGATTGTTGGGACGGAACCCGGAGGCCCCCGTCGGTTTTTCCGGCATCACGGTGACGGTGAAGATGGATGCGGACATGTCCCGGGAGGAGAAGGAAGCCTTTGCGCACGAGGTGGACCGCCGCTGCCCCGTGTCCGCCAACATCCACGACGCGACGCCGGTGAAACTCGTGGTGGAGTAGGCGTACCGGCCGTACGGCTCGGATGCCGAGTCGGCGGCGAGGATCGATGCGGCGCGCAGACGGGACCGACGGACTCTGAGTACGCCCGGAAACGGTCAGCGTGCTCGGAAATCGTCTTCGGGGAGGCCGGCTTGCTTCAGGACCTTCCGAAAGGTTCCGGTCGGAAGCGAGCCGGGGTGCATTGCCACGTAGGTTTGGCGTCCATCGGGATGACGACGGATCTTGTGGCTCCCGCTTTGTCGTACCTCGACGAACCCGACGCGGGGGAGTGTGGCGAGGACCTCACGAGCGGAGTAGCGCATCGGCGATTTCGATCTGCGCAATCACCGGATTGTTCTCGGTGGGGACCGGCTCGTCATGCGCGCGCTTCTCGGCAAGCCATGCTTCGATGTGTTCCTGCGCCGCCTTGAGGGCCCCCTCGATCCCAACACCGTGGGTGGTCAGATCGAGCGAGGGGATATGCGCGTAATAGTATCCCTCGAATTTCGGCTCATTGACGGGTTGCATCAAGACAGAATACCGCACGACTCCCTCCTGTGATTCTCTCGCCGGGCTAGCGCCCGTGAACAATGTGTCAAGGCCGACGCCGTTATCAAGAAGGCTTTGCCAGCGAACCGGTACGACTTTCCGCCATCAGCTTATCCAGAGCGCGACCAGGATGTGCTGGCAGGTGGACATTCGGTGGCCGCGATCGAGTTTTCCTTTCGCCCCTGCGGTACGGCTTGCATACTGATCTGGTAGTCGGTTCAAACGAAGGTCTGTTGATCGAGCATCCATGCCAGTACAAACTCGCCCTCATATACTGATCATCGACGACGACTCGAGTCTGCGCGAAGCCCTGGCCACGGCCCTTCGGGCAAGTTACACGGTCAGCCTTGCCGCCACGGGGGTGGAGGCGTTGGCCTGGGTCGAGCAGCGAGAGATTGACGGGGTCATCCTGGACGTCCGGCTTGGTGATGAGGACGGGCTGGCATTGCTTCCTTCTCTGCGCAGGCGAACTGGGGTGCGAGTCCTCGTCCTCACCGGCCATGGCGACAAGGCGACGGTCCGGCGCGCGTTTCTCGCCGGGGCCCACGATTGCCTCGACAAGCCACTCGCCCTCCCGACCCTCTTGCAGGTGGTCGCGGCGATGGTGGGGCAGCCCGTGGCCGACCCTGTACTTCGCGTGAAGGCGTTCATCGAGGAGCACTTCACGGAAGCGCTGACCCTCGCCGACCTCGCCGACCTCGCCGGGATGAGCGAGCGTCAACTGCAGCGCCGATTTGCCGACCGCTTTGGGTGCTCACCGTCCCAGTACCTCGCCTGGGTCCGCGTGCAGGCGGCACAACGCCTGCGCCGGGAAAATGGTCTTTCCCTCCGTGCCATCGCGCCCATGGTAGGCTTTTCCGATCCGAGCTACCTCGCCCGCGTGCTCCGCAAGGTCCGCCGGGGCGAGTGGCCGACCGAGCCTTCTCGAAAACTTCCAGACACGCCTGAGTCGCCCCTGTCGTGATTGTCCCTCGTAATGTCGGAATCCTCCGTCTTGACGCGTCACCTCGGTTCGCGCTAATTCGTTCAGTAAATTCCCGCCGTCCACCCTCTCCGCCGGAGGAGCCGATGCCGACCCGCTGGTGGCGCTCGCCCGTCATCGTGTATCCCCTGTTACTCGCGTTCGTCTGGACCGCGCTGGAACTCTGGCGCCTGCCGGAGGCCTGGGCGCAGGACCCGCCGCCCCGACCCGTCAAGCGGACAGCCACGCGGGACGATGATTTCACGAAGGCGCTCAAGGAACTGCACCGGCTGACAAAGGCGGCAGTGGACGCGCAGGCCCCGGGTGGGGACCTCACCACCGCGATGGCTGCCGTGAAACAGGCCCGCCAGGCCCTCCGCGACGCGCATCGGAAGGTGCGTGACCAGTTCGCCGCGACGGAGCAGCAACTCCGCCGGGCGAACCTCCCGGCGGAGATTCTTCAGCGCCACGCCGAGGCGGTCCGATCCTACGACGCCAAACACAAGGAACTCGACACGGAGTTGACCGAAGCAGAGAACGCCCACGAGCGTATCACGGATCACTGGAATTTCCAGGATCGCGCCCCCGAACGGGCGCGCCTGGGCCACCATCTGCGGAGGACCAGCGAACTCCTCGACAAGTATGCGCCCAAGCCCAAGCACCGCCCCCTCGACCCCCACAAGCTCCCGAGTCGCCCCGCCGAGCCGCGGTGGAAGGCACCGCAGACGAGTACGAGTATTCTCCCGACGTACGCGCGTCCAGGGTCACCGTGGCTGGCCGCCCAAGACACCCTCGACCCGGCTTACGTCACGCAGGTCGCCGCCGGCAGCGACGCGCTCGTTGCTCAGGTCCTCCCCAAGACCTCCGGCCTGCCGACTACGCCGACGGCCGCGGATCTTGCGCCAACCGAAGACGTCCAGATCACGCAGGAGATCCGCGACCTCGCGAGGGAACTGGGGAACGACCCCGTCAAGATCTACGAGTACGTCCGGAACACCATCGACTTCGAGCCCACCTGGGGTTCCATCAAAGGCAGCGTCCTCACCCTCTGGGAGAAATCCGGCAACGCCGTCGATACGGCGGGCCTCTTGATCGCCCTCTTCCGCGCGGCCAATATCCCCGCTCGCTACGTCTTGGGCACCATCCAGGTCCCCGCCGCCCAGGCCCAGAACTGGGTCGGTGGTGTCGCCACCCCCCAGATCGCCGCGACCATCCTCGCCAGCGGGGGCGTCCCAACCTCCTACAATGCCACCGCCGTCACCCTGGAGCACGTGTGGGTCGAAGCCTACGTTCCCTTCGCCCACTACCGCGGAGTGCCTTTGGGGCAAGCGGGGAAGACCTGGATTCCGCTCGATGCGAGCTTCAAGCAGTACACGTACACCCAGGGCCTCGATGTCCCCACGATCATCGGCTTCGACGTGAACGCTTTCTTGCAGCAAGCCCAGGCGGGGGCCACGATTGACCCTGCGACCGGTGCGGCCACCCACCTCAACCAGGCCTTCATCGAGAGTGAGACCACCCGCCTGCGGCAACTCCTCCAGACGCACGTCGAGACCACCCTGCCGAACGCGACTGTTCTTGACATCACCGGGGGCCGATCCATCGCCAAGCTGAACCTCGGCCTCCTGCCCGCGAGCCTCCCGCACCGGGCCTTGGCCACGGCAAGTGATGCTACAGCGTTGCTAGATTCCCTTCGGCATCATGTGACGATCACGCTCTTGGACGAGTTCGGCCTCACCCAGGTCTCCTCGGTAACGCGGAGCCTGCCCCAGGTGGCGACCCAGAAGATCACCATCTCCTACAGCCCGGCCTCCGATGCCGACCGCGCCACGCTGGAGTCCCTGGCGAGCCAGCAGGCCACCTCGATCCCGGCGTACCTCCTCCGGTTGGTGCCAGAGGTTCGAATTGACGAGGTCGTTGTGGCATCCGGTCCCAGCATCGGCATGGGCAAAGACCAAGCCATCCTCGTCACCTTGGAGGGACCCAACCAGCTTTCCGACCAACTTCGGCATGAACGGATTGCAGGGGACAATAGCCTCCTGACTGTCGAGGTGGGGAACTCATCAGGACGGCGCTTGCTGGAGAGTCGAGCGCGGCTCGTCCAGACCAAAGCTCAACTCGAACGGCAAAGTCTGTCGAGCGTCACGAAGGACAAGATCATTGGTGAGTTCCTGAACCTCGCCGCCTTGGCCTATTGGGGCGAACTGAACATCTTGACCCGGATTGCGGGAAACCTCCGCCGGATCGTCCCGGTCCGCCTACCGTCCGAGGCAATGAACAGCTTCACCACGAAGATGACGTATGCGTTTGATGCGCCGCTCGCCGCCGCGCCCGGCGGGCTGACCCTGGACCTCCGCCGGAACCTCCTCACCCCTTTTTCCTTCACCGGTGATAAGGGTGCCGAGTGGACCTTCACCCTGATGATGGGGGTGGCCGGTTCCTTCTTGGAGGGGAACATCTTCGAGCAGCTATTCCAGCAGCCACGCCAAGCGGTCTCCGCTGCCCATGTCCTTCGGCTGGCGAACACGCAGGGTGTCCCCGTCTACCGGGTCACCCAAGCAAGCCTGCCCACCGTTCTGCCGCTACTGACGTTGGCGCAGGAGACGAAAGACGACATCCAGAACGTCGTCGCGGCCGGCAAGACCGTTTACGTCCCCGGCACTGAAGTGAACGTCAACGGCTGGATGGGGGCCGGCTATATCGTCCTCGACTCTTCCACTGGGGCCGGAGCCTTCCAGATCAGCGGCGGCCTAGCGGGCGGGTTTTGGATGGAGACCGCAAGGGAACTGCTGTGGGCGTCGCTCTTCCTGTTGGGGCTTGGAGTTGGCCTATCCTTTTTGTTGAATCCCGTCGGCCTCTTGTTGGCCGCAGCCACGACGTTGGCGATTGCCCTTATTATTGGCCCTATCCTGGATGCCGTGCGGCAGGGCAAGTCACCCTCCCTAACGTGGCCCGCTTCCAAGGACGTCCTCCTGAACGTTACAAATGCCCTCGTTCAGTTAACTCTCGGCGTTGGTGTGTTTCTGCTCCTTGCTCAGCCCTTAACTGCGCCAGTGGTCTTTGCGGTCTTGATGCTGATAGCCCTCATGGCCGGATTCGACTATGTGATAAACAACGCACGCTTGATTCCCTCATTTAGCCGGGAATGGTATGCCGATAGGAACGCAGTCACCCATCCGATCTAAGACCGTTAGGCGAGGCATCATGAGTAGAACAGTCTATCTGCTAGTCATATTCGTCCTCCTGTTAGCGGTAACGTTCTTGGGCTATCGGTGGGGCGCTCTTCTTGTTGAGGGAAGCTCTATCATCGTGCTTCTGGTGCTGCTTCCTCTGCTCTCCTTGGTGATATACAAGGGGGCGCTCATGCAGGGCCGAAGATCCATCGAGACCGAGGCGCATCGAACTGCCGTGCTCAATCTCCAAGGCCCTGAAGCCGTAGCGGCCGGCAGGCGGTTGATCGTCCTCGGCCGTTGCGTTGTCTACTTCTGTGTAGCCCTCTCATGGATCTTCTTCCTCGCATTCGTGGTTCTTTGAGGTTCTGAGATGCAGGATTCCGCCCAGAAGTACGGGCCTTATCCAGGTATGCCGGAAGAGAAGCGCCCCCGATTCGAGGCGCTCTTAGCTCGGACGTTCAGCTTCTTCGTTCTCTATCTATTTGCGACGGTGATTCTGCTGGGTCCCCGATCAACCGTGGGGGGCATCCTGGCATCCATAACCAAGGCGGGTCTCCTCCTAACGGCGACTTTCAATTTCATGTGGTGGGTTACGCTTCGTAAGCTCTGGTATCGCCTCGACGCTACGACCGTTGGCATCCGCCTTGGTCTCCGAACGCTAAGAATCCCTTACGCAAACATCACCGCTGTGGAGCGTCGGGACACGCCCTGGGATGTCGTGAAGGTCGGCCCTCTCACCTACGCGAAGGAAGTCCCCCAACTCATTGAGTACGTCGCGCAGATCGGGGCGTTCATCGTGGAGGGGCGTGGGAAGATCTACCTCTACAGCACGTTGAGCTCCTACCACGACCCCAAAGGCCTCATCCTGATCACGATGACCGACGGGAAGACCTACGGCATCAGCCCAGCGGAACCGGAGCGGTTCTTGGAGGAGCTGGAGAAGCGTCGCAGACAAGCGCGCCCGCAGTGATAGGTCCATTTTCTGGACACCTCGCCGACGAGGGAGCGGAGCATGGGACGACTGGACACGAAGCGCCAACGCCACTCCACGTGGATGGGTCTGTCCCGCGCCGCGCTGATCGGCGGCTTTCTTGTGCTCGGCTGCCACGTCACGCCGTCGCCCGGTGCCGCCGCCGATGCCCTCGTGCTCGGGACCCAATGGCTCGGCCAGGCGCAGCTCCCGAACGGCGCGTGGGGCGGCCGCCTGGAGGCTCCCGCCACAGCACTCGCAAGCCGCGCCCTCTCGGCCACAGGACAATACGTCGCCTACGATCTGGCCTGCCTCCGCGCGGTCCAATCAGCAGAGCTCCTCGCACAGGTTTGGCAGTACTGGGGGACCCGAGACGCCAACCTGCTCCCCGCTCTTCTCGCCAGCCAGCAACCGGATGGCAGCCTGAGTGGTGATCTCACGGCCACCGCGCTCCTCGTCTGGGGACAGGCGGAGGCGGGGAGCGCGAACAGCGCCGCGGTGTCGTTCCTCCGCACGGCCATGAACCCCGACGGCGGCTGGGGCGCCGGCGGTGTCAGCAACACGTGGAGCACGGCGCTCACGCTGCTGGCGTTGCTGCGCTCAGGAGCGCAAACAGACGACCCCGTTGTCCTCGGCGGTGTTGCGTGGATCGAGCGCCGTCAGGGCATTCTGGGAGACGTCGGCAACACGGGCGAGACAGCGGTCGCGCTCCTGGCTCTCCTGGCTGCCGGGCAGACCCCGGTCCCGGAAACCACGACGACACCCGCGAGTGCGAGCCAGAAAGCACTGGACTTCCTGCGGGCCACTGTTGCTACGGATGGGAGTTGGGGCCGCGATGAAACCCTCGGCAGCGTCGGGACGACGGCCCTCGCGCTCCTCGCGCTGGCTGCGGCGCACCCGACGGCACCGGAGAACGTCCAAGGGCAAACCTTCCTCACCGGCATGCGTGCCGCGGGTGGTGGATGGCGCGAGACGGGAACGGCCATTCCGGTGACGGCCACCGTGGCCGAAGTCCTGCAAGCTATCGACCTGGCCAATCCCGTCATTGCGCCGGCAGTGACCTTCCTTCAGAGCAGCGTCAAGCCGACGACCGACGCGGCGGCCCACGCGCTCGCCGTCAGCGGCGGGGCGCCGACGGAGCTCCTCGCCCTCCGGAATCTAGACGGCGGGTGGGGCATGGCCGCGGGGTTCGGGAGCGAAACGTGGACGACGGCACTCGCGGTCCGGGCGTTGGTCGCGACGGGTAACGGCGCGGGCGCCAACGCGATTCAAGCGGCGAACTGGCTTCTGGGCAACCGGTCGAACGACGGAGGCTGGCGGTATACCGCTGGCGAGACGAGCCGTGTGGCACTCACGGCGGAGGTCGTCCGGGCGCTCGGTGGCGCGCCGCGCAATCTGGATATCCAGGCGACACTGGATCGTGCCGTCACACTCTTCCAAGCGAAGCGCGGGACCGACGGCGGCTATGGCGACGCGGGGAGTACGCCGCTGGAGACGGGACTGGTGGTGCGCGCCCTGGCGGCCGCCGGGGCGGACCTGGCGCCGATCACGCCTGCGACGCTGGCGTATCTGACGGCTAGCCAGCAGGCGGATGGCAGCTGGCAAGATGATCCGTACGTGACGGCAATCGCGCTGCACGCCGTGTGGCTCCTCCAGAACCCGCCGGTCCGGCCGACCACGGGCGGGGTCACCGCA
The DNA here is from genome assembly GCA_029580855.1 of bacterium. GTDB lineage: Bacteria > Methylomirabilota > Methylomirabilia > Methylomirabilales > 2-02-FULL-66-22 > 2-02-FULL-66-22. The sequence goes on along the minus strand of JAKPQH010000189.1, from coordinate 40,024 downwards.
CAGGTGCTCGACGCCGCCACCGGACAGGCCCTGCCTGGCGTGACGGCGCGACGGTATGGCGAAACGACTGCGGCCGTGTCCGATATACTGGGTCGGTTCACGCTGGACGGCCTCGCCCCTGGCCCCGTAACCCTGGAGTTCACCCGGGGCGGGTACCTCACCCAGACCGGCATTGCGACAGTGACAGTTGGTATGGTGACGCCGCTCGGAACGATCCGGCTCGCGCAGGCGCCTGCGACGGCCAGTGTGACCGGCCGGGTGACGGATGCGACGGCGGGAACGGCGTTGGCGGGAGTCACCGTGAGCGCGGTCGGCGGCACCGGAACACTGACCGCCACGACGGGCGCAGACGGAAGCTACAGCATCGGCGGTGTGACGCCCGGGGGCCTCACGCTGACCGCGAGCAAAGCCGGCCACCAGGACGCGAGCGCGACCGGCACCGCCGTTGCGGGCGTGACGATCCAGTTTTCGCCGGCGCTTCCGCCAGTGGGGCAGACGCCCCCGACGACCGCGACCGTTCGCGGAACCATCCAGGACGCGATCACGCGGGCGCCAATCGCCGGTGCGACGTTGAGCCTCGGCGTCGGCGGAAGCGGCACGACGGATGCTACCGGTCTCGCGACGCTCACTGCGGTTCCGGCCGGAACCTACAGCGGCACGGTGAGCGCGGGCGGGTATGTCAGCCACGGATTCACCGCCGTCCTCTCCGGCGGGAGCGCCCTCGATCTCGGCGCCGTCCCCCTCACCTCGCTCACCGCGCCGGGCGGTCTCACGGGCCTCGTGGTAGACTCCGCCACGAATCAACCCCTGGCGGGCGCGCGTCTGGCCGTGATCGGCAACACTGCCATCGCCGCGACGACCGTCACCAGCGGCGTTGTAACGCTCGCGAATCTTCCGTCTGGTCGCGTGGACTTCACGTTGACCAAGGATGGATACTCGTCGCTCGCCGGCTTTGCCACGGTGGCGCCCGGGACGGTGACCGACCTTGACGTTCTACGCCTCAGTCCGCTCCGGACCACGGCGACGATCCGTGGGACTGTGACCGATGCGGCTACCGGACTCGCTTTGGCTGGCGTGCAGCTACAGGTGGCGGGGACGTCATCGCTCACGGCGACGACGAACGCCGCCGGGAGCTACGAACTGACCGACGTGGCGCCGGGAGACGTGACGATCACGGCGAGCAAGGAAGGCTATTCCCCAGCCACCGCAACGACGACGCTGGCCGGCGGAGCGATTCTCACGTTCAGCCCCACGCTCGCCATAGGCTCCGGGGCCGGAGAGGGCAGCCCGATCCTGGGAAGTGTGATCGATGGGGAGACGGGCGAGCCGTTCCCGGGCGCGACCGTCCGGCTTGTAGGGACGGATGTGCCGGCGGCGGCGACATCGGCCACGGGCGCGTTCAACTTCCCTCTGTCCGTGGACAGGCCCTGGCTCTTTTACATCGAGGCAACGGCGCCGGGGTATCTCGGCGAGACCCGCTATATCGCCGTGTTCCCCGATAGCCCTACCTATCTCGCCCCCTTCATCCTGGCCCGGCCGGGCGCCGGGAAGCTCGCCGGCCGGGTGGTTGCGGCGGAGACCGGCACATCGCTTGCCGGCGTGACCGTGGGTGTGTTGGGAGCCGAGGTCAGCATCATCACAGATGAGAACGGCGCCTTCTTCCTGAGCGGGCTGAATGCCGGGGGCTTGAGTCTGGCGCTCGGCAAGCCGGGTTACGGGACGGCACGGGTGGACACGGCCGTGTCGCGGATCGGCACAACGGACGTGGGTGACTTGTTCCTGGCCCCGGTCGGGGCGCCGCCGGGGGCCGATCTCGCCCTCTTCCCCGAGGATCTCGTCGTGAATCCGGCCGTGCCGCAGCCCGGCAGCCTCGTGAGCGTGACAGCGGTCGTCCGAAACGTCGGAACGGCGGACGCGGCGGGGACGATCCAGCTCTACGCGGGGAATCCCAATCTCGGCGGCACGCTCCTCACATCGGCGCCGGTAACGGTCGGCGCGACGTTCCGCCAGACGATCAACCTGCCGAGTGTGACCTACCCGGCGGACCGGCCACAGCTCTTCGTCGTGGTCTCGGGCGTCGAGCCCTCCGACGTGGACCCGCGGAACAACATCGTCACGCCGGGGCGCCCGCCCGCCGCCATCGCCACCTCGGCCCAGGATGCGGTGCGGTGGCTGGTGGATCACCAGATCCCCGTCGGGAGCACCCAGGGAGCCTGGACGGACTATTCGGTTGCCTACTTCAACAGCCTCGCCCTGCAAGCCTATCAGGCTATGGGGCAAACCACGGCACCACACTATCAGCCGGCCTTGGCCAAGATGCTGGAAGCGCAGGCCCCGGACGGCAACTTCGCGGGGGTCAATAGCGCGGCCTGTATCTTTGCTCTGCTCGACGAGGGCGAATCCCCGGCATCATCCCGCATTCAAGATGCGGTGGCGTACCTCCGGCGGCTGCAGAACAGCGACGGGAGCTGGGCCTATGGTGGGCGCGGGTTCGCCGGTCGAGCCGACGTGACCGGCATGGTCCTGGCAGCGCTCCTCCGGAGCGGCGCACCAAATACGGATCCCGCCGTCACCCGGGCGGTGACCTGGCTCAAGACCACGCAGAATAGCGACGGCTACTGGGGGACCCAAGCCGGCGCCGCGAGCAACCCGTTTGTCTCGACGTACGCCGTCGTCGGCTTGGCCCTGGCGACGTCTACCACGGATCCCGCCGTCACCCGCGCCAAGGCCTATTACGACGGCTGGCGGACATATCACCAGGAGTTCATGCGCAACTGGCTGTTGATGATGCGGACGCTGAATCCGGCCAATAACCTCGTGGCCAGTACCGCGAGCAGCCTCCTCGCGTACCAACGTCCCGACGGGGGGTGGTCCCTGTCGGGCTACAACTATACCGACTTCCAGCTCACCGCGGAGGTCGTGGCGATCGTCCGCGGGCTGGGCTTCACCGATGCCCGTCTCACGAGCGGCCTGAGCTGGATCAGTGCGCATATCAGCGCCAGCGGGGAGAGCTTCCCGGCGAATCAGCAATATCAGTCTACCGACTGGGCCCTCACGGGGCTGCAGACGACGAGTTTGACGGTGGATGGGAAGATCAGCGTGATCGGAAAGGCCCGCACACTGCTCGTGGCGACACAGTCGGGGGATGGGAGCTGGCCCTACATGATCCCGCCCGCGCCCGCCCCGTTCATCGATCCCACCGCGAACTCGGTCCAGGCCCTCGCGCTCCCGCCACCCGCCAGCCGGACCGCCGACGAGCAAACCGCAATCAACCGGGGAGTGAGTTTCCTCCGCAACACGCAGAAGAAGAGCGGTGACCCGAGCGTGCTGGGTGGGTGGCCGGAGTATTACTCCTACACCCAGGTCAACCAGACCTCGTCGATCGCCGCACTGCTCGCCCTGCTCCAGGCCGGTTACGGGGCGAGCGATCCCGAGGTGAGTCGTGGACTCACCTGGCTTGCGGGGCAGCAATTGCCGGATGGCAGTTGGGCCAACTCGCAGGATACGGCCCTCGCGACCGTGATCTTCCAGCGGGCCGGAGTCTATCCGGACCGTGTGCAACGGGCCATTACCTGGCTTCTTGCCAATCAGAACCCCAATGGCGGCTGGGGAACAGTGCTCGGCCAATCGAGCGGGTCGAGTCGCTCCGCGCTTGCGGTGATGGCACTCAGTGGTGCCGGAGAACGCGGGCTCCCTGTGGCGCGCGGGGTCTGCTACGTACAGAGCGTTCAAAGGGTCGACGGCAGCTGGGGTGGACCTACGGGGACAGGCCAGATCCTCTGGGCCCTCACGGGCGCCCAGGTGAATCAGGAGGTCACCGTAAGCCTGGCCCTCAACAAGGCTGTCTACTATCCCGGCGATACGGTCCAACTGACTGTCACCGCGCAGGGGATCGCCCTAGATCAACTCACACTCCAAGGCACCTTGAGCCCGCAGGAAGGCGTAGTGACGCCCATCACCTTCACGCGCGAAGCCGACCGGTATGTGGCAACGTATGCGATCTCGGGAACGGCTATCCCCGGGACGTGGGCGGTGAGCATCATCGGGACCGGTCCATCGGGGGAATCGGGGGTCGCCTGCGCCACCCTCCCTGTGAAAAACCCCGTAGGGAATGCGCCGGATCTCGTGGTGCTGCCGGCGGATATCGCGTTTGCGGGCGGGACGGGGGGTGCTGTAACGATCAGCGCTGCCGTTCGGAATCTTCAGCCGATCGACGCGACCGGTGTCGTCATCCGATTCTACGACGGCGACCCGAACGGCGGGGGCACCTCGCTCGGGCAAACGACACTCGCGCGAGTCGAAGGAGGTGGGATCGGTCTGGCTACCCTGACGTGGACACCGCCGGGACAGCGCGACGTCTACGTCAAAGCCGATCCAGAGAACACCGTTGCCGAAACGGAAGAGGGGAACAATCTGGCATTCCGGACATTCGTGCCGGTCGGCGGGACGCCGCCGCCCACGTTGACGCTGGTCCTCGATCGAACGGAGTATCCGGCGGCCACTGACGTCCAGATCGCGCTGTCGGTCGGCAATCCACACACGACGGCCGGTGATTTCTCCGTGCGCCTCGCGATAGAGACGGTGGCAACAGGTGAAGCCATCGCCGCGCTGCCGGAGCAAAGCGTGACGAGCCCCGACCCTGGCGAAGCGCGAAATCTCAGTCTCCTGTGGAACACGGGCACGACGCCGACCGGCCAATACACCGTGCGGGGCACGCTGCGCGATGCAACCGGTGCAACCATCACGTCGCGCCTCGTCCTCTTCCGGATCGTGGCAGGCGGTGGGTCGCAACCAACGCCACAGATCAACAGCCAGGTGACGACCGACCGGCAGATCTATGAGGCCAACCAAACGGCCACGATCAGTGCCACGGCAACCAACGCCACGATGAACGCCGCCTGGTACAACCTCCTCGTGAGCGTCGCGGTGCAGGACAGCGCAGGGACCTCGATCTGGACGGCGAATCAGACCGTGGCCAGCCTGCCCGCGCAAACGAGCCGCACGCTCACCTTTGCATACGCCATCGGCACCGCGACGCCAGGCACGTACACCGTCGTGGAGCGGGTGACGGATCCGGCAAGCGGCACGCTCCTGGACATGAAGACCACAACGTTCCAGGTTGCCTCTGGTGCTGCGACGGGCGTGGGACTGGTGGGGACCTTTGCGGTTACACCTGCGGTGGTCTTCCGGAACGCCGCTGTCACGCTCTCGTCCGTGGTTCGCAATAGCGGCAACGCTTCCATGGACCTCGTGGGGTTTCAATCTCTAATCGTGAACCCCCAGGCCCAAGCCGTTGTCCAGACGCTTCCGATTGCGGGCGGCGTTTTGGCGCTGGGCGCCGAACGCACGGACACTGTGATCGTACCGGGCGGGAGCCTGGCGGCCACGGCGGCCACCACGTCGTATGTGGCAGTCCTGCAAGCCCTCCTTCCAGGGGGCGTCACCAAGACGCTGGCGAGTGCCCCGATCACGGTCATCGATCGGGCACCGATCCTTGACGAGGTGGGACCGCAAGTGATCCAGGAGGGGCAGACCCTCAACGTGATCGTTTGCGCCACCGATCCGGACGGAGATCCGGTCAGCCTCAGCGCGGGGGCGCTTCCGGCGAATGCGACGTTTGAACCGGCGAGCGGAACGCTGGCGTTTACCCCTGACTTCCTCCAAGCCGGCTCGTATTCCGTTACGATCACGGCCACGGACGGCATCCTTCCCACCACGTGCACCATCGACATCGCCGTCGTCAACACGAATCGGCCACCGGTGCTCTCCCCCCTGGTGAACCTCGTGGTGAACGAAGGCGAGGTCGTGCACCTTGCCGTGCTCGCCGCCGATCCCGACGGCACCGGCTCGCTCACCCTCGGCGTGGTCAACCTTCCGCCGTTTGCCACGTTCGTCGATCTCGGGAACGGTCAAGGAACGATTCGTTTCGCGCCCGGATTCACGGACGCGGGCCGGTACATGGGCATTACGGTCACCGTGGTGGACCACGACGGCGTCAATCCGCTCACCAACACGAAGGCGTTCGATCTCACGGTGGAGAACGCGAACCGCCCGCCGGACCTGGAACCCATCGGCAATCAGAGCCTGGCGGAAGGGGCGACGTTGGAAGTCCCTGTTCTGGCGACCGACCCCGACGGGAACAGCACTCTCCGGCTTAGCCTGGAGCACGCCCCAGCCTTCGTCACATTGACGGACCAGGGTGGCGGACAGGGTGTCCTCCATGTGAACCCCGGTTACACCGATGCCGGCGCCTACGTGGGGATCACGGTCCGTGTCACCGATCAAGACACGGTGGCGCCCCTCGATGCCGTTCAGAGTTTCACCGTTACCGTCGGGAATGTAAACCGGGCTCCGAAGGTAACGCCGATCTCCAATCAGGCGGTGACCGAAGGCAGCGTCCTTAATGTGCCCGTGACCGCGACGGACCCCGACGGCGTCTCGAGTCTCACGCTTACGGTAGCCGGCGCGCCGGCTTTCGTTACCCTTACGGACGAGGGGAGCGGTTACGGTATGCTGCATATCGCGCCAGGTACCGGCACCGCTTCCACCTACCTGAATGTGACCGTCGTTGCGAACGATCACGACTCTGTCGCGCCACTGGAAGGACGGGCGTCATTTACGCTGATCGTGACCCCGAGCGGGCCGGTTACCGTTCCAGCAAGCATCAATATAGATCCGGATACGCTGAACCGAGGGAGTAACGGAAAGTGGATTACGGCATACCTCGAGCTGCCTTTCGGATATGATCCGGCAACGATCCTTGTGTCCACGATTCGACTACGGGCCGTCAACGGGCAGCCGTTGGCCAGCGCGATTCCGGCGCAATCACGCCCGGTGGCAATCGGCGATCAGAACGCGAACGGGGTTCCAGATCTCATGGTGAAGTTCAACCGGAGCCTTGTCGAGCGAGTCGTGCCGGATGGCGAGCGCATTATGCTGACGATCGAGGGACAACTGACGAGTAATCAAGTCTTCTCGGGGAGTGATATCATCCGTGTGATTCACCCTCACCGATGCGTAAATTGAATCGACAAATCGCACTTCGAGGCCGCAGGACGCGCTCACGGCGACCCCTTTCGCCTTGGACCCGATCGTACCCTTGGGGTGCTTTGTGTCACAGGGCAAGAGGCCGGCGAAATGTGCCGATCGGCTTCGAAGAGCTGCACCGGACGCACGTCGCCGGGATGGCCTTGGTCCAGGCGTTCTGTCAGAAGCTCGGCTTGAAGCGGCTCCTCCAACGCTGGCTCCGACCCACCCTCCGGTCCCGCGACTACCCGCCGGCCGAGTTGCGGCTCGCGCGGCTCTTCGCGGTCATGGTGGGGCTCGACCGCATCAATGCCACCCAGATCCGCCAGTACAAGGGCGCCTTCCCGCAGATTGGGGGGCTGAGGCGCTTCCCCGATCAGACCGCGTTGCGCCGGTTCCTCCGGCGACTCCGCCCCCGGCACATCCGGCAACTGGTGCGCCGGCACGACCAGCTCCGGCAGGCGCGCTGCGCGCGCCCGCGGCCGCGGCGCAGCGTGACCTTCGACCGGGACTCCGTGGTCCTCGTGATCTACGGCCCCGCCGCGGGCGCCCGGGTGGGCTACAACCCCAAGAACCGGGGGCGCCGCTCCTCGGCTTCGAGGCGCACCGGCAGGAGTTCTGGCACGGGAGCCTGCGGCCCGGCAACCCGGTGGCGGCCACGGGCGCCGTCCCGTTCCTCCGGGTCGGTCTGGCGAAGGTGCCGCCGGGGATCGCCCGCGCGCGCCTTCGGGTGCGCGGGGATGCCGGCTTCTTTGGCAAGCGGCTCATCGCGTGCCTCGAGGGCGAGCGGGTGGGCTACGCCATCGTGGCCAAGGAACACAAGCCCATCACGGCGCTGGCCCGCGGCTGCCGCTTCCAGAAGCTGCGCAGCGGCTGGGAGGGGGGGAATTCCGGTACCAGCCGAGCCGCTGGCAGGTACCGCATCGCTTCGTGGTGGTCCGCCGGCCTATCCCCGCCGAGCCGGTGGAGGCGAAGCAACTCACGCTCTTCACCGACCCGAAGTACGCCTACCACGTGCTGGTGACCAACTTGCGCACCGACGCCTGGCGCGTCGGGCGCTTCTACGCCCCGCGGGCTCGCATCGCGAAACACATCCGGGAACTCCTCTACGACTACCCGCGGGGGAAGATCCCGACGGCCGAGTGGATCCCCAACGTGGCCTTCTTCCAGCTCTTGCTCTTCGCCTTCGACGTGCTGCACTACTTCCGGCGGCTCTGCCTCCCGGTGGCGTATCAGCCCACCACCCTGAAGACTATCCGGCGGGAACTCCTGGTCATTCCCGGGCGGCTGGTCAAATCGCAGAACCGGTATCGCTTGAAGCTGCCCCAGGAGTATCACTTCCGGCGTGTCTTCGCGTACGCGTTGCGCCAGATCCAGAAGCTCAGCCCGATCACGATTCCGGGATTTTGTCAGCGGGCCCACTGGGGCTGTTCTCCAGACGGCCCGATAAATGGGCGCGAGATGTATTCGACAGGTTCAACTTCGAGGAAATAGCGCATTTTTGAGGATCATTGAATCTTGTAGAGGCTTGCGGCGCAAGGTGGACTTCGCCGAGGTTGCACCCCTTGTAGCCCAGGGTCTCGTATTTCTGATCCGACTGCCGGGCCAAGCCAAGGCGTGGTGACGCGCAGAATCCACAGGTTGCCCGCAAGGAATCCACAGAACTCGAAGCTGTTTTCATAGATTTCCCCACTGCTGTCCATATCAGCTGAGATCCACCCGGAGACTCCCAGTGTTATCACGGGCTTGTGGACGAGGGGAGCCAGCTCGCCGGACCAGACCCCCCGTCCTGCTGTCCAACTTACGCGACCTCCAGGGTGAGCTGCTCGGGCCCGGCGAGCGCGGGCGGTCCGGTGAACGGCTCGTCCAGCCAGGCCCAAAGGTCCCGGTGGGTGAAGAGCTGGAACTGGAGCAACGCTACCAGATTCGACAGGGACCAACCGAACGTGGACCGGAGCTGGAGGTACTTCAGGACCAGCAGGGCAATCAGCGCCGCCCAGAGCTGGATGTGGAGGGCATTGGCGCTCGTCCCTCACGAAGGTCTTGACCTTCAGGTGCGGCTTCAACGCCTTGAACAGGAGCTCGATCTGCCAGCGGTCTTTGGAGATCCGGGCGATCGTCGTCGGCCCAAAGGTGAGCTGGTTCGTGAGGAAGACCAGTGGGTCACCCGTCTCCGGGTCCGTCACCTCCACGACGCGGAGGGGATAGGGGCACTTGGCGGCCGTCCGGACCCCCGTGAGGGTAATCAGCTCGTCCCGCACGACGGGGCCCCGCACCGGCACCGCCCGCGTGCCCGGCACCGCGTACACGGCGTTGTCTTTGAGACGGGTTACGAAGAACACCCCCTGGCGGGTCAGCGCGGCGAACCAGGCGAAGTCCACGTACCCCCGATCCATGACGAGGATCGTCCCCGGCGGGAACGCGAGCGTCCGGGCCACGGTGACCTCGTGGCGGCGGCCCTCGGTGATGACTGCGTAACAGGGCAGGTACCCGTCGTGGTCCAACAGGAGGTGGAGCTTCACGGCCCCCTTGGTCCGGCGGTAGGTCGCCCAGTCGAAGAGGCGGGCGCCCAGATCGATCACCGACGCGTCCAGGGACAGGAGCGGGTTTTTGAAGCGGAACTTCCGGCGGCCCCGCGCCAGCCCCTGACAGCGCCCGAGGAGCTGGAAGAACAGCGTCGGGTACCCTTGCCAGGGGCGGTGTTCGTTGGCGTAGGCCAGCGTGGAGCGCCGCGGGGCGGTGATCCCGAGGTGGCTGAGCGTCCCCTCGGCGCAGGCCAGGCCCCCACAGATCTCCCGGAGGGACTTCGCCCGGCCGAGCTGGCAGACGAGCATGGCGACGAACTGGCCCCAGCAGGGAAAGCCCCGAGCGTGGCGTTCGGCCCGGTGGTCTGTCACCGCGCGCTGGAACTCAAGCCGCGGGAACACCTGGAGCAGCTGACTCAAGACACTCACGACACGATTCACCGTTGGGCCTCCTTTCCGGCTGTGGGTTCGGGATCCTCGACCAATCCCCACCATAGCCGGGGGAGGCTCAGCATTCAACGTGAGCGAATTTGGACAAGAGTGCGATTTCCCAACTGTTCTTCTCGGCCACCGTGTCTGCCCAGTGGTTGCAACCGCCCTTGCCATCGTCCTATGGTTTGAGATATGCTCAAGCCCACGGCTGGACGCATCGTGGCGTATGTGGTAGGTTTCACACCCGTGCGCCAACCGCGAGGGGTGTCCGTTGGGAATTCTGGGAAGGTTGTCGCAGCTCTTCGTGGCTAGAAGTGGGAGCGGATCGGACGACGCCATCCACATCTATGTGGAATGCGAGCGGTGCAAGTCCAAGGTCCACGTCCGCCTGGATCGGCGGCACGACATCAGTCTGCGGGAGGATGGAGGGTACTACGTCCGCAAGGAGATCATGGACAGCAAATGCTTCCGGTTGATGACGGCCGAGATCGTCTTCGACAGCGCCTATCGGATCCAGAGCCAGGAAATCCACGGGGGGCGGTTTCTGACGCCGGCAGAGTTCGAAGCGCCGCCCCCGGTTCACACCTGAGCGACCCGCCGCAAGAGACACTGGAGATCCCGGCCGACGAGGCCGATCATCGGCACCCCTCGGTCGCCTCGGGGTGCAAAGACTCGGTGAGCGTTGCCGTCTCGCCGCAGCGGCAGGCCAGCCACTTGCAATCGTTGGCGATCGGCTTCAGTGCCGGGATGTCCGAAACCTTGCCGGGGTCGATGCGCCCTTCCATGGCTTGACCCAAGAGGTCGAACCACGGCCGCAGATAGTCCTCCCCGAGCGAAGCGCCGAGCGACACAAGCTGCCCCTCGAGTTTTCCGAGCGTGCAGCCCACCTCGCAGGGCGAGAAACATCCGGACATGATCTTCATCCGGGCCGTCTTGAGCTCCTCGTTCACGGCAGACGGGACGCGCACGCCCCGCTTCCAGAGATCGACGACGAGCGCCGCCAGGACCGCCCACTTCATGCCAAACTTCTTCAACCATTCGAAACCGACTTTCCGCTCGTCTTGCTGTACTGTGGTGACCATGATCTCCCCCTTTTCAGGAAAGCCTGCCCTTCCTCTGGCATCACTCGGGGGAACGAAGGAAACCAAGTTGAGGGGTACGGCGCCGGCCCCGCTTGCTGACTTGGGGCGTCGCCCGAACGAGTGCGTGCGGCGATCCCCCTTGCGGCGCATTCGTTCAGGGGACGCGTTTCGGGGCGGCGCGAGACCTGGGGATGTCGTGGCGGGCTGCGCGCGTCCGTACGCCGATACCCAGCAAACGGCTTGGACGGACATCCGATCGGCGCGACACACGACAACGCCCACCGTTGGGTGCGGTTCGTCTCGGCCATGCCCGTATTTACTGGCCCCGTCTTCACGCTATCCCATCCCAAGAAACGCCGCGACGTCTTCGCGCGTGTTCAGATTTCGGTACCACGGTGCGCAGCCAAGATCGTAGAAGCGCGTCCGCACGCGGGGGAAAATGGCGCTGATCCGTCGCTCTCCCGTCTCCAGCACATCCCGCATCGCCGGGAGCGCGCTCTTCCGGTAGACGGCGAATAACGGCTCGTAACCGACAGAGGACACGGGGATGACGCAGTCCGCGTCCTGCGCGATAACGAGCATGCGCGTGACAGTGTCAAGATCGATGACGGGGATGTCGCAGGCGATCACGAAAACGCGCTCATGGCGCGCCGCTTGGACCGCCGATGCGATTCCCATGAGCGGTCCCCTCCCTGGCACACGATCGGGAACGGTCCGGGCACCGAGGAACGCGTGCCGCTCCGGATCGTTCGTGCTGATGACAACATCGTCGAATCGGTTCAGGAGCTGCTCGTAGATGCGGCGGATAAGCGGCGTGCCGTTCACCGGGAGGAGGCTCTTGTCCTGTCCCATGCGGCTGCTCTTTCCGCCCGCAAGAATGGCCGCCGACGCCTCGACGAGGCGCCACGTGCCGTCGAGGACGGCGAGGTGGCGAGGCCCCGGATCGAACGCGCCGTCGGATGAGCGGACCAGGCGTTGCGCAAGCCCCATCACGTCGGCGGCCGTCGGTTTGGCGGACGAGGAGCGGTCGTTGGTTATCATGAGGAACAGGTCCGGCTCGATGGCCCGGGCCAGGCTGTTCGATTCGGCCACGACAAGGGTTCCGGGATCGAGTCGCGTCCGCAGGGCGGCGATGGCGCCGTCAATCGCGGCACGTCGACACCTGACCCAAAAAACGCGGCGCGCCCCACTCGCCAGCATGCGGGCGGTATCCTTACCGGGGTGACCACCTGTCTCCTCGCTGACCTCGAAATCCTCTTTCAGCGCGGCGCAGACCCCGCAACCTGTCGCTCCTCGTGGACAGGTCGATTCCCCCTCGACGACGACGGTGACCTTGACCCCAACCATCGGGTGGGCCGCCTGGAAACCCTTTATGATCGCACAGGCAAATTCCGTTTTGCCCACGTTTCGGCCGGTGGAGCCGATGAGCAGCCAACCCGGCAGCCGCAGGCGCGGCGCCCGGCCGGCGGCTTGAGCCGTGGCCGGCGCGGGATGGCACGGGAGCCGGGCTCCGCGATGACAATCGAGAAGCGCGTCGTCCATCACGTCCAGGGGCATCGGATTCTCCATGCGCGGCGTCGGAAGGCCGCGCCTTGCCCGTTGGGTCCCCAGCCCGGCGGGCTTCCCCAGCCTCACCCGGACAGGGCGTAGGGTATGCGCCGGATGTACCCCTCGCGTTCGGCCAGCAGGTCCAGGTGCAGCGTGGCCGCTTCCTCCACAACGGGCACCACCGTCTCACCGTCGGGAAGCTTCCGCTCGTCCACGGTCTTGATGTAGCCCTTGCAACGCTCACACGTCTCGATCCACCGCGCGTCGGCGTCTTCCAGGCGGAGAACGCCGAGGGCTTGGCGATCCGGCGTCCCACAGCAGGCGCACGCGAGTCGCATCGCCTGCCATTCGGTCCCGCAGAGGCCGCACGTCAGGTGGCGCAGACCGTCCGCGCGCCGCAGTCTGGCCACGCTTGGGGCGGACCCACAGCAGGGACAGCGATGCGGCTCCGTCGGGTGGAACCGTACTCCCGCCGCGGATACGCATACGCGGGCCGCCTCGGCCACGCACGGAGACGCCAGCGTCCGTCCCACGAACAGCAGGGCGTCCACGTAGACCCGCCAACGGCGCGCCAAGGACTCCAGGGTCTCCACATCCGGTCCGAAGGCGGCGGCCGCGGCAAGGCGCGGCAGCACGTCAGGATCGGCCGCCGCGGCCGCCGTCAACCGCCGAAGATCCTCGGTCTCCCGGCCGTGCGCGATAGCGGCGGCGCGGAGGGCCTGGAGGAGACCCCCGAGAAGGTCGGCGGGAAACGCCACGTCGCTGGCGTTCATCGGGAGCCGGGGAGTCTCTCCGGTGACACACCCGTCCGGCGGTCTCGTCGCCAGCGCCCTTCGGACCGCCTGCTGCGCCGCCACCATGTCGAGACGGAAATGGACATAAGCCTCGGAGACTTGCGGCCGTCCGATGACCGCCCGCAGGTGCACCGCGACGTCCGTGGACTCCACAGACCCCTGGTCCCGCGCCATGCCTGTCATCTTCGCCTCCACGCGTTCCCTCAGAATCCCACCATCTGTTCGTACGCGCGGAGGATGCGTCCCGCCTCGTCCGGGCTGATCCGAGAGCCGGGCTTGGCGATCATCTCGCGGACGATGCGCATTCGCTCGGCTGGGGACTTGATGGCCAGTTGGCGTAGCCGATCCGTCCCGTGGCACTGCGAACATCGGAATAGCTCCAACGAAGCGTGGATTTTGGCCGTCTCCTCCGGGGTGAACGGCGCATCGGGCAGGGCGCCCATGTGGGCCACCGCGCGCTCGATCTGCCCCCGCACATTGTGCTCGCCGGCGAATTTTCGCTCTGTGTGGCACGTCGTGCACTTCTCTTCGTGGAAGAACGTCAGCCGCGGGACGGTGGCGTTGACCAGGTCTTGCTTGGTGGCCAGAACCGCCCGGAGCGCGTTCACGTCCTGACGGGTGTCCCGGACGAGCCCACAGAGGAGCAATGTCAGGATCGCGTTCAAGACCGTCAAGAATCCTACGATAAAGCGATACCGGCTATCCATGGCGCCTCCCCCGTTCGGCCTCGCGGCCGCGGCGCGATCATGCCCGCTGGGTCCGGCGGTGCGCCGGCGCGAAGACCGGAAAATTGCTGCAGATGACCAGGTAGGCCAGCACCCCCGCGGCGACGACCCCGGCGGTGATGGTCCATTCCATCCAATGGGGGTAGTAGGCGGCCCCGTAGGTCGACGTGATCCCGACGATGGCGACGTTCATACGATTGATCAGCAGTCCGGCGATGACCATGAGACTCGAGACCAGAAGCCAGCGTCCGGAGGCCGCAAATTCGGGGGTCAACAAGATCGCCAGAGGGATCAGCAACCCGACAAGGGCCTCGATCCAGAATGCAACGGATTGGGGGCTCAGCACCAGGAGTTCCGTCCCGATTCCCCGGAGGACGAGATCGGCCGCTCGGAGCGCCAGCGTGCCGAAGACGGCCCAGGTGAGGACGTGGCCGACGTCTTCCAGCAGATGCACCTCCAGCTCGCGACGGAAATACCAGGCGCTGGCGGTGGACTCGACGATCACCATGGCTACCCCCGCGGCGACCGCCGAGACGAAAAAGAAAAGCGGGAGGATCGGGGAGTACCAGATGGCATTCAGCTTGTGCGGCACGATCAGGAAGAGCGAGCCCAGGGAGCTCTGGTGGAGCGTTGAGAATATGATCCCCGCCATCAGCAGCACGGTCGGCATGCGAGGATCGCGGTAGATCACGCCCGACCGGACCAGGATCTCGAACGCGACCAAGACGCCGCCGATGGCCAGGACCCAGCCCAGGGAGTGCGTCATCGCAAACGCAAACAGGGTCAGTAGCCCGATGGCGATCCACGGTGCCACGTTCATCCAAATGGCATACCAGCGATCCAACCGGAACCGTTCGAACACCACGGGAAGAAATTCCAGAAAGAGGATGGTCGTGTACATCATCACGCACCAGCCGACCTCGAACATGGGAGACTCGTGGTGCCAGTAGATCGTCATGTGCCAGATGGTCCACGGCCGCCCGAGGTCCACCAAGAGCGCCCCGATGAACAGCAGATAACCTAGAAACGCCGTCAGGATCGTCGGGCGTACCAGCGGATGGTACCGCTCGCCCCCGAACATGTGCATGGCGCCAGCCACAACGAACCCGCCGGCCGCCAGGGCGATGCCCGCCAAGACGTCGAAACCGATCCAGAACCCCCACGGGTATCCCTGGTTGAGGTTGCTCACCGCTCCGATTCCGGTGACGAACCGATAGGCCGCCAGCCCTCCCCCCGTGACCGCGATCAGCGCGAGGGCGAGTGTCCCGAATCCGAGCCGGACATTCAAAACCGAGCGTCTCATCGTCCGCTCCTACGCGTGGTTGCCGGCGTCGGCGCCGGGTTGGTGGTTTCGCTGCCGCCGAGTCCGCAAGGCATAGCTTCCGCCGAGCACCGCCGCAAGGCCGAGCATCACCATCGGGACCGCCTTCATGGCGGGCTCCGTGTGGGCCACCATGGGGCTCCTGGGCACCTGCATCACGTATCCCAGCTTCTCGAAGGGCACACTGGAGATGTGCAGGACGCACGTGCCGCCGGCCTCCTCGAGTCCGTAGATGTGATGGACATACCGCCCCGGATGGCTTGCGATCCGCTGCTGGGCCTCGCGCACCAGGGCATCCCGTACGCCAAAGGTGATAGCGCCGGTGGGACACGCCTGAGCGCAGGCCGGGATCTTCCCCGCGGCTTGACGCGCCGCGCACATCGTGCATTTCGTGATGTAGGGATTCCACGTCTCGTACTCGAACCGCGGGATCACGAAGGGACAGGCCAGCATACAGTATCGGCACCCGATACACCGATTCTTGTGATAGACCACCGGGCCGCTCTCCAACTTTTCCAGGGCCTGAACGGGGCAGGCGGAAGCGCAGCCCGGCACCGTACAGTGCATGCACTGCCGTTTTCCGAACACCCAGTCGTACCGACCGTTGAGCAGGACTTCGTTGTAGGTGACAAGGCACCAGGTCTGGGCGCTCAGATCTGCGGGGTTCTGATACCCGGGCCCGCCAAAGAAGGTTGTCTTCTCCGCCTGCCGCTTGTACTCCTGTTTGCAGGCCACCTGGCAGCCGCGGCAGCCCGTGCACCGCGGAAGGTCAATAAGCAGGGCCTTGATCGCCATGAGCGCGCCCTCCTAGGCCTTCACCACGTCGCAAAGGAATGCCTTGAACTCCGGAATGAAGGTGTTGGGGTCGCCGACGTTGGCCGTCAGTAGATTGGCGCTGTCCCCCGTCGCCAACCCCGCGAAGCCCCAGTGCCAGGGAATCCCGATCTGGTCCACCAGCGCACCGCCCACAAAAAGGGGTTCGAAGCGATTGGTGACCAGGGCACGCGCCTTCATCTCGCCACGTTTGGTACGCACCCGGACCCAGTCGCCCGTTCGGATCCCCTTGCGCCGCGCGAGGTCCGGCGACAATTCCAGGAAAACGTCCGGCACCAACTCCACCAGCCAGGACATGTTCCGTGTCATGGCCCCCGCCTGCCAGTGTTCGCACACCCGGTAGGTGGTCGCCACGATGGGGTAGTCCTTGGAATCGCCGATGCTCTCCAGATCCCACACCTTGCAGACAGGGCTGTACTGTACGGGGGACATCGCGTTGCGGACGGGGCTTTCCACGGGTTCGTAATGTTCGGGGAACGGGCCGTCCGCCAGCGCGGCAGCGAAGAGACAGCCGACCCCCTCCGGCCGCATGATGAAGGGCAGTCGCGCGCCCGGCGGCCACGGCCCGTCGGGCACATCGCCCTCCCATGTCTTGGCGCCGGCATTCCAGCGAATGACCGGACGCTTCGGATCCCACGGCTGTCCCTGGGCGTCCACCGAGGCGCGGTTGTACAGGATGCGTCGGTTCACCGGCCAGCACCACGACCAGTTGGGGTGCATGCCCAACGGATCCTTCGCCGGATCGCTCCTCTCCCGGCGGGCCAAGCGGTTGTCGATCTTGTTCGGACCCGGGTAGCTGCCGCAGTAGATCCAGGCCCCGCACGCGGTGGATCCGTCCGCTTGCAGGAACGCGAAACCGGGCGCCTGATCTCCGGCTCTCCACTTCTTCCCGTCGATTTCCCGGTCCTGGGTGAAATAGCCGTTGATCTCCTTTGCCACACGATGAACATCCGGCTCGCCGTGGGCATCTTTGTCCTGGCCGTAGTCCCACGTCAGGTGCTGAATGGGCTGCGGGAAGGCACCGCCCGACGCGTAGGCCTTCTTCAGCCCGCGGATCAGCTGGGTGATGATCCAGGCGTCGCTCCTGGCGTCACCCGGCGGCTCCACGGCCTTGTATCGCCACTGCGCCCAGCGTCCGCTGTTGGCGACGCTGCCCTCCTTTTCGACGGAGGCGGCGGCGGGAAGGAGGAACACCTCGGCGTTGATCGTCGCCGGATCGACGCCCGGACGCTTCCAGAAGACCGACGAATCGGTCTCGAACAGGTCGATCGCCACCATCCAGTCGAGTTTGTCCAGAGCGTCCCGCGCCCTCGCAGAGTGCGGGCCACCGACCGCCGGATTCATCCCAAAACAGAACAAGCCCTTGATCGTCCCGGCGTACACGGCCTCGATGAGGGCCATGTAGGAATGGTCGCCCGTCGCCTTTGGCACATAGCCGTACGCAAAGTCGTTTTCCTTCCGGGCGTGTTCCCCGTACCATGCCTTGAGCAGGCTGGTGATGTATTTGGGGTAGTTCTGCCACCAGTTGGCGCTGAGGGGATCGTTGCTCCTCGGCGTGACCTTCTCCAGGTAATCGGCGAGACTCTGCATGGGCGCGACGGGGGCCGCGAGGTAGCCGGGAAGGATATGGTACAGAAGCGCCATGTCCGTGGAGCCCTGCACGTTGGACTCGCCCCGCATGGCGTTGACACCCCCGCCCGCCAGGCCGATATTCCCGAGAAGCAGCTGGAGGATGGCGTAACTCCGGATGTTCTGCGTCCCGTGGCTGTGCTGGGTGGTGCCCATGGCGTACAGCCACACCCCGACGCGGTCGGGCGCCCAGGTGGAGGTGTAAATGTCGCAGATTTTCCGATACACCTCCTTGGGGGCCCCCGTGATGTTGCACACGGTGTCGACGTCGTAGCGGGAGAAGAATTTCTTCATGAGCTGGAGAACGCAGCGGGGGTGCTGCATGGTCATGTCCCGTTTGGGCACCCCCTGCGCATCCAGTTCGTACGCCCACTTGGACTTGTCATAAGCCCGGGCCGCCTCGTCGTACCCCGCGAAAAGCCCGTCGGCGAACCCGTAGCCGGGGTTCAGCAGGAAGGGGGCGTTGGTGTAATACCGGACGTACTCATGCTGAATGCGGTCGTTCTGCAGGGCGTAGTTGATGAGGCCGTTCACGAAGGCGATATCCGTACCCGACCGCAACTTACAGTAGTGATCGGAGAAGGCCGTGGTGCGGGTATAGCGGGGATCGCAAGAGAGGACGACCGCGCCGTTCTCCTTTGCTTTCATGACCCAGCGGGCGGCGATCGGGTGGTTCTCCACGGCGTTGCTGCCGCAGATCATTACCACATCGGCATTCTTCATATCGATCCAGTGATTGGTCATCGCACCGCGGCCGAAAGTGGCGGCCAAACTGGCCACCGTGGAGCTGTGTCATATGCGGGCCTGATGTTCGAGCCAGATGACCCCCAGCCCCCGCATCGCCTTGGCGAGCAGATAACACTCCTCGGTGTCCAGGGCCGCCCCGCCCAGACACGCGATGCCCGTGGTATGGTTGAGCGCCAGCCCGTCGCGTTGCCCCACCCAGGTGGCGTCGCGGGTCTTCTGGACCCGCTCGACAATCATGGGGATGGCGCGGTCCCAGGACAGGTCCTCCCAGTCTTTCCCGCCGGGCCTCCGGTAGCGGATCTTCCGGAGCCGCCGCTCATTCTGATGGACCTGGTACAGCGCCGCGCCCTTGCTGCAGACACTGCCCTCGTTGATCGGGTGGTCCGGATCGCCCTCGATGTTCACCACGCGGCCGTCGCGCACCTCGACGATCTGACCGCACCCCACGCCGCAAAACGGACAGATGGTTGTCGTGATCGTGCCCCGCCGGGGTTGCGCGGTCTCCGCGAACGCCGCGCTGGGTCGAAGAGGGATACCCAGCGAGGCGAAGAGAGCGCCGGTGCCCGCGGCCCCGGTTCCCGCCAGGAAGTGCCGACGGCTGATCTCCATGTTTCCCTCCCAAAACGGTTGCGGATGGTGTCCGTCCACCTTGCCCATTTCCGACGTTCCACCGGAGGGGCACAGCAAGGAGCTTGCCGTTTACGGCCCTCGCTGCAGCATGAGGGAATCCAAGCAGTTGGAGGGCGAGGGGACGAGATGGGGTCGCCGCGGGAGTTTCCGCTCGGGAACAGCGCGGTCCGCGATGTTACGAACCGGTAACGCGCGGAGCGGTTGGGTGGGTCGATGAAACGGAACGATGCACGCCGGGGGGCACGACGAACGGTGGCAGCTATTCCAGGCCCAGGGTTTTCATTTTCTTCCAGAGGGTTTTTCGGCTGATCCCCAGAATCTCCGCGGCGCGTATCCGCTGGCCACCCACGCGCTGAAGGATCTCCTGGAGATAGCGGCGCTCCACCTCGCGGATCGCCTCGTTCAAGAGGTGGGGCGACGCGTCCGGTGCCGAAGGGACGGGCAGCGTGTCCTCTGGGGCGAGGTCCTCGGGGGTGAGGACCGAGCCCTTCGCCAGGGTCACCGCCCGCTGGATCGTGGCCTCCAGCTCGCGCACATTGCCCGGCCAGGAGTGCGCCAGGAGGTAGCGACCGGCCTCCGGGCTCAGACTCGGGAGCTCCTTCCGGAGCGGCGGGCGGTATTTCTCCAGGAAATACTCCGCCAGCGGAAGGATATCCTCCTTCCGGTCGCGCAAGGGGGGTAGTCGAATGGTGATCACCTTGAGACGGTAGAACAGGTCCTCCCGCATGCGCCCCGCCAGCACCTCATCCTCCAGCCGCTTGCGCGTCGCCGAGATCAACCGCACATCCACCTTGATGGTCCGGGTTCCGCCCACACGCTCGAACTCTTTCTCTTGCAGGACGCGAAGGAGCTTGGCCTGCACCGCGGGGCCGAGGTCCGTCACTTCGTCCAAAAAGAGCGTTCCCCCATGCGCCAGCTCGAACCGGCCCCGTCGCTCCTGGATGGCTCCGGTGAACGCGCCCTTCTCGTGACCGAACAGCTCTGATTCCAAGAGTGTCTCGGGAATCGCGGCGCAGGACACACACACGAGGGGGCGCTCGCCGCGGTTGCTCTGCCGATGGATGGCCCGCGCCGTGAGTTCCTTGCCAGTCCCGGTTTCGCCCTGGACCAAAATGGTCGCGTCGCTCGGGGCCGCGGTGGCGATGAGGTCGCACACCGAGGCCATCTTCCGGCTGACGTACACGAGATCGCCGAATCGACGGATCTTGGGCTGGGCCGTCTCATCCGACGGGGTGCTTTGCTGGGCGAACAGGCCGCGCAGCAGGAGGATCAGATCCTCCGGGGCAAAGGGTTTGAGGAGGTAATCGGCGGCGCCGGCCTTGAGGGCGGCGACGGCGGACTGGATAGTCCCGTACGCGGTCATCATGACGGCCACGCCCTGAGGATTGGAAACCCTGAACATTTTGAGCAGCTGAAGTCCGTCCACGCCGGGAAGTCTGAGGTCGAGCAACGCCGCATCGAAGCGGTGGTATCGAATCTGCCGGAATCCCTCATCCCCATCGGCGACCGCCGTCACCTCGTACCCGTTTTCCTTCAGGTCATTGGCCAGCGTGACGCGGAGGATGCGCTCGTCCTCCACCACCAGGATGGATCGACCCATCACCTCACCCTCCATTCACCGGCAAATCGACCCGGACCGTGGTCCCAACCCCCAAAGCGCTCTCCACGTCGATGTAACCCCCGTGGGTGCGCACGATTCCGTAACTCACGGAGAGTCCCAGCCCAGTGTTCTTTCCCACCTCTTTGGTGGTAAAGAAGGGTTCGAAGATGTGCGGTAGGTTCTCCGGAGATATCCCGCCACCGGTATCAACGACCGTGACCTGCACAAAACGGGGATCGCGCCGTTCCCGCACCGTGACGGCCAGGTTGCCGCCGTTGTGCATGGCCTCGATGGCGTTCATGAGGATGTTCAGAAAGACTTGCTCAAGTTGATGAGGATCGCCCAGGATATCGCTCACGTGGCCGTCCAGGCGAAGGGAGAACGCGATGCGCCGGGCGGTCAATTCGTGCTCCAGCAGGGTCAAACAACGGTGGAGGAGCGGGCGGACGCTGAACCGGGTGACCTGAGGCTTCGATTCGCGGGCGAAGTTCAAAAGCTGGCCCACGGTCCGGCCGATGCGCTCCAAACCCTCCCGCAACATCTCCAAATACTGACCCAGCCGGGCCTTGTCCCAATTCCCCCTTTGGAGGGTCCGGACACAGTTCTGCATCCCGGCTATGGGGTTGTTGATCTCGTGCGCGATGCCGGCGGCCATGGCTCCCAGGGCCGCCAGGCTCTGCGCCCGCCGGATCTGTTCGGCGTGACGGTCCTCCAATTGGCGGCGCGCCTCCGCCAGTCGCTCCACCATGGTGTTGAAGCTCTTCCCGAGGCGCCCCAGTTCGTCGTCGGTCACCCCTTCGACCGCGACGGACAAGTCGCCGCTTTCGATGCGGCTCATAGTGTCCGTCAGCGCGTTCAGTCTGCGACCAACGACCAGGCTGAAAAGGAGCGCGATGAGGCCTCCCGCGGCCAACAGCGAGATCACCGCGGCGATGATCACGATGGTCCACTGGTGGGAGATCGCCGAGTCGGTATCGGGGAACGACACGAGCACGTTCAGAAAACCCAGGGTCGTCCGGTCTGCCGGGTGGCAGCCAGCGCACTGCGGGCCGTTGAGGATGGGTCGAAAAACGCCAACCGACCCTTCCTGGAAATCCCACACCGCCTCCGGCGCAGTTCCAGCGCCGATGCCCAGTGCCGGGAAAAGGATCCGTCCAACCTCTTCGGGGCGGCTCGACCGCAACACGCGGCCGTCCGCCGCTATGATCCGGATCCCCGCCAGCACGTTCTGCTCGCCGATGCGAGCGCGGATGGCGTGGAGGACCTCCGTCTCGCCGAGTCCCATGGCCCGCGCCAACGATCGATCGGCCATGGCGGCGATGAGATTGGCCTGGTGCCGGGCAAGGTCCTGCCGGTATCGCGCCTGGCTTCTCAGGGCGATGACGGCAAAGACCACGATGACCGCAACGAGAATCGCGCCGATTCCGAGAATCATCTTGAGCCGAAGCGACATCGGCCCCTCCGACGACGCTCAGTCAGCGGTCGGCAGCGGACCTCGAACCACGGTCAGGGCGCTTCCGGTGGCTGCGGATACAGAGGACGAGGCGGAGCGACCGCGCCGGCGTGGCGTTCAGAAACGGAACAAGACGGGACTGTGGGCCGGATCCGTGGGCCAGGGTGGCTTCTCGCATACTCCACCCCCACGTTCCGTGACGGGATGAGATTTTTTACCATGAACCGAATACGGCTGTCCAGGGGTTTCGCGACGGAATCAACCGGAAAGACCGACAGGAGTGGTCGCGCCGACGAAGCGTGTCGCGGCGCCCGCGCGCCGGCGCCGCCCCGGTCGAGCTAGCCGCTCACCTCCGGATTCAGAAGCGTCGCCGGCCGCTCGCCCCGCAGCGCTTGCACGATGGTTCGCGCGGCGCGGCGCCGCAGTTCGGGCTCCGCCTCTTCCGAGTACCACGCGGCGTGCGGCGTGAGGAGTACCCGCGGCAGGCTCCGGAGCGCGTGATCCATCGGCAGGGGCTCGGGGTCCGTCACGTCCAGGGCCGCGCCGGCGATCCAGCCTTCCCGAATCGCCCGCACCAGGTGGTCGGTCTGGATGATGCCGCCCCGGGCGGTGTTCACGATCAGCGCCGACGGTTTCATCATGCGCAGCGTCGGCTCGCAGATGACGCCGCGGGTCTCGGCGTTCAGGAGGGAGTGAATCGTCACGATATCGGAGGAGCGGAGCAGAGTCTCGAGATCGACCGATGCCACGCCGCAGGCGGTAAACGCCGCGGGTGGGATGTGCGGGTCGTGGCCGAGAAGGTTCAGGCCGAATCCCCGCGCCCGCACCGCCAGGGCCTGTCCCATCCGCCCCATCCCGAATATTCCGAGCGTTTTCCCCTCCAGGCGATAGACCGGCTTGACGGGCCGTCCCCACCCCTCCGTACGGACCTGTCTCTCCAGATCCACGATCCGCCGCCACCAGGCCAGGAGGAGCGCCATGGTGTGTTCGGCGAGATCGCTGATGCAGTAATCCGGCACATTGGCGACCATGACCTTCCGCGCGGTTGCCGCCGGCACGTCCAGCGAATCGTACCCCACGCCGGTCCGGACGATGATCTTGAGCTTCGGCATGCCCGCGAGCGCGGTCTTCCCGATCTTGGCATACGTGACAAGCAGCGCATCCGCGTCCCGGCAGGCGGCGGCAACCTCCGCTTCGGTCGTCACGTTGAGAGGACGAAGGCGGGCCCCGATGGCGTCCAACTCGGTCTGCTCGTGGCTGAAATCGGTGTGATGGGGGTCGGTGTGGATGACAAGAAAACCCATGCGGTACCTCCGACGGATTGCGGAGGGGCGGGACGCCGCACGGCCGGCGAGCCGTCGAGGGGCGGAATCCGTCACGCGCGGGCCGGTTCGGGTCCGCTCCGCGGCAAATCCAGGATGATGCGCCCCAGTTCCGGGATGGGGATGCGTCCTTTCATACCGATGATCTCGATCCCGACGAGCCGGCCTCCGCCGTCCACGTCCACCAGCAACCCGTCCTCCACTTTCCGGGTGCGGGCGGCGCCGGCGTCCTGGAACTTGATATACAAGGCGTCCGCTTTCGGATCGTAGCTGATTTTCACGAAGCCGCATCCTGCCAATAGGCGGTGAGGATCCGCGTTTCCGCAAGGTCCCGCGTGAACACGACCTCCAGCGTGCGTCGCTGGATGCGTTTCCGCGCCTGCCAGCACTTCTCCAGGCAGGGACCCAGGTGGTCCGGCGCATCGATGGCGGTCTGTACCTCGGCTTCGCCAATTCCGCGATCCAGCATGCGGGCCAGGGCGTTGTTCGTGAACTCGACTTTCATGCAGTCTCCGCCGCCTCGCGCGCGTCCGGGGAAGTGTCCGTGGCCACGGATTCTAGCACACCTGCCCGGGCGAATGACAGCCGGTCGAAATCGCCCCGGGTGCCGACCCCCGGGGAACGCTTCCCGACTTTGCACCGGCCCCTTATCGTGCTATAAGACCCCCGGGCCGTTCTGCCAGCGATTGCAGAAAGCGCGACCAGACGTCGAAGTAGGCCGCGCCCCCTGCCACATACGTGTCGTTGTGGTGGGCACCGCGGACGACGTAGAGCTGTTTGGGCTCGTTGGCCGCGGCGTACAGGCGCGCGGCCTGCTCCAGGGGCACCACCTCATCACGGTCGCCGTGCAGGATCAGGAGCGGCACCCGGATCTCCGGAATCTTGTGGAGCGACTCGTACTTGGTCCGTAAGAACCACAGGGGCACAAACGGATAGTGAACACGGGCGACATCCTTGAGCGTGGTGAACGCCGTCTCGAGGATGAGGCCCGCCGGCGGGTGTGTCCGCGCCAGCTCCACGGCGACGGCCGCCCCCAGAGAGCGGCCGAAGTAGACGAGGTGCGTCCGAGACGCGTCCGGCCGCGCGCGCAGGTACGCGAGGGCGCCCCGGCCGTCCCGGTAGGTGGCGTCCTCGGACAGGTCGGATCGGGTGCCCTGGCTTTGCCCGTAGCCCCGGTAGTCGAAGATGAACACGCTGGCGCCGAGCAGGCGGTGGAGAAACCCGATGTTGTGCACCCGATCGCCGATGTTGCCCGCATTGCCGTGGAACCACACCAGCGTAAAGCGCGCGCCCGGCGCGGGGACCAGCCAGCCGTGCAGCGTCATGCCGTCGCTGGCGGGGAACCACACATCTTCGTACGCGAGCCCCTCGGACCGCGGCGTCGCGCCGAGCGGACGGTCGGGAAAATAGAGCGCATACTTCTCCAGCCCCAGGATCATGACGGCCCCCAGGATCCCCGCCAGGCACACGGCCAAGAGCAGGGGCACGCGCCAGAGCATCGTCCGCAACGGAGGGGTCATGTGCCCTGCCAGCATGCCAGAGGCGGGGCCGAACGGCAAGGGGTGAACGCCTGATCGTCGCCCGGGACAGATAATCGCCCATGCCCAGACGTCAAGACAATTCACCGCCGCCGTGCCGTCTGGCCTTCGCCCAGATGGTTCGGCAGCCTGAAACGGCCATCGACCTGGCCGAGGCAACCCTGCTCATCGCCAAGGAAGAATACCCGGACCTGGACGTCGCGGCGTATCTGGCGCGGTTCGACGACATGGGCGCCGACGTCCGGAGGCTCGCGGGGCCCGTCCAGGAACCGCGCCATCTGATCGCGGACCTGAGCGAGTACCTGTTCCGGCGCTTGGGCTTTCGCGGGAACACCGAGGACTACTACGATCCCAAAAACAGCTTCCTGAACGAAGTGCTGGACCGGCGGATGGGCATTCCCATCACGCTCTCGGCGGTTTACCTGGAAGTGGCGCGCCGGGTGGGTCTCCGCGTCCACGGCGTGGGGATGCCCGGCCATTTCCTCGTCAAATACGCGGGTCGGGGCGACGGGGAGGACATCGTCATCGATCCATTCGGGGGTGGGCGGGTCGTTTCGCCCGCGGATTGCCAGCGAATCCTGGACCGCGTCTTCGACGGCAAGCGCAGCTTCGACCCCGGTATGCTGGCGATCGTCGGCACCCGTCAAATCCTGACCCGAATCCTCACCAACCTCAAGGGCATCTACTTCAATACCGAGCAATACGACAAGGCGCTGTCCATCGTCGAACGCCTGTTGATCCTTCACCCGCAGAATTCTTGCGAGATCCGGGACCGCGGTCTGCTGTCGTGCCAACTCCGGCGATACGCCGACGCGGTCGCCGATCTGGAGCGCTACCTCCGGCTGGCGCCGGAGGCGCACGATGCGGAGACGATCCGGCAGCACCTGCGCACGTTACGGCAGCGGGCGGCGGCCCTGAACTGAGACGGCCCGGCCGGCCCACGGCGGCTCCATCCGCGAGACCTCCGATCCCGGGAAATGAACCGCGCGTGAAACGGGGGAGCGGTGGCGCTGCGGCGGTCCCGCGGGGCTGTCGCAGGGATCGCCTCGGGCCGCAGTGAGCGGGCAACGGTGAAGCAACGGGGGCAGCGGTGCGGATCTATACCAGGACTGGAGATGCCGGGGAAACCACGCTGCTCGGCGGGCGCCGCGTCCGCAAGAGCGCACTGCGGGTCGAGGCGTACGGCGAGCTCGACGAGCTGAATGCGTGGCTGGGGCTCGCGGTGGCCGCGCTGCCCGAGTCGTCGACGGTCAACCTCTTGACCGAGATCCAGCGCCACCTCTTCGCGTTGAGCGCGCGGGTCGCCGATGCTCGCGACCGCGGCGAGACGCCGCCGGAGAAAGCGACGTTCCCGGAGGCGCACGTCACTTTGCTGGAGCGGGCCATCGATCTGGCAGGGGAAACGTTGCCGCCGCTAAAAACATTCGTGATTCCGGGTGGGACCGAAGCGGGTGCGCGGCTCCATCTGGCCCGGACGGTGTGCCGGCGTGCGGAGCGGCGGCTGGTTGCCCTGGCCGCTCAGGAAGATGTCCCACCGGTCTTTCTGGCCTATCTCAACCGATTGTCCGATTTGCTCTTTGTTCTGGCGCGGGCGGCGAATCACCAGGCGGGGGCCGCGGAGCGCCCGTGGTGAGGGCGACGTAGGCGCCGAGGTCGGGAGGTCGCATGGGCATCCTGCAGGATCGGGTGGCGCTGGTCACGGGGTCCAGCCGGGGGATGGGCAAGGCCATCGCCCGAGCGCTGGCGCAGGAAGGGGCCAAAGTGGCGCTCTGCGCCCGGAACGCGGAAGAGGTACGCAAGGCGGCGGACGAGATCTCGCCGGGGGACGGTCGGGTCCTCGGGTTTCGGGCGGACGTCACCGACAAGGCCGACGTCCGCGGTCTCGTCCAGACGGTTGTCGCTCGCTGGGGGCAGATCCACATCCTGGTCAACAATGCCGGCGCCAATGCCCGGATCCCGATCGAATCGGAGGACGATGCGCGCTGGCGCGCGGTCCTGGATTCGACGGTGCTGGGGACCTACTATGCGACGCGAGAGGTCTTGCGCCACATGCCGGATCACGCCGGCGGCCGGGTCATCAATCTGTCCTCGATCCTAGGACGCTTCGGCGTGCCCGGCTACACCGCGTACTGCACCGCCAAGCACGGGATCATCGGTTTTACCCGGGCGCTGGCGCTGGAGGTCGCCGGCCGGGGCATCACGGTCAACGCGATCTGTCCGGGGTGGGTCGAGACGTCCATGGCGGATCGCGGCATGGCCGAGACGGCCGTTGCCTTGGGGATCACCAAGGACGAGTTTCGCCGACAAGCTCTGGAGGCGGTGCCCATCAAGCGCATCCTCGATCCCAGGGAGATTGCGGATCTGGTGGTGTATCTGGCCTCGGATGCCGCGTCCGGGATGATCGGACAAGCCATCGCGCTCGACGGCGGGCAGGTGATGCCGTGAGCGAGCTATCAACCCTCGGCATTCAGCGGTCGAGAGAGAGCCCAGGCTGGGGCTGCTTGCCGAACGTCAACGGCCTTGCACGGGCGTGATGTCCATGGACGAGAGAAGCGCGCGAGGTGAGGGCCCCGTTCGCCGATGGGTTCCGCGGGGAGGCGCCTCCGCGAGTTGCCGGGCACGCATCTCGCCGGCGGAGTTGGCGATCAGGCGATGAGACAACATGGCGACCCGGCAATTCGGATGTCGATCTAGCCTTTCCTAATCGCCTAATTGCCAAATCGCCGAACTGCCACCCCCTTTGGGGAAACCATGGCGCGGCCACGCACGCGAAAGACACAGGGGACTTCCCAGGCAGCAACACCAAATCCCGCCGCGCCGCGCGATAGGGTTGGCCGAGAGGTCGTGGCATATCTTCGCGCCCGCCGCGAGGCCATCCGACGCGCCTGGGTTTCGGAGTTGGCCCGCCGTGGGCTCGCGCGGTCTCTCACACCCGAGGAGGCGGAGGCGGAATCCACCAGGGTCTACGACGCGCTGATGGAATGTCTGGAGACGGGCCGCTATCACAGCGCGCAGGCGTATGCCCAGGATATGGCCGCGCGGGACGTCTTCCGCGGGATCGGGGCCAAGCAGGTCATCGGCCGGCTCCTGGTGTTGCGGGACGTCGGCGGGCGCGCGCTACAGGCGCACTGCGGCGCGGACCCCGCGCTGGAGGCCGGGGTCCGAGACGTATACGAGCCGGTCGTCAATCGGGTCCTGACAATCGTGACCATGGCGTTCCTGCAGGAACGGGAGCGGGCGGTGGGCCGGGGGCGTGCGCAGCTGGCTGCCCTGGTGGAGGCCGGTAAGGTCCTGGCCGCGGAGCGCTCACTGGACGCCGTCCTTCAACGGATCGTGGAGGTCGCCTGCCGCCTCCTCCAGGCGCGCTACGGCGCGCTCGGGACATTGAGTGCGGGGGGAAGGCTGGATCGCTTTGTCACGACGGGTCTGGACGCGGAGCAGCGAGCGCGCATGGGATCGCTGCCGACGGGGCGCGGGATCCTCGGGGTCGCCGTGCGCGAGCGACGACCCCTGCGGCTTCGCGATCTCACTGCGGACCCCCGCGCCCACGGGTTCCCCGCGAACCACCCGGCGATGCGGTCGTTTCTCGGCGTGCCCATCGTCTCGCGGGGGCGGGTGTGTGGCCACCTGTTTCTGACCGAGAAGCAGGGGGCCCAGGAGTTCAGCAAAGAGGACGAACAGCTGGCGGTCACGCTGGCCGGACAGGCGGCCGTGGCCATCGAGAACGCCAGTCTGTACGAGGAGCTTCGCCGCTCCTATGAAGAACTGGAGCAGTCCCAGGACCTTCTCGTGCGGCAGGAGAAGCTGGCGTCGCTGGGCCGACTCGCCGCCGGTGTGGCCCACGAACTCAACAACCCCTTGTCGGCGGTCGCGGGGTTTGCCGAGGCGCTGCAGCGGCACGTCGCCAACGGCGAGTGCGGGGCCGACAAGCCGTTCGGCGATTGCCGCGAGTATCTCGGCATGATCCAAACCGAGGTGGCGCGGGCGGCCACCATCGTCCGCCGGCTGCTGGACTTCGCCCGACAACGCGAGCCGGCCTTCGGACCCGTGGTGGTCGTCCAGGCGGTGAAGGAGGCGGTGGCGTTCGTGGAGCGGCAAGCGCGCTTGGCCAATCGGCGGATCGTGATGTCGCCGGGAGGCGAGGACTGTCGGGTGCAAGGTGATTCGCAGATGCTCCACCAAATGTTTCTCAATCTCCTGACCAATGCCCTGGACGCGGTCGAGGGGGGCGGCGAGGTCACCGTCGCCGTTCGCCGTTCGCCGGAGACGAGGGAATTCGGCAACCAGGCAACTTGGCAATCAGGGGAGACCCCTTTCCCAATTGCCCAATCGCCCAGCCGCCCGGTCGCCATCCCCCGGGAGTGGGTCGACGTGATCGTGTCCGATACGGGGGCGGGCATCCCGGCGGAGCATCTGGGCAAGGTGATGGACCCCTTCTTCACGACGAAGGACGCGGGGAAGGGCACCGGCCTGGGACTCGCCATCTCCCAGAGCATCGTGGAACAGCACGGGGGGAGCATCCGCATTCAAAGCGCCGGAGTGAACCAAGGGACCACGGTGACCGTTCGGCTGCCCGCGGTGGTGTAGGGAAAGAGCGTTCGACGGTTCGGCGGTACGAAAGTTCGGCGGTTTATGGAGCCAGTCCCGCCGAACCGCCGAACCAACGTAGTGAGTCCCGCCGAACCGCCGAACCAACGCATTGTTCCTTCGGTGTGCCCATAGGGATTCGATATGGCGCAGCCGCAAGCGCACGATGACGAAATCCGCGTCCTCGTCGTGGACGACGAGCGGCCGATCCGCTTCCTGATGGAGAAGGAGTTACCGCGGGCGGGCTGCGCGGTCACGGGTGCGGAAAGCGGGGAAGATGCCCTCGATCGTCTGCGGTCGCAGGAGTTCGACGTCGTTCTGTTGGACCTCAAGATGCCGGGGATCGGGGGGCTGGAGACACTCCGTCGAATCCGCGAATCCGACGCCACCGTAGAAGTGGTGGTCCTCACGGGCCACCCGGACGTCACGACGGCCATCGAGGCCATGAAACTCGGCGCCTACGATTACCTCACCAAGCCGTTCAAGCTGGCCGAGGTCGAAATCGTCCTGCGCCGCGCCGCGGAGCGCCGGCGGCTCAGTCGGGAAAATACGGCGCTGCGCCGGATGGTGGCGCAACGGGGCCAGCCGCCCCTCGTCCTGGGTCGGAGCCGTGCCATGGTCGGCGTCCTCGCCACCGTGGAACGGATCGCGGCCGCCGATGCCAACGTGCTCATCGAGGGGGAGAGCGGCACCGGCAAGGGTCTCATCGCCCAGACCATCCACCAGCGGAGCCCGCGGTCCTCGGGGCCGTTCCTGGTCGTCAACTGCAGCGGGTTCCAGGATCAGCTCCTGGAGAGCGAGCTGTTCGGCCACGAGAAGGGGGCGTTCACCGGAGCCGTGGCTCTGAAGCAGGGCCTCTTCGAGGTGGCGGACCGCGGTACGCTGTTTCTGGACGAGGTGGCCGAGATGAGCCCGGCCATGCAGGCGAAGCTTCTCCAGGTGCTGGACTCCCGCGAGTTCCGCCGCGTGGGGGGCACGCGGCTCCACCGTGCGGACGTCCGGATCGTGGCGGCCACCAACAAGTCCATGCAGCGCGAGGTGGAGTCGCACCGGTTCCGTGAGGACCTCTACTACCGGTTGAACGTCGTCAATATCCTTGTTCCGCCCCTGCGGGAGCGGCGCGAGGATATTCCGATCCTGGCCGAGCACTTCCTGGCCCGGTTTCAGGCGAGCGCAGGAATGCGGAAGACGCTTTCGGCGGACGCCATGCAGTCCCTGGTCGCGTACGCGTGGCCGGGGAACGTGCGCGAGCTGTCCAACATCATCGAGCGGCTGGTCATCCTGACACCGGGCGGGGTGATCGGGGCCGAGGAGCTGCCTTCCAACATCCGCTTCCCGCCGCGCGGGGCACCGGCGGCGGCCTCGAGCCCGGTCTCGCTCGCCGAGATGGAGCGGGTGCACATCGCCCGGGTGCTGCAGGAAACCGGCTGGAAGAAGATGCAGGCGGCCCGTCTCTTGGCGATCGATCTGAAGACGCTCAACAAAAAGATAAGAGACTACAACCTGGTTCCCGCTCTCCGCCCGTAGCGGCGGAACCCGAAGTCCGGCACGTGTCACGCGTCGGTGGAGGAGCCCCAGGATCGCCCGGGCGTCGAGATGTGGCCGTGTCATGTTGAATTTGCCGTGGGCGGCGCGGGGCATCCCGGCGAAAACCGGCAGCGGCGGCGCCCGAAGCCCCGCTCCGTCGGGCGGGTACTGTTCGTGACGCACCCCAGGGAAGGTCAACGGGCAGAGGACGGTCGTCGGCTTGCCGAGACGGGTGAACTGCCGGGTGTGCTTGCCTGGATTATCCGTTTGACCGACCTCGGTTCCGAGGATCTCTAGCCCCCGGTCGCTCTCGGTGGACCCGGAGAAACGCCCACCCCACCCGGAGTAACTCCCACCCTCCACGGCGATCGCCCCCCCCGTCGAAAATTCCCGGCCGTCGGAACTATCGATTTCCTCAGTCTTGGAGGGTGTGAGATGACCGGTGGGAGCCGGTCGTGTCTTGGTACAGACCTTGCTCCGCCCCTGCGGCAGGCGTCGGTGAGACAGCATGCCGCGTCGAAAGGTGAGCATGCACGTCATCCTGTGTTCGGACAGCGCGGGGGTGCGCGAGGCGGTCACGGTGGCGCTCGGGAACCGCGCGGACCGGGTGACCGTGTGCGACTCCGGAATGGAGCTCCTGGCGACGGTGAGGACACTGGTCGCCGACCTCGTGGTTCTGGATCTGGGGACCCACGGCCTGGGCGGACTCCTGCTGGTCTCCGCCGTCCAGCAGCTTGCGCCCGGGCTTCCGATCATGACGGTCTCCACCAGCGGAGATGTGGACGCGCGTCCGATGATGCAGAAGGGTATCCCGCACGTGGTCCTCGGCCTCGCGCAGGACCGGGAGATGCGCGTGCTGCTGGCCGAACTCACCGGGCGCCGGGCGGCGGCCATGGGCGCCGGCCCCAGATGATCGACGCCCTCGCGGCCCGTGTCCGCATCGGCGCATCAAAGTACGAGGAGACATGATGACCACCTCCACCAACACGATCGAGACCCTCGCCAACCAGGAATACCGGTACGGGTTCGTGACCGATGTCGAGGCGGATGCCGTGCCTCGCGGGCTGAGCGAGGACATCATCCGATTGATCTCGGCCAAGAAGCAGGAGCCCGCGTTCATGCTGGAGTGGCGCCTCAAGGCCTACCGGCACTGGGCAAAGCTGCAGCAGGCGGATGCCGAGCCGAAGTGGGCCCACATCGCGTACCCGCCCATCGACTATCAGGACATCGTCTACTACTCGGCCCCCAAACCGAAGAAGGCGCTGCAGAGCTTGGACGAGGTGGATCCCGAGGTGCTGCGGACCTTCGAAAAGCTGGGGATCCCGCTGGAGGAGCAGAAGCGTCTCAGCGGCGTCGCCGTCGATGCCGTTTTTGACAGCGTCTCCGTCGCCACCACGTTCAAGGAGAAGCTAGCCGAGCTGGGTATCATCTTCTGTTCCTTCTCCGAGGCGGTCCGGAACCACCCGGACCTGGTCCAGAGGTACCTGGGCTCGGTGGTGCCTTACACCGACAACTTTTTTGCCGCGCTGAACTCGGCGGTCTTCAGCGACGGGTCGTTCTGCTACATCCCCAAGGGCGTGCGCTGCCCTATGGAGCTCTCCACGTACTTCCGGATCAACGCGGCGGACACCGGCCAGTTCGAGCGGACCTTGATCATCGCAGAGCCGGGGGCCTACGTGAGCTATCTGGAGGGGTGCACGGCACCCATTCGGGACTCCAACCAGCTTCACGCCGCCGTGGTGGAGCTCGTGGCGCACGACGACGCGCACATCAAGTACTCCACGATCCAGAACTGGTACCCCGGGGACAAGGAGGGGAAGGGCGGTATCTACAATTTCGTCACCAAGCGCGGCAAATGCTTGGGGCGGAACTCGCACATCTCGTGGACGCAGGTGGAGACCGGCTCCGCCATCACCTGGAAGTACCCCAGCTGCATCCTGCAGGGCGACAACTCCGTGGGCGAGTTCTACTCGGTGGCCCTGACGAACAACCACCAGCAGGCCGACACCGGCACCAAGATGATCCATATCGGCAAGCACACCAAGAGCACCATCGTGTCCAAAGGCATCTCCGCCGGCCACGGACAGAACACGTACCGCGGGATGGTGAAGATCCAGAAGGGGGCCCGCGGAGCGCGGAACTATACCCAGTGCGACTCGCTGCTCATCGGGGACCGGTGCGGGGCGCACACCTTTCCCTACATCGAGGTGAAAAACGCCACCGCCCGGATGGAGCACGAGGCCTCCACGTCCAAGATCGGCGAGGACCAGGTCTTCTACTGCAACCAGCGCGGCATCTCCAAGGAGGACGCGGTCTCGCTCATCGTGGGCGGTTTCTGCAAGCAGGTCTTCCGGGAGCTGCCCATGGAGTTCGCCGTCGAGGCGCAGAAGCTTCTGAGCGTGAGCCTGGAGGGGAGCGTAGGGTAGCCAGGTCGCCTCAAAGGTCCATCTGGGGCATTGGAGCGTCCGTACGACGCTGCGGCGTCCGTACCGAGTCTTCCGCGCCTCCGCCTCACCTCCGGACCTGTGTGACGGATCTGGCCGAGAAAAGTTGGATCAGCCTCGTCCGGGGCTGATCTGTTCAAGCGCCGGGGCGGCCACATCGCCGCGGCCCGGCATGGGAAGCGCCCGAGCGTCCGGCGCAGGCATTTCCCGACACAGGGGACGACGATGCTGGAGATCAAGAACCTACATGCGAAGATCAACGGCCGCGAGATTCTGAAGGGGGTCGACCTGACGGTCCGGGCGGGCGAGGTGCATTCCATCATGGGTCCCAACGGTTCCGGCAAGAGCACGCTGGCGCAGGTGCTGGCGGGCCGCGAGAGCTACGAGGTCACGGCGGGGGAGGTCCTCTATCGCGGCAAGAACCTGCTGGAGATGCCGCCGGAGGCGCGGGCCTGCGAGGGGGTGTTCCTGGCGTTTCAGTACCCGGTGGAGATCCCCGGCGTGAACAACACCTACTTCCTCAAGGCGGCCGTGAACGCCATTCGGAAGTACCACGGCCAGGACGAGCTGGACGCCATGGACTTTCTGGCGTTGACGCGGAACAAGATGAAGCTCCTGGACATGGACGAGACCCTGCTGAATCGCTCGGTGAACGAGGGGTTCTCGGGGGGCGAGAAGAAGCGGAACGAAATCTTCCACATGGCGGTGCTGCAGCCCACGCTGGCCATCCTGGACGAGACCGACTCCGGACTCGACATCGACGCAATGAAAATCGTCGCCAACGGCGTCAATGCGCTGCGCAGCCCGGAGCGCGCCATGCTCGTTGTCACGCACTACCAGCGTTTGCTCAATTACATCGTTCCCGACTTCGTGCACGTTCTGGTGGACGGCCGCATCGTCCGGTCCGGCGGAAAAGAGCTGGCGCTGGCGCTGGAAGAGCAGGGCTATGCCGGGATCGAGGCCGAGACCGCCCAGCGGGTCTGACGGGCCGCCGGAAACGGCCCTCCGGGGTGACCCGTCCTCCGGTCGGGTACCCCGCTCCGCCCGGCGCCCGCTGCGGCGTGCCGCGAGGACGCCTCGCGGGACCCCGCGCACCCATTCGCGGACCGGGTGCGCGCGCGGCGCGTCTTGGCCTTTTGGAGTCGCCTGGGGTTCGACCGGTCGTTCGGAACACTGCCAGCGGGTAGAGGTGTGGATACCATGACAGAGACGGTGACGCGCGACAACCGCAGGGCGTTGGATGGCTTTCTGGACAGCTTCGAGAGACTGGAACCCACGTGGGCTCGGAACGGCCACGCGTGGCTGCAGCCCGTTCGACGGGCGGCGCTGGGGCGCCTGGCCGACCTCGGCTTTCCCACGGTGCACGACGAGGACTGGCGCTTCACAAACCTGGCCCCCATGGTCTCGACGGTCTTTCGGTCCGCCGCGAGCGACGGTGCGCACGTGGACACGGCGTCGCTGGCGCCGTTTGCGTTAAGCGGCTGCGACGGCACCAGGCTGGTCTTCGTGAACGGACGATTCGCCCTGGAGGCATCCGCGTTGTCGGTGTTGCCGGCGGGGGTCCGGGCGGGCAGCCTGGCGCAGACGCTGGCCGGCGATCGGGCGGCGCTGGAGCCGCATCTGGCGCGACACGAGGATTTCCAACGGGAGGCCTTCTCTGCACTCAACACGGCCTTTCTCACGGACGGCGCATTCGTCTTCGTGCCGCGCGGCACGGTGGTCGAGAAGCCGATCCATATCCTGTACGCCACGGTGCCGGGGGGCGCGGCGGTCGCGACGCATCCGCGGACCCTGGTGGTGGCGGACGAGGGCAGTCAGGTGTCCGTCGTGGAGGAGTTCGTCTCGCTGGGAGACGGCGCGCACCTCTCCAACGCCGTCACGGAGCTGGTGGTAGGCGCCGGGAGCGTGGTCGGCCATTATCTGATCCAGCGCGAGAACCGGGAGGCGTTTCACGTCTCCACACTGCGCGGCCAGCAGGGTCGGGGCAGCAGTCTGACGTTGCATACGGTGCTCCTGGGGGGCGCGCTGACGCGGCGCAACATCCACCCCGTTCTGGCGGGCGAGGGGGGCGAGTGTGCGATCAACGGGCTGTTTATGGCCAACGGCGGGCAGCACATGGACAGCTACATGAAGGTCGAGCACGCCAGCCCGCGCTGCGAGAGCCGCCAGGTGTTCAAGGGGATACTCGACGGGCAGTCGCACGGCGTGTTCCACGGGAGGATCATTGTCCACAAGGACGCACAGAAGACCGACGCCAAGCAGACCAACATGAACCTGCTGCTCTCGGAGGACGCGCAGATCGACACCAAGCCGCAGCTGGAAATCTACGCCGACGACGTCAAGTGCACGCACGGCGCGACGGTGGGCCAGATCGACGAGGAGGCGATCTTCTACCTCCGTTCGCGCGGCATCGCCGACGCGTCGGCGCGCGCGCTGCTCCTCTACGCCTTTGCCGGCGATATGCTCCAGCGCATACAGATCGAGCCGGTCCGCCGTCACCTGGAAGGGCTGGTGGCCCGATGGGTGCCGCAGGGGAGCCTTCTGGAGGGATACCGATGAAGCCTGTCGTTGGCCAGCGGATTGCAGAAGAGCCTTGCCAGGAGTGCCTGGTCGGGTTCGGCCCGGAGAAGATCCGCCAGGACTTTCCGGCGCTGCGCGTCACGGTGCACGGCAAGCCGCTGGTGTATCTGGACAACGCCGCCACCACGCAGAAGCCGCAGGCGGTGCTCGACGCCGTGGTCCGGTATTATACGCAGGAGAATTCCAACGTCCACCGGGGCGTCCACTTCCTGAGCCAGGTGGCGACGCAGGCCTACGATGGCGCCCGCACGCGCGTCCGGCGTTTCCTGAACGCCGCCCACGACCACGAGATCGTGTTCACCCGGGGGACGACCGACGGCATCAACCTCGTCGCGCAGAGCTACGGCCGGAAATACCTCCGGGCCGGGGACGAGGTGATCGTCACGGCCATGGAGCATCACTCCAACATCGTGCCGTGGCAGATGATCTGCGACGAGAAGCGGGCCAACCTGAAGGTCGTCCCCATCACCGATGCCGGGGAGCTGCGGTTGGACGAGTACGAGCGGATGCTCAGCGACCGCACCAGGCTGGTGGCCGCGGTGCACGTGTCGAACGCCCTGGGGACCGTCAACCCGGTCCGCGAGATGATCGCGCTGGCCCACGCGCGCGGGGTGCCTGTGCTGGTGGACGGGGCGCAGTCGGTTTCCCACGCGCCGGTGGATGTGCAAGCGCTGGACTGCGATTTCTACGCCTTCTCCGGACACAAACTTTTCGGCCCCACGGGGATCGGCGTGCTGTACGGGAAGGCGGAGCTGCTGGAGGCCATGCCCCCCTACCAGGGCGGCGGGGACATGATCAGCGCCGTCACCTTCGAGAAGACGCTCTACAACACGCTGCCCTACAAGTTCGAGGCGGGCACGCCCCACATCGCCGGGGTCGTGGGGTTGGCGGCGGCCATAGAGTACGTCGAGCGGATCGGGCGTAAACAGATCGCCGCGTACGAAGCGGATCTGCTGGCATACGGGACGGAGCTGCTGTCGGCCATTCCCGGCCTCCGCCTCATCGGGACGGCCAAGGACAAGGCGGGCGTCCTCTCGTTCGTGATGGACGGCATCCACGCGCATGACATCGGGACGATCCTGGACATGGAAGGAGTGGCGGTTCGGGCGGGGCACCACTGCGCCATGCCGGTCATGAAGCGGTTCGGCGTGCCGGCGACGGCACGGGCGTCGGTGGCGTTCTACAACACGCGGGCGGACATGGACGCCCTGGCGAAGGCGATCCACAAGGCTATCGAGGTATTCGCCTGATGTCGGATCTTCGCGAGCTGTACCAGCAGGTCATCCTGGATCACTACAAGAAGCCGCGGAACTTCCAGCGGCTGGATGGCGCCAACCGGCACGCGGAGGGCCATAACCCGCTCTGCGGCGATCAGATCGCCGTCTATCTGCAGATGGACGGGGATACGATCAAGGAGATCAGCTTCCAGGGCGCGGGTTGCGCCATCTCCCAGTCCGCCGCGTCGCTCATGACGACCGTGCTGAAGGGGAAGACCAAGGCTGAGGCGGAGGAGTTGTTTGCCAAGTTCCATGCCATGGTGACCGGCGACGGCCACGGGGCCGACCCCATGGAGCTGGGCAAGCTCGCCGTCTTCTGCGGGGTGAGCGAGTTCCCCGTGCGCGTGAAGTGCGCCAGTCTGCCGTGGCACACGATGCGCGCAGCGCTCGAGGGCAAGGACGAAGCGGTGTCGACGGAATAGGCAACTGGGCAATTCGGCAATTGGGCAAAACGGACTTTCCGAGTCGCCGAGTCGCCAAATTGCCATCCCGAGGGGGAGAAGAGATGGGCGGAATCGCCGTGGATCCGAAGCAGATCGAGGCCAGGGTCGTGGAAGCGCTCAAGACGTGCTACGACCCCGAGATCCCGGTCGATATCTACGAGCTGGGGCTGATCTACATGGTGGATGTGGATCCCTCCGGCAGCGTCGAGGTGCAGATGACGCTCACCTCGCCAAACTGCCCTTCGGCCATGGAGCTGCCCGGCCTGGTCGAGTCCAAGGTGCGATCCGTGCCGGGCGTGACGGATGCCGCGGTCGAGGTCGTGTTCGACCCGCCGTGGGACCCGTCGCGGATGTCGGAGGTCGCTCGACTTCAGCTGGGGATGCTGTGACACCGTGTCGAATCCCGGACCGCCCGGGGAGACGCCTGACGTGACCGGCCCCGCCCGTCCGCAGGTTGTGGCCGTCATCGGCGACGAGTGCACCGGATGCAGCACGTGCGTCGACTATTGCCTGGTGGACTGCATCGAGCCCGCCGCGCCGGCCGCCAGCGTTACGCCTGTGCCTTCGGTTACGATCCGAGAGGACGAATGCATCGGCTGCGGCGTGTGCGTCAAGATCTGCGACGCATTGGACGTAAACGCCATCCGGCTGGTGCCGGCCTCGGCGGCTTCCTGACCCCCCCTGTAACCGGGTCTCCGGTTGCACCCCCGTCTCGCCTCGATCTCCGCGCCTGTCCCGCGCCGCACGTCGCCGCCCGGCTCGCCGGATGCCGGCCGTGCGTCGGGCGTGTGAATATGGTATTGTGCCACACCGGATGGATTCCACGTTAGCGTGACGGGGACCGGCGTCCCGCCGCCCGGTCCCGCCCACGGACTTCGAAGCCACGGGGTTCCCTTATGCCGCGACCGCGGGCGTCAACGGGGCACGAGCGAAGCCGGCCCCGCCCCCCGGCTCCTCGAGCGGCAACCGTCGGCGAGACGGTCCGCTCCGTGCGTTCGCTCGAGCGAGCGCTCGATCTCCTGGAGGCTCTCGAACGGCTCCGCGCGCCGGCAGGGGTCCGCGCGCTGGAACAGATCACGCGCATTCCGAAGGCGACCGCCCAGCGTCTCCTCGACGTTCTGGAGCGGCGGGGCTACGCGCAGAAAGCGCGGGGACGGTACGCGCTGGCGGCGGGAACGGTGCGGCTCGCCCGGGGGTTCCTGGCCGGCGATAATCTGGCGTCCGTCGCCCTGCCGGTCCTCCAGCAGCTCACCGCCCTGTCGGGAGAGACCTGCGGGCTGTACCTCCGACAGGGATTCGACCGCATCTTGGTTCAGCGGGTGGAGAGCCCGCATCCCTTGCGGCACCACACGCCCATCGGCGAGCGCTTGCCCCTTCACCTTGGGGCGTCCGGTCATATCCTGTGCGCGGGCATGCCGGACGACCTCCTGCACCGGTACCTGGACACCCTCGGCCCGATCCGTCTCGCATCCGGCCAGTCGCTCGGCAAGAAGGAACTCTTGGCGCGCATCCAGCACGCCCGGCGGCGCGGATACGCCATACGATTCGACGAGCGATTTGCCGGAGTCTGTTCCGTCGCCGCGCCGGTCGTGCACAAGGATCAGGGCGTCATCGCCGCGATCAACATCGCAGGCCCCTCGAGTCGGCTCCGGGCCGATAGGCTGGAGCAGCTGTCGCTGGAGCTGATCAGCGCCGCCGGCAGGATCTCGGAGTCGCTGGACCGCCTCTAGCCCTCCCCTCGCCGCGGCCAGTCTGTAACCGCCCACCGGGACGGACCGCCGTCCGCGGATTCATACGCGAGACATGGCAACTTCTGTCCTAGCCTGACTTTCGCTACTGGCAGCCGGTGGTCGCCGTAAGTCGTTGATAAGACGCCCGACCGCCGGTGAAGGTCTGCCCTACATCTGCACCGCGCGTTTTGCGGTGATGCGGGGCGGCGGCTGGGCGGGCAGCGTCCACC
>JAKPQH010000188.1 GCA_029580855.1 bacterium | reverse complement strand
TCAGGGTGGTGGTCACCGGCAGGTCGAGCATGTCCGCAAGCTCCCTCAGTTCGACCGACGCACCGGAGGAGACAACCCCGCCGCCGGCGTAGATGACCGGTCTCTTCGCCGCGGCCATGAGGCGCGCGGCCTCTTTGATCTGCCTGAGGTGGCCCTTCGTGGTTGGCTTGTACCCGGGAAGCGCCGCGCGCCTCTCCGGGTACTTGAAGTCGAACACCGCCCGCTGCACGTCCGAGGGCAGGTCGATGAGGACCGCTCCCGGCCTGCCGGTGGAGGCTATGAGGAACGCCTCCTGCACAGTGGGGGCGATATCCCGGGGGTCCTTGATGAGGTAGTTGTGCTTTACCACGGGCAGGGTGATTCCGGTGGTGTCGGCCTCCTGAAACGCGTCGGTGCCTATCACGTGAGTGGCGACCTGTCCGGAAATCGCCACAAGGGGGACCGAGTCCATGTTGGCGGTAGCGATGCCGGTCACCAGGTTGGTGGCCCCCGGCCCGCTGGTGGACATGCATACGCCGACCTTGCCGGTGGCTCGCGCGTATCCGTCGGCGGCGTGCGCGGCGCCCTGTTCGTGCCTGGTGAGCACGTGCCGTATCGGGAAGTCGAGCAGCACGTCATAAGTGGGCATTATGGAACCGCCCGGGTATCCGAAGATGACCTCGACGTCCTCCTTCTCCACGCTCTTCAGGAGCGCCGCCGCGCCGCTCATCTTCATGTCGCCGACCTCCAATCCGCCTCGATGTTCTCCGGGTCCACTACCGCTCCCCCCGCGGCGCTGCCTACCATGCTCTCGTAAACCGACAAAACTCCGCGCCTTGCCCCCGGGGCCGGTGTCTTCCACGCTGCACGCCTTCTGTCGAGCTCGCCGTCTTCTACCAGGAGGTCCAGGCGCCTGGCGTCCATGTCGACCTCGATGGTGTCACCGTCGCGCACCAGCGCTATCGGCCCGCCCGCGGCGGCCTCGGGCGAGACGTGCCCTATCGCGCCGCCCCTGGTGCCCCCGGAGAAACGTCCGTCGGTGACGAGCAGGACAT
>JAKPQH010000187.1 GCA_029580855.1 bacterium | reverse complement strand
GATGGCCGTCGCCCTCCTGAGCACCTTCTACGGCGTCGTGCTCGCGAACCTCTGCTTCGTGCCCCTGTCCAACAAGCTCCGGGAGTACATGGACCTCAGCGAGCTGCAGATGGACATCGTCCAGGAGGGGGTGCTCGACCTCTACGACCAGGAGCACCCGCGGGCGATCCGCTACAAGCTCGAGACGCTCTCGGCGACTCTGGGCATCCCCCGGCGGGAGTCCCGGCGCGCCGGGCTGGCGCTCGTTCCCTCCCCTGAGCAGGCGAAGTGAGAGTCATGCCGGACGCAGCCCCCACCCGCACCGCAGGCGACGAGACCATCGGGCGGCTGCCGCTGAAAAAGGCGGCCGCGACGCTGCGCTTTCGGAAGAAGTCGCCGCCCTCCGACTCGGGCAACGAGATCTGGCTGCTGACCCTGACGGACGTCTTCATGCTGCTGATGGTCTGCTTCGTGCTGCTCTTCGGGCTGAGCCTGCAGAAGCAGAAGGAGACGGCGGCGGCCCCGCCCGCGCCCGTCGCCTCCCCCGCGGAGCGGGCGCCGCAGGACACAGACATCCTGGAGAAGGAGCTGCTCGCGGCCGCGGGCCGGGACGTGACGGTGGAAAAGCGCGCCATGCAGATCGTCATGACCTTCCCCGAGCGCATCCTCTTCGACTCCGGGCAGGCCGAGGTCAGGGGCGACGTCGGGTCCCTGCTGGAACGGGTGGCCGCCGTGATCCGGAGCCGCCCCGCGCTTGCCGTCGCTATCCACGGCCACACGGACGACCGCCCCATCCGCAGCCGGCGCTACGCCTCCAACTGGGAGCTCTCCGTCGAACGGGCCACGCAGGTCGCCCGGGCCCTCGTCGGGATGGGCATCGAGCCCGCGCGGCTCTCCATTCGGGGCTTCGGGGAAGAGAGACCGCTGGCCGCCAACGACAGCGACGAGAGCCGCACGAGGAACCGCCGCGTCGAGATCCAGTTCTCCCTGGCCCAACCGGGATAAAAAAAGGGGGACAGTCCCCATTTGGGAAACCGTCCCCCGCCTTTGCGTTCCCCCGCGCCGCGTGTCATGCGACAGGTTGCACGCCCCGGGCTTCCGCGCCGCTGTCTTACTGCGGGCTGACCGGTTCGATCGTGTACATCGGCACCTGCTTCGTGGCGAAGTTGCGCGTCTTGTGCTGCCCCTTGAACTCGACGTCGACCACGTAATAGCCGCCCGTGGCCGTGAACCCGGTGTCCTGCAGGGTGATCACCTGGGTGCCGGGGGCGAGGTTGATATTGGTCCGGTTGCCCACCACCCGGGTTCCCTGTGTGACGAAAATGTTCACGGGCTTCAGGACGAGGCCCGGGTTCGCGTTGCTGATCTGGACCTGGAAGTCGATCGGCTGCCCGACGCTGAACCTATAGGGGTTGGCCTCCATGTTCACGATCTTCACGTTGTTCAGCGCATCGGCCAGGGAGAC
>JAKPQH010000186.1 GCA_029580855.1 bacterium | reverse complement strand
CGCGGAGCCGCACCT
Organism: bacterium; assembly: GCA_029580855.1. Taxonomy (GTDB): domain Bacteria; phylum Methylomirabilota; class Methylomirabilia; order Methylomirabilales; family 2-02-FULL-66-22; genus 2-02-FULL-66-22. The sequence continues at coordinate 4,323 of JAKPQH010000186.1, read as the reverse complement.
CCGCGCCCGCCTCCGGTCGCTTCCCGACCGCGTTCGGGGTAGAACTGGGAACGGAGCGCACCGCCGGCCCGCGACCTCGGCCGATTCCGCTCGCAGGGGGACCCGCTTGAACTGCTTACGCGCACGGGATGCCCGTCAAGGTAGGCGGCGTCCACGATCTGTTGTCTCGTGCCATCCTCGTAAACGGCAAGCCAGGGATCCGGACGGACTACGAAACCTGACGGCTCGCTGGCGCCCGGGGCCCGCGGCGCGCGACGCGGATCTGGCCGAGCCCGGTCGCCGCCGCGGCAGTCACCTGCACCAACGGCATGATCGGACGGGTTTCTGGAGCGGCCGCTCCGCGCCGACGTCGGCGCGTGCCCGACGCGCGGAGGGCCAAGGGATGAATGCCGGCGCCAACCGAGCCCATCGACGCGTCAAGCTTCTCAGCCGGCTTCGGGACCGCCCCCCGAGTCCCCTGGGTCCGGCCGCACGAGCTGGGTGCGCCGACCGGGACCCCCACGCCAGGCTGCAGACCTGCCTGCCCCCCCCCAGCCGCCAGGCTCCGGGCCTCCCGGGTGACTGCTCACCGCAGAACCGCTCCCGGACCGTTTGGGGGCGAACTTGGAATTCCTACTCTCTTTACACTTCGAATTTCCACTTCTCAGGCAACCCTGGGATCGGCGGGTGAGTCGATTTGGAGCTTGCCCCCCCCCCCCAAGACGGGTAGACTCGCCCCACGGCTTTGGGGCGAGTCGCTCGCCGAGGCGCGATTGGCGGGACCATGAGCGAAGAGCATCCCGAGCGGGAGCGGCCAGCGCCATGGCTCGTCGCCCCCAACTCGCCAACGTTGAGGCCGTGGAAATCCCTCCGGTCCCTGCGCCGCACACTCCGCCCTTTTCGCCAACAAGGGACTGCTCCCTTCATCCTTCGAACGACTCCTTCTCCCGCTCCGCCCTCGCCACCTGAACGACTCGGCCCAAGTCGGAAAGCTCTAGGGGAAAAATGAAAACGACACGCACCTTCACGCTTCCAACCCAGCCCTGCTGCCTCCGGACAGTCTTCGCCGTGAGCACGACGTTGCTGCTCGCAAGCTGTGCCTCCGAGGAGGGCCGCGAGGAAATCAGCGCGTACTCCTCCCAAATCAGACGCGGATTCGATGACGCCTCCGACCTCGTGTCGGACGCGGTCGTCTACGTCAGTCGCGTTGACGGCGCGGCCTGCACTGGGTCCCTGATAACCCCCAGCCTCGTGCTCACCTCGGCACACTGCGTCGACTCCATCTTCTTGGGCGACGCCGGGACCCCCACCGACATCTGCGACGATCCGCTCCGAAGAACCACCGCAGCCGACCTCACTGTCCAGATCGGCCGCACTCGGAACGCGCCAACGAATCCAACCTATTCCGTCCTCGAGTTCGCGGAGCACGTCTCAGTGTTCCCCGCCAGTGTATGTCAATACTCCGGCAAGTACTACGATGTGGCCCTACTGGCGCTTGCAGCGGACGTCCCACCCAGCGTGGCCACGCCCCAGTTCCCTCTGATGGACCCCGTACTCGGCAGCTGGCAGTGGGCGCCAGTGGAGGCACTCCTCCACCTGGGCTACTCTGGCTACGGCCGCATCGATGACGGAACTCTACCGCCCGAGCGACAGTACCAGATGTTCGATTTTCCTCAGTTGCTCGACAACTACGGAGGCGGCACCCTTCCCATTTCGGGCATCCTCTACGACCGCAACGGCGGCGTCATTGGGACACGCTCGGGGGACTCGGGAGGGCCCCTCTTCGTGGCCCCGAACCCACAGGAATCAGCACGGTTTCCGCGGTTTCAGATCGGCGTCACCAACTCAGGTCCTAATGACGACGCAGCGAGACCCTCCGCCTGGGTCGAGCTTGGGTTCAACTCGGTCGCCACATGGCTCAGCGATCGGGCCAGGTCCTTCGAGACAGCCTACGGAGACGCGCGCCCAGGCCGCTGGTTCGGCGAGCGGGACTACGTCGGCACGTCGGCCTGGCACGCCCCATACGATCTGGACGGCGACCAGTACTACGATTGGGTCGGACCTTGTCCAACGCGCCTCTTCGAAGCCGCCCCTCACTTTGGAGGTGTGGACGGCCCTCCCTTGCCAGACCTCAACGCGATCCGCCCTGCGCTGTACGCCGAGCAAGAACTCTTCATCAATGACCGCGTTCATGTCTTCTCGGCGTCCGGCGCTCCGGTGAGCGTGGTGGCCGGCAACGAGAACCGTCGCCTCCAGGACGCTTCACTGGGTCCCTGGTACGGGATGGGGACCACGCCGCTGGCCGCGGAGCCGGGCCTGCGATTTCAGCAACGTCACACCTACGCTCGCATCGGCGCCGACGCTGACATCGACGGCACGGTCGTGGTCGCGGGGGGGTTCCTCACCTCGGGACCGCGCGCGACCTTCGACGAGTTCTGGTCCCGGGACACTGACGTTCATCCTGGTTCGCTCCCATACCTCCAGACGATCCCGGTATACGCCGGGCCCCAGTGGGTGCCTCGGCTGCGGTTGTCTCATCCAGTATCCCCTGTCATTGCCTATGCCAGCAACTTCAAGACGGGTGGGACAGCGGAGCAGGAACTCTATGGCGTGAGCAAGTATCACTGGCAGTCTGCCCTGCCGCCTGGGGTCGCCGACACATTTGACATGGTCAAGGTGGACAATCGGGAGTACCTTCACCTCTCTCCCGGCGTCTATCGCGCCAACTGGCTCCAGGTCGAGCCCGAGGGCACCCTCGTGCTGACCTGTGACGCGGCGGTCCTCGCGGCCACTGGCCGCTGCCCCAACACGACGGTCCTCATCACCCAGGGAGTCGATTTCAAGGGCCAAATCCTGGTTCATGTCACGAACGAGTCGAACCGCACGCCCCCATGGAACCAGGGCGCTCCGCCGGCGGCCGAGTCGTTCTTGCTGGGGTACTTCGGCACCTCGGAGGCTTTCATTCATTTCCTCGACATGACGGTAGTGGCGCCCCATGCGAAGGTCACCGTCTTCAGCGGCCAGTACCCCAACCGGGAGCGCGAGCATCGCGGAGCGATCTACGCCAGAGGACTCGAGGTGCACCAGGACTCGCAATTTGAGTTTGTTCAGTATGTCTGCAGCCCGTGACCATGGGTCGGATGGCGTCGTCGCGCCGTTGCCTTTCGTGAGTGAGTGGAGGTCGACGGTGCGTCATGGCCCTCCGCCTTGCCGGGTGACGCGCCACCGATCTCATTGCGGCTATCCGACGCACTCGCACGGTGCCTCGGTTCGTCGCGTCCTTCGCTGCTCCAATCCTTGGGCGCCACATGGCCATTCGATTGTGGAGGTCACCGATGCTACCGGCGCGCGCCGACCGGCGCGCGCGCCCGTTCCGGCCTGCGGAATTTGCGCTCCAGGTGGCCCGGAGACAGACTAGGTGGGGACCATGGAAGCGCGATCAGCGGGAGGCTCCCGGGGGGCTTTCGACCCGAAGACGCACACCCAACGGCTGAGTTGCCGCGCAGTTTCCGTGGGACAGCGCTCCTCCCGCCAGGTCCCGGCGGTTCCCTGCGCTGGCCGAGGGGGACGTGCCCAGGGACTGCTCGCGGCGGGCGGCGGGATGCTGATCCTGCTCGGCTCGTCGGGCGTTGGCTGTGGCGGAGAGGTTCGTACAGAGATTGACCGCCCCGGGCATTCGCCAACGGCTGCCGGGGCATCGCCGGCGGCAGGGGCGGGGGGCGCTACTGCGGCCACTGGATCCGGCGGCGGCGATGGGGACAGCGGCGCCGCTGAAGGCGCCGGCGGTGCCCGTTTTCAGGCCGCCTGTCGGGACATGGCCGACTCCTGGGAGGCGGCGAACATCCGGTGCGGTTGCTTCCGCCCGGACTGCACTGCCGACCTCATGTTCGATCTCAAGTGCATTGACTGGCGCCACGCTGACGTCTCTTATTTCGAAAGCTGCGCGGTTTCCTTCGGTGACGCTCCCTGTGAGGTCGTCCTCGGACCTGCCCTGGAATGGCCCGCGGACTGCAAGATCGCGTTCTTTCGCTGAGGGCGAAATGCTGAGCCAACACTCTGGCGCAACGCCGGCACCTCAACGCGATCCGACCCGCGCTGTACGCCGAGCAGGAGCTCTTCATCAATGACCGCGTCCATGTCTTCTCGGCGTCCGGCGCCCCAGTGAGCGTGGTGGCCGGCAACGAGAACCGTCGACTCCAGGACGCTTCATTGGGTCCCTGGTACGGGATGGGGACGGCGCCGCCGGCCGCGGAGCCGGGCCTGCGATTTCAGCAACGTCACACCTACGCTCGCATCGGCGCCGACGCTGACATCGACGGCACGGTCGTGGTCGCGGGGGGGTTC
>JAKPQH010000185.1 GCA_029580855.1 bacterium | reverse complement strand
CGGAACAGAATCTCGCTGTCCACCTCGGCGAAACGTCGCAGCTTCCAGCGGCGGAACAGGTAATCGGCGTTGTAGATGGTGCCGTTGTGGGTGCCGATGACGTCCCCCGCGCGGATCGGGTGGTTGTTGCGGTTGATGCGCTCGTCGCCGCGGGTGCGCCAGCGGGTGTGGCCCACGAGGAGGGTGGCCCGGTTGTCCATCCCGGCCAGGACCTCCTGGAACGCCTTGTCGGTGACGAACTGCCCGGCCGGTACGGGTCGCTTGAAGAGCCGGTGCTCGCCGTCGCGGTTGAGCCAGGCGACGCCGGTGGCGTGCGGGCCCCGGCTCTCGCTCAGGACCAGGAGCCGGGTGAAGAGCCACGCCAGGTGGTCTCGTTCCTCGGCGCGCCGCCGCTTCTTTCCGAAGATGACGCCCGCCAGCCCGCACATCAGCGCCCACCTCCTTCTTCGGCCTCGAAGCCCCGGAACACGCCCTCGGCGTAGTCCCTGGGGTGGGTCTCGATCCAGCGGGCGGCATCGGGGAAGCCGAGCTTCTCCGCCAGGTCCGCCACCACCGGCCGGTCCAGCATGTTGGTGAGGCCGCAGCGGCGCACCGCCAGGATGCCCTCCAGCACCGCCGCCGGAACACGCACCCCGGGCACGTGCCGGCGCGCTGTGTCTCCCTCCTTTGCGGTGTCGTCCGGGAACTCGGCCAGGCCGCCGGCCACGAGGGCGTCGAGGAAGGACGCGGCCTTCTCCTCGATGGTTTCCCCTTTGACCGCCAGCTCGATGCCGGCCAGCATCTTGGCGTTGCGCAGGACCATGTCGATGTAGCTCTCGACGTCCCGGTGGTCGGAGAAGAGCGACGCGCCCTTCATGGCCCGGACTACGTCGAGCACGGTCTTGCCCTCGAACACCTCGCCGTCGCCCGCGATGGGCTCGCCTTCCAGCGTGGTGTTCCTGATCAGTATCCTCATGCTTCACCTCCTTCGTCCGGCGCGGCGCCGTCCCCCGAAAACGCCGGAGGCCGGGTTTGTGGCCCGGCCTCCGTGATGGTCTCCGCCTTGGGAGCTGGTTGTTCATCTGGTTTCACTCTGCCGCGTTTGAAGGCCGAGTCCCCCGGCAAGGCGGCGATCAGATGCTTGCGCGCGGTCTTGAACTCGTCGCCGATGAGCCCCAGGTGGAGCAGGAAGACTCGGAAGTCGTACCGGGCGCTCTGGGGATCGAAGGACCGCTTGCGGCTCGATGCAGCCCGGCCGTTGAGCGCCTTGGCCGCCACGGCCAGGACCAATTGGACGTAGGCTTTCACCTTGCCCGCGTGGAGCGTCCCTTCGAACCAGCGGAACTCGACCGTGCCCCGGTACCAGACGTTGTGCAGGTTCACCCCGTGGTAGCGGCTGTTGTCGTAGTGCTGGGGCTGCCGGTTGTGGTAGCCGTACCAAATGTGGTTGAGCTGGTCCCTGGTCCTGGGACGGCGGCGCTCGATCTGGGCAATGAGGTCGTCGCTCACCGGCTTGCTGTAACTCCGGCGGCGGGTCTCGT
>JAKPQH010000184.1 GCA_029580855.1 bacterium | reverse complement strand
CTGGAAGCGGGTGCCGCGGCACTCGGGGCAGGTCCGGTAGCCGCGGTAGCGGGCCAGGAAGACCCGCACGTGGAGCTTGTAGCGCTTCGTCTCGAGCCACTGGAAGAAGCCGCGGACCCCGTAGAAGCCCTCGTCGCCCTCCAGGACGAGGCGCCGGTGCTCCTCGGAGAGCTCCCGCCAGGGCGTGGCGACGGGGATGCGCCGGCGGCGGCAGAAAGCCAGGAGATCCTCGAACTCCGCCCGGGCGATGCCCGTCCAGGGCTTCACGGCGCCGTCGCGGATCGACTTTCCCTCATCGGGCACGACGAGGTCCATGTCCACGTCGATGATGCGCCCGAAGCCGCGGCAGGTCGGGCAGGCCCCGGCGGGCGAGTTGAAGGAGAAGGCGTTCGCCGTGGGCTGCCGGTAGTCGATGGCGCATGCCGGGCACTGGAGGGCCGAGCTGAACCGCAGCGTCCTGCCCCCGGCGTGAACGTCCGCCTTCCCCCGGCCCGCCCGCAGGGCCGTCTCCAGCGAGTCGACGATGCGCTTGCGGTCGGCCTTCCGGAAAATGAGCCGGTCCGCCACGACGTCCAGGAGGGCATCGCCGCGGCCCTCCTCGAGGGATTGGATCCGACCCCCCTTCCAGATGCGGTCGAACCCCGAGCGCCGCAGCGTTTTCTCCAGCGCGGCGGCATCGCCGTTGGCCGCCGCCGGGAAGGTCAGCACGACGGGGCTCTCCTCGGGCAGGGCCGCCATCGCCTCGAAGATCGACTGCGCCGTGTCCTTCCGCACGGGCCTGCCGCATCCCCGGCAGGTCAGCACGGCCATGCGCGCGTAGAGCAGCTTCGCGTAGTCGGTGATCTCCGTCATGGTCCCCACGGTGGAGCGCGAGGTCCGGACGGGGTCGCCCTGCTCGATGGCCAGGGCCGGCGGGATCCCCTCGATCCGCTCGACGCGGGGCCGGTTCATGCGGTCGAGGAACTGGCGGGCATAGGGGGAAAAGGTCTCGACGTAGCGCCGCTGGCCCTCGGCGTAGAGGGTGTCGAAGGCCAGGGAGGACTTCCCGGCGCCGCTCACGCCGGTGATCACGGTGAGGCTGCCCAGGGGGATGTCGAGATCGAAGCCCTTGAGGTTATGCTGCCGGACCCCGCGGATCCGGATGGAGGACGAAGCCATGATGGCTCATTCTAATCATGGAACGCGGAAACGGCAACCGGTCTTTTCCCCGCCCTGCCCGTTCGCCTTTTGCCTTGCGCCCTTCGGCCGTTCGTATAAAATAGCGCCCGTGGAAACGCACCCCTTCGACATCACCGTCATCGGCGCCGGGGTGGTGGGCCTTGCCGTCGCCGAGGAGCTCTCGAGGCACTACCGGAACATCCTGCTGCTGGAGAAAAACGAGAGCCACGGCCGGGAGACGAGCAGCCGCAACAGCGAGGTGATCCACGCCGGGATCTACTACCCCGAGGGGACCCTCAAGGCCTCGCTGTGCGTCGAGGGCCGCAGGCTCCTCTACGAGGCCTGCGAAAAGCGGGGCATCCCCTGCCGGCGGACGGGCAAGCTCATCGTCGCCGCCGACGCCGCCGAGGAGGAGGCCCTGCACGCGCTGCTCGGGAAAGCCCACGCCAACGGGGTGGACGACGTGCTCATGCTCAGCGGCCGGGTCGTCCGCTCGCTGGAGCCGGAGGTTTTCGCCGAGGCGGGGCTCCTGTCGCCCTCGACGGGCATCGTCGACTCGCACGCCCTGATGCGCGCGCTGCTCGTCGGCGCAACGGGCAACGGGGTGACCGCCGCGTTCCGGTCCTGCGTCACCGCCGCGCACTACGACGGCGTCCGCCACGAGCTGGAGATCAACGGCGGGGAGAGCCGCGTCGCCTCCCGGGTCGTCGTCAACAGCGCGGGGCTGCAGTCGGATTGCGTGGC
>JAKPQH010000183.1 GCA_029580855.1 bacterium | reverse complement strand
GATCTGACCGAGAACACCCAGGTGGCGACGCTGACCCTCGAGATCGCCGCCTGGCGGGTGCTGGAGCGGCATCTCGGCGTGCGCCCGTCGGCCATGGCGGGCCACAGCCTCGGGGAATACGGCGCCCTCTGCGCGGCAGGGGCCCTGGGGTTCGCCGACACGCTGCGGCTCGTCCGGAAGCGGGCCGCCCTGCAGCAGGAAGCCGTCGCCCCCGGCGTGGGCGCCAACGCCGCCATCCAGGGACTGGGGCGGGACAGGGTCGAGGCGCTCTGCCGGGAGGTCGCCGCAGGCGAGGGTCTCGTGAGCCCCTCGTGCTACAACGCGCCGGACCAGACCGTCGTCTCGGGGTACGCGGCCCCGGTGGAGTCGGTCATGGCGAGGGCCCTCGCGGCGGGGGCCAAGCGGGCGCTGAAACTCCCGCTGAGCGCGCCCTTCCACTGCGCCCTGTTGGAAGGGGCGGCCGGGCGGTTCGGCGCGGATCTCGACGGGGTCGGCTTCCGGGACGGCTCGGTGCCCGTCATCCCGAACTGCGATCCGGGGGCGCTCCACTCGGCCGCGACGACGCGGGGACTGCTCGTCCGGCAGATCCACCAGCCCGTGCGCTGGATCGAGACGATCGAGAGGATGGCCGCCATGGGGATCGACACGGTCATCGAGGTCGGCCCCAAGAGGGTGCTGTCGGTCCTGGCCCTGCGGATCCGCCGGGACCTCAGGGTGCTGAACGTGGAGAACCTCGAATCCCTGCAGAGGACCGTGGAGGTCCTCTCGGGGAAGAGCTGAGACGATGAACCTCGAGGGCAAGGTCGCGCTGGTCACGGGGGGGTCGCGGGGAATCGGCCGGGCCGTGAGCGTGCGGCTGGCCGCCGCGGGGGCCTTCGTCGCCGTCAATTACGCCCGCAACGAGGAGGCGGCCCGCGAGACGCTCCGTCTCATCGGCGAGGCGGGAGGCGAAGGGGAAGCCCTGCGATTCGACGTGGCGGACCCCGGGGCCGCAAGCGGCGCGATCGCGGACCTGATCCGGCGCAAAGGGCGCATCGACATCCTGGTGAACAACGCCGGCGAGAGCCGCGACGGGCTCCTGGTGCGGATGAAGGAGCAGGACTGGGACCGGGTCATCGACACGAATCTCAAGGGGGCCTTCCACTGCTGCCGCGCCGTGGCCTACGCCATGATGAAGCAGCGCGGGGGCCGCATCATCAACGTCTCGTCGGTCGTCGCCCTGGCGGGCAACGCCGGCCAG
>JAKPQH010000182.1 GCA_029580855.1 bacterium | reverse complement strand
GATCGAGGATTTCGGCGCCGTGGTGATGGTCGCCGGCGGCGTGGGCGCCGCGCCGATCTACCCGATCGCACGGCGGATGCGCGAGGCGGGCAACCGGGTAATCACGATCCAGGGGGCGCGCTCGGCCGATCTGCTCTTCTGGCAGGACAAGCTGGCGGCGGTCAGTCACGAGCACCTCATCACCACCGACGACGGCTCCTTCGGCCGCAAAGGGCTGGTGACCGAGCCGCTCAAGGAGTTGCTGGAGAAGGACGCCTCGCGGCAGATCGGCTGCGTCTACGCCATCGGCCCGGCAATCATGATGAGGTTCTGCGCGGAGACCACGCGGCCGTTCGGCACGAAGACGATCGTCAGCCTGAACACGGTGATGGTCGACGGCACGGGTATGTGCGGCGGCTGCCGGGTCCGCGTGGGCGAGAAGACGCTGTTCACCTGCGTGGACGGCCCGGAGTTCGACGGGCATCTGGTGGACTGGGACACTCTCAAGGCCCGGAAGGCGATCTACAAAGACGAAGAGCAGTTCGCTCTGCAGGCGGCTCTTGAGCGTGAGGGGAAAGATGCCGAAGCCTAAAGTCCCGCGCACCCCCATGCCCGAGCAGGACCCAAAAGAGCGGGCAAAGAACTTCTCCGAGGTCGCCCTGGGCTACACCGAAGAGATGGCCCTGACCGAGGCCTCCCGCTGCCTGGCCTGCAAGAACAGCCCGTGCGTTCGGGGATGTCCCGTCAATATCAATATTCCCGCCTTCGTGAAGCTTATCGCCGACAGAGACTATGGCGCGGCGGCCGGGGAGATATCCCGCGCTAATGCCCTTGCGGCCGTCTGCGGCCGCGTCTGCCCGCAGGAAGAGCAGTGCGAGAAGACCTGCGCCCTGAAAAAGCTGGGCGGCACGGTCGCCATCGGCCGCCTGGAGCGCTTCCTGGCCGACTGGGAGGCCGCCCGGGGGGCGCCGGAAATGCCCGCGATCCAGGGCCCCACCGGCAAGAAGGTCGCGGTGGTCGGGGGCGGACCGGCCGGCCTGACCGTGGCCGGCGACCTGATCCAGCTCGGCTACGCGGTGACCATCTACGAGGCGCTGCACCGGATGGGCGGCGTGCTGGTGTACGGCATTCCGGAATTCCGCCTCCCCAAGGCCATCGTCAACCGGGAGGTCCAGTACCTGCAGCGGTTGGGCGTGAAGCTGGTGACGGATTTCGTCGTGGGCAAGACCCGGACCATCGACAGCCTGCTCGAGGAGTACGACGCCATCTTCGTCGGCTCCGGCGCCGGCCTGCCGTGGTTCATGGAGATCCCGGGCGAGAACCTCAACGGCGTCTACTCGGCCAACGAGTACCTCACCCGGCTCAATCTGATGAAGGGGTACCGCTTTCCCGAGTACCACACCCCGATCAAGGTGCACAAACGGGTCGCGGTGGTGGGAGGCGGCAACGTCGCCATGGACTGCGCGCGCAGCGCGCTGCGCCTGGGCGCGGAGAGCCGGATCGTCTACCGCCGTTCGCGGGAGGAGCTGCCGGCGCGGCTGGAGGAGGTCGAGAACGCCGAAGAGGAGGGCGTGATCTTCGAGTTCCTGACGCTGCCCGTCCGCTACGAGGGCGACGCGAACGGCTGGGTGCGGCGGATGGTCTGCCAGCGCATGCGGCTGGGCGAGCCCGATGCGTCCGGCCGGCGCTCGCCGATCCCCATCGCGGGGGATGAGACCGTCTTCGAGGTGGACGCCGTGGTGTGCGCCATCGGCAACAGCCCCAATCCGCTCATCGGGTCCACCACGCCGGGCCTGACGCTGGGCAAGAAAGGCAACATCATGGCCGACGAGGCCACGGGGAGCACCTCGCGGGCGAAGATCTGGGCGGG
>JAKPQH010000181.1 GCA_029580855.1 bacterium | reverse complement strand
AGGAGTAGCACCGGACTCCCGCGATGTCAACGGGAATTTTGGAATCCATGTACGAGGCAAAATTGCAAGAAACGGCCTGTAACTAACCGAATCTACGGAGAACCACCCCTCGGAATGTACGAGGATCTGTCAAAGTCGGGTCGCAGGCGCATCCGCGAATAGCCCACCGTACGTTTCCGCCCCGGTCAGCGTGTTGCCGTGCCACAGATGGGGCTCGTCGATCTCGTGGAGCACCAGGTTGGCCAGCGCGATCGGATAGATCAGGTTGTCCTTCTCCCTTCCATAGAACGTCCGGTGCTTGAGCGTCTCCAGCTGGTCCGCTGAGCCGATCTTCGCGTTGTTCGCGCCGGCCATGTGCTCATAAGCCTGCGCCAGGAAGCCGCCGGTGCCGCAGCCCGGATCGTAGATCGTCTCTCCGACCCTGGGATCGATCACCCGGACCATCGTCCGGATGACCTCCCGCGGCGTGAAAACTGGCCCCCGTCGTTCCCCTTCTCGCCCATCTTCAGAAGCAGACCCTCGTACACCTGAGAGAGGGTGAAGACTGCGTCGGGTCCACGGCCTCCGCGCTGATCTCGTGGACCTTGTCCAGGACGTCCAGGAAGTTTCGTTCCGTATCGATTCGGGTTCTCTCGACGCCCGACATGATCTCGCTGATCACCTTCTGCCGCGGCGTCGCCCCCGGCCGGTCTTTCAGCCCTCGGAGGTACGGGAGCAGATCCCCGTTCACGAAGGCGAAGACGGCTCCCATTGCGCCGCCCTGCAGAGCGGTGCGCTTCGAACCGCCTGGGGCTGCCCAATCCTTCCAGCGATATGGCGGCTCCAGCGACGTGGCAAAATCGATACCGACCGCCTCCGCCGCCTCGGCCTCACGCATCTCACGCTCGTCCAGGATGCGCAGGAAGAGAATCCAGGTCAGCTCCGGCACATACTGCAGCGCCCCGGCGCAGTTGGACCGCCGCATGATGTCGCAGATGGACTTGACCGCCCCGTTCACCGACTGCTGCGTCGCGAGCCGCTTGCCGTTTCCGTTGGGTTTCATGTCATGACCAAGGGGAAACGTCCGCCCATAGCGGATTTTCAGAAACGCAAATAGTGTGCTGCGCTATTCTCGAAATCGACCACTTTCGAAAATAGGAACCAGAGGTAACAAAGTATGCCTTGCGAACCGTAGATCCATCGAGAAGAGCCGATAGGATAGCTTTCAAAAGAATTGGCTGATTTCTTTCAAAGCTCAGCACGCTTTGAAAGCTTTCTTGAAAGCGCTTTCTGGTAGCCGATGCATCCCGAAAGCGACGGAAACAGGAAGATACCACGATTCGCGCTTGGCCGCTCAAACAGAGGAAAGGGCTATTTCCGGGGAGGCACGCAATCAACGAATCCAAAACACTGCCCTTCGGCCTTCTATTCCGGATGACTTGTATTGCATGAGAAGCTCACCGTACTGGTCGTATTCGAGCCTGGTGGGATCGGCCTTCCTCAGCTCCCTTCTCGCAATAGCGCACGATACCCCGCCTGCTGGAAATGCTCGTCGTAGGTCAACGCTTCATTCAGCCCATGTTTTCTCATGAGGAGAAAAGAGGAACAGTCCGTGTGACTCCACGCCTTGTCGTAACGCTCGGCATAGAATGCAAGGGTCTCCCGGAAAAGGATGCTCGTCTGTGGAAAGACCGTGGTGTTCGGATCTTCGCGGATACGATTGACGATTTCCACTACAGCTCGACGCAAGTGCGCTCCTTTTCCCGCCAGATGATTTAGGCACTCGGTCAGGACCATTTCACTGGTCGCCAGTCGTGCCTGGCCCAAGGCTGCCGATACCTGTATTGCCTTCTGGTGCAACTCATCCCGCGGGTTGGCCAGGGCAATCCAATAGCTTGCATCCGCAAAGACGGTCCTCATCGGCCGCTCTTCGGTTCGAGACCGTAAAGATAGCCGTCCAACCTCTTCGAGAGATCCTCAGGGACCCGTGCCCACTCCTCGACAGGGACGGAGGCGCCAACCTCGGCGACGGTCTCCCAAATCGGACGTACGCTGAGGTCATACAGGATGTCGCCCAGAGCCAGGACGGAAACGTCCTGCACTGCTACAATCCGCTTCACCTTGCCGCTCGGCCCAGCGAACTCCACTCTCCCGCGCACCCGTAGACGCCGACTGGCGTGCTCACGCAAGGCCCCGACGATTAGGTCTTCTTGTTCTGCGGAAAACTTTCCGGGAATCTTGGAGCCGTCGTCCAGCCGCAGGGAGAAGTTTAGGCCGTCCAGGTCGGCGGATCGCACCTCGCCTGCCAACTCCAAAATGTCCTCGTAATCCACTTGAGACCGAACGGCGAGTTGATCTCGGACCTGAATAGAGTATCGAACCGGCGTGGGCCGCCGCGGGATATCTTGCAGGAACGATTCTCCTTCACGCAGTGTCTTTCCGTAATTCGCGAAAAGCGGAATGGCGCTCTTCGGCAATCTCTCGGGAATGAGGGTTTCCGCCGCAACCGCCTCGATCGTATCAGCGACGAGCATAACTGCATCGTCCAACTCATCAGGGGCCGCCTCAAATGGCAGCTCCCCATCACCGTATTCAACTTCTCGCATAAGAGGAACGATAGTGCTACCCCCTCGCAACTCATAGAATTTCAGGCTAAGCGATTCCTCGAAGTTCTTGGGCAGCCGTTGCCTATCCTGGTGACTCTTGCGCCACAACTCCTTGGCGGTTTCCACCAGCAACGTCTTGTAGGCGATCAGATCTGGCAGAACGTCGATATCAAGTCCATGGTCCTCGAAGCGCTCGCCCTCAAAACGATGGGCGACCAATTCCCGCCTCTTCTTAGCCATGGTTCATCACCTCCCCGCTCTATCCCCGGTCTCATGATGCGATCCCGAGCTCGGAGTGACGAGAGTATACATCACAACGGGATGCTCCGAGAAGCCACGTCATCTCAGAGCGCTCCGGAGAAGGCGCGGCGCAGGAGGGCGGCGGGCAGGGCATTGATCGCGGCGAGTTCGGCTTCGGCGGCGGCGCACACACCGCCAGCGCGATCCACTCGTTCCCGCACTATTGCGGCGATCCGTTGTTGTTCCCTCAGGGGCGGGAGCATTAATGGAAATCCTGACAATACCTTTCTATTGATCGTGGCTATGCCAGTTGTCTGCTTCGCGTGCGCCAAAAAATACGCCTTCCCGTATCTCGATCCGATCTGCGCTGAGACGAATTCCGAAGAGAAATTCGTTAGATCAAACCGAACCCGGAAAATGTGGTTCTGGTGGATACACTCAGGAAGCTGTTCCTCCCAGAAGGTACCTCGTCCGAGTTTGTCTCGATCGCCACCCTCCGTCAGCAAGAGATCCCCACGCTTCAAAACAAGCCGTCCGATCTCTGCGGTGGTTGCCTCGATACTGTAGACATTCGACAGGTCCAACGCACCATCTTTGACGTTGGCCACTCGAAGGTATGGAACAGCCCTGGTGCTACCCGCTCTCAATTTACGCCCCAGCGTCACCCCAGATTCGATCTCCGCAACCTCTCCAAGTAATCTCTTCGGCCATTCCTGAGCCTCACGGCCTTCAAATAGAGAACGCAGATATGCCGTAGAAAGGGCCTTGGCGGCTTCGAGCCGGGCTTCGCCGGCAACGCGCGCCCGGTCCACCGCCGCCATCTGCTCCCTCAGCATCGCCGCAATCCGCCGCTGTTCCTCGATCGGAGGAAAGGCTGCTTTCCACGCAAGCAATTGGTCTCGATTAATTTTGGGCATCCGTGCGCGTCGCGACTCCGCTTCTGCGTAACGCGTGAACTCATCTCCGACAAGCAACCAAGCCAAATACTCGGCAATGGCAAAGTCGGGTTTTGGCCGAAGGGGATACATGTCTGCACTGCAGACACCCCGGCAGTTGGCAACCGCGACCTTGCGTAGATACGGTCGCAGCTTTGAGTAGAGGACATCACCCTCTTCGAACAGGTATTTGCCGCTAACCATTCCATCTTCTTGCGCAGTTTTGAGTGGTCTCAGGACACATCTGCCGCTTTCAATGTCCTCGGGGCTGACGTGCGGGAGCTCTGCGTATTCGGGTTGTCTTGGATTGACCTGCCTCGCCACAATGCTGCACACATGCCCCAGCGGCACCCAACGCCATCCGTCCGGCAGACTATTCTCAGGGCTCCTTGTGTCTCTGACGCTCTTTTCACTCACGCCGAAAACATCCTTTCCTTGGTTTCACGCAGAATCTCGGCGGGCTTGCCCAGCGTCTTCAGCGCCTCCAGGCCGCCAGCCTTGGCGACGTCGGGGGTCTGGAAGACTTGCGGATTTTCCAGGCCGTCGGTGCCGCCGCGCTCGAACTGGGCGGCAAGGGCTTTCAGGGTCGCTGCGGTTTTCCGGGGAAGCTCGCGCAGCCATGCCCGATGCTTGTACCCGAAGGCCTCGACGCGCTCGGTGCGACTGCGCGGCGCCAGGCCGTAGCCCAGCTCCGCGAGGACATCGTAGAGATCGTATTCATCCATGGATTCGAGCGTCCGGACGAGAAACGGCGCGCGGCCGCCCTCCGGCAGCCGAAGCAACAGCTCCCGGCGCTCCGGCGGCGTGATCCACTGCCGGCGGAATTCGTCCAGCGTCGCCGCCTCCTCGACCAACCGCGCCGCCAATCGCTCCTTGTACTCCTCCACCGTGACCGGCACCGCCTTCCCGTCCACCATCGTCACGATGTACCGGCCGGCATCGGTCACGCGCACGTCGAAACCTTCCACCATGATCGTCCGCTCGGGTGGCTCGGGCGGTTCCGGTCCGTCTCCGGGCTTTCGCGGCCCCGACCACTTGACGCGGAATGCCTCGCCGAATAGGCGGGTGGCGTCCGTGTAGTCGTACACCCGAAACATCAGCTTCCCGCTCGGGGCATCGAGGCGCGTTCCACGCCCGATCATCTGATAGAACGCGATCGGCGAGCGGACGTACTTGAAGAACACGATGTTTCGGACGCAGGGCACGTCCACCCCGGTCGTCAGCAAGTCCACCGTCGCGGCGACGAAATGGTGTCGGGAGGCACCCCGGAGGTCCGGGAGGTAGTCGCCGCCTCCCGCGGCGGCCGTGCACTTGAACGCATAGGGGTCCAACCGAGACCGGCCGTTCGCGGCGCACCAGTCGGCATAGAGATTGTTCATGGTCGCCGCCACATCGTCGGCATGGCGGTCGCGCGCGCAGAAGATGATGGTCTTCTGCTCCGGCCCGCCCGTGGCCAGCAAGTGATCAAAGAGGTCGCGCGCCATCCGGGCCACACGATCGGGCAAGAGGAGCCGATCCTCGAAGCTCGACGCCTCGTACCTCGGACGCACATCGGCCCCCGTCAGGGCTTGCCCGGTGATGGCGTCCGTCACCCGCTTCCCGGCGAGATCGGCGCGCTCCACACCGGTCTCCTGTTCCGTCTTCGGCTTGTCGTCCAGGAAGATGTCGCGACGGACGATCTCGCACGCCGCGAGATACCCGTCCTCGATTCCCTGGGCGATGTCGTACTCGTACACAGGCTCGCCGAAGTGGCGGACGTTGTCGGCGCAGATATCCAGATCCGCAAAGGCTTCCCGCGTGCGATCGGTCAGCTCGATCTGCCGGGGCGTCGCGGTGAGTCCGATTTGAACCGCATCGGGATTTCGGGTGAGAACCTGCGACCACTTCCCCCAGGCCGAGCGATGGCACTCGTCGATGACGATGTGGCTGAAGAAGTTCTCGGGATAGTGCGTCGTCAGGAAGTTGGCGTCGGCCTCATCGCTGTCCACATTCAGCGTCTGATATGTCGCGATGTGTACGCGAGCGTTTTTGGCGTTGTTGGTTCCATCGGGCTTGAGATATACCTCGGCAGCGTCTGCGCCAAACCCATTCTGGAACGCTCCGAGTCCCTGCCGCCGCAGCTCATCCCGGTCGCACACAAACAATGCCCGCCGAAGCTGGCCCGCATCCGCGATCTTCTTCAGCAGGTGCACGGCAATGAACGTCTTGCCTGACCCTGTGGCTAGCGACAGGAGGGCGCGCTTCGGCTCGCCTTCTTCGCCGCGTCGAATGATCTTCTCCAGCACGGCACGAATGGCCGCGTCCTGGTAGTAGCGCCGTGTGGCTTCGCCCCCCGTGTACCTCGCCAGAAGCGGTCGGGCTGCCTCGGATTCCAGATTGATGCCCACGGCCTTTTCATAACGAGCGCGCAACTCCGTCGGTGTCGGAAAGTCCTTCAGGGGCCGTGGCTTCGCGGTTACGCCGGTGAAACGGTCATACTCGACGAAGAGGTGGCCATTCGACGAAAATACGAAGGGAACGTGGAGGCGCTTGCATGTAGCGTAGAGCTTGGCCTGCTCCAGGCCGTGGGTGGGCGGAAGCTGCTCGGCTTTCGCTTCGATAAGGGCCACGGCCACGGGCTGTGTGGTTGGACTCACCCGCACGCGCAGGACGTAGTCCGCCCGGCCCCGTGGTCGTTTTCTGGGCTGACCTCCGACGATCTCCACGGCGCCAGCCGTTTCCTCGCGCCGGAGCAACTCTTCCGTCCAGCCGCGCGAATGGAGCGCCGGATCGATCAGTTTTGCCCTGGTATCCGCCTCGCCTAATGTCATGGCCATCGCCCCCGGAAGCCAGGGGGACACTACCGAAGAGGATCAGGGGCCGTCAACTGGAATGATGAGAACGGGGATGCTTTCGCGTGTATTCGCAAACCATGGATCTCGCCGCGGTAGCGATGGAACGCGCCCGGGTCGCGGGGAGCCGCCGCGGCGATGCGCCAAGCGGCCGCCTCGCGGGACGCGCGCACGGTAGGCTGTTTGCGAGGAAGCACGGCTCGCGTCAGACCGACTTGGCAAACGGCTTCTCGGGGTCCGGCAGGGGCGTGTTGAAAGCCAGGTGGACGGTCGGCTCGCCGCCGCCGTTCCAGTTGCGGTGCGGCACCCCGGCTGGAAAGACGATGAGCGAGCCGGGACCGCAGTCGTGTTGCTTACCTTCAATTTCGATACTCATCGTGCCGCGCAAAATGTAGAACAGCTGGTCGACGTCGTGGATATGCAGGCCTGCCGGCGAGCCGCCGCCGGGCGGTGTCTTGATGCAGAAGACCGTGCACGTCTGCGCCCCCGAGGCATGATCGAGCAGCGCCTGGTTCAACCGCTCATCGGCGCCACTCTTGTCGATCGCTGCGAAATCCACCTGGCGAACGTATTCCATTTGCCTGCTCCTCTCATAGTCATGGTACGCGCCGGTCACCGGCGCACCGGCGCGTGGCCGCACGAAGAGCGCACACGATGCAGGCGCCACGGGCCCCGTGCCTCTATTCTCGCTTTCGCTGCCCCACCCACTCCCACAGATTGACCAGGCTGGCCAGCGCTATCAGGATCGCGGCCACCGGCACGGCCAGGTAGGCATACCCCGTGGGGATCTCCAGGCCGGTGTATGGGATGTCCATGCGAATCTCCATGATGCGCCATCCGACGGCCGCCATCACGCTGGCCAGCCCCAGCATCCCGAGCGCGATGAGCCCCTCGATCGTCCGACGAGCCGGCCCGGGGAACTTGAGCAGCAGGACATCGATGACCAGGTGTCGCTTCCGCTGATACATGAGCGCCGTGCCAAGGAAGACCATCCAGATAAACAGGAGGCGCGTGAGATCCGGAATCCACACCGCGCCGACGCCGAAGAGGTACCGCCCCCCGACCTGGTAGAGGTTCAGAAGGAAGACGGCGATGAGGATGGCGCCGATGACCCCCGACAACACCCGGTCCATCCCGTGGAGCCCGCGCGATATCCAACCGGTCATCGGAACACCCAGTTGGGAACGGCGGTCACGAGCGGCGGCACATACGTGATCAGGGCCAGCACGCCGAGCAGCGCCGCCAGGTAGGGACCGACGGCGCGCACAAGCTCCCCGAACGAGATGTCGGCCAGCTTCGCCTCCAGGAACAGCAGCGCACCCACCGGCGGCGTCAGCAAGCCGATCATCAGATTCAAGACCACCACCACGCCGAAGTGAATCGGGTCAATCCCCAAACTTTTGGCGACTGGCAGCAGCACCGGGAAGAAGATCAACATCGCCGGCACCGCGTCCATGATGCATCCCAGGAAGAGGAAGAACAGATTGGCGACAAGCAGGAAACCGCTCCAACCCAGACCGAGCGACTGGATCGCCCGGGCCACCTGGGGTCCGAGCTGCTCGTTGGCGATGATCCACGAGTAGACCCCCACCGAGGCGAAGATCGCCATGATGGTGACGGAGGTCGCCGCCGCCCGCGAGAAGATCCCCGGCAGCGCGCAGAGGCGGATCGTCCGGTACGCCAGCATGCCCACACAGAGAACGTAGAGGACGGCCAGGAACGCCACCTCCACGATGGTCACGACCCCGAAGACGACGCCGGCCAGGATGATGACCGGCGCCAGGAGGGCCAGAAAAGCGTCCGCAAGCAACCTGAGAAACTCCCGCACCCCGCCCCGCACCGCCGTCACCGGGAGCGCATGGCGTAGCGAATACAAATAGATGGTCACGGTCAGGAAGACGCCCATGAGGAGCCCGGGCACCACCCCGCCCAGAAACAGCCGCCCGATCGAGAGGTCGCTGATGACCGCGATGAACACCATGGGAATGCTGGGGGGAATGATGGGGCCGATGACGGCGGCCGCGGCGTTGATCGCCGCAGCGAAACGGCGGTCGTACCCATCCCGCGCCATGGCGGGCAGGAGCACCGAGGACACCGCGCTGGCGTCGGCCACGGCGGAGCCGGAGACCCCCGCCATGATCACGTTCACGATCACCGTGACATAGGCCAGCCCTCCCCGGATGCGCCCGACGAAATACTGCGCGAACCGCACCAGCCGCTCCGTGATCCCCGACTCGTTCATCAGCTCGCCGGCCAGCATGAAGAAGGGGATGGCCACCAGCGTGACGATGTCCACTCCCGCCACCATGCTCTGCGCCACGATGTTCAACGGCACGTCGCCGCGGATGAGCAGGTACAGAATGGCGGAAAGGCCCATGGCGGCCCAGATCTCAAATCCGAGCCCGCACAGCACGAAGAGCAAGACAAAGAGGAGGACAATCATGCGATGATCCAAGACAGATCAATGCAAAATGAAAAACCGACAACCGACCAATCAAAAGCATTGGCCGGTTACGTATCGTCCGTTGTCGGTTTTCCACAGTTCAGAGCGTGGAGCGCTTACTTGAACTCTCGCACCTGCTGGAGCAACCCCTTGGGCCAGAGCTTGCCCTCGAACTGCTCCTCGTAGACCCCTTCCAGGGCGCTGCGGATGGACCCGAGATCCGGCTCCACGATGGTCATCTTGGTCGAGAGGAACTTGGTCGCCTCCTCCAACTCCTGCGTCGTCAACCGCGTCTCCAGGTTCCCGGCCTCTTCCGCCGCCTCGCGCAGCGCCTTCTGCTGCGCCGGATCCAGCCCCTTCCACTTCTCCGCGCCGATAAAGAACGTCTCCACGTCGCGGATGTAATGGGTGGGCATGAAGTACTTCTGGACCTCGTAGAAGGACATGTTCTTGATGGGGATGACGCCGTTTTCCTGGGCGTCCACCACGCCTTGCTTCAAGGCCATGTACAGATCGGCGAACGGGATGACCTGCGGGTTGGCCCCCAGCTTCTGCATGGCCGCCCGGACCATGGCGCTCTCGGCGATGCGGATCTTCAACCCCTTGAAATCGGCGGCGGTCCGAACCGGCTTGTCCCGGGTGGTAAGCTCGCGCGGCGCCGTATCCCCGTTGATCGCGATGACCCTGACGCCGGTGGCCTTCTCCGCCGCCTGGAGATGCGTCTGGAAGACGTGCGAGGTCAAGACCTGCCGCATGTGGTCGTAGTCCCGATACAAGAACGGCACCGCGGTGATCTGGAACACCTCGCCTCCCTTGATGAACCCATAGGTGTTGATCCCGCCGTACACCATTTCCAAGCTGCCGGCCTTCATCCCCGTGAACATGTCCAGGATGCCGCCGAGCTGACTGTTGGGGAACACCTTGATCTCCACATCGCCGCTCGTCTTCTGTCCAACCAGTTCGGCGAACCTCACCGCGGCCTTGTGGGTGGGCGACGTGTCCGCGCGAATGTGGCCGAGCTTGATGCCGATCTTGGCCGCCTCGGCCGGCGCCGCGGCCAGGGCCCACACGGCTACGGCGGCCGCCCCGATCCAAACGCCCCATCGATTCCGCATGGCCTCCTCCTTCGCTTGCAGAGTGCGCAGCCGTCCCACGGCGTGTGCCTACAAGAATTTGATGCGCCGGAGATGCTTGTCGAAGTGCTTTCGATTGGCCTCGTCCCCGCCGGGCAGGTTGGCGCTCATCCAGATCGGCGGCTCGATCCCGCGCCGGACCAGCTCCTCCACCGTCGCGGCGACGAGACAGTGCAACACGAAGGCGGTGCCGAGCGAGGACGCGGGCGCCACCTTCTGCGGGCAGCCGGGAACCTCGACCACCGCGTCGCCGTACGGCAGCCAGGTGTTCAGGAAGATGTCGACGATCTCGTGCAGGTTCTGCCGGCTCGGGTGCCGGGACGGGTGGTCCGCGGGGGTCCGCGTCGCGAACTCCGTCGAGGTGACGCCGATCACCGTCGCCCCCAGGCGTTTGCCTTCCTGCGCCGCGTCGATGGTGGCCGCGTTGATCCCGTAGGCGTTGCAGACGATGAGGACGTCCCCCTTGCCCAGCCCGTGGTACTTGAGAATGGGGATGATGTAGCCGGGGGTCCGCTCGATCAGGTTCGAGCGCCAGGCCCCCTGGGACAGGGACAGACCCGGGTCCAGAACGGGGTAAATCGGCACCAGACCACCGGCCCGCCAGAACATCTCTTCGGCGGCGATGTACGAGTGCCCCCCCGTCCCGATGACGTAGATGTAGCGGTCCTGCGCGATGGCCTCCGCCAGACGTCGGGCGGCGTTGCGGATGGTCTCGCTCTGGGTATCGGCAATCCGTTGAAGCATGGTCGTGACAGCCTCGTGGTACTGCCGAATGACATCCATAATCGCCTCCTTCTCAAATTCCACCGACCGATTCCCGATGCCCAACGGACCCCACCCAGGTGCCGGTCCCCAATCGGTCGTTGGTCGTGGCCCGCTCAACCCTGTTTGTACACGACCTCCCCTTCGACGATGGTCGCGACGACCGTGAGCGGCGGTCCTTTCCGCAGGATGACCAGGTCGGCCGGCCCCCCCGGCGTCACGCCACCCCCCGGGTCCGCAAAGAGCCGCCGCGGCTGCCGGCCGGCCAGCCGCAGGGCGTCCTCCAGCGCGAGGCCGGCAAACCGCGCCACGTTGTCGACGGCCCGATCCATCGTCAGCGCGGATCCCGCCAGGTACGGGGTCCCGGGCAGTCGCACGTACCCGTCCGGCCCCACCTCCGCCAGAACCTGGCCCAACCGGTATTCGCCCGGCGGCGCCGCGGCCGCCGCCATGGCGTCGGTGATGAGCACGACGCGCTCCACCCCTTTGCAGCGGATCATATTCTTGACGACGTAAGAAGGCAGGTGGTGTCCGTCGACGATGAGCGAGGCCATCAGGGCGTCCGCGGCCAACTGCATCTGGATGTAGTTCCGGTGACGCGGCAATACGGCATGAGCACCGTTCCCCAGGTGGACGGATATCTGCGCGCCGGCCCTGATGGCCTGATCGATGTCCGTCTCCGTGGCGTCGCTGTGCCCGATCCCGACCACGATGCCCGCCTGCCGCAGCCGCGAGATAAGGTCGATGGCGCCCGGCCGCTCCGGCGCCATGGTCACGAACCGGATGAGTCCGCGCGCGGCATCCTGCAACTGCCGGAAGAGATCCCAGTCCGGATCGCGGATGGCGTCGGCGGGGTGCGCGCCGCGCGGACCGTCGTCCGGCGCCAGAAACGGGCCCTCCAGGTGAATGCCGGGGATGACGCGGCGCAGGATCGGTTCCTCGTCTCGCGCGCGCGCGATGGCGGCGAGCGCCCCCCGCATGCTCTTGACGGGCGCCGTGATCACGACGGGAAAGAACTGCGTGACCCCGCTCCGCCACATGGCCTGCGTGGCGCGCGTCAGCTCCACCGCCGTCAGCTCGGGTCGGTTGAAGTCCACGGATGCAAACCCGTTGACCTGGATATCCAGGAAGCCTTCGGCGATCAGGCAATCCAGCCCGCCGACCGTGGAGAGGTCTGGACCGGCCCCGGCCGGCCGGATCGTCTCGATGCGCCCGCCGACGATCGTGATATCGACCGGTGCCGCACCCTCGTGCAGCCGCCCCCGAACCACCGGCCACGCCTTCATGCGTAACCTCCCCTGGCTTTGACCCGACACCGCCCAGAGACACGTCTCGCCGACGAGGCGCGGCGAAGGTCCGCGACGCGATGTGCGGCAGGCATCCCCCCCCGACACCCCTCGCGCCGCGCACGCAAAGCCTACCGCAGCGTGTCGCGGGATGCAACGCGGCCCGGAATTCCCGCGGTGGAATCGCTGCGAGAACGACGTCCGTGCGCCGGGAGGGTCCGAGAACGATTCCGGAGGTCATGCATGGGGTGCGGTCTTTCCCGCAGGGTCCGCATCCCGTCGTGGCGGAGGATGCGGGCTACGGGAGCCTGCGGTTCGCGGGTTGATCGTCGTTCGCGGTCTGGGATCCGCCGAGGATCTCCCCCTCTTTCAGAAAAACCTGGATGGACGCATTGGCCCGGAGGCCGGCGAGATACTCTTTGCGCTTCGCCTCGTACTTCTCCTGGAAGAGCTGCTCCCGGATCGCATCCCGCACCTCGGACAGCGGTGCGACCGGATCGGCTCGAACCTTCTCGACCTTGATCAGATGAAAGCCCGCCGCGGTGCGGATCGGGTCGCTCACGCCGCCGGGCGACAGACTGAACGCTGCCGCCTCGATCTCGGGAGCCAGCTCGCCCCGGCGCACCGTCAGGAGATCGGCTCCCGACTCCAAGGAGTTGTTCGAGTATGCCTTGGCCGTCTCGACAAAATCCGCGCCGGCGCGGATCTTCGCCAGCGCCTCGTCGACCCGCCGCCGGACCTGGGCCTCGTCGCCGCCTTGACCCAGGGCGAACAACACATGATAGATCTCGGCTTCCGGCACCCGGCGAAACTTGTCCAGGTGGGCCTGGTAGTACTTCGCGATCTCCTCTTCGCTCAGGATGATGGCCGACCGAACCTGCCGCGCGAGCAACCGACCGATGGCGATCCGCTCGCCGACGGTTCGACGCACCTGTTCGATCGTCAACCCTTCCGACTTCAAGAGGGCGCGAAACTGGGTCTCGTCCGTGGCATTGTTGTTGCGCTTCAGCTCCTCGACCGCCCCCTGCACCTCCGCCGTGGACGGCAGCATGCCCTCTTTCTTGGCGGTCTGGTAGAGGAGTCGGCGGTCGACAAGATCCTTCAACAGGCGTTGCTCCGCCTCGTCGACGCGCCGGTCCCGCTCGGCGCCGACGAAATCCTGAAAGATCTTCCGGATCACCGGCTGGCCTTCTTCCTGGATCTCGCTGAGTGTGACCGCCTCGTCGTTCACCGACGCCACCACGCGGTCCAGCACCATGCCTCGGGATTCATCCGGTTTCGGCGCGATCTGGGCCGCGGCCGGCGCGACCGCCGCCAGCACACAGAGGACCGGCCACACGCCGCGCCCGGCCCGACTCACGATTTGCCTCCGGCTTTCGGCGCGTCCGCCGGCGCAGCGGGCGCGGGCGGCATGGCGGGACCAAACTTCCCGACCGGCAGCAACGACTCGTCCCGCGTGATCTTGGCTCCGGTCTCCAGCTCCTTGATCCAGGCCTGGAAGCGCTGGCCCTGTCGCTCGTCCATGAGGCGTCGCTGGAGCTGCCCCTTGACCTGGTCGAACGTCAGCACCTCGCCCTTTTTCCGGTCGACCAACTTGATCAGGTGAAAGCCGAAGGGGGTCTTCACCGCGTCGCTCACCTCGTTCGTCTTCAACGCAAAAGCCGCCCGGGCGAAATCGGGCAGCATTTGCTCCCGCCCCAGGTATCCCAGATCGCCGCCCTTGGGGGCGCTGTTCGTGTCGCGCGAGAATTTTTTGGCCAGCTCGTCGAAGGATTCGTTCCTGGCCAGCCGCGCCTGGAGCTCCTTCGCCTCCCCCTCGGTCTGGACCAGGATGTGCCGGAGACGCACCGTGTCGCCCGAAAACTCGTCCGGGTGGGCCGCGAAGTAGTCCTGGACGTCTTGGTCCTCCACCTTGACCTTGCCCGCGATCTCCTCCTGGATCAGCGCCCGGATCATCAACTCGCGCCGGAGGTTCGCGACCTGCTCGGCCACCTCGGCCTGATCGCCGAGCTTCCGTTTCTCCGCCTCTTGCATCAGGAGTTCCCGGCGGGCCACCCGCTCGAGAAACTGCCGCTGCCCGTCTTTACTGGCGAAGAAGGCCTGCAGCTCGCGCGGCGCGCGGCGGAGTTCCTGCCCGATGTCTTTCTCGAGGTCGGCGGCCGTGTACGACCAGTCGTTGACCTTGAGGACCGTCGGCCCCTGAGCCTTGCCGCTGCCACCCTCCTTCCCGCAGGCCAGCAGGGCGAGGGCGCAGCCGGCCCCCAGGGCAAGCGTCTTCCATCGCATCGTGTGTTTCACCGAACGCTCCTTTTCGGAAACGGGGCCGTGCCACGCATGGCGGCCGCGTGCGGCCCGAGCCGCTGCCGGGCCGCCGAATCAATTGGCGACCGTAACACCCGCAGTGAGCCGATGCAAGAGTTTTCTGGCCGCCGCCAGGCGGGCTTCCGGCGTCGTCCCGTCGGTCCGGTACTCCAGAACGTCCTCCGGCAGATACCTGAGGCGGCCGCGTTCGGTGCGCAGCAAAGCCACGATGGTTTCCGGACTCACCGGAGGGTCGGGGCCGAAGCGGACCCGGATGGCCTCCCGCCGGCCGTCGATCTCCTGGATGTGCAGCTTGCGGGCCTGGATCTTCAAGTCCACCGTCCGGAGCAGCCACTCCGTTTCCGCGGGCACCGCCCCGAAGCGATCCGCCAGTTCCTCCGCGAAGTCGGTGAGCAGCCGCCCATCGCGCAGCGCGGCCAGCCGCTTGTACAGGTTGAGGCGCAGCGCGGGATCGGGGACGTACGCTTCCGGGATGAACCCGTCGGCCCGGAGGCGGATCGTCGGATCCACCTCGGCCTCGACCGGCTCGCCCTTCAGCTCGCGCACCGTCTCCTGGATGAGTTGGGTGTACAGGTCGAAGCCGACGGCGGCGATGTGACCCGACTGCTCGGCACCCAGCAAGTTCCCCGCCCCGCGGATCTCCAGATCCCGCGCGGCGATCTTGAAGCCGGAGCCCAGCTCGGTGAGCTCGGCGATAACCTGCAGGCGCTTGCGCGCCACCTCGCTCATGCCGCCGTCGGCGGGGACGAGCAGGTAGGCGTAAGCGCGGTACTTGTCGCGGCCCACCCGCCCCCGCAGCTGATAGAGCTGCGCCAAGCCCAGGGTGTCGGCGCGGTCGATGACGATGGTGTTGGCCGAGGGGACGTCCAGCCCCGACTCGATGATCGTCGTGCACAGCAGGACGTCCACCTTCTTCAGGTAGAAGTCGACCATCACCTTCTCCAGCGCGGTCTCGCTCTGCTGGCCGTGCGCCACGCCGATCCGCGCCTCCGGAACGATCCGCCTGAGCCGGCGCGCCACGGCGTGGATGCTCTCCACCCGGTTGTGGACAAAGAAAACCTGTCCGCCGCGCGCCACCTCGCGCCGGATCGCCTCGCCGATCACATCGGGGTCGTAGGGGGTGACGTACGTCCGGATCGCCAGCCGCTCCTCCGGCGGCGTCTCGATGGTGCTGATGTCCCGGACGCCCAGCATGGTCATGTGCAGCGTGCGGGGGATGGGTGTCGCCGTCAGGGTGAGGACGTCCACCTCCCGCCGGAGCTGCTTCAGGGCTTCCTTGGCGGCCACGCCGAACCGCTGCTCCTCGTCCACGACGAGGAGGCCTAGCGCCGCGAACTTGACATCCTTCTGGAGCAGGCGGTGCGTGCCGACGGCGATGTCCACGCTCCCGTCCGCCAGCCCGGCCACCACCGCCGCCAGCTCCGCCGCGGGCCGGAACCGGGAGAGCATCTCCACGCGCACCGGAAAGTTGGCAAAGCGAGCGCTGAAGGTCTGGTAGTGCTGCATGGCGAGCACCGTGGTGGGCACCAGGACGGCGACCTGCTTGCCGTCCATCACCGCCTTGAAGGCGGCGCGCAGCGCGACCTCGGTCTTGCCGTAGCCCACGTCGCCGCAAACCAGACGGTCCATGGGCTGGGGCCGCTCCATGTCCCGCTTGACGTCGCGGATGGCCTCCAGCTGATCCGGAGTCTCGTCGTACGGGAAGGCCGCCTCGAACTCCTTCTGCCAGGGCGAGTCGGCCTGGAAGCTGTGGCCCTGGAGAATCTGCCGCGCCGCGTAGAGGCGCAGAAGTTCTCCGGCCATCTCGCGGACGCTGGCCCGCACCCGCTCCTTGGCCTTGGCCCAGCTGGTCCCCCCCAGCCGATCCAGGCCGGGGGCCGCGCCGGCCGATTCGCCCGCCACGTACCGCTGGACCAGATGAAACTTGGAGACAGGGACGTAGAGCGTGTCGTTCCCGGCGTACTCGAGGTGCAGGAAGTCCCCCTCCTGTCCGCCCACGGCCAGTTGCTCCAGACCCCGGTACCGGGCGATGCCGTGGTCCACGTGCACCACATAGTCGCCCGTCTTGAGGTCCGCAAAGGAGGTGAACGGCAGGGCGGCCTTGGGGCGCGCGCGGCGGCGCACCACGGCATGCCCGCCGAAAATCTCCCCCTCGGTGATCAGCGTGAGCTGGAGTGACTCGATGCGAAAGCCGGCCGTAAGATCCCCGGTCCAGAGGCAGATCCCCCCCGGATCCGGCAACTCCCGCCCCAGCCGCGCGCCCAGGTCGTGGTCGCGCAGGATCTCCTGCAGGCGGCGCCCCTGCGCCTCGCTCCGCGCGACCAGGACGACCCGCTCCCGTTTGCGCCGCCAGCGGTCCAGATCCTCCAGGAAGCCCGCGATGCGCCCCCGGTAGCTCTCGACGCCGGTGGTCCGGATCTCCCAAACGAGGGGAGGCCGCGCGCCGTCGGCCGCCGGCGCCCGCGGCGGAAGCGCGAACGCGGTGAGCGAGATGCCGGGCCACGCTTGCGCCAGCGTCCGGAAGTCGTCCCAGGTGATCCACCGCTCGGCCGCCGGGGGGAAAAGCGAGGCCACATCCGGCTCCCGATCGGTCTCCGCCTCGGCGTCCCGCAGGACCGCGGCCGCCCGCTCGGCCAGGCTGAGATCTTCGTCCCAGGCGATCAGCGCATCCGGCGGCAGGTACGAGAGCAGGCAGGCCGGGTCCGGAACGAGATCCGGCAAAAAAGCGTCCAATTCGGGGATGGGTCGGCGCTGCCCCAGGGCTTCCAGCCAGGCGGGAGGCACGGCGACGCCCTCGCGGCGCGCCGTGGCGAGCAGGCGGCGCTCCAGACGGCCGGCCGCCTCCTCCGTCATCAGGAATTCGCGGAGCGGAAGCAGTGCGGCCTTGGCGACCGCCCCCAGGGATCGTTGAGTTTCCGCGTCGAAATGGCGGAGCGAATGGACCTCGTCCCCGAAGTACTCGACGCGCACCGGATGGCGCTGGCCCGGCGGGAAGCAATCCAGTATCCCGCCACGGACGGCGAACTCCCCAGGCTCCGTCACCTCGCCGACCGTGCGATACCCGCCGGCCGTCAACGCGCGCAGCACCTCCTCGCGGGATGCGATCCGCTGGGGGTAAAGGGAGACGACGGCGCCCTGCAGCGCCGCGGGACCCAGCGTCCGCGGGAGCGCCGCCGCCACCGAGGCCACCAGGACGCTCGCCCGGCGCGTCAGGAGCCGATAGAGCGCTTCCACCCGCCCGGCCCGCGCCTCCAGGTCGTCCTCGCGTTCCGGCAAAAGCGCCACCGCTTCGCCCAGGAAAAAGGCGAGGTCCTGGGCCAGCGCGGCGGCGACCTCGTCGCTGCGGCACAGCACGAGAAGCGTGCGGCCGGTGCCGACCTGCCAGGCGGCCAGCGCCAGGGCGCGAGCCGCTCCCTGCAGGCCGGAGAGGACGGCCTCCGCGGGAGCCTGCAGGTCCTCGGAAAGTTCCGCGAGCCGACCTTCCCGCCAAACGTACTGTGGCAGCATGATCCTTGCGAAAGCCATCAGCCGCCAGCAATCGGCGCGCGGCGTCGAGCCCGACGGGCCGTGGTTCTCGGCGATGGCGGACGGATGAGTGTCACCGGCGCTCGTGCAAAGCGGAAGATCATCGGCGTGGCACAAGGGAAGGCGCCGCACCGACGCTCAGCGGCGCTTCGCGGGCGGCCCGAGGATCCGACCGATCAGCGCTGAGGTCGACGCCCCCTCGTCGTAGGGCAGACTCAACACCCGCCCGCCGCGGGAACGGACATAGTCCGCCCCCACGATGCGGCTGATCGGCCAATCCCCTCCCTTGACGAGCACGTCCGGTCGCACCGCACGGATGACGCGGGCCGGATCCAGCTCATCGAAGATAACGACAAAGTCGACGGCTGTCAGGGCCGCCAGCACCTCGGCGCGCTGCTCGGCGGGCACCACGGGACGGCCGGGCCCTTTGAGCGCCCGGACCGAGCGGTCGCTGTTGACGGCCACCACCAGCGCGTGACCCAGCGAGCGTGCCCGCTCCAGGTATCGGGTGTGGCCGCGATGCAGAAGATCGAAGCACCCGTTGGTGAAGACGACGCAGCCGCCCTGCGCCTGGACCTTCCGGACCGCGCGCACCACCCCGACCAGCGACTTCACCTTCGACGCGGCGCGTGGCGCCGAGCGCATGGCGCGTGGCGCGTGGCGCGTGGCGTTAGGCACCCGATGCTCCCCCATCCATCCCTTCGATCAGCATCCCCGCCAGCAGCGGGACCAGAAGTTCGTGGTGTCCGGTCAGCGCGTAGCCGCGCCCGCCCTTGGCCACGGGGCGTCGCACGACGTTTTGAGTGGGTCGGTAATGCTGGATGAAATCCAGATTGGCCGTGACAAAATCCTGAACGCGATGCCCCAGGTTCCGGCTCAGCGTCAGCGCCTTCAGAAAGACCTCCGGCAAGAGCACCGCCGAGCCGATGTTGAGATACACGCCGCCGTCACCCAAGTCGGCCACGACCGCCGCCAGCAACCGGAAGTCGCGGTGCGTCGTCGCCCCGACGGCGGCCCCGTCGCAGCGCGGGTGCACGTGGACGATGTCGGTTCCGATAGCGACGTGCACTGTACACGGGACGTCCAGCCGCGCGCACGTACCCAGCAGGCTGTGTGCCAGATGGGGCGGGCGCATGGCCAGCAGGCGGTCGCCCAACGCCCGCCCGAAACCGACCCCCCGGCGTGCGCCGTCGATGGCGGCCTCGTTGAGGACGCGGCCGGTCTCCTCGGCCATGCCGAAGTCGCCCTCGGAGAGCTGCGCCTCCACGTCCTCGGAGGTACACCCCACCGTCGCCAACTCGAAATCGTGCACGGCGCAAGCCCCGTTGAGCGCCACGGCGGTCACCAGGCCGCGCTCGACGAGGTCGATCACGACGGGCGATAACCCCACCTTGATGACGTGAGCGCCCAGACCCAGGAGGACCGGCTTTCCGTGTCGGTGCGCATCGTGGATCGCATCCGCGACGGCCCTGAGGCTCCGGACGGCGAGATGGTTGGGCAGCGTTTCGAGATACGCCTTGAACGTGCCGCCGGCCTTCCAGGGTCGGGCGGCGTCCGCGATCCCGACGATGCTCGGTCGCGAGGCCAGCGGGTAGGTCTTGGCACCGGCAAGGTCCAGCGGCTCGTAACGCTTGGGCTTCACTCTGCGCCCCGGAGAATCCGCTGCAACGGGTTGGCCAGCGCCCGCACCTGCGCCTCGATGAGAAGTTCTTCCTCCAGGCGACCGCGGGAGCGGCATTCCAGCGCTGTGGGGGAACTGGCGAAGATGCTCTGCCGTTCGGTCCGAAAGGCGGCGCGCACCAGGAGTTCCGTGTGATGGGCTCCGGCGGCCGAGAGGTTCAACACGAGCCGAGCCTGTTTGCCGCGATAACTCCTGCCCAGCCCCGGTTTTCCGCAATCGCTGTACCGATCTTCGTTTTGGGTCAGGAACACGTTGGCGGAATAGTCGGCGTTCACCGTCAGCCAGTCCGTCTCCACGACCCCCTCCGCCCGATCGCTCTCCCGAATCCGGTAGCCGCGATCCGTGAGTATGCGCGAGACCGACTCCCAGGCGGATCCGAGGTCGGCCTCCAGCCGGCGGGATTCCGGCACCGGGTAGTTGCGGGGATGCCGCCCCCCACAGCCGCCGAGCACGAAAACGCAGACCATACCTGCGGCCCATCGTTTTAGCGCCCGGCGCCGCGGGCGACGGCGGCGTGCCCGCCATGTCGTGACGCGCGACTCTACCATAGGCCCCCGGGGCAGTCAAAAAACGTGTGGCCTTCCGCGTGGCCGCGCCCGTGCGCCCACCGTGGACGGTTCCCGTACACTACCCGTCCATTTGACGGCTTGTCAAGCCGCTGGCGTCCCCGTTCTTTCCGGAGCCGGGCCGCCGGGCGGCAACGCTCATGGTCGACTTTGTGCGCCGAACGGGACCAGCGGATTTTGATCTTGACGAGGGCGAGCCGCTCGAATATCCTTTGGAAGTCAACAGACGAGGCGGCTTGACCCGAATGATGATCCCCTGCCCAAAGAGGGGGGCGCCTGCCCCCGCATGCCGGTATCCCTGTCTCGATTCGTTTTGCGCATTCACATCAGCTGCACCCGCACCCGCATCACTCCGCCCCGAGGTGGCTCGGAGTGGACCAATGCGGCGGGAAGGAGGTCGCGGATGAGCGATACGGAAGCACAACTCTTCGCTCGGCTCAAGGAGGAGAACCCGGAGTTCCGCCGCTTGGCCGAGAAACACCGCGAATTCGACATCAAGATCGGCGAGTACGACCGCATCTATTACCTGACCAGCGAGCAGGAGCGGAAGCGTAAAGAATTACAGAAGCTGAAGCTGAAGATCAAGGATGAGATGTACGGGATCATGCGGCAGTTCCAGAATGCCAACCAAGAACAAGAGGTTGTCTCATCTTGACCGTCTCGGTCGGGCGCGGATGGTGGACGTCGGCGCCAAACCCGAGACGGTTCGCGAGGCTTTGGCGCGCGGATTTGTAGCGCTCCAGCCCGAGACGCTCTCCCTCATCCGAGATTCCTCTATCCCGAAGGGCGACGTCCTCGCCGCGGCGCGCGTGGCTGGCATCATGGCCGCCAAACGGGTCCACGAGTTGATTCCCTTGTGTCACACCCTTCTGTTGTCGTCGGCGGATGTCACGTTTCTGCCGAGTCCGCATCCCGCCGGCATCCACATCGAATCCCGCGTCAGAACCACCGGGAGAACAGGCGCCGAGATGGAGGCGCTCACGGCCGTCTCGGTGGCCGCGCTGACGATCTACGACATGTGCAAGGCCGTGGACAAGAGCATGGTCATCGGCGACGTTCGCCTGGTGTACAAGGCGGGCGGACGCAGCGGGACCTACCGGCGGGCGGGTGAACCGCCCGTGGTGCGAGGGCGGTGAAGCGCGGTCGGCCGTCCCGGCGGGGATCGCGTTGATTCGCCACGTGGGCAGCACGCCCAGCTTCTTTTCCCCATCACAGGAGGGTGCCCCAACCACACAACCGGAACGCGGATCGAACGTGAGGTAACGGATTCGTTCACCAGGGAGGATTTCGCATGCCGTTCCAGGACAAGACGTTGACATGTGTGGATTGTGGTCAGCCCTTCGTGTTCACGGCTGGCGAGCAGGAATTTTACGCCCAGAAGGGGTTCCAGAACGCCCCCAAGCGGTGCAAGGCCTGTAAGGCCGCCAAGCGCTCGACCGCGGCCGGCGCGGGGCCGGACGGGGGCGGGAATCGCGAGATGTTCGAGGTGGTGTGCTCGTCCTGCGGACAGAAGACGACGGTCCCGTTCAAGCCGACCGCTGATCGTCCGGTATACTGCCGGACCTGTTTCCAGTCGCGACGGGCGTCCGGGTTACGCCCGTAGCCGTCGCTCGGCGCGTCGTCGCCATCAGGCCAGGCGGGCCCCCATGGACTGGGGGAGACGCCTGGCCTGATTTGTTTTCTTGACCGGGTCATGACCCTGCGGGAGGGGAAAGGCGTTGAACGGGCCTCCGGCGTGTGTTACAAGTAGCCGTCGTTCGGCGGCGCCGGGCCCGTGGCGGACCCGGGACGGGGCCCACGGGCTCCGAGTTTGGCCGACCGCGCGTGGGGAACTGCATGTCCGGAACCATCCCGCCCGAGGTTGGCGCGATCTTGCGCCGGATCCCGTCGGTTGACGAGGTCCTGGCCGGCGAGGCGATCCAGCGCCTTTTGGCGCGGCAGCCGCGCTGGGCCGTCTTGGAGGCGGTCCGCGAGGTCCTGGCGGGTTGCCGGGAACGCGCGCTCGCCGGCGAGCCGAGGCCGGAGTCCGCCCAGGCGCTCTTGGATCCGCAGGTCATCCAGGCGTCGATCGAACGGGCGACCTCCCGGAAGGCCGGGCCGTCCCTGCGGCCGGTTATCAACGCCAGCGGCGTCGTGCTGCACACGAACCTGGGTCGGGCTCCGCTTGCCTCGTCGGCGCTGGCTGCCCTCGTGGCCGCCGCCCGAGGTTACAGCAACCTGGAGTTTGACCTGGCCGCGGGAATCCGGGGGAGCCGGCAGGCGCACGTGGAGCGCCAGCTGTGCGCCCTGACGGGAGCCGAGGCCGCCCTGGTCGTCAACAACAACGCTGCCGCCGTCTTCCTCGCCGTCAACACCCTGGCCAGCGGCCGAGAAGTCATCATCTCCCGCGGCGAACTCGTGGAGATCGGCGACTCGTTCCGGATTCCGGATGTGATGACGAGCGCCGGCGGACGCCTCCGCGAGGTGGGTACGACCAACCGCACGCACTTGGCGGACTACGAGCGGGCCATCGGGCCGGAGACGGGTCTGATCCTCAAAGTCCACCGGAGCAACTTCCAGCTTCTGGGCTTCACCGCCGAGGTGGACGCCGCGCGCCTGGCGGCCCTGGCAAAGCCGCGAAACCTTCCGATCATGGAGGATCTGGGAAGCGGCGCGCTCGTCGACCTCTCCGCCTACGGCCTCCGGCGGGAGCCGCTGGCCGCGGATGCGATCCGGGCCGGCGTGGACGTGGTGACGTTCAGCGGCGACAAGCTCTTGGGCGGACCGCAGGCCGGTATCCTGGTGGGCCGCCGCGAGCTTCTGGCGCGGCTCCGGCGCAATCCGCTGGCGCGGACCGTGCGCATCGACAAACTCTGCCTGGCGGCCCTGGAGGCCACCCTGCGGCTCGCGCGCGAGCCGGACCGGGCCCGTCAAGAGATTCCCGTCCTCCGCATGCTGAGCCTGTCGGCAGCCGCCGTGGGTGCCCGGGCCGAAGCCTTGGCCGCGGGTCTGCGGGCCGCCGCGCCGGGCGTGCGTTGCGTGGTCGAGGAGGGCACCTCGGAAGTGGGCGGCGGCGCCCTGCCCCTCCAGGCGCTCCCCACCCGCGTTCTGTCCCTCGCGCCCGGGCGCGAGGGCGCCGGCGCGCTGGAGGCCCGGCTCCGCACCGGGGAGCCCCCCGTGCTGGTCCGCGTCCAGGACCAACGGGTCCTGCTCGATCTGCGGACCGTGGCCCCCGAGGACGATGCGACGCTGCTGGCGGCCGTGGCCGCGGTTCTGACTGCGGCGCGGACCGGAGACGGCGCGTGAACGGCGGCGGTGCGGACGTGGCGAGCTCGGCGGCACCGGCTGGGACCGACTTCCTCGCGGTCGCCCAGAACCAGAAGACGCCTGCCGAGGTGCTGGAGCAGATCCTGGGTCATCCGGCGCTGTCGCCCGAGGTGTTGATCGCCCTCCTGCGTCACCCCCACACCCCCGGCGCCGCCATGGCCCGGTTGGCGGCCCGCGCCAGCGGGCGGGTGTTGGACGTGCTCCTCGGATCCCTGGATCGCCTGGGTCGCTGGGTCGAAGCGCTGGAGGCTCTCCTGGGCAACACCCAGATCCCCGCGACAAAACAGCCCACCATTCGGCAGGCCCT
Organism: bacterium; assembly: GCA_029580855.1. GTDB lineage: Bacteria > Methylomirabilota > Methylomirabilia > Methylomirabilales > 2-02-FULL-66-22 > 2-02-FULL-66-22. Next base: position 59,847 of record JAKPQH010000181.1, on the reverse strand, counting down.
CGAGCTGGCCAGGAAGCGCGAAGCGGACGGGGCGCGGCGGAAGAGCCTGCTGCTTCAGGTCAAAGAGCTGCCGGTGGGTCAGCGGCTCGCGCTGGCCAAGAAGGGGAACAAGGACGTCCGGATGATCCTGGTCAGGGACAGCAACGAGATGGTGGCCCTGGAGACGGTCAGCTCCTCGCGGATCACCGACGGGGAGATCCTGGCCATCGCCATGATGCGCGACGTCGCCGAGCAGGTGCTGCGGTACATCGCCAACAATCGCCGGTACCGCCAGAACAAACAGATCATCCTGGCCCTGCTGAACAACCCCCGCACGCCGGTCGGCGTGTCGCTGAGCCTGGGCATCAACAGTCTCGCGGATCGAGAGTTGGCCGACCTCTCCAAGAACAAGAACGTCCCGGGCGTCATCGGCCGTGTCGCCAAACAAATTCTGGATCGCCGCAAGGGGCCCGGCGGCCCCACGGCCGGGGGACACTAACCGATGCCGGGGTTTTTCATCACCTTCGAGGGCGGCGAGGGATCGGGCAAGACCACGCAGCTCAAGGCGCTCCTCGCTCACGTCCGTACGCTGCAGGGGGACGCCGTCCAGACGCACGATCCCGGTGGCACGGCCATCGGCAACCAGGTACGGGAACTCCTCTTGCACGGCGACAACGTCCGGATGTCGGCTTTGGCGGAGCTGTTCCTGTACGAAGCCAGCCGGGCGCAACTGGTCCAGGAAGTCATTCGTCCCGCGCTGACTGCGGGTCGCATCGTGCTCTGCGATCGTTTCACGGACTCCAGCGTCGCCTACCAGGGGTACGGTCGGGGCCTCGATTTGGACCTCGTCGACCGGCTGAACGCCGTGGCCACGGGCGGGTTGCGGCCGGACCTCACCTTTCTCCTGGACCTCGACCCGGTGGTGGGGTTGGCGCGGGCCGCTCGGCGATTGGCGCAGCCTAGCCAGCGCCGTGACCGCCTCGAGGATGAGCGCCTGGAGTTTCACCAGCGGGTCCAGGCGGGCTACCGGACGCTGGCCGCCCGAGAGCCGGACCGGGTGGTGATTCTGGACGCCACCCAGGGAATCGTAGAGCTTGGGGCGCGGATTCGCGGGTACGTCGATCGCCGCCTGCGCGCGGCCGAAAACGGGCGCGCCACCGAGTCGCGGGCGCGCTGAGGCGGGGATGCCCTTTCGAGACGTGTGCGGACAGGACCGGGCCGTACGGCTGCTGCGGAGCGCCTGGGCGGGCGGGCGGTTGGCGCAAGCCTACTGCTTCACGGGGCCGCCGGGCGTGGGAAAGCGGACCACGGCCGTGGCGCTGGCACAGGCCGTCAAATGTCTCTCCCCGGTGGCGGCGTCTGCCGCAGGCGAAGACCCCGACGCGTGCGGGACGTGCCGCGCCTGCACCCTGATCGCCGCCGGCCGGCATCCCGACGTGACATTGACCGCGCCGGAGGAAAAGACCGTCATCACCATCGATCAGATCCGTGGCGTGGCGGCGCGGGCGGGTCTGGGCGCCTACGAGGGGGCCGGCAAAGTCTGGATCCTCGACCCCGCCCACGAGATGCAGGAGCCGGCCGCCAACGCGTTTCTCAAGACCCTGGAGGAGCCGCCGACCGGATCGTTGTTCATCCTGGTGACAACGGGGTTCTCCGCGCTCCTGCCGACCATCCGGTCGCGCTGCCAGGAGGTGCGATTCCCCCCCCTGGCGCCGGAGCACCTGCGGACCATCCTGGAACGGCTCGGGCGGAGCGCCGAGGATGCCGCAGCGGCGGTCGCGGTAGCCGGCGGCAGCGCCGAGCGCGCCTTGGCGATGAACGCATCGGAGGTCCGGGCGGCGCGTGCGCGGCTGGTCGAGGAGGTCTGGAGCGCCCTCGACAGCCTCCCGGCGCTGCTGGATCGGGCCGAGCGTATCGGGAAGGATCGGGACGCGCTGGAGGACGCGCTGGAGGCGCTGCTGGCCTTCACGCGCGACGCCTCGGTGGCTGGAATCGGGCCGTCGGGCGCGGCGCTCCTTTCGGCAGAGCGGCGGGCAGAGGTGGCGCGCGTGACGGGCGATGCCCCGCTGGCGGTCCTCTTGCAGGTACACGCGGCGCAGCGCGAGGCGCAACAGACGCTGGCATGGCACGCGCAGCCGCGTTACGCCGCGGAACGCATGCTGCTCAAGATGCGACAGGCCCTCGGGCGGAAGTGAGGCAGCGCATGACCCACGTGGTGCGGGTGGAGTTTGCCGGGCCGGCCCGGATGCAGTATTGTTCCGCGGCCGGGGCCACGCCGGCCTTGGGTGACGTTGTGGTGGTGGAGACCGAGTGGGGCGTGGGAATCGGCGAGGTGTGCGCCGTTTTGCCGTCGGCGGTATCGGACCAGCTGAAGGTCCCCGTCTGGACGATTCTTCGGAAAGCCACGCCCACCGACCTGTCGCGCAGGGAGACCCTCCTCCAGCGGGAACGCGAGGCCCGCCGTTTCTGTCGGGAGCGCATCCTGGCCCGTGGCCTCCCCATGAAATTGACCGAGGTGCGGATCGGGCTGGACTCCAGCAAGGCGATGTTCTACTTCACCGCCGACGGGCGCGTGGATTTCCGCGAACTGGTCAAAGATCTCGTCCAACACCTCCACACGCGCGTGGAGCTGCGCCAGATCGGTGTGCGAGACGAGGCCAAGGTCCTGGGGTCCGCCGGGGCCTGCGGCCGTCCGGTCTGCTGCCACGCCTTCCTCCAGGGCTTCGCCCCGGTCAGCATCCGGATGGCCAAGGACCAGAACCTGGCTCTGAATCCGGCGAAGCTCTCGGGGATCTGCGGACGCCTCAAGTGCTGTCTGGCGTACGAGCATTGCCTGTACGCGGACTTGAAACACGGCCTGCCGAAGGTCGGCGGCCACGTCATGACCAATCGCGGTCCCGGCGTCATTCGCGGGCAGAATATCCTCGAGCAGACCGTCCTCGTCGGACTGGAGACCGGAGGGCAGGTCACCCTGACGGTGTCGGAGGTGACCTCGCGCCCGCGTCCCGAGGGGGAGGGCCGCGGCCAAGAGCCGGCGCGGGGGGCGGCGGGCGAGAGGCGGGCGGGCGGGCGACTCGCGGCGAGAAAGGACCCCCAGGAGACCGGGCCCGGCGGCTCCAGCCGGCGGACGCACCGGCGACGCCCGGGGCCTTTTGCGCAACCCGTCAACGGGGACGAGTCGTCACCGGAATTGACCGGTCTCGAAGACGCGTAAGCCGTTGCTCAAGAATAAACGTGACCGGAGGAATTTCGCAAACGGCATGCGAAGCCGTAACGAAATTCAGGATTGGACAAGTTATTTGGTAATGGCTCCCGACGCTTGGGGTGTCGCCAACCTCGGCGGGCGGCAGCGACCGGAGTGCGCATGTCCGAACAGCCCTTCTATGTGACCACGCCGATTTACTATGTGAATGCCCCGCCGCACTCGGGGCACGCCTACACGACCATCGTCGCGGACACCGTGTCGCGGTACCATCGGCTGGCCGGCGACCGGACGTATTTCTTGACGGGGACCGATGAGCACGGGGACAAGATCGCGCAGGCGGCGGCGCGGGCCGGCGAGACGCCGCAGGCGTACGCGGACCGCATCAGCGGCATGTTCCGCGAGACCTGGACCCGCATGGGCCTCCGGTTCGACCAGTTCATCCGCACCACTGAGGCGCGGCACAAGCGGGTGGTGCAGGCCATCTTGCAGACGATCCACGACGCCGGCGACATCTACTTCAGCGAGTACGGCGGCCTGTACTGCGTGGGGTGCGAGCGCTTCTACACCGAAAAGGAAGCCGTGGACGGCAAGTGCCCCGACCACCAGACCCCGCTGGAATACGTCAAGGAGCAGAACTACTTCTTCCGGATGAGTAAGTACCAGGACTGGCTGATCCGGCACATCCAGGAGCACCCGGACTTCATCCGCCCCGAGCGGTACCGCAACGAGGCGCTGGGCTTCCTGCGGGAGCCCCTGGAGGATCTGTGCATTTCCCGCCCCCGCTCCCGCCTGGAATGGGGCATCCCGTTGCCCTTCGACGACCGCTACGTCACCTACGTCTGGTTCGACGCCCTCATCAACTACGTGAGCGCCCTCGACTACCCGGATGGGGACCTCTTCCGGACGTTCTGGCCGGTGGCCCAGCACCTGATCGCCAAGGACATCCTCAAACCCCACGGCATCTACTGGCCGACGATGCTCCGCGCCGCGGGCATCCCCGTCTACCGGCATCTGAACGTGCACGGCTACTGGCTGATGGACGAGGCCAAGATGTCCAAGAGCCGCGGCCGCGTCCTCTCGCCGCTGGAGCTGGCCGACAAGTACGGACTGGACGCCTTGCGCTACTTTCTTCTGCGGGAGATGGCGTTTGGCCTGGACGCCAATTTCAGCGAGGAGGCGCTGGTGGGGCGGTTGAACGCCGACCTCGCCAACAACCTGGGGAACTTGCTCCAGCGGACGCTCGGCATGGTCGGGCGATATCTGGACGGCGGGATCCCGCCCGTCGGCGAGGCGGCGACGGAAGGCGACCGTGAGCTGCAGCGGGCTGCCGAGACCCTCCACGGCCGCGTGGCCGCGGCCATGGAGGGGTTCGCCTTCCACAAGGCCTTGGAGGCGATCTGGGAGTTGCTGGACGCCGCCAACCGTTACATCGACGCCCAGAAGCCCTGGGAGCTGGCCAAGCGAGACGGACCGGCCCTCGCCCGGGTGCTGGGATTCACTTGCGAAGCGTTGCGCCTCGTCGGCCTCCACCTCTCCCCGTTTATGCCGCCGACGGCGGAGAAAATCTGGGCGCGCCTCGGCATTGCCGGCTCGGTGGCGGACGCCCGGCTTTCGGAGGCGGGACGGTGGGGCGGCGTGCCGCTCGGGATCGCCCGGCAGGGGGAGGCGCTCTTCCCGCGGGTCGAGACCGGCGCGGCGGCGCCCCCGCACGGGGCAACCGGAAAAAACGAGACCGCCGCCTCGAGCGACGAGATCACCATCGAGGAGTTTCGCCGCCTGGATCTGCGCGTCGCCGTGATTCTGGGCGCGCGGGCCGTCCCCGGGTCCAAGAAGCTCGTGGAGCTGCGCGTCGGGGTCGGCGCCGAAGAGCGTACCATCGTGGCCGGCATCCTCCTGGATTACCCCCCGGCGGAGCTGGTGGGGAAGCAAATCGTCATCGTCGCCAACCTGAAGCCTACCAAACTCATGGGGGTGGAATCCCGCGGCATGCTCCTGGCCGGGACCGGCGCCGACGGCAAACTCGTTCTCATCGCGCCGGAGCGGTCCGCGGAGATCGGTGCCAGGGTGAAGTGAGCGGACCACGGGGCTTCATTGATCCACTGATTACGCAGATTCTTTCCGGAACCCGGCCCGCGTGAGGACTGCGCAATTTGTGAAATCTGTGGTAATCTCTCAACCCGGTGATCGTCATCGAAGGGAGCCAGAGCAGATGAGCGAGCCGGCATACAGTAGCGCGGGTGTCAATACGGTGAAGGAAGAGGCGGCCCTCGCCGGTTTGCTCACCTGGGTGCGCAGGACTCTCGCATTCGGCCGGTATCGACCCGCCCTGGACTTCGGGTATTTCGCCACGGTCCTGGACATGGGTAACAATCTGGGCCTCGCCCTGTCGTCCGATGGGGTGGGCACGAAGCTCCTCGTGGCGGAGATGCTGGACAAGTACGACACGGTCGGCATCGACTGCATCGCCATGAATGTCAATGACCTGCTGTGCGTGGGGGCGGAACCTCTGGCGCTGCTGGACTACATCGCCGTCCAGGAGGCCGATCCCGGCATGCTGGAGGCCATCGGCAAGGGGCTGTACGAGGGCGCGCGGCAGGCCAACATCTCCATCCCGGGCGGGGAGATCGCCCAGGTCCGCGAGCTGATCAAGGGTGTGCGCGAGGGGCGGGGCTTCGACCTCGCCGGCGCCTGCGTCGGCACCGTCCCCATGGACCGCATCATCATCGGCCAGAACATCCGGCCGGGCGACGCGGTCATCGGCCTGCGGAGCAGCGGAATTCACAGCAATGGCCTGACCCTGGCGCGCGACGTTTTCTTCCGGCGGGCCGGCTACGCGGCGGACACCTATCTTCCCGAGTTCGGCCGCACGGTCGGCGAGGAGTTGCTGGAGCCCACGCGCATCTACGTCCGCGAGGTCATGGAGCTGCTCCGCTCCGGCCTGGAGATCCGGGCCATGACCCACATCACCAGCGACGGCCTGACGAACCTCCTGCGCGTCCAGGCCCCCGTCGGATACATCCTGGAGACCCTGCCGAAACCCCAGCCGGTTTTCGGCGTGTTGCAACGGCTCGGCGGCGTCAGCGACGAGGAGATGTACCAGGTCTACAACATGGGAATCGGCTTCTGCCTGGTGGTGGCCGCGGCGGACGCCGACCGCACGCTTGGAAGTCTCAACGATCTCGGCGTCGAGGCGTACCGCCTGGGACACGCCGTGGCCGACCCGGAACGCCGTGTCCGCCTCCCCAACGGTTTGGTGGGTCAGGGGAACGACTTTCGACGCACGCCCTGACCACGATCCGGCGCGGCGGGGGCGGGGGGGGGATACACGATGACGGTCTACGATATCCTGCTCAAAAACGGGACGGTGGTGGATCCCGCCAGCGGTCGGGTCGAGGCGGCGGACCTCGCCGTGGCGGACGGGCGGATCGCCGAGATCGGGCCGGACCTCGACCCCACCCGTGCGCGGGAGACGTTCGACCTGTCCGGCAGCCACGTGCTCCCCGGCATCGTGGATATGCACATGCACGCCTCGGCCTGGCTCGGCGGGCGCGCGGGCCACAAGATGATGGCCGAGGTCGGCGTGACCACGGCGCTGGACATGTCGGGGCCCATCGACAGCGTCCTGGACATCGCCCGCGACCACGGCGTCGGCCTGAACCTCGCCTGTATCGAGGCGGTCCGGCCCGGACAGACCGTGCAGACCGCGGACCCCGGTCCGGCGGAGATCCGGGCGCTCCTCGATCAGAGCCTGCGCAAGGGCGCCATCGGGTTCAAGCTGCTCGGCGGGCACTATCCGCTCACCCCCGAGGCCACGGCCCGGACCATCGAGCTCGCCAACGAAGCCAAGGCGTACGTGGCCTTCCACGCCGGGAGCACGACGCAGGGCTCCAACATCGAGGGCTTCCTTCAGGCGGTAGAGCTCGCGGGGCCCCGTGCCGTGCACATCGCGCACATCAACAGCTACTGCCGGGGCGCCGTCCGCGCCTGGATGCAGGAGACGGAAGAGGCTATCGCCGCCCTGACGGCGCACCCGAACCTGCGCTCGGAGAGCTATCTTTCGCCGTTGAACGGCACCAGCGCCAAGTGCGCGGGCGGCGCCCCGGAGAGTCGCGTTACCCAGCACTGCCTGACCGTGGGGGGCTTTCCGCCCACCGAGGCCGGCTTCGAGGCCGCTGTCCTGGCAGGCTGGGCGCAGATCAACATCGCGGCAGGGGGGCGCGTCGTCCTCGGGACGGGCCCGGCCGCCCGGGACTACTGGCGACAGCGCGGCACGGACGTCACGGTGAGTTTCGCCGTCAACCCACCCGAGCCCCGGCTGCGTCTGGCCACCGCCAAGCGGCCGTCGGGTGAGTTCGTCGTGGACGCCATCAGCACCGACGGCGGCGGCATCCCGCGCAACGTCATCGTGGAGATGGGCCTGGCCCTGGTCAAGCTCCAGGCGCTCACCCTGGTCGAGTTCGCCCGCAAGGCCAGCCTGAATCCCGCCCGTATCCTGGGCCTTGGCGCCAAGGGCGCCCTTCAGGTCGGCGCCGATGCGGACATCACCGTCGTGAATCTGGAAAACCAGCGAGCCGTCCTGGGCATCGGCAACGGGCGCGTCATCATGCATCGCGGATACGCCTGCGGGAGCGGAACCCGCATCGTGACCACGGCCGCGGGTGCGGACGCCGTGCGGGCGCGGGGCCTCGTGCCCCTGGTGGTGAATCTGGCGGAGAGCCGCTTCTACCGTCACTGATGGCACGACATCGCGGATAACCGCGTGCACGTGGGGAGATCGCGGACGCTCACCCCCTCCCTTTCCTGCAAAGGGCCGGTCGGCCCGAAAGGAGCGTGGCCATGTTCCTCAACATCGTTGCCCTGGTCGTGACTGTCCTGACGTTCGCCGCCATCATCCGGAAGGCCGAGGTCCGGTTGGCGCTGCTGGCGGGCGGACTGGTCATGGCCGTGCTGTCCTGGAATCTGCAGGCCTTCTCGACGTCGTTCACCAACAGCATGACGACGGCGGGTCTCATCAGCGTCATCCTGCCCGTCATGGGATTCGCTGCGGTCATGGAGCTCACGGGCTGCAATGCCCACCTGGTGAGGATGCTCACCGACCCCCTGCTCAAGGTGCGGATGGTCCTGGTCCCCGGCGCCATGCTGGTGACCTACCTCATCAATACCGCTATCTCCAGCGCCGCCGGCTGCACCGCCGCCGTCGGCGTGATCCTGATCCCGGCCATGATGGCGGCCGGCATCCACCCCGCCATGGCCGGCGCGGCGGTTTTCGCCGGCACCTGGGGGTCGGTGTTCAGTCCCGGCTCGCCTCACCCGGCCATGATCGCCAAGATCGCCAACGTGTCGGTGATCGACGTCATCCTGGCCCACAAGACCGCCTCCATCCTGTCCGCCCTCATCGTGGCCGCCGTCTTGTTCGCAGAGGCCAAGCTGTTCAAGCAGGACACGGATTGGACCCCCGAGAAGGCCGGCGCCGACCTCGGCAAGCTGGCGTCGGCCAAGCGGCCAAAGGTCGAGCGTCTCAACGTCCTGATGGCGCTGATCCCCATGGTGCCCCTGGCCCTGCTCCTCCTCACCGTGCCCCAGTTCGGCATCACGACCAGGATTCTGCCGAAAGGCCTCACCGTCCTGGAGTCCATGTTGATCGGGAGCGCCCTGGGGATGTTGGTCACCTGGACCGGGCCGACTAAAGTCGTCACCGAATTCTTCGATGGAATGGGTCGCGCCTACAGCCTGGTCATCGGCATCATCATCGCCGCCGGCGTCTTCATCGGCGGTCTGCAGGCCGCCGGAGTCATCGACAGCTTTTTGACGGTTCTCAAGGGCGCCAAGTCCGCGGTGCCGTTCCTGGGTACGTTCGGGCCCTTTGTCGTCGCGGTGCTCAGCGGTTCCGGCGATGCCGCGGCCATCGCCTTTAACACGGCGGTGACCCCGCACGCGGCCCAGTTCGGCATCACCTCGGTGGAACTGGGGAACATGGCCTGGGTCGGCGGCTCGCTCGGCCGCAGCATGTCGCCGGTGGCCGCGGCCTGCATCATCGGGGCGGGATTTGCCGGGGTGAGCCCCTTCGAGCTCGCCAAGCGGAACGCGATCCCCATGCTGCTGGCCGCCATCGTATTCATGCTGATGCGGGGGTGAGGTCGACCGGCCGCCGGTTGCGCCGACGGGGCGGAGGCGGCGGGGGTTTCTGCTGGAACAGCTGGGTCATCTCGATAAAGGCCTGCACCGAGCGGGAGGCCCAGCGGTCCCGGTGGCGGATGAGGTAGAAGTGGTACTCCACCTCTGCATCTCTGAACGGCACCAGGCGAAGGAGTCCGTCTTCCAACTCCTTGGCCACAACGCGCTTGGAGAGGATGCCGATCCCGGCCCCAGTGGCTGCGAAGCGCTTGATGATGGGCGTGCTGGCCGACTCCACAACGACACAGGGGTGGATCCCCCGCCGCGCCAGGATCTCGTCAATCGTTCGCCGCGGTGAGGAGCCCTGCTCGCGCAGGATGAGGGGTTGACCTGCGAGTTCGCAGAGAGCGATGCTCCGGCGGCGGGCGAAGGGGTGCGCCGGACCGACCACGGCGACCAGGACGTCGGTGAGAATGCGTCGCGCCTCCAGCTTGGGGTGGGCGGGATCGTGGGCGCAGATCCCGACGTCGTTCCGCTGGGCGAGCGTGTTCTCGATCACCTGGCTGCTGTTGCCGATGCCGATCTGAAGCGCCAGACCCGGGTGCCGACGGTGGAGAGCCTCCAGGAGGCCCGGCAGGTAATAGTCGCCGACGATGTAGGTGGCGTCGATCCGCAGGGTCCCCATGGGGAGGCCGCGCAGGTCGGCCAGCGCCTCGTCCGTCTCCCGGGCCAGCTGGAGGAGCCGCCCGGCGAAGTCGATGAGGACCTTGCCCTCCTCGGTCAGGGTGATGCGCCTCCCCGCGCGATCCAGGAGCCGCACACCGCACGCGTCTTCCAGCCGCTTCACCTGCCAGGTGGCCGCGGGCTGCGTGAGGTGCAGCTTGGCGGCGGCCGCGGTGAAACTGCGCGCGCTGGCCACCTCGTAGAAGACGCGGAGCTGATGCAGGTTCATGTCCGGCCTCCAAGCGTCTTTTATAGATTCCATAAGTATAATCGATTTGACTTATACTAACGGCGGGTGCGATATTTCGCAAGCATGCCCGTGGGACGGGAGGAGACCGGATCTCGGATGTGGCGCGCCTGCGGCGGGATCCGGCGGTCGCAAAGGCATTGCACTGGGTCGACGCCAACGCCGAGCGGGTGATCGGCGGGGCGATTCGCATCTGCGAGATCCCCGCCCCCCTTCGAGGAGGAGGAGGACGTCGGCGTGCAGCGCCGCTGCGCGGGGCTGGGACCGGCGGAGGTGCGGGACAAGGCGGGGGCGTTGGTCGCCGTCGAGGGTATGAAGATCGACCGGATCAGCCACATCGCGGCGGGTGGCCGACGCTACACGATCCCGGTTACGGCCCCCGGCGGCCGCAGGTGGGGTCACTTCGCGTCCCTCAGCGCCGTCCACATCATGGGCCGGGCCATCGCCGACATCTCCCGTCTGGAGGCGCCCGGCGCCCCCAAGACGACCTACAACGTCGGAGTCGCCCATGGGGGCACGACGGTGAATGCCATCGCCCCCGGGGCCGAGATGCCGGTGGATATGCGCTCGGTGGACATCCACGGGCGGGCCGACCTGGAGCGGCGGGTTCTCGGCGTTGTCGAGCCTGCGGCCAACGAGGGAAACGGGAAGGTCGCGCTCGACGTGGTGGGGGACCGCCCGGCCGGATCGATCCCCGCGACACACCCCGTCGTTGACACGGGCAAGACCGTGCACCGCGTCCCGGGTCTCCGGACGTTCACCGAGGTCTCCAGCACAGACGCGAATGCGGCGCCCGGCGCGGGGCGTCCCGGCGCGTGCCCCAACATTACCGAAGGGGCCAGCGAGCACCGCCTGGACGGGCACCTCGAGGCTGGTCCGTTCCCCACCGGAGTCAAGCATATCTTGCCGGTGACGGTGGCGCCGGCCGGAAAGGTATGACGGCCTGCGGACGATAGGCCCATCTGCGGAGCAACCATCTTCGAGGCGGGTCGCCCGCCTCCGGCGGGGGAGCCCGTACCGGTCCCCGGCCGAGACCGATGGGCACCCCCCGGCATCCGGAGCTTTTTAGGCCGCCGGGGCGGAGACCGGTTTTCGGCGCCTTGTCCATGGGCACGGCGCGAGACCGACGACACGGAGCGGAGTCGAGCCATGAGCGATTATCTGACCACGTTGCGGGAGCTGCGAGAGCGGGCCCTCATGGGCGGCGGCCCCCGGCGGATTCAACAGCAGCACGAGCGGGGCAAGCTGACCGCGCGCGAGCGGCTGGCGCTGCTCTTGGACGACGGCTCGTTCCAGGAATTCGGCGCCCTGGCCACCCACAACATCACCGACTTCGGCATGGCCGACCAGCGGTACCCCGGCGACGGCATCGTCACCGGCCTGGGAAAGATCAACGGGCGCCGGGTGGCCGTCTTCGCGCAGGACTTCACCGTGATGGGCGGCTCCTTCTCCGAGGTGCAATCCCACAAGATCTGTCGTATCCAAAATCTGGCCCTGGAGAGCGGCATCCCGCTCATCGGACTCAACGATTCCGGCGGTGCCCGCATCCAGGAGGGAGTGCGAAGCCTGGCGGCGTACGGGGAGGTCTTCCAGCGCAACGTTCTGGCCTCGGGCGTGGTCCCGCAGATCTCGGTCATGCTCGGCCCCTGCGCGGGCGGGGCCGTCTACTCGCCGGCGCTCACCGACTTCGTCATCATGGCCCGCGACACCAGCTTCATGTTCCTGACCGGCCCCGAGGTGATCAAAGCGGTGACCGGCGAGGAGGTGAACGCGGCGAACCTGGGGGGCCCCCTCATCCACAACTGCCGAAGCGGCGTGGCTCACTTCCTCGCCGCGAACGAGCAGGCCGCCATCTCTCTGACGAAGCTGCTCCTCAGCTATCTGCCGCAGAACAACACCGAGGACCCGCCCCAGGTGGCCCCCTACGATCCGGCCGACCGGATGGAGGAGTCCCTCAACAACGTGGTGCCGCTCAGCGAGAGCGATCCCTACGACATGCATCTCGTCATCGACGCGGTTTTTGACCGGGACAGCGTCCTCGAGGTCCACTCCTGCTACGCCCCGAACGCCATCGTCGCCTTCGCGCGGCTGGACGGACACGCCGTGGGCATCGTGGCCAACCAGCCCGCCCACCTGGCCGGCGCCTTGGACATCGACGCCAGCGACAAGATCTCGCGCTTCATCCGGATCTGCGACGCCTACAGCATCCCCCTCATCACCTTCGTGGACTGCCCGGGCTTTCTGCCCGGCGTCGACCAGGAATACCACGGGGTCATCCGTCACGGCGCCAAGATCATCTACGCATACACCGAGGCCACCGTGCCCAAGATCTCTATCGTCACGCGGAAGGCCATGGGCGGCTCCTACGTCGCCATGAGCTCCAAGCAGATGCGGAACGACCTGGCGTACGCCTGGCCCACGGCGCAGATCGCCGTCATGGGCGCCGAGGGCGCCGTCCGCATCCTGTACCGACAGGAACTGTCCAAGGCGGCGGACCCAGCGGCCACGGAGCGGAAATACATTCAAGAGTACCGCGACATGTTCTTCAATCCCTTCCGGGCGGCGGACCTCGGCCAGATCGACGAGGTGATCGAGCCGCGCGAGACCCGGCCTCGCCTGATCCGAGCGCTCGAGGTGCTGCGCACAAAGGTCCAGCACAATCCCGCCAAGAAGCACGGCCTGATGCCCGTGTAGGCGTCCGGCGGCGGACCCGGGATGCCGCGCGGGCGCGCGGCCCGCGGCCCACGCGCGAGAGGACACGGACGATGACACCGTTGGAACGACTGACGACCGGGCTCAACATCACCGTCCTGGGGATGGGCCTCGTGTTCCTGCTCCTGGCCCTGCTGTGGGCGCTGCTGACCCTCCTGCTTCGCCTGGACCGACAACCGCTCCGCGCGCCCGCGCCCGGCGCGGCTTCCAGTCCCGCCCAGGCGAGGCGGCCCGTGAAATTGGCGCCGGAGCTGCTCTCGGCCATCGCCGTGGCGGTGTTCACACACCAGGCCGTCCTGAGAAAGCAGGCCGCCCCCGCCATGCGCAGCTACTGGCCGGGAAGCATTCTGTTCGCCAGCCGGTGGATCGCCGCGGGCCGGCATCAGCAGACGCAGAGCTGGAACCCGCGCGGGCGCTGAACCGCGGTCGGCGTCCCGCGCCCGGGCGAGGCATCTTTTATCCGCTGCTCATCCGAGCACGACGCGAGGGAGAGGCATCATGCGGCGATACACGCTGGAGGTCGGCGGCAAGCCGTTCGTCGTCGAGGTGCAAGAGGTGACGGCGGACCGCTATACGGTCCGGGTGGAGGGCCAGGAGTACGAGGTGCGCCTGTCCAGCGACGAGGACGTGGTGGAGACCGCGATCACCCCGCAAATGGTCCCGGCGCGGGCGAATCCAGCGCCCGCGGCGGCTCCCGCGCCGCGCCGCACCGTTTCCCCGCCTCCGGACCAGGCGGCGAGGCCGCCGTCCCTGCCGCCCAACGCCACCGACGGCAACGTCGTGGGCGCCCTCACCTCGCCCATGCCCGGGAAGATCCTTTCCGTCGACGTCAAGCGCGGCGACCGGGTGAGCCGAGGGCAGACCCTGGTCACGCTGGAAGCCATGAAGATGAAGAACGCCATCAAGTCCCCCTACGACGGCGTCGTGCTGGAGATCGCCGTGCAACCGGAGCAGACCGTCACCCACGGCGACCTCCTCATCCAGTTGGGAGAGGAGTGAGATGGACGCCGCGACGATTGTCCGGCTCGCGCAGGGCCTCCTCCACGTGACCCCGGGGGCCATCCTGATGATGGCCGTGGGGGGGATCCTGCTGTATCTCGCCATCGAGAAGGACTACGAACCGGTGCTGCTCCTCCCCATCGGGGCCGGGTGTATTCTGGCCAACCTTCCCCTGTCCCCCCTCGTCGCCGAGGGGGGGTTGCTCACCCTCCTGGCCAGATTCGGCGTGGACAACGAGCTCTACCCGCTGCTGATCTTCGTCGGCATCGGCGCGCTCACCGACTTCGGGCCGCTGCTCGAAAACCCGCGGATGGTCCTCATCGGCGCGGCCGGACAGTTCGGGATCTTCGGGACGCTGATGCTGGCCCTGTTCCTCGGCTTCAACCTGAAAGAGGCGGCGTCCATCGGGATCATCGGTGCCATCGACGGCCCCACCTCCATCTACGTGAGCAGCATCCTGGCCCCGCACCTGCTGGGCCCCATCACCGTCTGCGCGTACAGCTACATGTCGCTGGTGCCCATCATCCAGCCGCCCATCATGCGCGCCCTCACCTCCAAGAGCGAGCGCCGGGTCCGCATGCCGTACACCCAGCGGACCATCAGTCGCCGCACCCGCATCCTCTTCCCGCTGGCGGTCACGCTGGTGGTCGGAATCCTGGTGCCCTTCGCGACGCCCCTCATCGGGATGCTCATGCTGGGCAACCTCATGCGGGAATCCGGCGCGGTCGAGCGGCTCACCAAGGCCTCCTCGCAGGAGATCGCCAACATCGTGACGCTGTTCCTTGGGCTGGCGATCGGCTCCACCATGCAGGCCGAGTTCTTTCTCAAGCTGGATACGCTCAAGATCCTGCTCCTAGGGATCCTGGCGTTCGGCCTGGACACGGCGGCGGGGTTGCTCTTCGCCAAAGGGCTGAACTGGGCGAGCCGTGGCGGGCTGAACCCGCTGATCGGCGCGGCGGGAATCAGCGCGTTCCCGATGGCGGCGCGCGTGGTGCAGCGGATTGGTCAGGAGGAGGACTTCGAGAACTTTCTTCTCATGCACGCCATGGGCGCCAATGCCGCCGGGCAGGTCGCCAGCGTGGTCGCCGGTGGGGTGGTCCTGGCCCTCTTGGGCGCGGGCTAAGACCGCTTCGGAAAGTTATAGCGCCAGGCGATGTAGCACAGGACGGAGAGAAAACAGGCGACGAGGAAGAGGATGGCCGGCACGCTCATGGTTGCCCTCCGGCTTCGACGGGGCGCCCCCGGAAGCGTCCGTTGCAGGCGTCATCGGAAGGGCGCCCTCTCCCGTATGTAGCATAGAACGTGCCTGACGGTGAATCCTTACGGGTTATGCCCGTTCTCGACAGGCAATTGCTCGATTCCATTCGATCCTGCCCGCCGCAACACGCCGAGCCGGGTTCGAGCCGAGAATCCGGAACAGAGAGAAAGTGATAGGTCGTCCGACCGACGCCGCGGGACCGCGGGTACGTGGAAAGCCGTAAACCCGTGGGAACAGGTGCGGCGAGTCGCATGGGCGCGTCTGTAAACCAAACCGACACTACCGGGCCAGGGATCCCCCACCGGCCTCCTGCGGCCGTCCGATGGTCAGCGTTCGAGCACGGACCGGAGCGTTTGCAGAAACGGAAGGAGCTGGAAGGGTTTTGAGATGACGGCGGACCATTCCCCTGCCGACTCCTGACCCGCGGCCGCATCGGTCAGGCAGCCGCTGCACAGGATGGCGGGCACGTCCGGACGGAGTTCTCGCAGGCGGTGGAGCAAAGTCTCTCCGTCGGTGTCGGGAAGCGTGAAATCCAGCAGAGCCAATCGAATTTGGTCTGCAGAACATCGAAAGATTTCCAGGGCGGAGTGCCCGTTGCCGGCGGTGAGAACCGTGAATCCACATCGCCGCAGGATGGATGCCATCAACTCCAGGACACCCGGGTCGTCGTCCACGGCCAGGAGAGTCCCGGAGCTCCGCCAGTGCAGCGGGTTGTCCCCGGATTTCGCTCCGGAAACGGACGAACCGCTTCGTCCGGTGGCTCGGGGCCCTTCGGCGTCCACAGACGGCCCCCTTTCTCGCGGACCGTGGCGAGAGGCTCCCCCGTGCCTGCAAGGCGAGCCACGCTTGGAACCGGAAGAACGGTCGGCTTTGCCCTCGTCCTCCTGCAGCGCGGGTTTCCCGCATTGGTCATACATTTACGAGGCGGGAAGCAGTACTTCTCGCCGATCGAGGCAGTGTCAACACGTCCGCTTCATTGCATTCGGAGTGCCAGCCTCCCGGGCGAACCACCCGCCATGGCTGATCGGTGTGGGAGATCAACCGGTTAGCCTGTGCTTTCACAGTCCGGTATCGTGGGGTGTTGCGGCCGGTTGACACCTCTTGTCAGCGGCGAGACGTCACACTGGCAAACCCCGGCGGCCCGTTTCCGTCGGCCGCGCGGCGTGCCTTGGGGCGCGGCAAGCTTCATCCTCGGCAAATCGTGGGACGATACAGCCGACAAAGGCCGACATACGCCGTCCCGCAGGCGGCCGTCGTACGCCACCGAGAAATCCGCGCCGAGGAGATTCGGAGTCGATTTCAGACGGTGCTGGATGTGGACGCCGCGGGCGAGTCAAGACCGAGTACCGGCCCTGGTGCATCAAGCCGCCGGATGCACGCGTGGCCGATTTTCGCTACGCTGCGGGAGCGATGACAACCCACCGAAACACGCCCCTGGTAACCGTTCCCCTCGTGACGACTGCGCCGCGGCCCGCGTGCTTGCCCGCTCGGGTGGTGTGGGACGCACGCGAACCGCTAGCTTCGCGGAGGGGGCATCTCGCCGGCCGACTCGATCAGCTGTCGTGACAGTGCCTTTAGGGCCTCGGCCGTCTGCCGTCGTTCCCTTCGGAAGTGCTCGTTCTCGTTCCGGAGACGCCGGACTTCCTCTTCGTAACGCGCGCTTTTTCGCTCGGCGGCCTCGGCTCGCGCGGCGATCTGCTCGTGCTCGCGCAGAAGCCTGGGGATGATGCCCAGCAGCCGCTGGCCTTCCGTCACCCAGCCGGCGACGAGATTCCGGGCATCGCTGGCCTTCGCCGCATCGCCGGCTTTCGCCCTGGCCGACCCGGCGTGCTTCTCGATTTCCGACCGCACCTCGCCCGGATCGCGGCCCCACCACGGAGGCCGCCATTGCACCCCGGCAAACTGGCGGATGATCACGAACCCGTGGGATGTCAACCCATTGTCCTTGCCCCACCCACCCCGCCGATCCCCTTTCCGTCGATCGGGTTTGCGCGGGGAGCCCTCGCGTCGCCGGTCCTCGTGACGGCGGTCCAGAAGGACCCGTACCTTCTCGTCGCCCGCGAATTGCCGCCGAAGATAGCCGTACAGGTCGGGGTGGTTCCGTGCCGTCACCACGAGGTATTGAATCATAACCGTCTCCCTATGCCGGATGCCCACGAACCGTCCGACGCGGACGAGGTATGGTGCGACCTCACGCCATTTCGCGTGTGCGGCCGCTACTTTACCCCTGCCTCTTGCCGGGGTCAAGACGGGCCCCGATTCGCCATCGGCACGGGGGGATCGCTGCGGCGCAACGGCGGCGCTTCTCAGGATGCGGCGGGCGAAGACCGCTTGACCCGTGCCGAGGCAAAGGGTAAGCTCCATCCGCTTCAGCCGGAGCGCAAACGGCCGGCCGTCGGAAAATGGAGGGCGAACCGTCGTCAGCCGCCCAGCAGGGCTGGGCGAGGTCGGCGACACGGACACCACGGCGAAAGGAGGATGGAACATGGACGGCGTTGCGGTGGGCTCGGAACGGGAGCAGGTCATTCGCTGGATGGAGGACGGCCGCAATATTCTCGAGATCATCGTCAAGCTTCTCAACGACGCCGATCAACTCAAGGTGACGGCGGATGCCGCCCAGAAGGAGAACGACCGGCTCCGGTACGAGTGCGACGAACTGCGGGGCCAGGTGAACCAACTCCACGCCGACCGGGAGCGCAGCAAGAAAGAGCGCGCGGAAATCGCCCAGTGGTTCAGCAGCGTCATGAGCGAGGCGGCGTCGCGACTCCTGATCGAGCGGCCGCCGGCCTAGAGGCGCCCGCGCTGCACGTCGTTTCGTGCGGTGGCGGCGGCACGGGCCGGGGGGATCGCGCACCGCGGCCCGTGCCGCCGCCCGCATCCGGCCCGTCTCGGCGGACGATGTCCCGCGGTGCGGTTTGACCATCGTGACGCCTGGGCGGTTCACGGTGCGCGCGTGGGGTCAGAGTGCGTACAGTTCCGGCCCCAGCAAGACGCGCACGCCCGCCCGCGTCAGCGCCGCGACGGCGTTGCCGGGCTCGTCGAACCGGACAACGAGAATGGCGTTGTCGCCGGAACGCCGGACGAACGCATACATGTATTCCACGTTGATCCCCGCGTCGTCGAGCCCCCGCAGGATCCGCGCCAGACCGCCCGGCCGGTCGGGAACCTCCAGCGCAACCACCTCGGTCCTTGCGACCGTGAAGCCGCCCTCCTTGAGCGCCTGCTTGGCTCGATCGTTCTGATCCACGATCAAGCGCAGGATGCCAAACTCGGCGGTGTCCGCGAGCGAGAGCGCCCGGATGTTGACGCCGGCGTCGGCGAGCACTCCCGCGACCTCGGCAAGGCGGCCCGACGTGTTCTCCAAGAAGACCGAGATCTGCTCCACCGTCATGGCGCTTCCTCCTTCCGGACCACCGCGCGCTCAACCCGCCGATGGCGCTGCTCCCCCGGTCAACCCGCCTCCCGACCTCTGGAAAATCCCCGGGCCGGCCCGCGGTCGAGCCGCCACGAGCCCCCCGCCCCCATGACCACGGCGATGCCCCCGGCGACCAGAAACGCCGGCGCGAACGAGTGCGCGGAATCCGCGATCCGACCCGCGAGGCACGGAGCAACGGCCTGGCCGATGCCCATGACCAGCGTCATCGTGCCGATCGCGGCAGGCGCCAGCCGCGCGCCGAAGATATCGCCCGCGCACGCGGCCATCAGCGCGGGAACGCTCCAGGCGGTGACCGCAAACAGCCCCGCGGACACGTACACCCACGGCAGCGAGCGCGTCATCCCCAACACGAGGTACGCCGCCCCCTGCACGCTGAACACGCCCACCAGGGCGGCGCGCCGCCCCCAGCGGTCGGAGACGCCTCCCCAGATGAAGCCGCTGACCACGGATGCCACGCCGACCTGCAGCCACAGCAGGCCCGCCGACCCGGGACTGAATCCGCCCTCCCCCACCAGGTGTCGGATAAAAAACGTGGCGTAAATGACATAGGAAAAGCCAAACGCAAAGTACACGGCGGCCAGATGCCACAAGACGCCCGATCCCCACACGGACGCCCAGGCGAGCGGCGAGACCGGACCGCCGGCCGGAGCCGCGCCGCGCGGCTCCGGCCGATCGCGGAGCAGCCAGGTGCAGAGGATGCATGCGCCGAAGGACATCGCGCCCAGTGCGTACCAGCTGATGCGCCAGCCCTCGCCCCCGTAGCGGCTCACAAGGGCCGGCACCAGCGGGCCCGTGACGATCAGGCCAAAGCTGGACCCGCTGACCGCGGCGCCGGCAGCCAGACCCCGGCGTTTTTCGCCGAACCAGGCCGAGACCAAGCCCATCGCCGGCACATTGCCCCCGGCGCCGCCGATGCCCGCCAAGAATCGGCCCACCCGTGCACCGCCAAAGGTCGGCAGGAATCCGGTGAGCAGCATCGCCAGTGCCGTCAAGAAGAGCGACGCCGAAATGACGATCCGCGGGCCGTGCCGCGTGGCGAGAATGCCGGCGAAGGCGGCGGCCAGGAGGTAACCGAACAGATTCCACGACTGCAGCTCGCCGGTCTGGGTATTCGTCAACCCCAACCCGAGCTGCATGGACGGGAGGATGCTGGTGTAGCCGAACCGCCCCAGACCCAGCGATCCGAAAACGGCCAGCACGATCAAGGCCAGGATCGTGAGCCCGTGGCGCGTATCGGACCCCGGAACCGGGGGACCCGGGGCCGGCTGCGCGCTGGAAGGATGCCTCGGCTCGTCACGCATTCGCCGGCCGCGCGCTCACGCCCGCCGCGTGTCGATCACCCGCTTTGCCTTGCCCTCGCTCCGCTGAATCGTCTTCGGCTCCACCAGCCGCACCTTGCAGGACACGCCCAGCAGGTCCTTGATGTCCTCCTCCACCCGCCGCGCCAGCCGTTCCAACCCCTTGATCTTGTCGGTGAAGATGGACTCGTTGACCTCCACCTGGACCTCCAGGACGTCCAGGGTCCCCTCGCGCGAGACGATGAGCTGGTAATGCGGCTCCACGCCCTCCACCGCCATGAGCACCGCCTCGATCTGGGACGGGAAGACGTTGACGCCCCGAATGATCAGCATGTCGTCGGTCCGGCCGGAAATACGCTCCATCCGGAGGAGCGTGCGGCCGCAGACGCAGGGCGCGGGAATCAGCCGCGAGATGTCGCGGGTGCGATAGCGGAGAACGGGGAACGCCTCCTTGGTCAGGGTCGTGAACACCAGCTCGCCCGCCTCGCCGTGCGGCAGGACCGCGCCGGTGGCGGGATCGATGATCTCGGGGATGAAGTGGTCTTCGAAGACGTGGAGACCGTGCTTTTCCTCGATGCACTCCGAGGCCACGCCCGGCCCGATGACCTCGGACAGCCCGTAGATGTCCAGGGCGCCGATGTTGAGTTTTCGCTCGATCTCCCGCCGCATGCCCTCGGTCCACGGCTCCGCCCCGAACAGACCGCACTTCAGGCGCAGCTGGCTCGGATCGACCCCCTCTTCCGTCATCACCTCGGCGATGTTCAAGGCGTAGGACGGCGTGCTGAGCAGGATGGTGGAGCCAAAATCCTTCATGATCAGGATCTGCCGCTTGGTGTTTCCCCCCGACATGGGGATGACCGCCGCCCCGATCTTCTCGGCGCCGTAGTGCGCCCCCAGGCCGCCCGTGAACAGGCCGTAGCCGTAGGCGTTGTGCACGATGTCCCCCCTGGTGGTCCCGCCGCAGGAGAGGGTGCGGGCCATGAGCTCCGACCAGGTGTCGATGTCCCGTCGCGTGTAACCGACCACCGTGGGCTTGCCCGTCGTGCCGGAGGAGGCGTGGATCCGCACCACCCGCTCCATGGGGACCGCGAACAGACCGAACGGATAGTTGTCCCTGAGGTCCTCCTTGGTGGTGAAGGGGAGACGGGCCAGATCCTCCCGCTTGCGGATGTCGCCGGGCCTGTACCCGACCTCTCCCAGCTTCTTGCGGTAGAACGGCACCGTGGCGGCGAGCCGGTCCACCAGGTCGCGAAGCCGTTTGAGTTGGAGCGCGTCCATGGCCTCGCGGGGGAGCGTTTCGAACTCGTCGTTCCAGATCATCGGTCGCCTCCATGCGCAGGAACGCCGTCGTCGGCGTATCCGCCCCGGCCGGCATCGGGCGGCACGACCAGCGCCCGGCCGGCCCGGAACGCCCGGGTGTTCACCTCGACGAATCGGGTCGGCAGCCGGGCCGCGAGGGCCTCCAGGTACTTCGCCTCCGCCAGGGGGAGAAAATGCGAGGCCGCACCCGTCATCACCATGTTCACCGCCCGGACCTCGTGGAGCGCCAGCGCCGCCCCCAGCGCGTCCAGCACGTGGACGTCCGGCGTGGCTTCGCGCAGACGCTCCTCGATCCGCTCGGGGTACCGCGCTTGGCCGGAGCTGACCGGCGCGGGCGGGATCTCCTGCGCGTTGACCAGGACCGTCCCGCCGGGCTTGAGGAAATGGAGGAACCGCAGCGCCTCCAGCTTCTCGAAGGCGATCAGCAGGTCGGCGGTTCCCGGCTCGATGAGCGGTGCGTACACCCGCGGACCGAAGCGCAGGTGGGTGGTCACCGCCCCGCCCCGTTGCGCCATCCCATGCACCTCGCTCTTCTTCACGTCGTACCCGCTGCGCAGGAACGCCTCGCCGAGGATCTCCGATGCTAGCAGGATCCCCTGCCCCCCCACACCGGCGAGAAAGACGCCCCCGCGGAGGAGGCTCATGTCCCGACCTCCACGATCCCCCGCATTTTGCACACGTCGGGGCAGAGATTGCAGCCGTCGCAGAGAAGCCGGTTGATGCGCACGATCCCCTTCTGCGTGGCCTTCTTGCCGGCGGCGACGGCTTCCTCGGGTGTGAGCGGGATCCACTCGATGGCCGGGCAGCCCAGCTTGCCGCACGCCTTGCAGCCGTTGCACAACTCCGCCACGACCTCGAAGGCGGGCCGGTTCTCGGCCCGGTGTTCGGGCAGGAGCACGCAGGGGGCCCGCGCGATGATCACCGACGGCGCGTCCCGCGCCAGCTCGCGCCGGAGCCGCGCCTCCGTCGCCGCCTGATCGTGCGGGTTCACCGTGTAGACGTGCTCCACTCCCACGGCGCGGCAGAGCGCTTCCAGGTCGAGACGGTGCGTCGGCTGGGCCTGCAGCGTCTTGCCCGTGCCGGGGTGATCCTGCGCCCCGGTCATGGCCGTCGTCCCGTTGTCCAGGATGATGACCGTGGAGAAGCCCCGGTTGTAGACGACGTTGATGAGCCCCGTGATCCCGGAATGGACAAAGGTGGAGTCGCCGATGACCGCCACCACCTTGCCGCGGGCCGTGGGGCCCAGCGCCTTCTCGATGCCCAGGGCGTTGCCGATGGAGGCGCCCATGCACACGCAGGTGTCCATGCTCTTGAGGGGCGGCAGGGCCGACAGGGTGTAGCACCCGATGTCGCCGGTCACCGTGACCTTGCACTTGTTGAGCGCGAAGAAGAGGCTGCGGTGGGGACAGCCGGCGCAGAGATTGGGGGGACGGGGGGGCACGTCCGCCGGCTCGCGCAGCGGCGGAGCCTCGCCGCTCACGGCCTGCCGGACGACCCGCGTGTTGAGCTCTCCCAGGAGGGGTACCCGGTCCTTCCCCTCGGCGCGGATGCCCATGGCCTTGACGTGCGTTTCGATGACGGGGTCCAGCTCCTCCACGACGACGAGCCGCTGGACCCCCGCGGCAAACTCGCGGACAAGCCCGTCCGGCAACGGATGCACCATGCCGAGCTTCAGGATCGAGGCGTTCGGGAAGGCCTCGCGGACGTACTGGTAGGCGACACCGGCGGTGACGACGCCCAGCGATCGGTCGCCCCACTCGATCCGGTTTCCCTCGAACGTCTCCGCGAACCCCCGCAGCGCGCGCATCCGTTCCTCCACCACGACGTGGCGCCGGCGGGCGTTGACGGGGAGCATCACCCACTTCGCCGGCTCCTCCACGAACCCGGGCGGGATGGGCGGCGGCTCGACCGCTTCCAGCGGCACCACCCCCGTGGCGTGCGCGATGCGCGTGGTCGTCCGGAGGAAGACCGGCGTGTCGAAGCGCTCCGACAGGGCGAAGGCCAGCTTCGTGTACGCCTTGGTCTCCGCCGAGTCCGCCGGCTCCAGCATCGGGATCTTGGCGGCGACGGCGTAGTGGCGGTTGTCCTGTTCGTTCTGGGACGAGTGCATCTCGGGGTCGTCGGCCGTCACGATGACCAGCCCGCCCCGGACGCCGGTGTAGGACGCGGTGAAGATGGGATCCGCGGCCACGTTGACGCCGACGTGCTTCATGGCGGCGAGCGCCCGCGCCCCGGCCATGGCCGCGCCCAGCGCCACCTCCACGGCCACCTTTTCGTTGGGGGCCCACTCCGCGTGGACGCCGTCGTAGTCCGCCAGGGATTCCAGAATCTCGGTGCTGGGCGTCCCCGGGTAGGCCGCGGCCACCGTCACCCCCGCCTCGTAGGCGCCGCGAGCGATGGCCTCGTTACCCGAAAGCAGCCGAAGGTTCGCTTGACTTTCCACGGACATCCTTCCCCCTCCCGATTCCGGTGCGACGTGAGCGGCACCACCCTAGCATATCCATCCGGCCCTTTCAATTTTCCGCGTCCACCGATCACCGCGCCGTGGGCCGCAGGGCCGAAAGCGCGTGCCGCATGTCGTCCGGCGTCGTAATGGCGTGCACGCCCGTGCTGCGGCCGAGGCTGCGGCCGAGGCACACGCGCACCACGGGCGTCCCGAGGCAGGCGGCGCGGGCCGAGAAAAAGGCGGCATGCTCCTTGTCCGCGTCGGACCCGAGGAGAAAGATCGCACCGTCCGACGTCTTGAGCGCCAGTTCCCACATGAACGAAAAGCGCTTTTCCCCCCGGAGACAGACGACGTCGTACACCTGCGAGGACACCGTCACCCGAGAGAAGTCGGAAAGACCGCTTCGTTGCATGGGGCGGCTCCCGACATCCCCCATGAGCGCCAGGCAGCGGGACAACACGCGTTCGTCCGTGAACGCGACGAGGAGCTTGGCCGGCTTGTGCCCGGCCGTCTCGGACCGCTCCGCCGGCACGGCCGCGGGGGGCGCGCCCCCCGCGGCCACGCAACCCGACTCCACCAGCTTCCCGACGGCGAGGCGAAGCCGCACGTCCGATATGCGCAGCCTGCGCTGCACCGCCGCCAGATCGCCGCACCCTTCCGTGATCGCCAAGTGAACCGACTGGGCGTCGGCGTCCTCGCCCTCGAAGGGCCGCCGCGCCACCAGGGGTACTCCGCTCGCCGGGATGTGGCCCTCGACGGTGGCCAACTCGTCGGTCAAGCGCGCGATCTCCATGAGCACCAAGCCGATGGGATGTCCGACGTTTCCCGACGGCACCGTTTTCGGCTGGAAGCGAAACTCGCCGTACTTCAGCGTGAACATCTGAAACACGGCGTCCTCGCCCTGGAGGTCGTTCCACGCGGCATTGGCGAGGACGCCGTCGGCGACGGCGAGCTCACCCTTGCCCGTGGGGGCATCCAGGTGGAGCACGCCCTGCTTACGCGTCAACTCGAACAGTTGCAGGACTTCGCACAGGCCGACGTCGCGCAGGCTTCCCTTCAATGTGCTCACCGACCGCGTGCGGCGGATGCGGTCATACAGGATCTCGACGCGCGCCACCAGGTCGGCGGTGTTGATGGGCTTCACGAGGTATTCGTCGGCCCCGGATCGCAGGCCCCGGATCCTTTGCTCCGATCCGCCGTGCGCCGTCAGAAAGATGAAGGGGATATCGACGTGCTCGGGGCTCTGCCGGATGAGTTCGCAGAATTCCAGCCCGTCCATCTCGGGCATGGAAACATCGGAGACGATAATGTCCACGGGCTCCCGCAAGGCCGTCGCCAGCGCTTCCTTTCCGTTGGCGGCGGTCAGGACGGCGAATCCCGCCTGGCGCAGGTCGGCCTCGACCAGCGCCAGGACCAGCTCGTCGTCATCGACGACGAGGACGCTCTTCCGGTGAAATGCCATTCTGCAACCCCCTTCGTCCGCGACGACCCGGCCGAAAGAGTACGCGATACCCGGGGGATTAGGCAAATCCTTTGTGCGCCCCGCAGGACCCGGCGGGGCGCGGCTCCGCGGCCCCAGGGACGCGGTCCGCCCCGCCGCACGGTTGTCCCCGGGGCCGCGGAATGGTATTGTGAGCGTTATCACGTCGGTGCCCCGTCTTTCCTGCGGCGCATTCTCGGCGTGCCGAGGGGTTATGGCCCAGCCCAGCGGAATCCTCCCGTCGGCGGCCGCCGCCAGACCGCGGGTCTCCCTGCAGCGGCTCGCCACGTACGAGCCGGCGGCGGTCGAGCAGGCCCTGCGCGCGGTGCTCGCGCCGCTGGGCGGCATGAGCGCCTTTGTGACACCCGGGGCGCGGGTGGTCCTCAAGCCCAACCTGCTCATGCCCAGCGCACCCGAGCGCGCCATCTGCACCCACCCGGAGATCATCCGGGCCGTCGCGCGGCTGGCGCGCGAGGCGGGGGCCCGGCTGGTCGAGGCGACGGACAGCCCGGGAGTGGGGACCGCCACCCGGTGTATGCGGCGCTTGGGCCTCGACGATGGCCGCCTCTTGACGGTGACGGATGCGGACCAGGGGACCGACGTGGCGCCTCCAGGCGCGCCGTTCCACCGCGTCAGACTCGTGACGCGGCTCTTGGACGCGGACCTCGTCATCAACCTCCCGAAAGCCAAGACCCACGGCCAGATGGTGATGACCGCGGCGGTCAAGAACACCTTCGGCGCCGTCGTCGGCATGGAGAAGGCGCAGTGGCACTTCCGCGCGGGCCGGAACCCCGAGGACTTCGCCCGCCTTTTGGTGCACGTCCACGGGCTGGTGGCGCCGCGTCTGTCCATCCTGGACGCGGTCGTCGGGATGGAGGGGAACGGCCCCAGCGCCGGCGATCCGCGCCCCCTGGGCTTTCTCCTGGCCTCTGCGGATGCCCATGCCCTGGATGCGGTCCTGGCCGATCTCTGGGGCCTGGCGCCGCACCACGTGTTCACGCTGGCGGTTGCCCGGGACCTCGGCCTGCTCCCCCCCTTCGATCGGATCGAGACCGTCGGCGCATCGCGCGACGAACTGCGCCCCCGCCCGGCCTGGCGTCTGGCGCGCCCCGCCCCGCTGCGCGGATTCGGCGGCCCGGCGTGGCTGTCCACCCTCCTGGAGCGCCTGATGACCCTCCGCCCCGAGATCGACCGCGGCGCGTGCATCGCGTGCGGCGAATGCGTCCGCGCGTGCGCGGCGCATGCCATCGCGCTCAATCCCGACGGCGCCGCCGCGGGGCCGCCGGTGGTCGTCGACCGAGCGCAATGCATCGCCTGCTTCTGCTGCCAGGAGATGTGTCCCGAAGGGGCGATCCGGGTGTCGGCGGGTCTGGCGGCGCGTCTGCTCCGCCTGGGGACGCGCTGAGGCGAGAATTGCCAAGAGGGAAAGATGGACCCCGGAAACCACAGATTTCACCGATGACGCAGTTGATCTGGTCCGGGACCCACCCGTTGAATCTGCGAAATCTGTGTAATCTGTGGTTGTCTCGTTTCCTTTGGCGGCGGCCGCTTTCCCCTTGACATCGGGGGCGGCCTTGCGGCATGTTCGGGCATAGCCGGCGTAGGTGTGCCGAACGTCTCGCTTCACCTCCATGCACCCGTCGACAGCCATGAGGAGACGCCCACATGTCCAGCTACCCTCCCGCGGCCAAGCCCCTGGCGGACCTGCAGCCGCGACAGCCGTTTTTCGTCGGGATCGACTCGGACGGCTGCGCCTTCGACTCGATGGAGATCAAGCACAAGGAGTGCTTTTGCCCCAACATCATCAAGTGGTGGGACCTCCAGGCGGTGTCCAAATACGCCCGGGAGGCCGCCGAGTTCGTCAACCTGTACAGCAAGTGGCGCGGCATCAACCGCTGGCCCGCGCTGGTCATGGTCTTGGACCTGCTGCGCGAGCGCCCCGAGGTCGTCGCGCGCCGCGCCCCGATCACCGAGGCCAAAGAGCTCAAGGCGTTCATGGCGTCCGGGCAGCCGCTCAGCGATGCCGGCTTGAAGGCCTACATGGCGGAGCACCCGCATCCCGAGCTGGACAAGGCGCTCGACTGGAGCAAGGCGGTCAACGCGTCCATCGCCGACATGGTGTACGGCGTCCCCCCGTTCCCGTTTATGCGCGAGAGCCTGCAGGCTTTGCAGGGCAAAGCGGACGTCGTCGTCGTATCCGCCACGCCCACCGAGGCCCTCGTCCGCGAATGGGAAGAGCACGACATCGCCAAATATGCGCGCATCATCGCCGGTCAGGAGATGGGCTCCAAGAAACAGCACCTGGCGCTCGCCGCCAAGGGGAAATATCCTCCGGATCGCATCCTGATGATGGGCGACGCGCCGGGCGACCTGGAGGCGGCCAGAGCCAACGGGACGCTCTTCTTCCCCATCAACCCGGGCCACGAAGACACGTCGTGGGAGCGCTTTTACCGAGAGGGGCTGGCCAGGTTCACCGCCGGCACGTACGCCGGGGCGTACGAGGCGGCGCTCATCGCGGAGTTCGAACAGCTCCTGCCCAGCGTGCCGCCCTGGAAGAAGTGACGGCCGCGGAAAACGCCGGCACCAGAGACGCCCGCCTGCTGCGGAGCGGGCAGACCGGAAGCCCACAGGAAAGGAACACATCATGCGCAACGCGGACATCGGCCTGATCGGTCTGGCGGTCATGGGCCAGAACCTCGCCCTGAACATGAATGACCACGGGTTCACGGTGGCGGTGTTCAACCGCACCGTGTCCAAGGTGGACGACTTCCTGGCCAAGGAGGCCAAAGGAACCCGGATCGTCGGCGCGCACACCGTCGAGGAGCTCGTCGCCGCGCTCAAGCCGCCCCGCCGGATCATGCTCATGGTGCAGAGCGGCAAGCCGGTGGACGAGTTCATCGAGCTGCTGGTCCCGCACCTCGCGCCCGGCGACGTCATCATCGACGGCGGCAACTCCAACTACAACGACACCATCCGCCGGACGGCCTCGGTCGAAGCCAAGGGGCTCCTGTACATCGGCACCGGCGTCTCGGGCGGCGAGGAAGGCGCCCGTACGGGCCCGTCCATCATGCCCGGTGGGTCGCCCGCGGCTTGGCCGCACGTCAAGCCCATCTTCCAGGCCATCGCCGCCAAGGTCAAGCGCCCCGACGGGGGGGAGGAGCCCTGCTGCGACTGGGTGGGGGAAAACGGCGCCGGGCACTACGTGAAGATGGTCCACAACGGCATCGAGTATGGGGACATGCAGCTGATCTGCGAGGCCTACGACCTGATGCGCACCGGCTTCGGTATGAAGGCCGGCGAGATGCACAAGGTCTTCGCCAAGTGGAACCAGGGCAAGCTCGACTCCTACCTGATCGAGATCACGCGGGACATTCTCGGCTTCAAGGACACCGACGGCAAGCCGCTGGTGGACAAAATCCTGGATACCGCCGAACAGAAGGGCACCGGGAAATGGACGGGCATCTCGGCTCTGGACATGGGTATCCCGCTCACCATGATCGCCGAAGCGGTATTCGGGCGGGCGCTGTCGGCCCTGAAGGAGGAGCGGGTCGCGGCCTCTCGGGTGCTCGCCGGCCCGAAGTCCGCGCTGGCGGGCGACAAGGCGAAGTTCGTCGCAGACCTCGAAGCGGCGGTCTACGCCTCCAAGATCATCTCCTACACGCAGGGCTATATGCTGATGCGGGCCGCCGCCAAGGAGTACAAGTGGAACCTCAACTACGGCGGCATCGCGTTGATGTGGCGGGGCGGCTGCATCATCCGATCCGTGTTCCTGGGCAAGATCAAGGACGCCTTTGACAAGAACGCGGCCCTGACCAATCTCCTGCTCGACCCCTACTTCAACGAGCAGATGGCGAAGACGCAGGGCGCGTGGCGGCGTACCGTGGCCAAGGCGGTCCAGCGGGGCATCCCCGTACCCGCTATGTCCAGCGCCCTCGCGTTCTACGACGGATATCGGCGCGATGCGCTCCCGGCGAATCTGCTCCAGGCGCAGCGCGACTACTTCGGCGCGCACACGTACCAGCGGGTGGACCGGCCGCGCGGGCAGTACTTCCACACCAACTGGACGGGGCGCGGCGGGGACGTCACGTCGACCGTGTGGAAAAAGGGGTAGGCGCAGCGCTCCGGGCCAGGGGCGGGCACGCGTCGAGCGCCCGCCCGCCCCTGGCCCGGGCATTCTCCGGATGGGATTCGGCACTCGCGACGGCGGCTACAAAAGTTTATCGGACTTCAGGGCCCTGATGACGTTCCGGCCGAGTTCCCGGCTGATCCGCCCGATGTTCGTCGTCGGAAACGCTTGGCTTCGTCCCCACCACGCCATCTTTCCCGTCCGGGCGTCGAACAGATTGCTCTCCAGGTTCGCCACCCGGTAGTCCTGCCGCATGGTCGTCTGGGGCTCCATCATCGGCGAATAGTAGCGGTACAGGTCCATGTCTCCCGGGCCCGGCGCTTGAACCGCAACCTGCGCGGACTTCGTTTCGATCCCGACCAGCCGCGTGGTCAGGACGCTGTCGGCGCCGGACCGTGTGACCGCTTCGACGACCTCATCCCGCTTGATGTCCGCCCCGCCCGGGATCAGCGTGTGGCTTGCCACCGCCTCCACACCCCCGGCCCTGAGCTCCCCGACGAGGACATCCTCGAAGACGCGCCGGGTGTCGGCATGGTCCGTGGACCCGACCACCAGGACCTTGGCGAACGGCCGCCCCTCGTAGGTGGGATCCCGCCAGGTCATCTCGAGGGTCGTCGCGGCGCAGCCGGACAGGATCAGTACCAAGGCTCCCATGGGGATCGCCGCACGTATCCGTGTGGTCATCGGGCTCTCCTCCGAGCCGCGTCGTGTCGCGCGCGCGGAACGCACCGGGCGCGCGGCGAACCGGCGCAGGATACGGATCCTCTCCGGCCGTGGGCGGAGCGCGGCGCCCGGGCCCCGCGGCCTACCGCGCCCAGGATGGCACGTACTCGCGCGCGTGCTGGAACATCGCCAGGACGTTGCCGACCGGCACGTCGGGCTGGATGTTGTGGCAGTTCGAGAAGATGTACCCGCCCCCCTCGCCCATGTCCTCGATCAGCCGCTCGACCATCCGCTGTACATCGGCCACGCTTCCGCGCGGGACGATGTTCTGCGAGTCCGTGCCTCCCCAGAAGGCCATTCGCCCGCGATATCTCCGCTTCAGGTCTGCCGGGTTCATCCCGCCCGCTTGCGGTTGGACGGGATTCAGGCCGTCCACGCCCATCTCGATCAAGTCGTCGATGATCGACGCCACCGCGCCGCACGAATGAAAGACCACCTTGGCCGGTGTGAGGTCCTTGATCCGCCGGAAGAACCGCTGCTGCCGCGGCTTGATGAACTTGAGGTAGTGCTCCCGGCTCACCAGGAGCGCATTCTGGGAGCCCAGGTCGTCCGAGGTGAGCACGACGTCCACGTCGCGCCCGACCGTTTGCAGCTGGCGCGTGGCGATCGCCATGGTGACATCCAGGATGGCGTCGAAGAGCGCCTCCAGACGCTTGGGCGCCGCCACGAAGTCGCAGAACCAGTCCTCGAAGCCCCGCAGATACTGGCTGATGTGCACAAAGGCGGGGGGCAACGCCAGGACCGAGGCCGCGCTCGTATGCGCTTTGATCCAGCGGACGCGGTCGGCGAGCCCCGTGGTGAAGCCGGGATCGTCAGGGTCGGGCCACGGGTGGCGCAGGATGGTCTGTAGGTCGATATCCCCGGCGAGCGGCGACCCGACGAGGTCGTAGTAATAGCTGCCGTCGGGTTGGACGCGCTCCACACCCCACATATCGCGGTAGCGGCGCGGCCCCAGATCCGCCGCCAGCCCCCGCGTAGCTCCCCCCGGGAAAACCGCCCGCGTGTCGATCTGAAGCCGCGCCAGCACCTCCTCGTCGATCGCCACCACCCGCATCATCCGTTCGACCATCCTGGGCTCGCCGGCCAGGCCGAAGTGCCGCAACACCCGCTCGTACCCTTCCAGCACCATCGTGGAGTTCCGCGTCCCCCCCAGGTCCAGCGGCACGCGGTCCGGCTGCGTGTGCGAGAGCGCGGCCAGGACCCGCTCCCGCGAGGTCATCGCTGTCATCGGGCTTCTCCTCCTAGGTCGCCAGTTCGGTTCGCACCTCGGCAAAGGCGCGGAGCGCCAGGTCCAGATCCTCGCGCACCAGTGCGGCGCTCATCTGGACGCGGATTCGGGCCTTCCCCTTGGGGACCACGGGATACGCGAACCCGACCACGTAGACGCCTTTCTCCAGCAGGCGCGCCGCCATACGGTGCGCCAGCACCGCGTCGCCGATCATGATGGGAACGATGGGGTGGTCGCCCGGCGCCACCGTGAAACCGCAGGCCGCGATACCGGCGCGGAAGTACCGCGTGTTCTCCCACAAACGCGCGCGCAGCGCCGGTTGGCGCTCGACCAGGTCCATGGCCTTGAGCGCCCCCGCCAGGACCGCGGGCGGGACGGTGTTGGAGAACAGGTAGGGACGCGAGCGCTGGCGCAGGAGCTCGATGATCTCGCGCCGGCCGCTGGCGTACCCGCCGCTGGCTCCCCCCAGCGCCTTCCCCAGCGTTCCGGTGAGCACGTCCACGCGACCCATGACGCCCGCCTGCTCGTGGGTCCCGCGTCCGTTCGGTCCCACGAAGCCCGTCGCGTGCGAGTCGTCGACCATGACCAGGGCCTCGTGGCGCTCCGCCAGATCGCAGATCCCGGCCAGCGGCGCCGTGGTGCCGTCCATGGAGAAGACACCGTCGGTGGCGATGGCGCGGAACCGTGCGCCGCGCGCGTCCGCCAGGCGCGCCGCCAGGTCGGCGAGGTCGCCGTTCTTGTACCGGAAGCGCCGGGCCCGGCAGAGGCGCACGCCGTCGATGATACTGGCGTGATTCAGCTCGTCGCTGACGATGGCGTCCTCCTCGCCGAGCAGCGCCTCGAAGAGCCCGCCGTTGGCGTCAAAGCAGGACGAGTACAGGATGGTGTCCTCGGTGCCCAGAAAGTCGCTCAACCGCCGCTCCAGCGCTTTGTGGATCTCCTGCGTCCCGCAGATGAACCGCACCGACGAGAGCCCGTAGCCCCAGCGGGCCAGCCCCGCTTGCGCGGCGGCGACGATCTCCGGGTGGTCGGCCAGGCCCAGGTAATTGTTGGCGCACAGATTCAGCACCTGTCGGCCCTGAACGGCGATCCGGGGCCCCTGGGGGCTCGCCAGGAGGCGCTCCTCCTTCCACAGGCCCTCGGCGCGGATGGCGTCCAACTGCGAGACGAGATGCGCGCGCAGCGATCCGAGCATGGCTTACCCCTCGCTCCACGTCAGGACGACCTTGGCGGCCTGCCCCGACCGGGCCACCGCGAACGCCTCGGCGTAGGCGTCTGCGGGAAACCGGTGCGTGATCACGGGCGAGATGTCCAGGCCGCCCTGGATCATGACGGTCATCTTGTACCAGGTCTCGTACATCTCGCGGCCGTAGATCCCTTTGATGGTCAGGCCGTTGAAGATGATCAGGTTCCAGTTCACGGGCGTCGCCCGCTCGGGGATCCCCAGGAGGGCGACCCGGCCGCCGTGGCACATGTTGGCCAGCAGATCCTCCAGGGCGGCCTCGCTCCCCGACATCTCCAGCCCCACATCGAAGCCCTCCTTCATGCGTAGGGCGTTCTGCACCTCGGCCAGCGCGCCGTGGCGCGGGTCCAGTGTCCGGGTGGCCCCCAGGCGCCGGGCGAGGTCGAGGCGCCAGGGGTTCGGGTCGGTGACGACCACATAGCGCGCGCCCGCGTGCCGCACCACGGCGGTCGCCATCAAGCCGATGGGCCCCGCGCCCGTGATCAGCACGTCCTCCCCCAGCACGTCGAAGCTCAGCGCGGTGTGCACGGCGTTCCCCAGGGGATCAAAGCAGGCCAGGATGTCCAGCGGGATGTGCGGATCCGCGCCCCAGACGTTGGTCATGGGGATACAGAGATAGTCCGCGAAGGCGCCGGGCCGGTTGACGCCCACACCCTGCGTGTGGGGGCAGAGGTGCCGCCGGCCGGCCATGCAGTTGCGGCAGCGCCCGCAGACCAGGTGTCCTTCGCCGCTGACCAGGTCCCCCGGCCGGAAGCCGGCGACGTTGCTGCCCACCCGCTCCACCCGCCCCACGAACTCGTGGCCCACCACCAAGGGCACGGGGATGGTCTGCTGCGCCCAGGCGTCCCAGTGGTAGATGTGCAGATCCGTGCCGCAGATGCCGGTCTTCAGGACGCGGATCAGGACATCGTTGATGCCGGGCTCGGGGATGGGCACCTCTTCCATCCACAGCCCGGCTTCGCGCCGGCTCTTGACCAGGGCCTTCATCGTCCCCGCCATGGGGATCCCCTCCGGGGTGTCGCTCGGGACCGGCCGGACCCCGCATCCGAACCGCGGTCGCCCGGCATCGCGGCCGGGCCGCCCGAGAGGATGCCGACGGAAGCATCGCGCACATCCGCGGCCGCGTCAAGTTCGAAGACTCGCACGACGCC
This sequence comes from bacterium, assembly GCA_029580855.1. Taxonomy (GTDB): domain Bacteria; phylum Methylomirabilota; class Methylomirabilia; order Methylomirabilales; family 2-02-FULL-66-22; genus 2-02-FULL-66-22. Next base: position 26,159 of record JAKPQH010000181.1, on the reverse strand, counting down.
CAAGAAGACCGTTGCGGCGGGCCCCCGCCTTCTGGTACCCTGCCGCTGTCCGGAGTGGAACGGAAACCCGGATGCGCGCGATCCCGATGCAGGCGCCGACCGCCCGGCGCCGAGGAGCCCCGCATGACCGACACCGGCCTCCTGATCCCCAGGCTGCACGGCGCCCTCCACTTCGCCGGCGAACAGGTTCGCGCCACCGTGGAGCGGTACCCGGGCTTCTACCCGATGTACACGCGGGGGGGGAAATGGAAACACCAGGGCGACGCCTGGACCCACTGGTGTGACGGCTTCTTCCCGGGGATGATGTGGCTCATCCATCGCTGGACCGGCGACGGCTGGTTCCGCGAGCAGGCGGAGCGCTACTCGAAACCGTTGGAGCCGCGGCGACACGACCGGAGCGTGCACGACCTGGGGTTCGTCTTCATGTCCACGTACCACCACTGGTATCGTCTGACCCGGGACCCGCAGCTCCGCGACGTGATGATCCAGGCCGGCCGGACCCTGGCGCTGCGCTTCCAGGAGCCGGGGAAGTACCTCTGCTCGTTCGTCGCGCCCGAGTCCTGCTTCATCGACATCATGATGAACGTGGGCATCATCTTCTACGCCGCCCGCGAGACGCAGGACGCCGCCCTCCGCGGGGTGGGGATGGCGCACTGCCTGACCACCCGCCGCCATCTCGTGCGCGGCGACGGCTCCACCGCCCACGAGGGGATCTTTGACCCGACAACCGGGGCGTTCCTGCGCACCGGCACCCATCAGGGCTGCCGCGCCGACTCCTCCTGGGCGCGCGGCCTGGCCTGGTCGCTCTACGGGTTCGGCACCGCGTATCGCTACACGCGGGACCGCCGTTTCCTCGAGACGGCCGAGATGAACGCGGATTTCTATCTGGACGCCACCCCGCCGCACGGCGTTCCGCCCAACGATTACGCCGCGGTCTCGGGGCCGCACCAACAACCGGAGAGCAGCGCGGCCGCCATTGCCGCATCCGGCCTCCTCGACCTGGCGTCGTTCACCCCCTCGCGGGCCAAGTCGCGCCTCTACCGCGACACCGCGTTCCGGATCCTGGACACGTTGACCGGCGACGAGTTCCTGGCGCGGAACACACCCGGCTGGGAGGGGGTCCTCAAACGTGGGGTTTATCATATCAACAAGGGATTGGGGGTTGACGAATCCGTAATGTGGGGCGAGTATTTCTTCGTCGAGGCGCTCATCAAGGCGCTGGAGCTGCTGGGGGCGTGAGCGGAGGCGGCGGGTTCCGCGCCCGCGGACGGCGCGAGCACGCACCGGAGGGACGATGGCTGGCGACGACATGGGCGGCGGCGGGCTGGGGGCGGACTCGGCCGCGGACGCGCGGAGACGCGCGGCGGATCCGGAGGTCGAGATCGCCCGGCTGAAGGCGCTCCTCCGGGAAGCGCAGCAACAGGTGGACGCCAAGGTGGCGGAGCGCACGGCCGCCTTGCAGGTGTCCAATCTGGAGTTGGCGCAGCGCTCGCAGGCCAAGTCCGAGTTTCTGGCGCGCATGTCCCACGATCTGCGCCAGCCGCTGAACGCCATCGTGGGGTTCACCGATCTGCTCCTCATGGCCGAGGGCGAACCGCTCAGCCAGAAGCAGCGACGACACCTCGGGCACGTCGCCGCCGCCAGCCGGCAATTGCTCGGCCTCGTCAACGATCTGCTCGACCTCAGCCGCGTCGAGGCCGGCCGGATGGAGATCCACCCGGAGCCCTGCGACGTCGCCGCGCTCCTGGAGGAGACGCTGGCGCTGTTCCGCACCCAGACGCAAAACGGCCGCGTCTCGCTCGTCCTGGAGATGGCCTCGCCCCTCAGCCACCTGCTGGCGGACCGGGTTCGCGTGCAGCAGGTGCTCCACAACCTCCTGTCGAATGCCTTCAAGTTCACCCCCGAGGGCGGGCTCATCGCCGTCACGGCCAAACAGGTCGGCCTGCAGCTCGAGGTGGCGGTGCGGGACACGGGCGTGGGGATTCCGCCGGAGGATCAGCAGCGGATCTTCGAGGCGTACGAGCAGGCGGGATCCAAGGAGGGACAGCAGAAGGGTGTCGGCTTGGGCCTGGCCATCGCCAAGCGGCTGGTCGAACTCCACGGCGGCCGTATCTGGGTCGAGAGCGTGCCCGGCCAGGGGAGCACGTTCACGTTCCGCCTGCCCGGCGCCTGCCAACTCGAACCCGGACAGTTGGCCCGGGACCGCTCGCCGCTCGTCCTGGTCATCGAGGACGACATGGTGGCGGCCGGCCTGATCCGGTCGCAGCTCATGGAGGGGGGCTACCGGGTCGCGCTGGTGGCCAGCGGCCACGCCGGTCTGGGCGCGGCCAAGCGGCTGCTGCCCCAGGTCATCACGCTGGATCTCGGCCTGCCGGACCTGGACGGCTGGGAAGTCCTGTACCGGCTCAAGAACGACCCGGCGACCCAGGGGATCCCGGTGCTCGTCGTGACCGCGCAGGATCAGGGCCAACTGGGGCCCAGCCTGGGGGCGGTGGACTGGCTCACGAAGCCGGTGGACGCCAAACGGCTGCTCACGGCGCTGCACCGCTGCCAGGCCCTCGGCGCGCCGAGGCGGCCGCTCCGCATCCTGGTCGTGGACGACGAATCCGCGGTCCTGGAGGCGCTGGAGGCGTTGTTGGTGCACGAGGGCCACCGGGTCGTGCGCGCCACGGATGGCCGGAGCGCGCTCCAGCGAGCCCAAGTCGAGCAGCCCGACATCGTCCTCCTGGACCTCCACCTCCCCGACGTGAGCGGCCTGGAGGTCGTGACCCGTCTGCGCCAGATTCCGGGCCTGGAGGCGGTTTCGGTGATCGCCTTCTCGGGGAAGTTCGTCTCCCCCGAAGAGCGCACGCTGCTCACCCAGCAGGCGGTCCAGTTCGTCGGGAAGTACGGCGCCGTGGGGATTCAGCAACTGCTGGGCGATCTGCGGCGGATCAGCACCATCGCCAACTGAGTCGCGCCGCGGCCGTCATCCGTCGGCCGGCGCCTCTCCCAGCGCCTCGCGCAGGAGCGCCACGGCCCGCGCGAGCCGCGCCTCCACTTCGTCCCGGTCTTTTCCCCAGGCGCTTGCGAACACCTCGAGCCGTGCCTCCGACCCGAAGCGCGTCGGGCGGCTCTTCGCGTAAACCTGGGGCAGTTCCTGGCCCAGCCGTCGGAGGAGGGGTGCGATCGCGGACTCGTCGCGGGCCCGGGTGACGATGCGCCGCTCGGCGTACACGGCCCCGGGAGCACGCGCGGCAAGAACCGGCGCGACGGCGTGTTCCAGGATGGCGCGCATCTCCGCCGGAACGCCGGGGAGGGCGACATAGATCGTCGGCCCGGCCTCCAGCCAGATTCCCGGCGCCGCGCCCACAGGATTCGGGAGCGGCGCCGCCCCCACCGGGATCCACGCCATCTTTTCCCGGGGCGCCGTCATTCCGCCGTCGGCCACGGCGCCGGTCCGGGCGAGCGCCTCGTACCGCTCCGCCACGAGGTCCCGGGCCTCCGGGTGGAGCGCCAGCGGGCAATCCGTGGCGTCGGCCAAGGCCTGCAACGTCCGATCGTCGTCCGTGGGGCCGAGGCCGCCCGTGGTGACGACCAGGGTGGCGCCGTCCTCCGCCGCGCGGCGGACCTCCCGCACGATGGCCACGAGATCGTCGTCGCACGCGGCGATCCGCACGACCTCGTGACCGAGGCCGGTCAGCCGCCGGGCCAGCGTCCAGGAATTGGTGTCCTGGACGCGCCCGCGCAGGATCTCGCGCCCGATTGCCAGGATCACCGTCAGCATCGCTTCCACCCCCGACCCGATGTATCATAGCGCCGTCGGGCCGCGGTGTCACCTGGGCCGGGCCGTCCCGGACGCGTTTCCCGCGCCCGGAAACCGATGAGCCGCTCGCGTCGTACCCGAGGCCGTGTCGTGCCATCCGACTGGATTTGCCTTCTGCGTCAGATCGAACGGGACCGCCGCTCGGGCGCCAGCGTCGTGCTGGCGCGCGCCATCGAGGCCGGCCGCCTGTTTCTCGCCGCCGCGCGCCCGCTGCCATCCGACCGCCTCCACGCCGCCCTCGCTCGCTTCACCCGGCGCCTCACCGCCAGTCAGCCCTCCATGGCGCCCCTGCTCAACCTCGCCAACGCCCTGTGGCTCGCCGCCGGCGATCGACCGGACCGCCTCCGGTGGACACAGCTCCACGCCGCCATGGCGGCGTACGCGGACGGCGTGGACCGCCGGCTGGCCCACACGGTTCGGCACGGCGCGCGGCTGGTGAGGTCGGGAAGCCTCGTCCTCACATACTCGCACAGCGCCGCCGTGCGCATGGTCCTCCTCCGCGCACTGGCGGCCGGGCGGCGCTTCGAGGTGGCCTGCTCCGAATCGCGGCCCGTCGGTGAAGGGGTGTCCCTCGCCCGCCGGCTGGCGCTCGCCGGCGTCCCCGTGCATCTGATGACCGACGCCGCGCTGCCGGGGTGGATGGGGCAGGCCGACCTCCTGCTCGTAGGCGCCGATGCGGTCATGCAAACCGGCGTGGCCAACAAGACGGGGACGGAGCCGCTGGCGCAGGCGGCCCGGCGTGCGCGCGTCCCGGCCTACGTCCTGGCCGATTCGAGCAAATGGCTTCCGCCCGCCCTGGCGACGTTCTGGCGGACCCGCGAAGAGGCGCCCGGTCAGATCGCACACCGGCGCCACCCGAACGTGCGGATCCATAACCGGTACTTCGACCGCTCACCGCTCCCGCTGTTCGCCGGGGTGGTCTGGGAGGAGGGGGTCGCCGCGCCGCCCGAGGTTCGGCGGCGCCTTGCCCGGTTCGAGACTGCGGCGGCCCTGATCGCACTGCTGGAAAGGCGACCGGCAGACCGCCGCCGCTGAGACCCCGGCCATACCACCGCTGGGTCGCCGGAGCTACCTCGGTGTGCTGGCGATGTCGGTCCCGCGCAGCTGGGAAAGCAGGGAGTCCCGCTTCTCCGCAAACTCGCCGCGGCGGGACGCCGAGACGGGCAGGCCCGGCAGGAAGGTTTGCTTGAGGGGATTGACGAATCGACCATCCTTCACGACGCGATAATCCAGGTGCGGCCCGGTGGAGAGCCCCGTGCTTCCGACGTAGCCGATCACCTGGCGCTGCCGGACCGCCGTCCCCCGCCGGATCCCGGGGGCGAAACGCGAGAGGTGATTGTACATGGTTTTGAAGTTGGCCCGGTGCCGCAGAACGACGGCGTTGCCGCCCCCCCCGGACCACCCGGCCGATTCGACCGTCCCGTCCGCCACGGCAAAGACCGGCGTGCCGAGGGGGGCCGCGTAGTCCACCGCCAGGTGCGGACGCACGCCGCCCAGGATGGGGTGCCGCCGCCCCCGGCTGAACGTGGAGCTGATCCGCGTGAATTCCAGCGGCGACTTCAGAAACGCCCGCCGGAGCGATTCTCCCGCGGGCGTGTAGTAGCCGCTCCCGTGCTTGTCCTCGAAATGGACACCGACGTGGACCCGGCCCTCGCTTTCGTACTCCGCGGCGAGAACGCGGCCGTACTTGACAAACCGCTCGTTCGTGAACACCTTCTCCACGAGCATCCGAAACCGGTCGCCCGGCTGCGAGTCGGCGGCGAAATCGAAATCCCAGGCGAAGATCTCGGCAAAGTCGAGAACGAGCTGGGGTCGCTCCCCCAGGCGCTCCACGCTCTCGAACAGGTTGTCCTTCAGCGTCCCCGCGACCACGACAACTCGGCGTTCCACCGGCACATCCACACGGGTCGCCGCCCAGTCGCCGCCGTCGCACCTGGCCTCCACGATGTCGATGGGGCTCTGGCGGTACACGAACTTGACCAGATCCCCCGACGCATCGTGGTGAAGCTCGATCTGGTCCTGCGGTTGGAGCCGCCGAAAATCGATATGCGGGCGCATCGCCTGCAGGATCCGGATGGCCCGATCCTTGGTGACCCCCAGCGCCGCCAAAACGTCGTGGAGCGTCCGCCGTTTCCCGAGCGTCCCGACCACGGGCGGCGGTGCGGACGGTGGGAGCGGCGGCGCCACCGCGACGGACGGCGGCGCGGACAGCGAGCTCGGGAAAAGGAACAGGTTCGCGACGACCAGAATGACCAGAAATGCCGCACCGCCCAGCACCCACGGAACGCGCGAGCGCCGACGCGTCGGATCGTTCGGTTTTCCCATGTCCGGAGCGCACGGCTGCATGGCTGACCCTCTCGAGACGGCGCCGCCCCCTCCCCGCCGAGGCCCGACCGGCCCCGCGTCGTATCCCCGGCGCGCCCTACCCTACAGGCCGGACCGGATTTCGCAAGCCGAAAAACCGCAAGCGCGACCCCTTGCGTCGAGGGGCTGGTGCCGGACCTCCGACCTCCACGTCCCGCGCCTCGCGCCCCCCGCGTCGGCGCGGCGCGCCTCAGTCTTTGACCTGGACGATCATCTCCACTTCCACCGGGATGCCCAGCGGCAGCTCATTCGTCCCGATGGCCGAGCGCGCGTGCTGGCCGCGTTCGCCGAAAAGCTTCACGATCAACTCCGATGCGCCGTTCATGACCCACGGCTGCCGGACGAATCCGTCCACACAGGCCACGAAGCCCAGCAGTTTCACGACACGCTCGATCTTGTCCAGATCCCCGATGAGACTCTTCACGCAGGCGAGGCAGTTCACGATACAGAGCTGCGCCGCCTTGTACCCCTGCTCCTCGGTCACTTCCCGTCCGAGCTTCCCGGTGAATAACGCCTTCCCGTCCACGTTCGGGCCCTGCCCCGCGGTAAAGATGAAATTGCCGACCCGAACGGCAGGAACATACGCCGCCAGCGGCTTCGGCGTAGGCAGGACGAATCCCATCTTCTCCAGCTCCTGTTCGATCCGCATAGCGTCTCCTTTCCCGAAGTGGTCCAAAACGGCCGAGCCCCCGATACGCGGCGTCGTGCACAACCCGGATTGCGCCGCACGGTACCACAAACTTCAGCGGCTTCCAAGCCGGCAATCGCAATCCGCTCCGCGACCGGCCCGCGTTCCAAGCGCGCGACCGGTCACGCGGCTCCGCCACGGCCGTCGTGCGAGATCCGGGTCGCGCTCCCTCCGGACCGGTTGGATCGGGCCGGATGATCAAGAAGGGCTATCCGGCCACCTTTGCGACCAACGTGACCATCGGCGGCTCGGTCCAGGCGGTCCTGATCCCGCCCTCCCACAACCTGGTGATCTACTCGCTGGCCGCGGGCGGGAGTGTTTCGATCGCGCACCTGTTCATCGGCGGCGTGATCCCCGGGTTGATATTCGGTTTTTGCCTGATCGCGCTGTGCCTGTACATGTCCTACCGACTCGGCTATCCGAGGGACGAGCCGGTGACGCTGCGTCAGGCGGCGAAGACCGCCCTGGTGCGCTCTGGGGTCTGGGCACCGTGGTGATCATTCTGGACGGCATCCTCTCCGGCGTTTTCACGGCCACCGAGTCCGCGGCGGTGGCCTGCGTGTACGCCTTCCGTCACCATGTTCGTCTGCCGGGACTACAAGTGGCGCGACCTGCCGCGCCTGCTGCACGCCAGGGTGAAGACCGTCGCCATGGTGATGATCCTGATCGGCTTCTCCGCCGCCTTCGGCTACTTGATAGCCCCGATGCAGGTGTCAGCCAAGATGCGCACGTTCGTCCTCGGGATCACGCAGAACAAATATGTCATGCTCTTGCTGCTGAACATCCTGCTCCTCCTGCTCGGCACCTTCATGGACATGGCCCCGATGATCCTGATCTGTGCGCCGATCCTCCTCCCCCTGGTGTTGAAATTTGGCGTCGACCCCGTGCACTTTGGGCTGATCCTTATGGTGAATGCCGGCATCGGGCTCATCACCCCGCCCGTCGGTCCCTCGCTGTTCGTCGGCTGCGCCATCGGCGAGGTGTCCATCGGGCAGGTGTCGAAGGAGTTGTGGCCGTTTTATACGGCCAGGGTCGCCGCGCTGTTGATAGTGCCCTACGTGCCGGCCGCCACGCTCTGGCTGCCCAGTTTCATCGGGCCCTGAACTCTTTCCTGGAAACGCCAGCGGATGGGCGTCGCCGAATTTTGCGCGGTTGCACGGGGCCCGGCGGACGTGCCCTCCGGCTGCCGGTGTCGTCTTCCGTCTCGGAGCACCGGCCCGCCCCGGACACCAGGCCACAGAAAGCCGGGGGTCGCGGACGGCAATTTACCGAGGGGCACGCAGTGCGATGCGGAGAGCCGCGATTTCGGACGCGGCGGCGTTCATTCCGGGGAACGGTCGGCCGGCGCGACGGTACCAGTACATCGCGTTGCTCCCATCCGGTTCGACCATGTGGACGATGCCGTGAAGCCACGACCCCAAGTCGCTCATGTCGGCTTGGGCGACGGCGTGGGCCCGGTCCCAGTCGCCGGATTCCAGAAGGGCCAGGCCACGGAGTAGATCATGCGGCGCCATGTGCGTCCCGCACCCTCAGGGGAGGCTGATGGGGTAAAGCCCCAGGAACGGGGTTTGATCGATGGCGGTCCCGGGCGGGATCGCGACGAAGTCGCCGTTGTCCCACGGACCGCGCACGAGCCGTCGCAAATAACCCAGGTCGCCGGGAATCTCCTCGTACCGCTTGCCGAACGTCGCGGCAAACTCCTTGGCGTGAGCCCGCCCCAGCGCCATGTCGCCGACCCCATGGTTGATCAAGGCGACGCGCGTGTAGCGTTTGAGGCACTCCTCCACGATGTAGCGCGCGTCCTCCTCGCCGTATTTGGGCAGGTACTCGTTCTTGTAGGCCGAGAGCGAGGTGGTGCCGTACTTGGCCCAGCCCGGCGTGATGTAGTACGTCCCCGCACAGGCGTCCATCTCGGCCTCGTAGCGGCCGACGGATCCGAGCAGGATGGCGATGCAGTCGTGGACCCTGGGCATAACCATGGGGGTCGTGCGCGAGTGAACACCCACCACCCCGTTGCTGCAGAGGCCGTACCCGAGAATGGTCAGGTCGGTCGTCGCCGGCAGACCGTCCACGACCTCCTGGATGGCGGCGGGCATCTTCCCCGGCGTGCGGTGCAGTCCCTGGGCGAGATACGTCCGCGGCATGTCGGCGGGAGCCACCGCGTCGAACTCGTCCCGGAACACTTCGCATGCAATCAGATGTCGGTTCACGGCATTCAGCGGTCAGCGATCAGCAGACAGTCGGACACCCCCAAAGACTGCAGGCTGAACACTGATGGCAAAAGGCTTCCAACCAGCGCGGGTTTTACGGTTCTGTGGTTCGGCCGTGCTGCGGTTTCCAGAACAGATGAACCGCCGAACCGTCGCACCGCCGAACGGATCTATCCCTACTTGATCCCCAGCAGTTCCTTGGCCTTGTCCACGGCCTCCGCCGCACTCTCGCCGTACCCGTCGGCCCCCAGCTCGTCGGCGAAGCTCTGCGTCACGGGCGCCCCGCCCACCATGACCTTCACTTTCGCGCGCAGCTCCGCCCGCTCCAAGGCTTGCAGCACATCCTTCATCCCGAGCATGGTCGTCGTGAGCAGCGTCGAAATCCCGACGATCTGCGCGCCCGTGTCTTTTGCGGCCTGGACGAACTTCTCGGGCGCAACATCGGCGCCGAGGTCGAGCACCTCGAAGCCCGCGCCTTCCAGCATCATGCCCACCAGATTCTTGCCGATGTCGTGGAGATCGCCCTTGACCGTGCCGATCACCGCCGTCCCGACGGGTTTGGCCCCCGTCTGCGTGAGGAGCGGTTTCAGGAGCCCCAGCGATTTCTTCATGGCGCGAGCAGCCACCAGGACCTCGGGCACGTAGACCTCGTTGCAGCGAAACTTGTCGCCCACGACTTGCATGGCCGGGACCAGGGCCGCCGTCAGGATCTTCTGCGGCGAGTGGCCCGCCCGGATCGCCACCTCCGTCAGGACCGCGCACCCTTTGACATCGCCGTTGATGACCGCGTCCTTGAGAGCATCCAGATCCATGCCAACCCCCTTCGTCACAGGGCACCGCCGCCACGGCGGGAATCCCAAACACTATGCGCCATGGTCTCGAACGAGGCCACCCCGAATCGCAGTTTGACTGTTCGACCGAACGTCTCGTGGGGCGGGCCCCGGGAACCCCCGGCGCGTCAGGACGACGCACGGTCCGGCGCCGCGCGCGCGGCACGGCGCACGCTAGCGCGTATCGGCGACCGACTCGAACTGGTGGTAGTTGTCGATCCGGCCGCCGACGGTCCCGGCGACGACCTTGCCGGTGATGGGTGCGAGACAGATGCCATCGCCCTCGTGCCCCGCGGCGACGACCAGACCCTCGGGCTCCGAACAGCGCTCGATGACCGGCGCCCCGTCGGGCGTCGCGGGGCGCAGGCCGGCGAACGCCCGGATGATTTGCACGTCGGCCAGACCGGGGACGAGCTGCACGAGCTGACGCGCCAGATCCGTGATGGCGTCGTGGCTGGTGGAGGGATCCTCGCCCGCGTATTCCCGGGTCGCTCCGACGAGGACATTGCCGCTGGCCTGCTGGCCAAGCAGCATGCCCGAGGAGTACGCGCGGGGGTTCTCTTCGCTGCGAGCCGCCTTTCCCAGCTTGCTCATCAGGTATCGGGCCCCGATGATCCGACCCCGGATCATCGGACGGATGGCCCCCGTCACCAGAATCTGTCCGCGGCGCGGGATCACCGTCAGCTTCTGTCCGGCCATGCGGGCGATCTCCGGCGCCCGCACCCCGGCCGCGTTCACTACCGTGTGCGTCTCAAGGCGCCCCCCGGACGTGAGGACTCCCACCACCCGACCGTGCTGCACGTCGATCCCCGTGACTTCCGTCCCCACGTAGACACGGGCCCCCAGTCGCTTCGCGGCGCCCGCGAATCCCGCGGAGACCCGCAGCGGGTTCAGGTGGCAATCCAGCGAACAATAGGTCGAGGCCAACAGATCGGAGCGGAGAGCCGGCTGCAGCTCCCGGGCAGCCTTGCCCCCCAGCAGCTCAACCGGTATACCGTCGCCCCGCAGCCGCTCCACCAAGCCGCGTACGTACTCCAGTTCCGCGTCGGTCGCCGCAGTGATCATGGCGCCCTCGTTGCGGAACTCCAGATCGCAGCCCAACTCCTCGCCCAGCTGCCGATAGAGGCGAATGCTCGCACGCGCCATGGCGAGCTTGACACCCGGGGCTTTCGTCTGGAGCAACAGCCCGTCGGTGCAGGCACTCGAGGTTTCGCCGGCGATCCCCCGGCGTTCCACCAGCGCCACGCGGAGCCCGGCCTTGGCCAGATAGTACGTGGCGGCAGTCCCGATGATGCCGCCGCCGACGACGACGGCGTCAGCCGTGGGAAGCTTCACACCGATCCCTCCTCCGATGGCAACCCGCGGCCTGGAGCACCCGGCACACGCTGCCGCAATCCGAGCGCCTCTCGACCTCGGTCTGCATCACCTCCTTGCCGGAACGTGCCCATGGCGGGGCCATCCCGCGCTGGCACCGGATGCGCCCTTGTCCATTCGGAGGTCTGGCCGTCACGCGCCCCCGCACCCCCGTCGCGCATCCTCGTGCGGCGGACCGGCGAGGATGCCCAGCCGGACCGGCTTGACGGGTGGGCGGACACTTGGGGGGCCAAAAGTCTCGACCGGTCTTCCGGAAACAAGAGATGCCAGCGTGGCGACCGTCGCGCTGCAGATGCGCCCCTGGCACGGCCCCATGCCGGCGCGCGTGAGGATCTTCACCGACTTCAGCGACTCCGCGCCGTCCGACACCGCGCGCCGCACCTCCCCGGCCGTCACCTCCTCGCAGCGGCACACCACGGTATCGTCGGGGATACGTTCGAACGCCGCACGCGGGGGGCCGAACGTCCGCTGGATGTACGCCGCGAAGCGGCGGGCCGCACGCAGCTTCGGCCTGATGGCGGCGAGCTTCGCGTCGGCGTCGGGCGGCGCCAGACGGCCGAGCTGGCGAACGGCCGCCACGGCCGCCAGGCGCCCTTCCGCCAGCGCCACGTCGGAACCCCCGATGCCGGACGTCTCGCCGGCCACGAAGACGCCGGCTATGGTTGTCTCCTGCGAGTCGTCGTGAATCGGAACGAACCCCCCGGCTGCCTCGTCGAACCGGTCGGCGCACCCCAGCAGACAGGTGACCTGCGTGGAGGGGAGAAAGCCGAAGGCGGTGCAGACGGCATCCGCCTCGATGGTACGTTCGCTTCCGGGCGTGACGCGCCCGTCGTCGTCGACCCCCGCAATCGTCGCCGCCTCCACCCTGCCGTTTCCGAGCGCCGCGAGGATCGTATGGCCGAAGAGAAATTGCGCCCCGGATCGGCGGACCTCGAGCCAGTAGCCCAAACCCTCGAACGCCCGATCGGGGCGGCCGATGGCCCCCGGCGACGTGCGGATCAGCCTGGAGAGACTGATGGATTCCACCACTGCCGCAATGCTGGCGCCCCCCCGGAGAAGCTGATGGGCCACGGGGAGCTGGAACGGCCCGCTGCCGACCAGGAGCACCCGGCCACGGGGAACGAGCCACTGGCTCTTGACCAGTGTCTGGGCGGCTCCGGCCGTCATCACCCCGGGCAGCGTCCAACCCGGGAAGGGAACCGGCCTGTCGTACGCGCCGGCGGCCACGATGATCTTTTCCGCCTCCAACAGCGGGCGGTCGTTCTCTCGCTGGACGGCCAGGATTCGATCGCCGGCAGTTCCCCAGACCAGGGCGTTCAACCAGAGTTCGACCTTGCCCAGAGAGACCATCCGGATGAACTCCTGGCCGATGGAGTACTCTTTGCCGAGACGGGTAGGATCTTCGACGGTGAAGGACGACGGAACTTGCTTGAAGAACTGTCCGCCCAGGCGCAGGTGCTCATCCAGGAGCACGACCCGGGCGCCCGCAGCCGCTGCCTCGACGGCCGCGCTCAGGCCGGCGGGTCCTGAGCCGACGATGGCGATATCAGTGGTGGGCATCGCCGGCAACCTCCGGCAGGCCGTGCTGGGTCGTGACGATCATCCCGGGCTCGGCGGGCGTGATGCAGGTGCGCACGTTGGGGACGCCGTTGACGGTCATGAGACATTCGAAGCAGATCCCCATGCCGCAGAAGATGCCCCGGGGCTGCTTGGACTTCTCGGTGTGTCGGAGCGCGAGCCTCCCGCCGGCCAGGAGCGCCGTCGCCACCGTCTCCCCGGAGAAGGCGACGATCGGCGCACCGTCGACCTGGATGCTGAACTGCGCCCCGCGTCGGATTCCGTCGCCGATTCGCCTGAAACCCGTCTCCGGCATGACACGGCCTTTCTCGGGGTCCGCCCTTTGCCAGGGTGGGTGGGTGCAGCCGCACACCCGACGCGCCCGGGACACGTCCCCACGCGGCCTTGCGCGTGGCGCGGGTTGTCGATGATGAAATGCTTAATACCTCCGATACCGATGCGATGTCAAGCCGCATCCTGGCGACGTTGCACGTCGGAACGGGCGCCCCGGTTGTTCGCTCATGCAGCCCAGCGTGTAGTTGGATCTGTTGTTTTTCCTCGTTTTGCCGTATGGTCTATGGAATGGTTGGGAGCAGAAGGAGGGTTGAGGAATGCCTCTGCCAAAACTGACCCGCGTGAAACAGGCCTTTGACACGACCCGCCTCGACGACGCCCACGGCGCCGTGGTGGCGGGACTCCAGGGTCTCGGCCTGGAGCGAAGGCTCAAGCCCGGCGCCCGCGTGGCCATCACGGCGGGAAGTCGCGGCATCCAGAACCTGGCGCAGATGACCAGGGCCGCGGTCGACACGATGAAAGCCCTGGGTGCCAGGCCGTTCATCGTGCCGGCCATGGGGAGTCACGGCGGAGCGACGGATGACGGCCAGCAGAAGCTTCTCGCCGACCTCGGGATCTCCGAGGCCACCATGGGCTGCCCGGTGGTCTCCTCGGTCCAGGTGGAAGAGATCGGCCGGACCCCGTCGGGCCATCCCGTATACTTCTCCAGGGACGCCCTGCAGGCCGACGGCGTGATCGCCGTCAACCGGGTCAAGCTTCACACGATCTTCCGCGGCGATGTCGAGAGCGGCCTGTGCAAGATCCTCGCGGTTGGCCTCGGAAAGCACCGGGGCGCGCAGCAGATCCACAAGATCGGCACCCAGCCGTTTATGGTCGAGAGCGCCCGCGTGATCCTGGAGAAAGCGCCGATCGTGGCCGGCGTGGCGGTCCTGGAGAACTCCCTCGACGAGACGATGGAAGTCCACGTCGTCCCACGCGAACGTTTTGAGGCGACCGATGTGGCCCTCCTGAAGCGTTGCTGGCAGGTACTCCCCCGGATTCCATTCGATCCGCTGGACGTCCTGGTCGTGGACGAGATGGGCAAGAACATCAGCGGCACCGGAATGGACACCAACATCATCGGGATCGGCGGTCGCGTGGGCGGCAAGATGACCATGGGCACGCCGGTCGTGTCGACCATCGCCGTCCTGGGCCTGACGCCCGAGACGCACGGCAACGCCAACGGCATCGGCTTGGCGGACCTCACGACCCGGCGCCTGGTGGATTCCATCGACTACAAGTCGACCTACACGAATGTCCTGACGACCCGGCTCTGGTCGGCCGGCCGTTTGCCGGTGATCCTGGAAACCGACCGCGAAGCCGTGGAGGTCGCGGTGGGCGAAATACCCCTGGACGAGATCCGCTTCGTCCGCATCAAGGACACACTGCACCTGGAGGAACTGGACATCTCCGAGGCGTTGCTGCCCGAGGCGCGGAAGCTCGGCCTGACCGTCGTGCGGGAGGCGATGCCGATGTCTTTTGACGAGGCGGGGCGAATTCGGGTCTTCTGAAGGCGCCCGGAACGCCGCCCGCCGGGCGAGGAGTGTAAGAACAGCGATGGCAACAAAGCCGGTCATCATCTCGATCAACGAGAAGCTGTGCAAGGGCGCCGACGGCTGCGGCCTCTGCCTGGCCCTCTGCCCCAAGGACGTGTTCAAGATCGCCGAGCGCCTGACCGCCCGGGGCATCCGCCCGCCCCGCGTGGACAAAATCACCGCCTGCACCAACTGCGGGAACTGCATGATCTATTGCCCCGACATGGCGATCGTGGTGCGGCTGGACGAGATGCCCGAGGCCCAGGCCGCGGCCCACGCCGCGGAATGAACAATTTCAAACCGACAATGAGAAACCGAGCAACGGGTCGGCGACATTGTCTCATTGTCGGTTGTCGGTTTTCTATTTTACATTGGAGCGAAACGTGAGCGAGCGCGCAGTCCTGACCGGACGGCATTTCATGATGGGGAATTTCGCTTGCGCGGAAGGGGCCTTGGCCGCCGGCTGCCGTTTCTGCGCGGGGTACCCGATCACCCCGGCAACCGAGGTGGCCGAACGGCTGGCCGAGCGGCTCCCGGCCGTGGGCGGAACGTTTCTGCAAATGGAGGACGAGATCGCCTCTATCGCGGCGGTGATCGGGGCCTCGTGGGGCGGCAAGAAATCCATGACCGCGACGTCCGGCCCGGGCGTCAGCCTGATGCTGGAGAACATCGGTTTCGGGATCGGCGCCGAGACGCCGTGCGTGATCGTCAACGTCATGCGCGGCGGCCCCACCACCGGCATTCCCTCGGTCGAGCTGCAGGGCGACGTGATCCAGCCGAGGCGCGGGTCCCACGGGGATTACCAGACCATCGCCCTGGCCCCCAGTTCGGTGCAGGAGTGCTTCGATTATACGGTCGAGGCCTTCAACCTCTCCGAGCGGTACCGGACGCCCGTCTTCGTGCTGTCGGATGCGTTCCTTGGCCACATGCGGGAAGAACTCATCGTCCCCGAACCCGACGCCATTTCCGTGGTGAATCGGAAGACATTCCCGCCCGGCGCCGACGTGGAGTCTTTGCCTGGTTTTCTGGACGAGGACGTGGCGCCCATGCCGGTGTTCGGCGGGGGGCACAAGGCGCACGTGACCAGCTCCTGTCACGACGCCTACGGTCGCCGCAACGTCATCGACGCGTCGGCCCTGCACGTCTTCATCACAAAACTCAACGACAAGATCGAGAGGCATCGCAACGCGATCGTGAAGGTCGCGGCCGACGCCGACGGCGCCGATATCGTCCTCGTGGCGTACGGCTCCGTCTTCCGCTGCGCGCAGGCCGCCGTCGAGGCCGGACGGGCCGACGGCCTCCGGCTGGGCTGGCTCAAACTGGGAACGATCTGGCCGTTCGCCGACAAGGAGATCGCGGCGTTGGCGGGCCGGGTGAAACATTTTCTCGTCCTGGAGAACAACCTGGGCCAGATCGTGCCCTACGTCCAGGCGGCGGCCGCGGGGAAAGCCACGGTGAGCTTCCTGCCACCCCGGATCCTGGGGGAGCTGCACGGGATCGAGGACATCCTCAAAGCGGTGCGCGAGGTGCGAGCATGAGCATGGAGGTTTGCGACCATCCGCTGGCAAAGTACATCCGGCCGTCGGCGAAGAGCACGGCCAATTGCCCGGGCTGTGGTAACGGCATTCTCGCCCAGGCCATCCTGCAGGCCATTGATGAGCTTGGTTTGTCTATGGACGATTTCGTGTTCGTCTCGGGGATCGGCTGCTCCGCCTGGATTCCGAGCCCGAGTTTCTTCGCCGATGTCCTGCACACAACCCACGGGCGTCCCATCGCCTTTGCGACGGGGATCAAGGCAGCCTTGCCGGACAAACACGTCATGGTGGTGAGCGGTGACGGCGACCTGACCGCCATCGGCGGGAACCACCTGATCCACGCCGCGCGCCGCAACATCGCCATGAGCGTCTTCTGCGTGAACAACGGCATCTACGGCATGACGGGCGGTCAGGTGGCTCCCACGACTCCCATCGGCCTGTCCACGGTCACGACACCGTTCGGCAACGCGGAAAACCCTTTTGACATCTGCAAGCTGGTGGAAGGCGCGGCCGCCTCTTTCGTGGCGCGCTGGACGACGTACCATCCGCGGCAGATCGTCAAGACCGCCAAGAAGGCCATCCAGAAGCGGGGTTTTGCCTTCGTCGAGGTCGTCTCCCAGTGCCCCGTGGAGTTCGGGCGCAAGACCGGCATGGGCAACTCGGTGCAGATGATGGAGCAATACAAACTGAACTCGGTGGGCCTGGCCCGAGCCAAGACCATGGCCCCCGAGGCGCTCGCCGGCAAGATCGTGGTCGGCGAGTTTGTGGACATCGACAAGCCCGAACTGATCGAGACCATGGCCGCGGTCCGCGCCAAGGCCATGGCCAGCGGCGGAGGGAAATGATCCGCAGATTGCGCAGATTGCACCGATTCTCAAGGGCCGAAAAGACCGTTCTGTTTCCGTCTGGTGGATCATCTGCGTCATCTGCGAAATCTGTGGCTACGTAGCGTCGGAGGTCCAGCCGTGAAAAGAACGGAGATTCGGATCGCGGGGTTCGGCGGCCAGGGTGTGGTCCTGGCGGGGGTGCTCATCGGAACGGCGGCGGCCGTCACCGACGGGCGGCGCGCGGTCCAGACCCAATCGTACGGGGCGGCGGCGCGGGGCGGCGGGGCTCGATCCGAGGTGGTCATTTCGGATGATCCCGTCATCTACCCCCGCGTGACCCGCCCCGACATCCTGGTGGCCATGTCCGAGGAGGCCATGAAGAAATACGGCCCGGACGTGCGTCCGGGCGCCCTGCTCTTTACGGATAGCGACCTCGTGAAGGATGTGAACCGCACCGATGTGCGCCGGGTCGCCCTCCCCGTCTCGAACCTTGCAACCCAGGAGTTGGGGCGGACCATCGTCGCCAACCTGGTGATGCTGGGCGTCGTGGTGGCCAAGACCGGAATCGTGAGCATCGCCGGGATGGAGGCCGCCATCCGCGAGAACGTTCCGCCCAAGACCATCGACCTCAACCTGAAGGCCTTCCGCAAGGGGCTGGAGATCGGCGGAAAGGCCCCCATCGAGGAGCCGGTAAACCATGCGACTGCATGAGCATGAGGCCGCGGGCCTCTTCCGGCAAGCCGGCGTGCCGGTCGCCCCCTTCGCCGTGGCACGAACGCCGGACGAGGCCGTGGCGGCGCTCGCCAAGGTCCAACTCCCCGTCGTGATCAAGGCTCAGGTCCTGGTCGGTTCGCGGGGCAAGCACGGCGGCATCCTGCAGGCGAAGAGCGAGGCGGAGGTCCGCGAGAAGACGGCGGCGCTCCTGGGCAAGACGATCCGCGGCTTCGCTGTGGAATCCGTCATGATCGCAAAGGCGGTCCCCATCGCCCGGGAGTTCTACGTCGGGGTGACCGTGGACGCCGTCGCCGGGGCGATCACGGTGATTCTCGGCACGGCCGGCGGCATCGATGTGGAGACCGTGGCCAAGGAACGGCCCGAGGCCCTGTTCCGGAAAACGGTCGTCCCGCCCGCGGAGCTCCGCGGCCACGAGGCGCGGGCCCTGGCCCGCGAGGCCGGGTTCCAGGGTGATCTGATGGTCAAGATCGCCGACGTGCTCGTCGCGCTCTACCGCGTATTCCGGAAGAGCGACGCGCTCATCGCCGAGGTGAACCCCCTCGCCGTGACGCCCGACGAGAACCTCTGGGCGGTGGACGCGGTGCTGGAAGTGGACGACTCGGCCCTGTTCCGGCATCCCGAGATGCCCAAGGACCCCTTGGCCCGGATCGAGCATCCGATCGAGCGGGCGGCCAAAGAGATCGGCGTCTCCTACGTGGACCTCGATGGGGACATCGGCATCATCAGCAGCGGCGCCGGCCTGGGCATGGCCACGATGGATGTAGTTGGACAGCGTTTGAAGCCGGCGAACTTCCTGGAGACGGGCGGCGGGATCACCGAGGATTTGATGTACAAGACGACCACCCTGGTTCTCAAGAAGCCCGGCCTCCGGGGTCTTCTGATCAACCTGTACGGCGGGATCAACCCCATCCACGAAGGGGCAAAGGGCATCGTCCGCGTCCTCAAAGAGCAGCAGGTGACGTTCCCCGTCGTCGCCAAGGCCCTGGGCAACCGACAGGAGGAGACCTGGGCCACGCTCCGCGAGGCCGGCGTCATCATCGTCACCGACATCACCACCGAGGCGGCCGTGGACGCGCTCTGCGCTGCCCTGGAGGGCAGTCCGCGGTCCTGAGCCCGAAGCGTCGCGTCGGCTCACGGACCTCGGACATTGACCCGTCGAACCGCGTACGGAGCGACTCATGAGCATTCTCCTCGACAAGAACACCCGCGTCCTCGTCCAGGGGATCACCGGAAAGATCGGCCAGGCCCAGACGAAGTGGATGCTGGCCTACGGGACAAACATCGTGGCGGGTGTGACCCCCGGCCGAGGGGGCGCCGCTGTCGAAGGTGTCCCGGTCTTCGACAGCGTTGCCGATGCCGTGAACGCCACGGACGCCGAGGCGTCCGTGTTCTTCGTGCCGGCTCGCGCCGTGAAGGATACCGTCTTCGAGACGCTAGAGGCCGGGATCAAACTGGTCGTGGTCGTGACGGAGCATATCCCCGTCCATGACACCATGGAGATGCGCGCTGAGGCGAAGAAGATCGGTGCCACGCTGTTGGGACCCACCACGCCCGGCATCCTCACCGTCGGAGAGGCGAAGATGGGCATCATCCCCGGCAACCTCTTCCCCAAGGTGGGCGGCCGGGCCGGCGTGATCTCGCGCAGCGGCACCCTGGCGTACGAGGTCGGTGGCATCCTCGCCAAGGCCGGCACGGCGCCCAGCACCGTCGTCGGCATGGGGGCGGACCCCGTCGTCCTGACCGACCTCGCCGACCTCCTCAAGTTCTTTGCGGCCGATCCGGCGACCGATTTTGTGACCATCGTGGGCGAGGTGGGCGGCATTCAGGAAGAGCTGGCCGCCGAGTACATCGCGAAGGGTTTCAAGAAACCCGTCATCGCCTACATCGCGGGCCGCAACACCCCCGAGGGCAAACGCATGGGCCACGCCGGCGCCATCGTCCAGCGCGGTATGGGCAGCGTGGCGAGCAAGGTGGCCGCCCTGGAAAAGGCCGGCGCCCTCATCGCCAAGACCCCTGCCGAGATCGGCGAGATTGCGAAAAAGTTGAAAGCGTGATGGGCTCTCTTCCTGCCGCCCCCGCTCCCGTAGCGGGCGCGGCATCCTTTCACGCCGTTCTCCTGCTCGAATCGTGACTTCCATAAGCGTACTGCTTCGTTGACTTTCCCGCAGCTTTGCGGTTACATGGGGCTCGTGAAGCAACTCTACGAAGCCATCCAAGAACGGGTTGGTGACTGGCGAAGTTCGCACTATCCGTGCGCGGATTACCCAGTCATCGGCGAGATCCTCGAATACGCCGTCCTGCCGGAATCCGACAACCTCCGCTTTCTTCGGCGTCCGCAGCTCCGCGCACTGGAGACCTACTGGTGCCTTCGATTGATCGAGGGAACGCCTCGGATCCCTGACCTGTATGCCCGCTACTTTCCAAAGCAGAGCGAGAGACTCGCCGCACTCAGCATCCCGGTGCTGGATGAACGTGTCACCGAAATTCTGATAGATGGCGGTGGGCCGGATGCGCTTCTCGAACGTATTCTCACAGACGACACCTTCGCCAAGGACTTGAAACTCGAAAGCCTGCGCGAAACGTTGAGCCTTGATTACCCCAGCTACATCTTCGCCCTGGCCATGGGCGCAGGAAAGACCATCCTGATCGGGGCCATCATCGCCACCGAGTTTGCTATGGCGCTGGAGTATCCCGACGGCCCCTTCGTGCAGAATGCTCTGGTCTTTGCCCCCGGCAAGACGATTCTCGAAGCCTTGAAAGAACTGGCGGGCGTCCCATTTGAACGGGTCCTGCCCCCTCGTCTCTACAAGGCATTCGCCGCTTCCCTCAAATTGACGTTCACGCGGGACGGCGAGAAGGATCTCCCGATCATTCGGGGGAGCGTCTTCAACGCCATCGTGACGAACACCGAGAAGATCCGCATCCAGAAGCCGACCCTGCGCCGGGTTCAGGGCTGGACGCAAATCCAGCTGCAGGAGCGGGAGCGGCAGGAACAAGAGATCGCCAACCTCCGACTTCAGGCCATCGCCTCCCTGCCCAATTTGGCTATCTTCTCGGACGAGGCCCACCACACGTACGGCCAATCCCTCGACACCGAGCTGAAAAAAGTCCGGAAGACCGTGGACTATCTTCATGGAGCTACCGATGTTCTCTGCGTGGTCAACACCACCGGCACGCCCTATTTCCGGCGCCAACCGTTGAAGGACGTGGTCGTCTGGTACGGCCTGTCCGAGGGAATTCGCGATGGTATCCTCAAGGATGTCTCGGGTAGCATTCGGTCGTACAGCTACGCGACCAGCGATGCACCCCGGTTCGTGGAGGAGGTCGTCCGGGATTTCTTCCACGACTACGGGGAGGCAAGCCTGCCCAATAGAGCGCCCGCTCGGCTGGCAATCTACTTCCCACAGACTGACGATCTAGAGGAGTTGCGACCGACCGTCGAGGCGACGCTTGCCAGGCTGGGCTTGCCGACGACGCTCGTTCTCGAGCACACCTCGAAGACTCCGAAGGAAAGCGAGGACGCCTTCAACCGCCTCGCCCATGACCCCGAGGCTCCCCACCGTGTCATTCTGTTGGTCAACAAGGGAACGGAGGGGTGGAACTGCCCGAGCCTGTTCGCCTGCGCGCTGGCGCGCAAGCTCCAGTCCTCCAATAATTTCGTCCTGCAGGCGAGCACCCGCTGCCTCCGTCAGGTTCCGGGCAATCTCCGTAAGGCCCGGATCTATCTCTCGCAGGAGAACGAAGGGACGCTCGACAAGCAATTGCAGGAGACCTACGGCGAGCGGGTCAAGGATTTGAACGCTCGCGGCTCTGGGATCCGGACCGAACGGATCAAGGTCCGAAAGATTCCCCTTCCACCACTCGTCGTGAAGCGGGTTATACGAACCGTGGTTCGCGATTCGGAAGCCTCTGTCGCACCTCTGCGGCTAAGCATGCCGGACCTGAAAGCGGAGCCCGTCCTACGGGCGCGGACTCTCGAACTCGCGGTGCGCGAGTCCACAACCGGCGTCCTGCGCCAGATCGGCGAGACTACGATCCACGCCGAGCCGGACACCGTGGACGTGTACGCCGCGGCCGTCGAGCTGTCCGCTGTCCACCGTCTCGACGTCTGGACGGTCTACGATGAGCTGAAAAGGATCTATGACGGCGACGGAGAGATGCCCGGAACTCATGTCGAGGCGCTCTCCCGCCAGATTGCGGAACAAAGCCGCAACTACCGGATTTACGAAGAGCAGGTGGAAGAGGCGCTGGCCTTGGTGAAGCCGGACGGCTTCCAGCGAGAACTAGAAGGTGGTGCTGAGGTCTTCACGGCGGAGATCACATATCGGAAGGACCGAGAACACCTCCTGCTCTCCTGGGAACGTCTCACGGGGGAGAACCGAGGGAATTTCGGGTTCCATTACAGTCCGTATAACTTCGACTCGAATCCGGAGAAGTCCTACTTCGAAGAACTCCTCAAGCACATCAACACGCATCCCGATCAGGTCGAGGACCTCTACTTCACCGGGGCGCTCACCGATCCAAAGAAGACAGATTGCTTTGTCGAATACAAGGGGGAGGATGGCCGCTGGCATCCTTACACGCCGGACTTCGTTATCCGCCGGAAGGACGGAAAGTGCCTCATTGTCGAGGTGAAGAGCGCCCAATTCAAGACCAGCGTCGAGCAGGACCTGGACCGCGACAGGATTGGCCTGGAGCCGGCGTCCCTTGAAGGGCGCAAGGCGATAGCGCTTCGGCGCTGGACCAACCTGAACCCCCACCGATTGAATTACGGCTTGGCCTTCGTTCGCGAGGACACCGTGCCATACAACGAACTTAAGACGGCTTTGGATTTTGTTTCGCTCCCGAAGGAGAAGCCCGTGGGCGCTAATGTCCAGGCTATTGCGGATCGGATCGTCGCCTTGGGCGATGTGGACCTGATCTATCTGTTCGGCTCGCGCGCTCGTGGGGATTACCAACCGGACAGCGACCTCGACCTTCTCATCGTCGTGCCCGATCCTGTCGGTGACCGCCGCCAACGCCAAAGCGACCTGCGGCATGCGCTTGTCGGTCACCGCCCCATCGTCGAACCGTGGATAATCGGGCGGCTCGAGTTCGAAGAGACGAAGGACATCGTAGGCAGCCTGGCCTATCCCGCAACGCATGAGGGGTACCGTATTTATGCGAAGCCCTGAGCAGGTCATTTGGGACTTGGTGCAGGGGTGGCTCAAGAAAGCCGAGGAGGACTTCCACGTCGCCGGAGAGCTGATGGAGAGGGACCGTGTCTCGTACACGCCGGTGGGGTTTCACAGCCAGCAAGCGGCAGAGAAATTCCTCAAGGGTTTGCTGACGCGGCACCAGATCGCGTTCCCCAAGACGCACGCCATCGAGGAATTGCTGGTTCTGGCCGAGCGTGCCGAATCTGGTATTCATGCCGAACTCCGGGACACTGAGATCCTGTCCCCGTATGGCGTGGAGATACGGTATCCGGGCGACCGGCCCGACCTCACTCAGAGCGAAGGAACGGAGGCGGTGCGGTTGGCGGACCGCGTCCGAACGACAGTCATGCGGCGGCTGGAGGCATACGTGAGGGCGGGACGACCGGGGACATCATGATGGCACAAAAGAAGAGGACCGGAGCGCCGAAAGCTGCAGCGGCACGAAAGAAAGCAGCGGAAGCGGCAGAGTCCGTACCAGCCGCCCCGAAGAAGCAAGAGGTAAATATCGCAGCGGCCAAGGGGCGGCCGATGCTGACGTGGGTGGGCAAGCGCCCCCTCAAACGCGTGACGGCATTCCCGGCCCAGCTTGTCGAGACCTTCAACCCGCTCGGCGCGAAGGGTGACTGGCAGAACCTTCTCTTCCACGGCGACAACAAGGAGGTCCTGGCCTGGCTTCTCGCCAACGGCTTCCGCGATAAAGTGAACCTGATCTACATAGATCCCCCGTTCGATTCTGGCGCTGATTACGTCCGCAAGGTTCAGCTCAGAGGGGCTTCGGGAATCGCAAACATCGATGGCGAAGCGTATAGCTTGGGTGAGCAGATTCAATATACGGATATTTGGGCCAACGATAGCTATCTGCAATTCATGTATGAGCGAGTGCTTCTGCTTAAGGGGTTGTTGGCAACGAATGGTGCCATCTTTGTCCACGTAGATCCCCGACGAGCCCATCACATTCAGTGTCTCCTTGATGAGGTCTTTGGACAGGACAACTTCCAGAACTCGATTTGCTGGAAGCGGTCTCCATTTGCAGGAAGCAGCAAAGCCAGGGCACATCGTTACCCCGCCAACCATGATGTGATCTTCTTCTATTCCAAGAGTGACGACTTTACGTTCAAGCATAACTACTCGGAGTATTCCCAAGAGTACCTGACTCGGTTCAAGAATCCGGACAACGATCCCCGCGGCCCGTACCGCTTGACTCTTCTCAAATCGTACTCGCCGGAGAGATTTGAGCAGTGGAAAAGCGAAGGGCGCCTGGCGTCCCCGAAAACTCCAGGGGCGGGATGGTCGTATAAGCAGTACCTTGCGGAATCAAAGGGAGTGCAGGCTGATGACTTCTGGGATGCGATTGGACAGAACGGGGAAGAGCTTCTGAATTCGGCGGGAACAATGTGGGGAGACATCAACCTCGACAACCCAATGGCGAATGCGCGAACGGACTACCCGACGCAAAAACCCGAGGCACTCATAGAGCGTGTTTTATTGTGCTGCTCTTCGCCCGGAGATATCGTGCTCGACGGTTTCATTGGATCCGGCACCACGGCAGCCGTTGCCCAGAAGCTTGGCCGCCGCTGGATTGGGTGTGACATCAATAAAGGGGCTATCCGAGTTACGTCGAAGCGGGTGCAGACTATCATCCGGGAACAAATGGAGGCCCAGCGACAGGGAAGCCTCCTGACCGCCGACGTGGGAGAGACGCCCAAGCCTGTGTCGCTCGCCTTCTCCGTTTACCGCGTCAACGACTATGACATCGCCATCCAGCACAACGAGGCAGTGAATCTCGCCTGTGAGCATCTGGGGGTGCAGCGGACGCGGACCGACGCCTGCTTCGATGGGACGCAGGGAAAGAAGCTGGTGAAGATCGTCCCCTTGACCCACCCGCTGACGCTGCTGGACCTGGAGGAGATGGAGCGGGAGCTGAAGTCGCGGCCAAAGGAGGATCGCGACGTTCTCATGGTCTGTCTCGGGAAAGAGCTGGCCGTGGATGGCTGGCTGGCAGAGCGAAACCGGCACCGCCCAGTGAACAAGATCGAGGTCATCGAGCTTCGGACCGACAAGAAATACGGCAAGTTCTTCACACACCGGCCGGCGACGGCTCGCGTGGATATCAAGCGAGCGAAGGGCAAGATTGTCGTCGAGATCAAGGACTTCATCTCACCGTCCATCATCGAGCGTCTGAACATGGACCAGACGGTCTTCAAGGCGCAGATCACCGACTGGCGCGCGATGGTGGATTCCGTGATGATCGACACCGCCTACGACGGCCAGGTCTTCAACGTCGCTCTCACCGACGTCCCGGAGCGCAAGGTCGATCTCGTCGCCGGCCGCTACGAGCTCCCCGCCCCCACCGGCCCCGCCACCGTCGCCGTGAAGATCACCGACATGCTGGGTGAAGAAGTACTGGTCGCAAAACGCCTTGAATAAGCCTACGCGCAGGGGCGGGATCGAGCATGCGACAGAAACAGGGCGCTGTGTTATAGCTCGATTTCTCGCGCATCGTTGCTTTCGTGCGCAGCCGGCAAGGGAGGGCCGCTGATGTTTGATCGGATCACATTTGACCCACAGATCATGGGGGGACGAGCGTGCATTCGAGGTATGCGCATCCCCGTGTCGGTCATTGTGGGCCAAATCGCGCATGGGGCGCCCTTGGAAGAAATCCTGGCAGGATTTCCGGACCTCGAGCGCGAGGATATCCAACAAGCTCTCGAATACGCAGCCTGGTTGGCTCAGGAAGAAGTTCGGGTATCCTGAGGGCACTCCATGCGGTTTTTGGCGGATATGAGCGCGATATTCGCGTGGTGCGATGGCTGCGCGGGAATGGTCATGACGCCGTCCATTTGCGAGATCAACGACTTCACCGACTTCCAAACGGCGAAATCTTCGAGAAAGCAATTCTTGAAAGTCGAAACGTGCTGACCTTCGACCTCGATTTTGGCGAGATTGCCGCGGCCTCGAAAGGCCGACCAGTTCAGGTGATTGTTTTTCGTCTCCGGAACACGCGCGCACCGCGCGTTATCGATCGGCTTGCCACCCGACTTTGACAGATCCTCGTACATTCCGAGGGGTGGTTCTCCGTAGATTCGGTTAGTTACAGGCCGTTTCTTGCAATTTTGCCTCGTACATGGATTCCAAAATTCCCGTTGACATCGCGGGAGTCCGGTGCTA
>JAKPQH010000180.1 GCA_029580855.1 bacterium | reverse complement strand
CGGGGACATGCGCCCCCCAGTCGCGCGGCGAAGACGCGCGGAGGGCGGCGGGGACGGGCCCGCCGCGGGTCGGCATGGGGTCTATGCGATCCCCGAGGGCGGTGCCGCGAGGTATGCACGATGATGTCGGGTGGAGCAGAGGGCGGACGGCGGCTGAGCGGCGCGGCGACGACGAGCGGCGCAAGGCCGCGAGAGGGGATGCGGAGACCGGTGCGACGCCCCTGCACCTGGTGTGTCGGCTGCAGTGGAAGCGCCTCCGGGCGTGGAAGAAGCGATCCCTGCAGACGCAATTCGCCGCAGGTGGCCGCATCCGTCCCCAGGCGTACTCGTCGTCGAGTGCTGGGTTTTGCGGTTTTTTGGATCCCGCGCATCCGTGTTTCGCACGCCCCGTGGTCCTGTGGATCGTCACCTCCTACGCGTTGCCCGGGAGGCGGCGCCGGGTTCCGTCCCTTGCCGCCACGGTGCACGTTCGAGCCGCCTACCGCGGCGACGACCCTCGGCTCCCGCGGGACCTCGCGCGCTATGTGGTCCGCTGGAAAACCTCCGACACGGAGACGCGACCTCACCGGTGCATCGTTGCGGAAGCCGACCGCACCGTCAGCCGGTTCTTTCCCGCCAACGATATGACGGCCTGCTTGAGTCGGCTTCACTATGTCAATCGGGACGGCGGGCGGACCGCGTATTCCCCGCGGCGAGTGCTCCGCGTTCGGCCCGGCGACGTGCCCGCGCTCGAAGCCTACGCCGACGCGGTGGCCCGGCATACCGTATTCATCAGCTACAAACACGCCGATTTTGCGGAGCCGAGCGCGGGCGATCGTCCGCCCTGGACGGTCATGGAGTTGGCAGAGGCGTTTATCGCCGATAAGCTCGGCGTCTGGCTCGACGCGCTGTGCGCGCCACCTGGGGCCGAGGAATCCCCGAGGGATCTGGACGCCGACGATGTGACGCTGTTGCTCCAGGAAGGGCATGCCCAGAGCGCCGTCGTCGTCGGCATCGATACGGAGAACTACCTCACGCCGGGCGAGGACGGGCACAACTGGACGCGCGCGGAATACGAGGGCTCGGTCGACCCGCGACACCGCGATGCCCCCTTCCGGCGGTTTGCGCTCTATGGCGGCGCCGGAACCAGAGTGACACCCGTCCCGGATGCCGCGGCACGGTGGTCGGAGGAGCTTGGGGCCAGGGTCGTGCCGCGCGTCCGCCGCCTCGTGGAGGCGGCGGTCACCGGAGACGCGAGGGAAGGGGGGCGTGGTCGCCACGGGGCGGACGGCGAGACCGGTGGAGGCGGCGTCCGCCGCCGAGGGAAGCGGTGAGCCGCGGGCGCGCCTCGTCCCTCACATCCGGTCCGGCCGCGATGGTGTGGGCACTCGCCCGCTAGCCCATAACACTCAGGCGGAGAGGGGGCAGCATGCCCGACAATGCGGCGGTGACTGACACCTCCGTTCGGTCGTGTCGAGAGGCCTCCCGGAAGCGGGACCTCGCCCAGGCAGACTCGGTCCTGAAAGGAAAAGCGCTGTCCGTTCGGGAGATGTACGCACTGGCAGAGCGACTCAAGGACAACAACGAATTCGGCTACGCGCGACGGCTCTACGGCCGCATTCGCGCCACCGCCAACTACCGCGAGCTGAACAAGACCCCCGTCAGGGTGGGTCAGCGGCATGCGCTCTGCACCTACAAGGATCCGGACCTCCCGGCGGGAGATCGCTTCAGAAGAGCGCTGGAGATCCTGGACGAGGTGGACCGCCTGGGTCCGACGGGGTCGGAGCAACAGGAGTCGCTCGGTCTGCGCGGGGCGGTGTACAAGCGGCTGTGGCAGGTCGACGGACAACGCGCCGACCTCGAGCGTTCGGTCGGCTTCTATCTCAAAGGCTACGAGATCGGACCCGAGACGGATCAGGGCTACACCGGCATCAATGCGGCCTTTGTTCTGGATCTGTTGGCGAGGGAGGATGCCGCGCAGGCGAAGGAGACGGGTGCGAACTGGAGCGTCGCCGTCGGCCGGTGGTGTCGGGCCTACGAGATCCGTCAAAATCTCGCGGGCCTTCTGATCGACCTCGGCAGGAAAGACGGGTACGGTTGGCTGACGAAGGAATGGTGGTTTTACACGACTCGGGCCGAGGCACATCTCGGATTGGCGCAGTTCGACGAAGCGCTGGCCGCCCTCCGGGAGTACAACGCCGCCCAGGGGCTGACCCATCAAGGCCCGCCGCTTGAGCGCGTGGCGCCGTGGGAGTTCGAATCCACCGTCACCCAACTGGCCTCGCTGATCCAGCTGCAGGCCGATCTGGGAGAGTCGCTGGGAGATCGGCCCGAATGGGCCGCCCGGGGCACCGTCCCACCGGAAGAGCTACGCGCGCGGGGCCAACGGATGCTGCATGACTACCTTGGCGATCTCGCGCCCGGCGTGGACCGCGCCATGACCGGCAAGGTGGGGCTGGCGCTTTCCGGCGGCGGGTTTCGCGCCTCGCTCTTCCACATCGGGGTCCTCGCCTATCTGGCCGAGCAGGACGTGCTGCGTCGCGTCGAGGTGCTCTCGTGTGTGTCGGGAGGGTCGATCCTCGGGGCGCACTATTATCTCGAGGTCAAGCGACTGCTGGAGTCGAAAGCCGACGCGGAGATCGTCCGCGAGGACTATCTCGAAATCGTGCGACGCCTCGAGCGGGAGTTTCTGGCCGGCGTGCAGACCAACCTTCGCTGCCGTCTGTTCGGAAGCATCCGAGCCAACCTGCGCACCTTCTTTCAGCCCAGCTACACCGCCACCCGCCGGCTCGGCGAGCTATACGAGCAGGAGCTCTACGCCCGAGTCCCTGACGGCAACGGAAACCGACCGCGCTACCTCAAAGATCTCTTGGTGTGTCCGCACGGCGAAGAAGGCTTCAACCCCAAATACGACAATTGGCGCCGGGCGACAAAAATCCCCGTCCTGGTGCTGAACGCCACCACGCTCAACACCGGGCACAACTGGCAATTCACCGCCTCGTGGATGGGCGAGCCGCCCATCGGTCTGGATGCGGAGATCGGGGGCAACTACCGTCTCCGCAGGATGTACTACGGGGAGGCGCCGCGTCTCGCGGATCGGTGGCGCAGCCGGTTTGGACGTCTCTTCGCGCCTCCCGACTATCAGCAGCTCCGTCTCGGCGAGGCGGTCGCGGCGTCGTCGTGCGTCCCGGGACTGTTCGATCCGTTGGTGTTTCCCGATCTCTACCCGGGGAAGACGGTCCGTCTCGTCGACGGCGGGGTGTACGACAATCAGGGTGTGGCCAGCCTGTTGGAGCAGGATTGCAGCGTCATGATCGTCAGCGACGCCAGCGGCCAGATGGAAAATCAGGATCGTCCGGGTGGCGGACGGCTTGGGGTTTCGCTCCGCTCCTTCAGCGTCTCGATGGCGCGCGTGCGCCAGTCGCAGTATCGAGAGCTCGATGCGCGCCGCCGTTCGGGGCTGCTCAAGGGGTTGATGTTCCTACACCTCAAGAAGGATCTGGATGCCGATCCGATCGACTGGCGCGAGTGCCAGGACCCGCATGAGGCCTCGGACGAGGCCCGGCCCCTGGCGCGCCGCGGCGTGTTGACGTCCTACGGGCTTCAGAAGCCCGTCCAGCGGCTTCTTTCCGCCATCCGGACGGATCTCGATTCGTTTACGGAGGTCGAGGCGTTCGCACTCATGACGAGCGGCTACCGCCAGGCGCAAGCGGAGTTCGGGCCCCGCGTCGGTCTCCCCGATGCGGTCCCGGCGACAGAAGCGTGGCGCTTTCTCGGGATCGAGCCCGTGTTGAACCCCGGCCCCGGCTTCGATGTGCTCACACGCCAGCTGAAGGTGGGCGGCATGGTCGCCGGGAAGGTGTGGCGGCTCTGGCCGCCGCTTACCGTCGCCGCCGTCGCGTTGCTGCTGGCCCTGGGGGTCGCCGTGGCTCGGCTGGCGTACGCCTACCGGGACGTGGCGCTCGTGACGGTCCGTGGCCTGGGTCTGTTCCTGGCGGCCCTGGCGGCGACGCTCGTGGCGCCGCATCTTTTGCGTCTGCTGCGGTTCCGGCAGACATTCCGGGATATCGGATTGCGGAGCGGGCTGGCGGCGATCCTGGCCGTCGGGTTCAAGATCCACCGTGCCGTCTTCGACCCGATTTTTCTCAAGTTGGGGAGGGTGGAGCGACTCCTCAAACTCCGGCGGTAGGCGGGGCCGCTTCGCGTTCCATCGAGTCCCGTGGTGTCCTGGACGGTCCGGGGAATTCGACGGTGCGCCGCGGCCGCGGCGTGTCGGCGCGGATCGCGCCGTTCCGGCCAGGGGTTTGGCGTCGGGGTGTGATGTACCTGCGGATCGGTCCGGGTTCTCGCGGAACGAGGGGAGGCGTTATGGCAACCCGTCGGCGGTATCGAAAGCGGGCCGACCGCCATGTCGTGGCCGTCCGACTGGATCTGGACACGGCGGGGTTTACCTATCGGAAGTGGGGAGCCGAGCAGCGGTGCAAGCGCGGCGACTGGCTCGTCGACAACCAGGGGGACGTCTACACCGTCGACGGCGAGGTCTTTGCACGGACCTATCGGGGGGTGAGTGCAGGCGTCTACGTCAAGACGACGCCGGTCTGGGCCGAGGTCACGACCGAGCCGGGGAGCGTGGCCACGAAGGAAGGCCGTTCCCACTACCAGGCGGGGGATTACCTCGTGTACAACGCGGAGGACGGCACGGACGCCTACTGTGTCGGCAGGGCCACGTTCGAATCGTTGTACGAGCTTGACGAGTGACGGAACACGGGTGAGCCGCCGGCGCGGGCGCCCCAGGGTGGCCATACGCCTGGGGAAAGAGGCGGTTGCGGTCGCGACGTGTGCCGCGGGCTCGGCGCGTGACCGGAGTCGGGATGCGGCGGTCCCGGAGACGCGCGGATGGCGCGGTGCGGCCGGGGAGCCCGTGACCCCGTGGGGCGCGGAGGAGCGCGATGCTGGGAAGAATCGGCGCGGTCGTTCTCATCGTAGTCGGCGCGGTCTTTCTTCTAAACAATCTGGGGTTTGCGCACCTCTCGATCCGTGAAATCGCCGGGACGTGGTGGCCGGTTCTCTTGGTGGTGGCCGGGCTTTCCTTGCTGGTCCGGCGGAGGAACCGGTAGGGGCCCAGGCGGCTGCCGTGGGCGCGGAGGGTCAGGGCGGGAGCACGGTCAGGTGTGGCGCACACCGCGAGAGCGCGCGAGGTGGGGAATGGCCGCGACCAGGAAGATCCGGAGAGTCCTCACGAGCAAGCCTACTATCGAGGGCGCCGGCGTCCACCTGAGGCGGGCGTTCGGATTCGCCGAGGTTCCGTCGTTCGACCCGTTTCTGCTGCTGGACGATTTCCGTTCCGGCGAACCGGCGCAGTATCTCCAGGGTTTCCCCTGGCATCCCCATCGCGGAATCGAGACCATCACCTACGTCCTGCGCGGGGAGGTCGAACACGGGGACAGCATGGGCAACGGGGGTACGATCGGCGCCGGAGACGTCCAGTGGATGACCGCGGGCAGCGGCATCATCCACCAGGAGATGCCCAGAGGAGACGCGGCGGGCCGGATGGAAGGCTTCCAGCTGTGGGCCAACCTCCCGGCCTCGCACAAGATGATGGAGCCCCGGTATCGCGAGGTGAAGGCACACCGGATACCCGAAGTCGCGGCGGGGAATGGGGTCAAGATCGCGGTCATCTGCGGCGCGATCGCGGGAATACGGGGACCCGTCCGGGATATCGTCACGGACCCCGCATACCTCGATGTGACGGTTCCCGCCAAGACGGAGTTTGTCCACCCCACGCCGCCGGGCCACACGGTCTTTGCATACGTGATCGGGGGAAGAGCCTGTTTCTGCCAAGAACAAGCAACGGATCCCTTCGGGCACGCGGTGGAAGCCGCGAGCGATTGCGACCTTCAGCGGACGCCGTTTGTGACCGACTGGACCGTCGTCCTGTTTGGCGACGGAGGGCGCGTCGTGGTGTCCACCGAGGAGGACGGCGCTCGGTTTCTTCTTGTCTCGGGGAAACCCATCGGCGAGCCGGTCGCCTGGTCCGGACCCATCGTCATGAACACCCGCGCGGAACTGCGCGTGGCGTTCGAGGAGTACCGCGGCGGTACCTTTATCAGGCGCCAGGATGTCTGAGTCGCGCCGAGGAGTCCTTTCCCCCGTTCCGGTGCGACAGGCGCCGCCCCGATCTGGGGGCGGGGTCTCAAAAGAGCGCCATCGACCCCCGGGTGCGCCACCGGCTGCGACTTGCACCGCCTGGGCCCGCCCGGTATACTCCGCGGGCGGAGACAGGGCCCATGCTCGTGCTCGGCATCGAGACATCCACCAGGCAGGGCGGCGTCGCGATCGTCGCCGAGGATCGGGTCGTCTGCGAGACCGTCCTGAACGTGGAGGTCACCCATTCGGAGCGATTGCTGCCGGCCGTGGACCGCGCGCTGGGCGATGCGCGGATCCCGCTCGAGGGGCTCGGCGGGATCGCGGTGAGCATCGGTCCCGGGTCGTTCACCGGTCTGCGCATCGGGCTCAGCACCGCGAAGGGCCTGGCGTACGCCACCGGGCTGCCCCTCGTCGGGGTGCCCACGCTAGAGGCCATGGCCTGGGCGCTGCCCGCAGCACGGTGGCAGGTCTGTCCGGTGCTGGACGCGCGCAAGCAGGAGGTATACGCCGCCGTCTTCCGGCACGAACCGGAGGGTCTGCGCCGGGTGACCGACGACGCAGCGTTGGCGCCGGAAGAGCTCTGCCGCCTTATCCGAAACCGCACGCTGTTTCTCGGCGACGGCGTGGACGTGTACGCCGCACTGTTCCGGGAGCGGCTCGGCGACAAGATGCTCCTCCCACCGCTGGCCAGCCGGGGCCCGCGCCCGGCCTGCGTGGCGGAGCTGGGCCGGCGGCGGCTGGTGCGGGGCGACCGGGACGCGCCGGACTCGCTGGTCCCGCGGTATCTCCGCCCCTCCGAGGCCGAGCTATGCCGTCGGCGCGAGTCCGGACGCTGACGCGGTCCGTGCCGCGACAAATTCGGGGGCACCATCGCATGGTGGGGCGGGACGCAGAGCGGCCGGCGGTCGAACTCCTCATCGAGCCCATGCGACGATCCGACCTGCCGGAGGTCATGGCGATCGAAGTCGTCTCCTTCTCCGTGCCGTGGACCGAGGAGATGTTCGGGAACGAGCTGGGCCCGGGGACTCTGGCCGGTGCGCTGGTGGCCCGCATCCCCGGCGCGGGCGCTCCGCCCCCTGTCGTGGGATACATATGCGTCTGGGTCGTGAGCGACGAGCTGCACATCAACAATCTCGCCGTTCATCCCCGCTGGCGGAAGCGGGGGATCGCGGGGGGGCTGCTGCGGGCCGCGCTGCAGCACGGGCGCCGTGAAGGGGCCAGGGCCGCATTTCTGGAGGTGCGCGCCTCCAACGTCGCGGCGCAAGCGCTGTACCGGAAGCATCGCTTCGACGCCGTGGGGGTTCGGCATCGGTACTACACCCATCCGATCGAGGATGCGGTGATCATGTGTCGGATGGGGTTGTGATCGACAGCCGGCGACTCCCGGTATGACGAGTCGGGACAAGCCCGGCGCGAGGGCGGCGGCGTCCGCCTGACCCCGCGGACACTCCGAGGTGTGCCGCCGACAGCGTCGGACGGCATGGAGGCCCGGTATGATCGACAAGGAACTGCTGGAGATTCTGGCGTGTCCGAAGTGCAAGTCCGAGGTCCGGCTGGACGAGACCGCCCAGCGCATCGTTTGCACGTCACCGATGTGCGGTCTGCGCTACCCCATCCGGGACGGCATTCCCGTCATGCTCATCGACGAGGCGGAGAAACCGACCGGCGCCTGACGGGCCCGCGCCGACGGAAAGGCCGAACCGCCTTGCGCCGGCGCACCGGGAACCACGCCCCGGTGCGGGGGCCGGCGGAAATCCGATGACCGAGGGTGCTGGATTGTCCGAAGACGCGGCGGGCGGCCTGTCGGTCGTCATCCCCGTCTACAACGAGGAGCGCAATCTCGACGCGCTGTATGCGCGGCTGGCGCCCGTGCTGGACCGCACCGGCCGGCCGTACGAGGTGATCTTTGTGGACGACGGCAGCGCAGACCGATCGCTGGACGTTCTCCGCCGTCTCCACGCCGCGCACCGTGCCGTCCGGATCATCGCGCTGAACCGGAACTACGGTCAGCACGCGGCGGTCTTTGCCGGACTGGACCACGCGCGCGGGGAGGTGATGGTCACCCTCGACGCGGACCTCCAGAATCCACCCGAGGAGATCCCGCGACTGCTCGCCCAGGTGGAGGCGGGGCACGACGTCGTGGGGGGCTGGCGTCGGATTCGACGGGACGCGTGGGTCCGCCGGTTTCTCTCGTGGTGCATCAATCGGCTGACCTCCACCATGGTCGGGGTGGACATGCACGACTACGGCTGCATGCTGCGCGCCTACCGGCGGGAGGTCGTCGAGCGCCTGCGGGGCTGCCGGGAGATCTCGAGCTTTGTCCCCGCGTTGGCCAACAGCTTCGCGCGCTCGCCGGTCGAGATTCCGGTGGACCACGACCGCCGGGCCGACGGCCGATCGCATTACGGACCGGTCCGGCTCGTCCGCCTGGCGCTGGACCTGATGACGGGGTTCTCGCTGCTGCCCGTTCAGGTGGTGAGTCTCGCCGGGCTCGGGATCGCACTCCTCGGGGTGGGGTTCGGAGCCTTTCTGCTTGTGCGCCGACTCCTGGTGGGTCCCGAGGTGGAGGGTGTCTTCACGCTGTTCGCCATACTCTTCGTCTTTGTCGGGATGCAGATCCTGGCGCTGGGTCTTATCGGCGAATACGTGGGCCGGATCTATCTGGAAGTTCGCCGCCGGCCCCGGTACGTGGTCGGGGCGGTCTACGATCATGCCGGCGGCGCCGCCCGCCCTCGCGCCTGCGGGTCGGTTCCCTGGGTTCATGGGTAATCCGCCGCCGACCCCCCAACACGCCGACCCGCGGGTCGTCGTCTTCGGTTACCACGACATCGGCGTGGCATGCCTGGAGGCGGTGCGAGAGCGAGGCGGAAACATCGTCGCGGTCGTCACGCACGAGGATGATCCCGGAGAGACGATCTGGTTCGCCTCGCTGGCACACGCCGCCGCCTCGCGCGGGATTCCCGTGCGCGCGCCGGAAAACCCCAACGGTGCGGCGTTTGTGGAGTACATCCGCGGGCTGCAGCCCGATCTGATTCTGTCCTGCTATTACCGGCAACTGCTCGGGCCAGGACTCTTGGAGATCCCGCGGCTGGGCGCGGTCAATGTCCACGGCTCGCTCCTGCCCAAGTACCGGGGCCGCGCACCCGCCAACTGGGCGCTGGTGCATGGGGAAACCCTCACGGGCGTCACGGTGCACTACATGGACGAAAGGGCGGACCACGGCGACATCATCGCCCAACGGTCCGTTCCCATCGCGGTGGAGGACACGGCGCTGACGTTGTCGCGCAAGCTCACGGCGGCCGCTCGCGCGGCACTCCGCGAGACGTATCCGCTGATCGCGTCCGGTCGAGCTCCCCGCGTGCCGCAGAACCACGCGGCGGCCACGCGGTTTGGCCGGCGGCGACCCGCCGACGGCCGAATCGAATGGCGGGCCTCGGCATGGCAGATCTACAATTTGGTGCGCGCCGTGACCCACCCCTTCCCGGGCGCCTTCACGTACTGGAAAGGCCGGCGGGTGCTCGTGTGGGAGGCCCGGCCGCCGCGAGAGCGCCGGTCCGCCCACCCGCCCGGGCAGGTGCTCGGCGCGAACGCCGCCGGCTGTCTGGAGGTGGCCACGGGGGGCGGCATCCTGGAGATCGCTCGCCTGCAAGTGGGCCGCGGCAGCGAGATCGACGGCGCCGAGTTCGCCGCGGCCGTTTCGTGCGGCGGCGGGACCGGACCGGTGTTCGACGGAGCGGGCGGCGAGGCCGGCTGACACGCCGCGGCCCGCTCATCCGCGCCGTGCGGCACGTGCGGCGGCGCCGGCGATTTCCGGAGCCGAGACGACATGCACCTGGGGCTCCGCATCGACG
Source organism: bacterium (assembly GCA_029580855.1). GTDB lineage: Bacteria > Methylomirabilota > Methylomirabilia > Methylomirabilales > 2-02-FULL-66-22 > 2-02-FULL-66-22. The sequence continues at coordinate 77,633 of JAKPQH010000180.1, read as the reverse complement.
TCTGCACGTACGAGGGCCTGCGCGCCGGCGTGCCGAACCTGCTTCCCCTCCTGGCCCGGTTCGGCGTGCGCGCGAGCTTTTTCACCGCGCTGGGGCCGGACCGCAGCGGGCGCGCCGTCTTGCAGTCGCTCCGGTCGGGGTTCCTGGCGAAGATGCGGCGCACGCAGGCGGTTCGGACGTACGGGTGGCGGACGATCCTCTCCGGGACGCTCCTGCCCGCCCGGCACCCGACGGACCTGGCCGGCGTCCTGCGGGCCATCCCGGCGGCGGGCCACGAGCTGGCCATGCACGGCTACGACCACCGGCGCTGGCAGGACCGGCTCCACTGGATGCGCGACGCGGAGCTGCGTGCCGACATGACGTGCGCCGTGCGGGCGTACGAGCGCGTCGTGGGGCTCCGCCCGCGGAGTTGCGGCGCGCCCGGGTGGCGGTGCAGCCCCGCCAGCCTGCGGCTGCTCGACGAATTCAATCTCGCCTATGCGAGCGACACGCGGGGGCGGCGGCCCTTCTATCCGTCTCTGCGCGGAACACGGCGGCGCACGCTCCAGCTGCCGACCACCCTGCCGACCCTGGATGAGATCCTGGGTCTCGACGGGGCGGACGGCGAGCGGTTCATCGCGCTGATCGGCCGCAGCCTGGGGCGGGATCCCTGGCCGGTGCTCACGCTGCATGCGGAGATGGAGGGGCGCCGCTTCCTTTGGATGACGGAGCGATTGCTCGCGCAGTGTGCCGCGTGGGGGGTCCAGTGTCTTCCTCTCGCGGAGCTTGCCAACGCCGTGCGCGCCGCGGGCGAGGATCGGATCCCCGCGGCGGAAGTCGCCGACCGCGCCATCCGCGGTCGCGCCGGGCGGGTGGCGGTGCCGCTGGGCCTGGAACCGCGGGAGTGACGGGTTGTCGGGGGACGCCCGGATGCGCCGCCGGCCGCGGCGCTCCCGCCGCGCCCCGACGTATTGCACGTCCCGTCTCGAATCGTGGGCGCGTCTGGGATTGTGGGAACGCCAACGGGAGCCGGGTTTCGCTCCGGGGGAGGTCGTGATCGACGCGATCCCTCGACAGGCCGCGCTGCGCTCAAGACGCGGTCGCAAGCGACCGGGCGCGGACCAGGGGGCCGGGGCGGCGGCGGCCGGCGCGTCGGCGCGCAGCACGGTCGAACTCGCGGCCGAGCTCGAGGCGTTGCGGGCCTACCACGAGGACCTCCTCTCCAGCCTCCAGGACGCCGTCATCATTCTGGATCCCGAAGGCCGGATCGTGTCGGTGAATCCGGCAGCGGAGGAGCTGGCGGGGTTCTCGCGCACGCAGGTGGCGGGTCGGCCGCTCGACGCGGTGTTTCCGCCCCCCTCGGCGCTCACAGCGCTGGCGGCGAGGACGGTGGCGATGAACCGCAGTCACGCCGATTTCGACGCACAGATCGTCCGGTCGGACGGCACACGGCTCCCCGTCAGCATGGTCGTTTCGCTCGTCAGCGATCCCGCGGGCCGGCCCCGGGGCGTCGTGCTGGTCTTGCGCGATCTGTCGCGGGTGCGGGACATGGAGGAACAGCTCCGCCGAACGGATCGGTTGGCGGCCCTGGGGGTGCTGGCGGCGGGGGTGGCGCACGAGGTACGCAATCCCCTGGTGGGGATCCGGGCGGCGGCACAGCTCTTGGAGCGCGAGCTGGCGTTTCCGCCGCACCTGCGGGAATTTACCGGGATCATTATCCGACAGGTGGACCGGCTCAACCGGGTCGTGGGCGAGTTGCTCAGCTTTGCTGGCCCGCGGCCGCTCCAGCGGCGACCGTGTAACATCAACCAGCTCCTCGAAGAGGCGCTACGCCTGCTGGAGCCCGCGCTGGAGACTGCCCGGGTCGTCGTGGCCAGGCGCTACGATCCCGAGATCCCCGCGGTGGCGGGTGACCCGGACCGGTTGCTGCAGGTCTTCCTCAATCTGACCCGGAACGGCGCCGAGGCTATGGCGAACGGCGGCGAACTGACCGTGCGGACGCGGTTCGAGCGTGCGGCGCCGCAATGCGGCGGCCGCGCCGCCGCCGTCGCCGAGATCGCGGATCGGGGATCGGGGATTTCCCCCGAGGTACAACGGCACCTCTTCGATCCCTTCTTCACGACCAAGGCCGGCGGGACCGGACTCGGACTGCCCATCTCGGTCCGCATCGTCGAGGAGCACGGCGGCGCCGTCGAGGTGATAGACCGCGCCGGCGAGGGAAGCACATTCCGCGTCCTGCTTCCGCTGGCGGGGGACGGAGAAGGGGCCGTCGCATGACGGGAAATCGAGTGCTGGTCGTGGATGACGAGGACAGCGTGCGCTGGGCGCTCACCAAGGCCCTGGAGCGCGCTGGCTACCGGGTGGACCTGGCAGCCGACGGCGCCAGCGGCCTCTCGGCGGCGGAAAACCCCGACGTCGACCTCGCGCTGCTCGACGTGCGACTCCCCGGGCGGGACGGTTTGGCCGTACTCGGCGACCTCCGGAGGCGTCGGCCGGACCTGCCGGTCATCATGATGACGGCGTACGGGACACTCCAAATCGCGGTTGAGGCGATGAAGCAGGGGGCCTACGACTATATCGGGAAGCCCTTCGACGTGGACGAGCTTCTCCTCGTCGTGGGGAAGGCGCTGGAGGCGCAGGCCTTGACACGCGAGGTGTCCCGGCTTCGCCGGCTGGCGGAGGAGCGGTTCGAGCTGGGAGGCATTGTGGGCGGAAGCCCGGCTATGCAGCAGATCTTCAAAGCCGTCGGAAAGGTCGCCGGCACCGATCTCACGGTCTTGCTCCGGGGGGAGAGCGGCACCGGGAAAGAGCTGATCGCCCGGGCGGTCCACGAGAACAGTCGCCGCACGGGGCGCCCCTTTGTGCCGGTCAACTGCGCGGCCATTCCGCGGGAGCTGCTGGAGAGCGAGCTTTTCGGCCACGAGAGGGGCGCCTTCACCGGCGCCGCGGCGGCCAGGCGCGGCCGGTTCGAGCAGGCCGATGGCGGTACGGTGTTTCTCGACGAGGTGGGTGACATGGACCTCAGCCTGCAGACCAAGCTTCTCCGCGTCTTGCAGGAACGCCGGATCGAGCGGCTGGGCGGCGAAGGCTCCATCCCGGTGGATGTCCGGATCGTGGCGGCCACGAACCAAGACCTCGAACGCGCCGTGGGGATGAAGACTTTTCGCGAGGACCTGTTCTATCGGTTGAACGTTGTCAGCATCCACTTGCCACCGCTTCGCGATCGGCGCGAAGACATCCCGGCACTCGCGACCCATTTCCTGGCCGCCTTCGCGCGTGAGGAGCACACGACGCCCAAGGTGTTCTCGCCGGACGCGGTGGGGCTGTTGGCCCGGTACGGGTGGCCGGGCAACGTGCGGGAATTGGAGAACGTGGTAAAGCGCGCCGCCGCGCTTGCGCCGACGCCGTTGGTGCTTCCCGATCACCTGCCCGACGGGGTGCGCACGCGCGCCGGCGCCGAGGCGCGGGCCGGTGGACCCGAGGCGTTTCCGGTGGAGTGGATCCGCACCGAGATGGCCCGGCTTCGGGGGACGCTCGACGGCGGGCTGCACGCGCACTTTGTCGCAGGTGTGGAACGGCCGCTGTTCGAGCTCATCCTGCAGCGCACGGGCGGAAATCAGGTCAAGGCTGCCGCCCTGCTCGGGATCAACCGCAACACGCTGCGCAAGCGGATCAAAGCGCTGGACGTCGGGCGACCCGGGAAACCGGGGCGGTCGGCGGAGGACGACGCGGCCGACTAACCGTTTGCCCGCCGGTTCAGAAGACGCGCCCATGTCTTCCCGGTTTCCGGCCGCGGCGGGTCTCCCACCGCCTTGCCGGGGCCGTTGTGCGGGGGGGTGGACAGTGGACTTGACAGTGGAACAGGTGCGGGGATAGAGTCGGCCCGGCTCGACACGGACGTGGGAGATTGTTCCGGCGGCGGCGTCATGCGGAGGGCGCGTTGCACATGGAGGAGAAAAGGAGGTTGTCCATGCGGCGGCTGCGGGTAGTCATGATGGTTCTGGGACTCGCCTTGGCCGTGCTGTTGTGGGGCACGACCGGCTTCGGGGTGGCTGGGGAGAAGATCGTCCTCAACGTGGTCACCGCGGGTGACACGAATATGCACGAACTGCAGAAAAACGTGTTCGGTCCCGCCTTCAGCAAACGGTTCCCCAATGTGGAGATCAACGCCGTCGGCAGCGGCCCGGGGGATCCGGGCAGCCAGGTGATCTTCCAGAAACTCAAAAGCCAGAAGGATGCCAATGTCGCGAAGTATGATATCGACGTGGCGATCGTGCATCAGAGCATCATGCCGCAGATGATCCAGAACGATCTGCTGGCCAAGTACGCGCCGGAGATCGCCACGTACAAGCTCATGACCGCGGCCAACGGGAAGAATGCGCTGGGATTCAACGTCGAAGGGTACGTGATGCCCATGTTCCAGAGCCAGGTGGTCCTGGCCTACAACCCCGATCTGGTCAAGAACCCGCCGAACACCTTCGAGGACCTCGTGGCGTGGATCAAGGCCAACCCGCGGAAGTTCGGGTACAACGGGGTCAAAGGCGGCATGAGCGGGACCGGCTTCACCACGGGCTGGGTGTACTGGAAGAGCGGGAAGTACGACCAGTACGCCGCCGGCGCGTACGACAAAGGGGCCGAAGTGGGCTGGCCGGCGGCCATCAAAGAGCTGAAGAGTCTGCCGGTGACCATGACGACCGGGAACAACGACACGCTGGACAAGCTGAATCGGGGCGAGATCGCCATGGGGCCGGTGTGGGTGGACATGCTGATCAGCATGAAGAACCAGAATCGGATGGATCCCAAGATCAAGATGAAGCTGATCTCCCCCGGTCTCCCGGGGCAGCCGATGTACCTCGTGGTGACCAAGAAGGCCGCCAACTACGATATGGCGAAGAAATTCGTGGAATTCATCACCTCACCCGAGGAGCAGGCCCGAGTGATCGTCGAGCAGATGGGGTGGCTCCCCGGCATCGACGCCAAACACGTGCTGCCGGTGGTGTCGGCGAAGGCGAAGGAGATGCTGTTCGCCGATGTCCCGCCGGAGACGCTGGAGAAAAACGGTCTGGCGTTCCCGCAGCAGCAATACTTCAAGGATTTGCTGACGGCGTACGAGGAGAACTGAGGATCGGGGGAATCACGGAGACTCGGGCGAGGAGGGACCCTGACCTCCTCGCCCGTCCATTATGCGACTCTCGACGCGCATCGCCTGCCTGATCATTGCCCTCCCGCCGCTGGCCATCGTCCTCTGGCTGTTCTTTCTACCGTTTCTGTCCTCCGCGCACCTCAGCCTGCTACGCGACGACCAGTGGAGTTTGCGGAACTACCACCTGGTGTGGCGGCTGTACAAGTTCGACGTCCTGTACACGCTGTGGATCGCCTTCGTGAGCCTGGCCGCCGTGCTGGGCGTGGCCGTGTTCCTGTGCGGCTACCTTCGGCTGTACAGCCACCGGGCGGTGGAGTTCCTCTTCAAGATCCCCCTGTTCATCCCTTTTGTCGTCGTCGGCCACGCGATGCGGGTCTTGCTGGCGCCCAAGGGGACGTTGAATGCGGTCCTGAGTCAGGTGGGCCTGGTCAACATCAATGACCCCCCCTCGATCGCGTTCGGATGGATCGGGATCGCGGTGTCGCTCATTTGGAAAAACCTTGCCCTGGCCGTGCTGCTGGTACTGGGGGCGTACCGCTCCGTGGACGAAACCTTCCTGGAGGCGGCGCGGAACTTCGGCGCGTCCGGTTTCCGGCAGATCAAGGACATTCTGCTGCCGATGTCGAAGGCTTCGCTGGCGGTGGCGAGCGCGTTCATGTTCACGTCCATGCTGGCGTCGTTTTCCGTGCCGTTGATGATCGGCAGCGGCGAACCTCCGCAGATGGTCATGATCGACGTCTACTATCGGATCAACTATCAGATGGACTACGGCACCGCCAACGCGCTGGGGGTCGTCTCGTACCTCCTGGCGATGGGGGTGGCGGCGTACTACTTGAAGACGATCTCGCAGAAGTGAGCGCGATCAATGCGCGATCGGCTTTGGGCGATGAGCGGCCGGCCGGCGCTGGCTGGGCGTTGCTGAGCACCGGGGGCCGGGTGCCGAGAACCTCGACATGATACAGCGGACGCTCCGGATGGCGGGGGTGGTGCTGGCGGCCGTGATCATCTTTGGGCCGCTGTCCAGCCTGGTCCTCTGGTCCTTCGCGGAGAAATGGTACTGGCCGCATCTCTTCCCGCAGCAGGTAGGGTTTTTCTACTGGGCCAAGGTGCTCCAGGGCGATATGCTGCGCGCGCTGACGGACGGTTTCCTGATCGCGGTTGTGGTCACGGTTCTGACGCTGTTCATCACGATCCCCTTGGCCTATGTGTTGGCGCGGCTGCCGATTCCCTTGAAGCCGCTGATCCTCATGGTTTTCCTGCTCCCCCAGGCGTTCCCGCAGCTGCCGGTGTTCGTGAACTCGACCACGCTGCTGTACCGGGTAAACCTGGGCGGGAAGTTCTGGGGCGTGGTCCTGATCCACATGGTGGGGGCATTGGTGTTTGCGGTGTGGACCATGACGGCCGTGTTCAAGTCGGTACCCGAGACGCTGGAGGAGGCCGCCATCAACCTGGGCGCGTCTCGGTTCAAGAGCTTCTACTCCGTGTCGCTCCCGCTGGCGACGCCCGGTATCATCGCCAGCACGCTGCTCGTGTTTCTTTACTCGCTGGACGAGTTCACCGGGACCCTCTTGGTCGGAAGCCCGTTTGTTCTCACCCTGCCGGTGTACATGTACCGGACATCGGTGGGATACGAACTGCAGGTGGCGTCGATCAGCGCCCTGCTGCTCATGGTGCCGGGGATCGTGCTGCTGGTCCTGCTGGAACGGTACATGAAGTCGGAATACCTGTCCATGTTTGGACGGATCTGAGGCGAGGAGCCGCGACAGCCGCGGGGCGACCGGAATACGGGGGATCGGTTGAGGCGCGCGGCTCTCGGCTCGCGGTTCGTGCGAGGCGGTATGGTCGAAGTGCGGGTTGAGAACGTTCGCAAAACGTACGGGAAGGTCGAAGCCCTGAAGGGAGCCTCGCTGATCTTTGCCAGCGGGGCGATGACGGCCATCCTGGGCCCGAGCGGCTGCGGCAAGACCACGCTGCTGCGAAGCATCGCCGGCTTCATCCAGGTCGACAGCGGTCGGATCTTCCTGGGTGGCGACGACGTGACCGGGCTTCCGCCACAGCGGCGCGGGACGGCCATGGTCTTTCAGAACTACGCCCTCTGGCCCCACATGACGATCTTCGGGAATGTGGCCTACGGCCTGCGCCTTCAGAAAGTCCCCGAGGCGGAGATTCGCCGGCGCGTGCTCAAGGTGCTGGAGCTGGTCGAGATCGGCAATCTCGCCGATGTGGAGACGCGGAAGCCCGCCGCCCTCTCCGGCGGCCAGCAGCAGCGGGTGGCGCTGGCCCGGGCTCTGGTGGTGGAACCCAAGGTGCTCCTGATGGACGAGCCGCTGTCCAACCTGGACGCTAAGGTCCGACAACGCCTGCGGGGCGAGTTGCGCGGTTTGCAGAAGCAAATCGGGATCACGGCGATCTACGTGACGCACGATCAGGAGGAGGCGCTGGCTCTCGCCGACACCGTGGTGCTCATGGACCAGGGGCGGATCGTCCAGACCGGGACGCCGCAGGATATCTATCTCAAACCCGGTACGGCGTTCGCCGCAGAGTTTCTGGGTGTGAGCAACCAGCTGGAGGGCGAGGCGGGGGAGGGGACCCTCAAGATCGCGGGACAGACCGTGCCGTATTCCGGGGCGGTGCGCGGGGAGGCGATCGTCATCGTGCGGGCGTCGGATATCCACCTGGACGAGCCCTCGGCCGCCGCACGGGCGGGGGCCATGGTCCTGACGGGGTCACTGGAAGAGAGTCTGTTTCTGGGTGCGCATTATCGGCACTATGTCCGCCTGGGCTCGGTGATCGTCCTCGCGGATAGTCCGGACCCCCGGCCCGCGGGCGACGTCCGGTTGGTCATGCCGTCGGACCGGGTGCAGGTGTACGCGCGGTAGCGTGGCGCCGGACGCCGCCGGCCGCGTCAAGACGGGCGAGGGGCGGAATCCTGGTAGGGGGGCGAAGATGGCGGAAGGGCTTGGGCGCAAAGCGATCATTTTGGACACCGATCCGGGCATCGGTACACCCGGGTCGGACGTCGACGACGGTCTGGCCATCGCCCTGGCGCTGCTGCATCCCGCGTGCGATCTGTTGGGTCTGACCATCGTCGCGGGGAACGTGACGCACGACGAAGGGCTGCCGAACGCGCTCCGGCTGCTGGAGATTGCGGGGCGGACCGAGGTCCCCGTCTGGGCCGGAGCGACCCGACCGCTGCTGCGCGATCCGCGCGGCATCCGCGCGCTGATGGAGGGGCGGCGGCGCCAGTCCGTGGAACGCTTCTGGGACCTGCCCGCCTTTGATCCGCCCACCCATGCCGCGGCCGCCGGTCGAGCCGCCGCGTTCATCGCCGACACGGTCCGGGCGCGGCCGGGCGAGGTCACCGTGGTGGCCATCGGCCCCTGTACGAATGTGGCGACGGCGTTGTTGCTGGATCCGGCGGTGGCGACCGCCGTGGCCGAGGTCGTGGTCATGGGCGGCGCCGTCCGCGTGCCCGGCGTGGTCACCCCCGTTGTGGAGTTCAACGCGGGGTATGACCCGGAATCGCTGGCGATCGTCCTCGCCTCGGGCGCGCGGGTAACCCTGGTTCCCCTGGACGTGACCACGCGGACCCACATGACGCCGCGCGATCTGGACCGCATCGCGTCCGGCGGGACGCCGCTGCACGCATTCCTGGGTGCGACGAGCCGGCCCTGGCTGCGGTTCGCCATGGAGGTGCGCGGTCTGCCGGGCTTCTGGCTCCACGACCCGTTGGCCTTGGCCTATGCGCTCGATCCGGCGATCCTTCGGCTGACCTCTATGCACGTCGTCGTCGATCTCGGCGGAGAGTTGACCGCCGGCCAGCTGCTGGGTTATCCTCAATCGGCGCGTTTCCTGCGATCGGCGCCCGGTCCAACGAACGCCCAAGTCGCCCTGGAGGTGGACGAGCCTCGCTTCATGGATCTGTTCCTGACGATCCTTCGCTGAACCTACTTGCGGAGAAGGAGAACTGCCATGTCTTGCCGGAGGTTGCTGACGACCCTGCTCGCCGTGGCGCTGTTCGCCGGTCTCGGACACCTGCCCGCTGATCTGTCGGTCGGTATCGCCCCCGCCATGGCCGCCACCGAGCTCAGCTATCTCTCCGTGGCGCGCGGCGAGCCTCGCCGGCAGGCCATCCTGGCCGCTGTCGCCGACTTCGAAAAGGCCAACCCCGGCGTCAAGGTTGCGCTGTCAGAGATCCCGTTCGACCAGTACTTCCAGAAGGCGGCGATCGCGCTCTCCTCGGGTAGCGGCATCGACGTGTTCGACGTGGATAGCCCGCTGGTGGCCTCCTACGGATACCAGGGGGCGCTTCTCGCGCTGGACAAGTACTACGCCAAAGACAATCTCGAGGATTTCACCCCGGCGGAGCGAAGCATCGCCACCTACAAGGGGAAGGTGATCTCCGCGCCCATGGGCTCCACCAGCGTCGGTCTGTTCGTGAACGTGGACCTGTTCAAGCGGGCCGGCCTCAAGGTCCCCGGAGTGGATCCGCAGGAGCGGCTCACGTGGGATCAGGTGGTGGACCTCGCCAAGAAGGTGCAGGTCGACAAGAGCGGGAACAAGATCCCGGATGTCTGGGGCTTCGCGATCCAGCAGTATGACCGGCCGTACATGACGCTACCGCTGATCCTGTCCAACGGCGCCGGCGATCTCGGCCCCGATGGGACCACGGTGGACGGTTTCCTGAACAGCCCGGCGGCCATCGAGGCGGCCCGCTGGTACGGGGACGCCTTCAACAAGCACAAGATCTCCCCGCGGGAGCAGGTGCCGAATCTCTTCTACACCGGCAAGCTGGCCATGTACCTGGCTCCGTCGTACGAGGCCAACACCTTGAAGAGCCAGTACCCGAACGTGAACTGGATCGTGGCGCCACACCCGTACTTCAAAAAGCCGGTGACCCCCACAGGCGCCTGGCACGTGGGGGTGTTCTCGGGGACCAAGCACCCCGATCTGGCGGTGGCGCTCCTCAAGGCTTATACGGATCCCGAGGCCGCCAAACGCAACTACAAGATCATGAACTACATGCCGGTGCGGGTGTCGACGTTCAAGGCCTTCCCCGAAACGTTCAACGTGGCGCCAAACAATCTGTTCTACTGGGAGATCCTTCACACCGCGGTGCCCCGGCCCCGGACACCGGCCTACCGGGAGTACGAGGACCTGCTGCGTCAGGCGTTCGCGAACATCCGGCAGGGGGCCGACGCCGCCAAAGAGATGAACGCGGCGGTCGAGAAGATCGACGCGCAGCTTCGCCGTTACAAGTAGGTCGCCGGCTTCCGTGACGCGTCGCCGGACCTGGTCTCTCGTTCCGTACCTGTTTATCGCTCCCGCCATGGTGGGGTTGGGGCTGTTCAAGCTCTACCCCATCCTGGAGGGGCTGCGCCTGTCCTTCTACGACGTCAGACCCATCGCCAGGTCGCAGGATTTCATCGGACTCGCCAATTTCCTCGAATTGGTCCGCGACCCGGTCATCATCAAGGCCACCGGGAACACGCTCCTCTTCAATCTGGTGGTGACGCCGACGCAGGTGGGGCTGGCCCTGGCGCTGGCGGTGCTCGTCAACCGGAAGGGGCGAATCATCCAGGTCTTCCGGTCGCTGTTTTTTATGCCCGCCGTGATCTCCCTGGTGGTGGCCTCCATCGTCTGGAAGCTGATGTACAACCCCGACAGCGGTCTGATCAACGGCCTCCTGATTGCCCTGGGCGTCCCCGCCCAGACGTTCCTCACGAGTACATCGCAGGCCATGGCCTCGCTGATGGGGATGGTGGTCTGGAAGGGCGTGGGGTACTGGATGGTGATCCTGCTGGCAGGCCTCAAGGACATCCCCGAGGGGATCCAGGAGGCGGCTATCGTGGACGGCGCGGGACCGACCAGACGTTTCGTTTCCATCACGCTGCCGCTCCTCTCCCCGACGCTGCTGTTCGTCGTGGTGGCCGACACCGTGATCAACTTCTTGCTCTTCGTCCCCGTCTACGTCATGACCCAAGGCGGCCCGTCGGAGTCCACCACCCTCTTGATGTTCGAGGTGTATCGCAACGCTTTCGTGTACACACGCTTTGGGTACGCCGCGGCGATCTCCACCGCGCTCCTGCTGGTGATCGCATTGGCGGTGGCGGTGCAGATGCGGTTTCTGCGCGTCGAGTTCGAGTATTGATCCATGGCTGCTCCGGCCGGACCACCACGCCGCGTCGCCGCCCGCCTCCTGGGGCGCGGCCTCTTCTATGGCGCGCTGGCCGGCATCGCGCTGCTCTCGGCGATCCCGTTGATCTGGGCCATCACCTCGTCGCTTCGCTTGGACGACGAGATCTTCCGGTACACGACGCGCCTCTCGTGGAAGACCCTGCTGCCCATCGGCGGCACGCTCCAGAATTTCCGCGAGATCCTGTTCGAGGATCGCTTCGCCCGTTTCTTCGGGAACAGCGTGTTCGTCGCCGGCAGCACGATCGTTCTGGGACTATTTGTGAATTCCCTGGCGGCCTTCGGGTTCGCCCGGTTTGTCTTCCGCGGACAGAAGCTGCTCTTCGGCTTGGTGCTCGTCACCTTTATGGTCCCCTTCGAGGTCATCGTCCTGCCGTTGTACCTGGTGGTCCGCTCGATGGGGTGGCTGGACACCTACCGAGCGCTGATCCTCCCCGCGGTTCCCGACGCCTTCTCGATCTTTCTGATCCGCCAGTTCATGGCGAAGCTCCCCAAGGACATGTTCGAGGCGGGCCGGGTGGACGGCGCCACATGGTGGGATCTTTACTGGCGGATCGCCCTTCCCAACGTGAAGCCCGCGCTGATCACCGCGAGCCTTTTGTTGTTCCTTCGCCAATGGGACGCGTTCTTCTGGCCGCTGGTGGCCACATCATCCCTCGAGTTGACGGTCATCCAGGTCGCCCTCACCAAGTACATGACGGAGTTCATCACCTACTGGGGGCGCCTCCTGGCCGGCTCCGTGCTGGCCACCCTTCCCATCGTAATCCTGTTCTTCCTCCTCCAGAAATACTACGTCCAGAGCGTGACCTCCACCGGAGCCAAAGGGTAGATGTCTCGCGCGCGATCGGTGGCCCGCGTCCGGTTCCGGACGCCCTTGGTGGTCGGGCAGTTCCTCCGACGTCTGAACCGCTTTGCGGCCCTGGTCCGCGTGCACGGGCGGGAGGAGCGCGTCCATGTGCGGAACTCCGGACGCCTACGCGAGCTTTTGACCCCCGGCCGCGCGGTGCTGCTCGAGCCCGCCGGAGGCGAAGAACGTCGGACACGATTCACGTTGGCCCTCGTCCGCTGGGCGCACGGGTACGTCTCGGTGGACTCCCACTTGCCCAATGCGCTCATCGAGGCAGGCTTGCGGCGGGGCGCCGTCCCGGGGTATCGGGACGCTCGATTCCTGCGACGCGAGCCGGTCATGGGGCGACGGCGAGCGGACTTCTTGGTCGCGCGAGGCCCGCGGTGCGGTCTGGTCGAGGTCAAATCGGTGACCCTGGTCGAGCGCGGTGTGGCGTTGTTTCCCGATGCGCCCACGACCCGCGGCCGGGCCCACCTTGCCCACCTGGTCGCCGCACGTCGGCGCGGACTGGAGGCGGCGGTGCTGTTCGTGATTCAGCGGGGGGACGCCGTCGCGTTCGCCCCCAACCACGACACCGACCCCGGGTTTGCCGGCGCGTTGAGACGCGCCGCGCGGGCCGGGGTGCGCGTCCGCGCCATGACGTGCGCCGTGACCCGACGGGGGGTGTGGCTCGACCGCTGCGTTCCCGTTCGGTTCTCACCGGGGTCGCGGCCCGTCGGGGATTCCTGTCGGGTTCCGGAAAGCAGTTGACACCGGTGCCGTCGGACGACTACGGTAGGCGGGTGATGCGGAACCAAGCGCACGCACGCGAAGCGGCGCAGGCCGGGGCGGTCGTACGCATCCCGCGGTTGTGGCCGGTCGTGGTACTGCTGGCGACCCCGACGTTCATCGGACTCGGCGTTTTCCTCAAGCGCTACCGCGGGACGGACCGCACCGCCATGGCGCTGGCGGCGCTGATCGGCGCAGGCCTCTGCCTGGTCGCGGGGCTCACATGGTTTCAGCACCGATTCGGCGGCGCGGTGCTGAGCCGGCAGAGCCTCCGCTGGGTGGGGTTCCGTTGGGGGGCGGTGGGGGGCGCGTGCGCCGGAGGCGTGGGCGTGGTGCTGCTGGCCGTCCGCTGGGCGATAGACCAGCTGGGGGGCCCGGTGGGCGAGCGGTTCGGTCCGGCCTTCCTCCGGGCGCTGTCCGCGCTTTGGTGGACCACGCTTCCGGGGCTGCCGGCGTACCTCGCCGTCGGCGTCGTGCTTGGCGTCGGCGTTGGGCTGGCGGTCGCCGAGGCCATCGGCGCCTGTGCGTCCCGGATCCCGGGTGTCTCGCCCCGGGAACGATGACAGACCGACGCGTTCCGGCGCGGCGCCGATCTGCGTCGGGATGAGGTGGGTGAGGGTGGCGGGTCCGCGACTCCAACGGCACGCGCTCTGTATGTGCGGGAGCGGGCGCGCACTGGCCGAGTGCTGTCTGCCGTGGGAAGAGGCATTCCGGCGTCTGGCGGCACGGCTGGCCGCGTTCAGCGCATCGCGCGAGTTGCGGCGGCTGGCGGCCCGGGCGGGGGAGTTGTTCTGGAAATCCGACGTGGCCAAGGGCGCTGCGCCCGGCCGCGGCGCGGGCGGCGACGCCTGCTTCAACGAGTGGTTTCTCCACGATTACGTTGCGCCCAAGCGGGTCGGCCCGCTGCTCGGTGAGTTCGCCGACGCAGCGGCCGGCTTGAGCCTGCGGGAGGAACAGCTGCTCTTCGCCATGCTGGTGACGCCCACCCGCGCTTTTCAGATCATGGAACCGCCCGGACCGAGAGGCATGCCGGTGAAAGACCTGCTGACCGGATCCGAGTCGGTCTCGGGCGGTATCGGTTTGCCCGAGGGGCTGATCCGCGCGGATGTCTGTGTTGGCCGGCTGCTCCCATTTGGCCGGGTCCGGCGGCCCGGACTCAGCCTGCTCCGGTTTCCGTCCGGCAGCGGGGGCGAGCTGCTGGCGTACCTGCGGGCGGCCTACGGTGTGTCGCGACCGGGACGCCATGTCTCGTTTGAGGACTACGTCGACGGCGCGGCGCACCTCTACCACCACTTTTTCCTCGATCGAGGGCGCGAGTTGGGCGGGCGCGCCCACCGGACGTGCCGATGGACGCCCTTCGCGGCCGGACGGGTGCGGTACCGCGCCGTCGCGGCGCCGAGAATCCGTGCGGCGCTGGCCCGCCAGCCGGCGCTGGAGTTTACCGCGGAGGACGAGGGGGGGCGTCGTTACGTGTGGGTGGACCGCACACATGCGGTGGCTGTGGGGTCGGTCGTGGTTCGCCCGGGGGAGATCGAGGTCGGCGCCGAGACGACCGAAGACCTGGCGAAACTCGCGGAGTTCCTGGAGGCGTGTCTTCGGGGTCTGGTGGAGCGGGTGCCCGCGGAGACCGCACCGCCCCGGGCAGCGGCGAGCGAGCCGCCGGAGCGGCCGGCCCAGGCTCCCGCCGGGACGGCGTTCGTCCGTCGGATGCTCGACTCCTGGCCGGACACACCGTGTAGCCTCCTGTCGGACGGAACGCCGCGGGCGGCCCGGCGATCCGAGGTTGGACGCAACGAGGTGGCGAACGCGCTTCTCGCGCTCGAGCGAGACATGGCAAGGCAGAAGCGTCTCGGCAGAGCCTGGGCCGAGGTAGGGCCGCTCTGGGCGCGGCTGGAATTGGCGCCGCCGCACGCGCCGTCGGGGCAGGGGGCCGGGCCGGGCGAGCGGCGATCGGTGGGCGCACGCTGAACGGTTGTCGATATCGGTCATGGTTGCGGGATTCTGGTATGGGTCCCGCAGGTGCAAGGAGGAGTGCCGATGGAGTCTGTGCAAGGGGAAACGACGGGATCAGCCGGAGAGTTTGCGCATCAGATCGAGGCCGCCTTGGCCAAGGTCCGTCCGGCGCTACAGGCGGATGGCGGCGACATCGAGCTGGTCGCCGTGGAGGGACGCGATGCGCGGGTCCGGCTGAAGGGCGCCTGCCACGGCTGACCCGGTGCCCAGCAGACGCTCCAGTTGGGAGTGCAGCGGTTCCTGCGGCACGAGGTGCCGGGATTCGGCCAGGTGATCAACGATGCCGAGAACGACGAAGAGGAGGAGTGGATCCGGCGCATGTGAACCGGTGGGCGGTACATGTGGCTCAGCCGGCGTCGTCGAAAAACGGGGCCAATCCCGAGTCATCTCGTCTGCCGCGCGGCGGAGCACACCGGACACCCCTGCAATCGCAGCGGTCTCTCCAGATGGCTTGACTGGAGAAGCGCCTCATCCGTCAAAATCTGGCCAGCCGGACCATCCGCCACCACGCGTCCGGCTTCCAGGACCATCGCCCGCGAACAGACGTCCAGCGCCATGTCGAGGTCGTGGGTTGCAATGATCTTGGTGTGTGCGAAGCCTGCCAGCAGTTGGATGACCTGGCGCCTCGTGCGGGGATCGAGACTGGACGTCGGCTCATCCATCACGAGGATGCTGGGCGACATGGCCAACACCGTGGCGATGGCCACGGCGCGCTTCTCCCCGACCGAGAGCCGGTGGGACGGTCGGTCCCTGAGGTGGGCGGCACCGACCGTCGCGAGGGCGCTCATGACTCTCCGTTCTACATCCGCGCGGGGGAGACCCAGGTTGAGGGGGCCGAAGGCCACATCGTCGTAAACCAGCGGCATGAAGAGCTGGTCGTCGGGGTCTTGGAACACCATGCCCACCGTCCGCCTCACGTGCGGGAGCGTCTTCCGGGTGAGGGGGGTATCCCCGATCCGAACCGTGCCGGCCATGGGAGCCAGGCACCCGTTCAGGTGGAGAAGGAGCGTGGACTTGCCGGCGCCATTGGCGCCGACCACGGCGACGGCTTCGCCGTGGACGATACGAAAGGACAGACCGCGGAGGGCCACGGTGCCGTCGGGATACGTGTGGTGGAGATCCGCGACCTCGACGATGTGATGACTCATCCTGCCAATCCCACAACCAGCCTTCCCGCGATCTGCGGCACATCGTACGTCCGCAAGAGTGCGAAGAGCGCCGACCATCCCAGCGTGTAGGCCAGGTCCCCTGCGGAAAATCGCAGCGACCCGGCGTGACGGACCTCGCCGTCGAAGCCGCGGCACAGCATGGCGAGATGAATCCGGCGTGCCCGGTCCATCGAGCGCAGGAGCAGTTGCCCCGCCAACGAACCGAAGACGCGGATCCCCATTCCCCGGCCATCGAAAGCGCGCAGGGCCCGCGCCCTCGTCAGTCGCGTTGCCTCATCCACCAGGACAAAGAGGTACCGATAGAGAAAGAGGAGTTGGACGACGAACGCTTTTGGCGCCCCGAGCTTTTCCAGCGCAAGACAGACCCCGTTGAACCCCGTGGTGGCAACGAGGAGGAGTGCCGCGGTCACCGTGAGCATGAAACGAAGCAGGATGGAAACGAACGACAGCCAGCCGCCGGAGATCGGCACCGGCCCCACGTGTAGGAGCACCGCCCGGTCGAAGAGGGGATTGAAGATCCCGATGCAGAAGGCGAAGGGGGCGGCGAGGATCACCTTTCTCGCAAGATAGGCGGCGGGCACACCCCCGAGCGCGACAAGGACGACGGGGTAGATGACGAAGGGGACAAGCCCGGTGACCGTGTATCTGTCGAAGGAGGCGACCGTAACGATGTAGGCAAGCGTGGCGAGGAGTTTTGCCCTCGGGTCCGCCCGGTGAATGCAGGTGTCCCGGGAGGAGATGATGTCCAGATAGCGAATGTCCAATGCCGAGGCGCCCGGAGAGGCCACGGTGCGTTTCTCCGCGAAGCGACGGGCAGGCAGCCGATGCGATCCTGCGCACGCCTGTTCGGATCCCAGGGGGTGTCGCGGCCGCAATCACCCGCGCCGTCGCCGTTTCAGCCCGAGGCCGATGAGTCCCGCCACCGCCAGCGTGATTCCGGAACCGACGACCCCCGCGACGGAGGTGCCGGCGCTCACCGCCGGCCAACTCTCCGTGGCGGCGGACGCTGCCGCCTCGTGTCCCGGCCCCTCCTTCGACGCCGCCTGGGTCTCTTCCGTCTTGAACGCGTAGTCGGGCAGAAAAGCTATCTTCTGTTGGATGTAGGCGAGCCACGAGTGCACCCCACCCTCCGGGGCCTCCAACTCTTCTTTGCCAGAGGTTCCGAGCATGGCCCACTCGAGCCCGTCGGGGTAGGCGGACGCAAACCAGGAGAGGGCGCCGCCGGTGACCATCGCGAGCGCCAAGAGTCCCGCGAGCACTCCCCGCATCGAGCCGGCCGCCACGGCCGGCGACCGATCCGCCATCTCCACGATCTCGGGGCGAGCCTTCCACACGAAGATCACCACCAGCGCGGTGACCACACCCTCGACGATCCCAATGGCAAGGTGGATGGGCTGCATGAGGAGCACAAAGGTTCCGAACGGCAGCGCCGTCAGGCCCGAAAACAGGGTCTCCAGGACCACCGCGAAGGCCCCCATCTGCAGCCCGAGAACAGCGGACACCGAGGCGGCGGAAAAGATGCGGCCCTCCGCCGGCTTCCCGCCCGCGATGGGTTTGTAGATCAGCGGGTAGGCCACAAAACAGGGAAAGAAACCCAGATTGAAGATGTTGCACCCGAGGGCCAGCAGCCCGCCATCCGCAAAGAAAAGGGCTTGGACGGTGAGGATGGAGGCCATGACAAGAAAGGCGGCGTGGGGTCCCAGGAGAATGGAGAGGATCATGCCGCCGCCGAGGTGGCCGCTCGAACCGGTGGCGGGGATGGTGAAGTTGATCATCTGGGCGGAAAAAACAAACGCGCCGAGGACCCCCATGAGGGGCACCTTTCGGTCGTCGATCTCCTGCTTCAGCTTCCGGGCGCTGTAGGCGGTGAGCCCGGCGGTGGCCGCCCACATGGTGCCGCCAACGACGGGGGATATCAAAGCGTCTGCCATGTGCATCGGATCTTCCTCCTGAGGCGCGAGCAACGGTGTTGTCGGCGCGATATTATCCGGCGACGTTTCGTGCCACGATCGGTCCAAAAAAAATCACCCCAGCACCCGGCCCTCCGCGGTGGCGGAAAACGTGCCGTGCTTGACCCCCCGCGTGCCGATGAGGCGGTCGGCGATGGTCTTCAGCTCGTTGGCTCTGCCGCGCAGCACCAGCACCTCCAGGCAGTGATGGGGGTCCAGATGCACGTGCAAAGTCGACACGATGGTCCGGTAATACTCGTGCTGCAGGTCGGTCAGCTTGTCGGCCAGCTCCCGTACCTCGTGGTTGTACACCAGGGTCAAGGTACCGACCGTTTCGGCGGTGCCGAGATCCCACTGCTCCCGGACGAGGCTCTCGCGGATCAGATCCCGCAGCGCCTCGGACCGGTTGGTGTACCCCTTGCGATGGATCAGCCGGTCGAACTGCTCGAGGAGCGTTTCTTCCAGCGACACGCCGAATCGGGTGATCACCGCCATGCCGCGACCCTCCGGGTGACGCGTCATTCTCGCAAGTCTCATCGTCGAACGCAAGACCGTTGTTCGCCTTGTTCGCTCCGCTGTGCGAGCGGCCGGCGGCGGCCGCCAGGGTCGCGCCCCGGGGCGGGGGAACGGCGCCGCGCTTGGTGCACGAAGGGGTCGTCTTCGGTGAATTTTCTTGACAATCACGGGTGGGGGTCGAGGATAAGGCGCCAGCGGGTTCCGGAGGCGCGGGGGCCGGAACCATCCGGGGAAAGGTTGCCGCATGCCGGTACCGTTACGCGTGTTGATCCTCGAGGACAGTCCGACGGAAGCGGAGCTGATGGTCCGGCATCTCCGCGAGGCCGGCTACGAGCCCGTCTGGCGTCGCGTGGAGACGGAGTCAGACTACCTCAGTCACCTCGACCCCTCGCTTGACGTCGTTCTCCTGGACTATACCCTCCCGGATACGAGCGGCCCTCGCGCCCTCGAGCGCTTGCGGGATGGGGGGTGGGACGTTCCCGCCATTGTCGTCACCGGCACCGTCAGCGAGGAGGCGGCCCTCGACTGTCTGCGTCTGGGCGCCAACGACTATATCCTGAAAGACCGGCTGGCGCGTCTCGGCAGCGCGGTGCGGAGCGCTCTCGAGCAGCGCGAGCTGCGGCGGGAGCGGGACGCGGTCGCGACGGATCTCGCGCTGCGGAGCCGGCAACTGGAGGCGGTGCGCGCCATCACCCTGGAGATCGCCCGCGAGACGGACCTGGCGCCGCTCCTGGCCCTTGCCCTGCGGAGCGCGGCGGAGTTGGTGGGCGCCGTGTCGGGGGCCGTCTACCTCTGGGATGCCGGGCGCCGGCACCTCACCCCCCACGTCTGGCGCGGCTGCGGCGACTGGATGCGGAACGTCCGCTTCCGGCTCGGTGAGGGGGTCACCGGGCGGGCGGCCGCCCGGCGGCAGGGGATGGTCGTTCACGCGTACGCCGCGTCGTCGTACGCGCACCCCCTCTTCGTGGAGCGGACGGCCATCGCCGCCACGTTGGCGGAGCCGCTGTTGTACCGGGAGCAACTCGTCGGCGTCATCACCGTGAACCACGAAGACGCGGATCGCCGGTTCAGCGTCTGGGATCGCGAAACGCTGGCGCTTTTCGCGGCGCACGCCGCCATCGCCATAGAGCACGCCCGATTGTACGCCGTTGTCCGCGCGCACGCGACGGAGCTGGAAGCGCGGGTCGCCGAGCGCACCCGCGACCTGGCCGCCGCCAACGTCAAGCTGGCCGCCGCCTCCCGGCACAAGTCCGAGTTCTTGGCGAACATGTCCCACGAGATCCGCACGCCGTTGAATTCCATTTTGGGTTTCACGCAGATGCTCCAGGAGCAGGGGAAGGGCCGTTTCTCGGAGAAGCATCTCCGCTACCTCAACAACGTCCACGCCAGCGGCGAGCACCTGCTGCAACTCATCACGGACATCGTAGACCTCGCCAAGGTCGAGGCGGGAAAGTTCATGCTGGCGACCCGGCCGCTGGCGGTGTCCGGTGTCCTGGAGGACATCCTCGTCATCGCGCGAGGGCTCGCGAACAAGAAGAGCCAGCAGGTCGTCGCGGACATACCCGACGACCTTCCGCCCATACTGGCGGACCCGGTGCGGCTGAAGCAGATCCTGTACAATCTGCTGTCGAACGCGGTGAAGTTCACCTCGGAGCGGGGCACGATCACCGTGCGGGCGCGCGCGGTCCGGGGGGTTCCGGACGCGGATGCGGCGGGAGCAGCGGGATCCGAGGACGGCGGCGTCGTCTCCCGGGTCCCGCGCGACGCGCCGACCGCCGGGCTGGAGCTCGCCGTGTGCGACACCGGGATCGGGATCCGCGCCGCGGATCTTCCGCGGCTCTTTACGGAGTTCACCCAGCTCGAGACCACCAGGGAGCAGCGCCACGAGGGGGCCGGCTTGGGTCTCGCGCTGACGAAGCGGCTTGT
The DNA here is from genome assembly GCA_029580855.1 of bacterium. Classification (GTDB taxonomy): domain Bacteria; phylum Methylomirabilota; class Methylomirabilia; order Methylomirabilales; family 2-02-FULL-66-22; genus 2-02-FULL-66-22. Next base: position 57,128 of record JAKPQH010000180.1, on the reverse strand, counting down.
AGAGCTGCACGGCGGGCGTGTCCGGGCGGAGTCGGGGGGCGAGGGGAAGGGAAGCACCTTCACGGTGTGGTTTCCCGTGGGGGCGCCGGCGGCCGGGGGCGGCGTGTGACAAGCCTTACCGGGGCTGTGACCGGGGGCGCAGGGAGTCGGGACGGTGTGGTGGCTTTCCGGACGCACTGAGGGGTGGGTGCGCGTGCTCCTCGGGCGCGTCGCGCAGGGGTGCGCCGTCGTCACCATCGCCATCGCGCTGCTGGCCTTGGGCGGCTGGGCGGCTGGTCGCCCCCTCGGCGTCCGCGTCGGACACGACCTCGCGCCCATGGCCCCCCTTACCGCCCTCCTTTTTGTTTTGCTGGGGGGAGCGCTCCTCGTGGGCAGCCGCCACCCGACGCGCCCGCGGGCACGACGCCTCTCCTGCATGGGGGCGGCCCTGGTGCTCTTCGTGGCGGTGCTGATCCTGGCCCAGGATCTCGGCGGCGCAGACGTCGGATTCGCCCACTGGCTGGGCGGCGTTCCCGACACCGCCGGCGGGACGGGGATCGGGCGCATGCCGCCGTTGGCCGCGGGCGCATTCGTGGTGGCCGCCCTTGCCTCGCTCGTCCTGTTGGGGTTTTCGCCGAGCCGGCGGACCGCCCACGACGTCGCCGCCAGCGCCGCGGCGGGGGTGGCGGTCGTGGGCGTGCTCGTCCTGTTGGGCTCCTGGGGTCGCGCCGCCCTTGCCGTTGAAAGCGGCCCGGGCCCGATGGCGCTGCCGTCCGCGGCGGCCTTCGTGTTTCTGGGCGGCGGGCTGCTGGCGGGCGCCAAGTCGCCGGTGTTGACCTGGCGAGCGGTCGCGTCGCTGGCGATGGGGTTCGCCGTGGGGTTGGCGGCGTCGGTGGCGCTGTTCGTCCTCGTGAGCCGCCAGGAGCAGAGCCATATCCGAGGGACCTTCGACCGAAAGGCGCAGGTGGTGGCGGTTGCCTTTCGCAGCGGCATCAAGGATGCGGTCGAGGAGCTGGACAATCTGCGGGCGCTGTGTGAGCTGACGCGCATCGACGGGCGCACGTTCCGCGCGTTCGCATCCCAGATATTGGGCCGCCACCGCAGCATCCGATCCTTTGCGTGGGCGCCCCGCATTCCGGACACCGAACGGGCCGCCTTGGCGGCGGTGGCACATCGGGAGGGCATCCCGGCGTTCCAGGTTACCGAGCGGTATCCCGACGGGCGTCTGGGGCCGGCCGGGCGCCGTGGGGAGTACGCGCCTATCCTGTACCTCGAGCCGGTGCGCGGGCGCGAGGCCGTGCTGGGGTTCGACGTGCTGTCGGACCCCATGCGGCGGGCCGTGCTGGAGACGGTGCGGGACAGCGGGCAGGCCGGCGCGACGGAGCCGACCTCGCCCGTCGGCGGAGCGCCGGGAGACCTCGGTATGCTGATCTTCCAGCCGGTATACCGGCCCGGCGCGGCGGTGGGGACCGCGACCGAACGACACGCGGCGCTGCGCGGCTTCGTGGTCCAGACGCTGGATCTGGAGGAGTTGATCCGCGGGGCGCTGCCGGACCTCGAGGGCGAGGGCCTGGAGTTTCGCCTCGTGGACGCGACGCGGACCCGCGAGGAGCGACCCCTTCTGGCCAGCCAGCGGGCGCCACAGGCCGCGGGGAGCCGGCTTCGCGTGTCGACGTGGGTGACGGTGTTGAACCGTCAATGGCGGCTGGAGCTGTACGCGGCCCCCTGGTATCTGGAGGCCAGGCGGGGTGAGGGCGCCTGGCTGTCGCTGGGCGGCGGACTCTTCATGACCATATTCCTGGGGGCGTACCTGCTCGCGTCGGCGCGCCACACGGCGCAAGTGGAGGAACTGGCGGAAGACCTGCGGAAGATTTCGCGCGCCATCGAGCAAAGCCCCGCCTCGGTTCTGATCACGGATACGCAGGGGGCCATCGAGTACGTCAATCCCAAGTTCACGCAGGTCACCGGCTATAGCTTGGCGGAGGTCCGCGGCCGAACCCCCCGCATCCTCAAGTCGGGCCGGACGCCGCTGGAGGCGTATCGACAACTGTGGTCCGCCATCGCCGGAGGCGACGAGTGGCGCGGCGAGCTTCACAACAAAAAGAAGAGCGGGGAGCTCTTCTGGGAGGCGGCGTCCATCTCGCCGGTGCGGGCGCCGGACGGCCGCGTCACCCACTTTGTGGCGGTCAAGGAGGACATCACCGAGCGGAAACGGATGGAGGACGCGGCGCGCATCCGCACCCATCAGCTGGAGGTGATCCGCTCCGTGACGGCGGAAATCACGCGCGAGCTGGATCTCCACGCGCTGCTGAGTTTGATCACCCAGCGGGCGACGGAGCTGGCGGGCGCCGCGAGCGGCGGGATCTACCTGTGGGACGACCAGGCCCAGGTGTTGACCCCACATGCGTATCACGGGTCCGGCGGTTCGAGGGAGCGGTTTCCCCGGCGGCTGGGCGAGGGGCTGATGGGATGCGTGGCCCGAAACCGGCAGGGAGCGATCGTCAACGACTACCGAACATCGTCGCTGGCGCACCCGCGTACCCTGGAGTCGACGGAAATCACCGCGGTCCTGGCCGAGCCGCTGCTGTACCGAGAGCAGCTGCTCGGCGTGCTCGCGGTCCATCACGAGCGAGGCGAGGGGACGTTCGGCGAGTCGGATCAGGACGTGCTCCGCCTTTTCGCGGCGCAGGCCGCCATCGCCATTGAGAACGCGCGGCTCTTCCGCCGGGAGCACGACGGCCGGGCCCAGCTCGAAGCGGTGCGCGCGGTCAGCGGGGAAATCGTCGAGGAACTCAACCTGGCCAACGTGTTGCGCCTCGTCGCGCAGCGCGCCTGCGTCCTGACCGGCGCCGCGGCCGCGGACATCGATCTGTGGGACAGAGACCGGGAGATCCTCGTGGCCAACACGTCGTACGGCCACCGCACGCCCCGGCCGGCCACCACGCGCCGCCTAGGCGAGGGTGCGATGGGGACGGTCGCGCAGACCCGTCGCGGACTGGTCATCAATGACTACCGGTCCAGCCCCATCGCCCACCCTGTCACCCTTGCCCATACCGCCATCACCGCCTCCCTCGTCGAACCTCTCCTGTATCGCGGGACGCTGCTCGGCGTCATCGGGGTCGACCACGAAACCCCCGGGCGAACGTTTAGCCCCCAGGACCAGGCGGTCCTGCGACTTTTCGCGGCCCAGGCGGCCATCGCCATCGAGAACGCCCGGCTGCACGAGCAGATCAAAGACCACGCCGCGACCTTGGAGCGGCAGGTGCAAGAGCGCACGCAGGATCTCGAGTTCGCGCTGCGACTGGCCGAAGCGGCGTCGCGCGCGAAGGCCGAGTTCCTCACAAATATGTCGCACGAGCTGCGCACGCCTCTGAACGGGATCTTGGGCTTCTCGGACCTCATGTTGCGGAACGGACAGGCGCTCCCGCGCGAGAAGCAGATGCGCTTCCTGACCAACATCCACACCAGCGGTCAGCGCCTGCTGGAGTTGGTGAGCCAGCTCTTGGATTACACGACGGCGCAGCGCGGCGGACTCGAATTGGACCGCCGGCCCCTGGCGCCGGTGGATGTCTTGGACGAAGTGCTGGGGGAGGTCCGCCCCCTCGCGACGAAGAAAGGGTTGGCGCTGCGGAGCGAGATCCCCTACGACCTCCCCGCGTTGCACGCCGACCCGGCGCGCTTCCGGCAGATCTGTTTCAACCTGTTGACCAATGCGATCAAATTCACGCCGGTGGGCGGGGCGATCACGGTCACGGCGCGGACGGTACCCGAGCTCTCGACGACGGCGGCCGCGGGGCAGCCCGGATCGCCGCCGAGGGGTCCCGGTGTCCAGGCGGCCGGTGGCGGCGCGGCCGAATGGTTGGAGTTGTCGGTGGCCGACACCGGGATCGGCATCCGGTCCGAAGACCTGCCGCGTCTCTTCCAGCAGTTCACCCAGCTCGAGTCGGCGTACACCAAACGGCATGCCGGGAGCGGAATCGGGCTGGCCCTGACGCGGCAGCTCGTCGAGCTGCACGGGGGCAGGATCTGGGCGGAGTCGAAGGGAGAGGGGAAGGGCAGCGCTTTTCGGGTGCTGTTCCCGGTCAGGGACCCCGCCGCGCAAGGGGACGCCGCGCCGCGCTCGGGCGGGGTTCTCCCGCAGGCTGGAAGCGCCACCGGAGTACGTCAATGACAGGAAGGGGAGACACACACATGGCACCCCGGGTTCTGGTCGTGGAGGATAACCCCGTCAACCTGGAACTGGTCGCCGCCCTTCTGGAGAGCGAAGGCTGCGGGGTCATCCCGGCCGAGACCGCGGACGCCAGCCTTCGGTTGGCCGCGGAGGAGCGACCCGACCTCATCGTGATGGACATCCAGTTGCCCGGGATGAGCGGACACGACGCCACGCGCCGGCTCAAGGCCGACCCTGCCACGGCCGGGATTCCCGTGGTCGCGCTGACCGCACATGCGATGCGCGGGGAGGAGGCGCGGGCGCACGAGGCGGGCTTCGACGCGTTCTTGACAAAACCCGTCGACACGCATGCGTTCCGTGCCGCGCTGCACCGGTTTTTGGGAGACCCGCGCGAGAGGCCGGCCGTCCGGTGAGGCGCCGGCGATGGGATGGGCAGGCGACACGGCGAGGCGCGGCGCGTGACGACGCGTCATCACAGCAGAGGAGCGACGCATGACGCAACCGATAGACGGGGCATCCGCCCGCATCCTGGTGGTGGACGACGAACCGCAGAACCTGGAGCTCATGGAGGCCATCCTCCAGGACGCCGGGTACACGGTCTTTCAAGCGACCGGAGGCGAGGAGGCGCTGGCGCTGGTCCACGAGAAGAGGCCCGACCTCGTCATCCTCGACCTCATGATGCCAGGACTCTCCGGGTTCGAGGTCTGCGCTCGGCTCAAGACGGACGCGCAGACCGGCGAGATCCCGGTGCTGTTCGTCACGGCGCTTGACCAGATTGCCGACAAGGAACGCGCCCTGGCCGCGGGCGGCGATGACTTTGTCACCAAGCCGGTTCAGTACGCCGAGCTGCTGGCACGCGTCGAGGCGCTCTTGAAGGTGCGGCACCTGAATCGCGATTTGGAGCGCGCGCTGGCGTATCTTCACGAGCTGGAGATGGCGCGCCACGCACCGCACCCCGGCGATCGCGCTCCGCGCCCCGGCCCGCCCATCGGGGCTCCCGTCCTTCTGGTCGTGGACGACGAACCGCTGGTCCGACAGCTCCTGTGCGACATCCTCCACGGGGCGGGCTACGTGACCCACGCCGCAGACAGCGGGCCCCGGGCCGTGGAGATCGCCCAGCGCGAGAACATCGACGTCGTCCTGCTGGACATCATGATGCCCGGAATGTCGGGGCTGGAGGTGCTGGCCAAGCTCGGAGAACTCATCCCGAATTCGCCGGTGGTCATCGTCACGGCCAGCCCGACGTCCGAGAACGCCATCGCCGCACTGCGGTTGGGCGCCTTCGACTTCATCGTGAAAGGATTTAAGACCGAGGTCATGCTGTCCACGGTGGCCCGCGCCGTGGAACGCCGCCGTCTGACGATTCGGGACCGCGCCCTGATCAGCCAGCTCGAGGCCAAGATCCAGGAACTCTTGGCCATCCTGGCCGAGCACACGCGCGAGTCGGAACGGCAGCGGGACCGGCGCCCGCCCGCGTGACTTCGCCGGCCGGGGTGTCGAGGCGGTGGCCGGCAGCAGGGCGGATCGCCGGACCCCGCGCGCGCCGGCCGGGGGGAAGAGAAGGCCCCTGGTCCTGTCCCGGCGGCGGACCAGCGCGGAACCGCCGCCGGTGCCGCCGCGGGCGTGACCGGGTAGTGCGCTTCGGCTCCGCTCCGTCCGCCCCAGATTGTCCGAAAGAACAGGCCTTTGCACCCTTCCAGACGATTGTTGCGTTTTTCGCTTTTCCCACGGCAGCTACTTGCCTATAGTCACCACGGTGGTTCGTGGTTTCCAATAACCCCGCGCGGTGCGCCGCGCGAAGCACGAGGAGAGGACCCATGGCGTTGATGATCAATGACGAGTGCAGCAGCTGCGGTGCCTGCGAAGCCGAGTGCCCCAACACGGCCATCAGCGAGGGCGAGGATCATTACAGGATCAACCCCGATCTGTGCACGGAGTGCGTGGGCTTTTTTGCGGAGCCGCAGTGTACCAGCGTCTGTCCGACGGATAGCATCATACCGGACCCGGCGCGAACCGAGGACAAGGACGCGCTTCTCGCCAAGTTCAAAAAGATCCATCCCGACAAGGAGCCGGTGCTCAGCTAGATCGGGTTTCCGGTTTTGGGCTTGACGGGGCCAGGGATGCTCGGGCATTCTTGGCCCCGTTGTTTTTCGCGCCGCGGGGCCGCACCCCCGGAGAGAGGCAGAAGTGCGCGGAACGCTGGTGAATGCCGCGGCAATCCTCATCGGCAGCGGTATCGGTTTGGCGGCCGGGGGTCGCCTGCCGGAACGGTTCCAGCGCGTCGTCACGTCGAGCTTGGGGCTGGCCACGCTGCTCATCGGCGCGCAGATGGCGCTGAAAGCCGAGAACGTCCTCGTGGTCATCGCCAGCTTGGTCATCGGCGGGCTGGCCGGGGAGTGGCTGGACATCGAGGGGGCGCTGGAACGGGTGGGTGCTCGACTAAAATCGTGGCTGCGTTCCGGTTCGGGAACCTTCGGGACCGGTTATGTCACGGCGAGTCTGGTCTTCTGCGTGGGCCCCATGACCATCGTGGGCTCGATTCAGGAGGGGCTGGGAGGCCGGGCGGATCTCCTCTACACAAAGTCGCTCCTGGACGGGGCGGCGTCGGTGGCGTTTGCCTCCGCTCTGGGGGCGGGGGTGAGTTGCGCGGCCGTGACCGTGGTCGTCGTCCAGGGGACCCTGACCCTGTTGGGAGTCAGGCTGGCCGTGCTCTTGCGACCCGACGTGCTGAGCGAACTCACCGCCACAGGGGGCCTGCTGATTCTGGCCATGGGATTTCTCTTGCTGGACATCAAGCGACTCCGTGTGGCAAACCTTCTCCCGGCGCTGCTCGTCGCGGTTTTTCTCACGACGCTCCGCCCGCTTTTCGGATGGTGACGGGTGCGTAAATTTCCCATCGCACTGGCCGTCGTCAGTCACACGACGGTTGACGCTGCGCTCAATATTCTGCCGGTGATCCTTCCGCTCCTCGTGGAGCGGTTCGATCTCAGCTACGCGCAGGTCGGCGCGGCCGCGGCGCTCTCCAACATCTCCTCGTCCATGATGCAGCCAGCCTTCGGCTGGGTGTCGGATCGGTGGCCGACGCGGTGGTTCATGTGGGTCGGCATCGCCTGGACGGGGGTCCTCATGGGATGCGTGGGGGTGGTGCCGAACTATGTCATGCTGCTTTTGGTCATTTTCCTCACGGGGGTGGGGACCGCCGCGTTCCACCCGATCGCCTCCATAGCCGTGACGCTCGCTTCGGGACATCAGCGTGGCCTCGCGATGTCGTTCTTCTCGGCGGGTGGAAACGTGGGGTTTGCCATCGGGCCGGTGGTGGCCGCGTGGTTGGTGGCCCGGTTCGGGTTATCGGGCACGCTGGTCGTCATGGCCCCGGGGTTACTCATGGCCGCCGCCGTGTACGCGTGGCGCGGCGCCTTCGTGGGGCGACCGCTGGCCCGCCCCGCGGACGGGCCTTCCCGGCTGCCGTCGATCCCCTGGCGGGCGCTGACGACCCTGTGCGCGGTCATCATGCTGCGGTCCTGGGGGTACTCCGGGCTCATTACCTTTATACCGTTGTTCTTGCACGAGCAGGGTGTTTCGCTCCAGTCGGCGGGCTGGTCGCTGTTCGCGTTTTTATTTTTCGGAGCCGTCGGCGGTCTGCTGGGCGGACATCTCTCGGACCGGGTCGGCCGGCAACTCGTCATCGCGGCGTCGCTCCTGATGTTCCCGGCGCTCATGGCGCTGGGTCTCGTCACGGTCGGGCCGATGCAGCGGGTCTTCCTGGGCGTGGCCGGCGCCGCGCTGCTGGCGTCGTTTTCGGTCACGGTGGTGTTCGCGCAAGAGCTTCTCCCGCGACGGCTGGGATTGGCGTCCGGACTGACCCTGGGATTGGCGTTTGGTGCGGGGGGCCTGGGGGTGGCTCTTTCAGGGTTTCTCGCCGACGCGCTTGGGTTGCGCGTCAGCGTATGGACGCTTCTGGCGCTGCCTGGGGTCGCGGGGCTTCTGGCGTTGACGATGTCTTCGCCGCGGCACGCACTGCAGTCTGCCCGGAACGATTGACCGTCCGGTTCGATCGCAAACGCTCGCGGGGCGTAGCCCCGTGCAAAGCGGGAGGGGCCGATGGATCCACACGCCGCCGGTCGCCTGCATCCGGCTGCGGATCGCGACGTTGCGCTCGATCCAAACGATCCGGTTGCGGGAGCGCTGCGCGACCGAGTTTGGCGTCCATGGTCTGCATCCACCGGACAGACCCCAGTCTGGACCTTCGGTGAACGTTGTGAGGTGGGGAAGAGCGCTCTTCGTACAACAATCGTTGATTCTCGATCTCTCTCCGGCGACTCGATTCGGCCTGCGTGTCGGATTCGACTGCCGAAAATAGCACATCGAAAGTACGAATAGACAGTCATAATCAGACAAACGCTCATCAGTGATCGGCACGAGAGCCAACAGACGCATAAATCGACTGGGGGCTCGACCGGGATTTCGTTTCAATACCGCGCCATAACCCATCCTGTGAATCCTCGGCCGTCCATAGCGCTCTGCTGCTCCAATCCATCGAGACTTTGCGGCACCCATGTTGCAAGCGTTTCACTGCGAGATAAACGATTGTGAATTTTTCCAGAAAAAAGTGTTGACAGAGGAAGAACAGTCGATGTATATGTCTCAACGAATGGTGACAGAAGATGCTCGAAAGATTGCTCTCATCCAAGACACGCGTCGAGATACTCTGCCTGCTCTTCTCCAATCCCGAGGGCCGTTACTATGTCCGTCAGATCGCTCGGGAACTTGGTCGGGATATCTCCGGAATCAAGCGCGAACTCGACAATCTGGACAAGGCCGGTCTTCTGGCCAGCGAAAAAATCGGGAACCTTCGCTACTACACGGTCAACAAGTCGTCCGCGATCTATGCAGAGATCAAGTCCATCATCGCGAAGACCGTCGGCATCCAAGGGGCGATCGCGGGATCGCTGGCCGGTCTTTCCGGTTTGCGTCAAGCCTGGCTGTATTCCGGGAACTCGCATGCGCCCGGCGAGGCGTCCGGTCCGGTCCCGGTGCTCATCGTCGGTCGCGTGGATTTGACGGAGCTCAACGAGGCGGTGACGCAGTTGGAGTCCAGACTCGGTCGCGAGATCAACTACACGGTGTTCGACGAGACGGAGTTTCAGCGGCGGCGAGCGGAGGCGGATCCGTTTTTGACCGACGTGTTCGGCGGCAGGAACGTCTTGCTCATCGGACGCGACGATGGCGTATGAGGATCTGCGCGAGAAGGGACTGGTGGAAGATGTCAAGCCGAACTTCTCGACGGTCAGTTCGCTCATCGCCAGGGCCCTCAAGGATCTCGCCACGGCGCGAGCAAATGCAAGCATCGATCGGGAATGGGCTTATGCCATTGCGTATCTGGGCATGCTCCGAGCCGCAAAGGGGATGATAGCGGCCGAGGGATTGCGGCCGCGGGGCCGGGAGCAGCAGCGGACCGTGGTCACGCTGGCCGGTGCGATCCTCGGCGATGAGGCCCGCCCGCTCGTGAACGCGTTCGATCGGATGCGCCGGCGCTGGCAGGTCATTGTCGACGAGGTTGGTCAACCGGTGTCGCGTTACGAGGTCGAGGGCGCCATCAAGGACGCTCAACGGTTCATCGAGCGGACCGTGGAATGGACGCGGACCAGAAATCCCCAGATGACTCTGCTCTAGTGTCGTCGTGGGGAGGCCAAAAAGAAAGGAGGTGAGGTTGCATGGCGACGAAGAAAGCCGCCGCGAAGAAGCCCGCCAAGAAAAAGAGGTAGGATCGAATCATGGGCCGTTGATTGGAGAATTTTGTCTGGAGGGAGGTGATCTTAGTGGCGACGAAGAAAAAGCCAGCCGCCAAGAAGGCTGCTCCGAAAAAAAAGAGGTAGATTCTACGACAAGTCGTTACGCTGGGGGCGGCACCCCCCAGCGGCACTCATATACTTTATTTTATGGTTGTTGGTTTCGTCAAGTGGAAGAGTTGATTTTCAAATAATAACAATAATTTTAAATAATTATACATAGTACGTCATGAAACACTTTTATCTTTTTTCTCGAAGAGTCGGGCGGCGATAAGACCCATACGTTGCGACTTGCTCGTTGCTCTCTGCATGTGGTAGTGTCCCCTCAGCTTTATTCAGGGTCGCGGGTTCCGCTTCGCAATCCGCATTGCCCATGGGCCGACCCGTGGGCGTCCTTTCTCCCCGCAGCTCGAGTTCGATCAGTGTCAGGGGCGGAGTATGGGGGATCGCTTCAAGAACTTCGTCGACGGTAGCTGGGTGGATTCGGCCAACGGCGCCACGTTCGACGACATAAACCCCGCCAACAAGACCGACCTGCTCGGGAGCTTCCCCCGTTCCGATCACCGCGACGTCGATCGCGCCATGGAGGCGGCACGGACGGGTTTCCCGGGGTGGTCGCGGTGCCCCTCGATTCGGCGGGGCGAGATCCTGTACGCCGCGGCGCAGATCATCGAGGAACGGCGAGACGATCTGAGTGCCGTCGTGGTGCGGGAGACGGGCAAGCTGCTCGCAGAGGCCAACGCAGAAGTTCTTGAGGGAGTGGCCGCGCTCCGTGCCATCGCAGGCGACGGGGCCCGGCTTGCGGCCGAAGCTTCCCCACGGGATCGTGCGGGACTGGTCACCTTGGCGTCTCGGGCGCCCTTGGGGGTGGTCGGTGTGATCGCGCATTGGGCATTTCCCCTGGCAGGGTGCCTTTGGGCATCGGCGGCCGCCCTGGCGGCCGGCAACACGGTGGTCCTAAAGCCTCCCGAGGATGCGCCACTCGCGGCTGCGCGGCTGGTGGAGATCTTCTTGGAGTGCGGGTTGCCACCCGCGAGTATCTCCCTTGTGCATGGGCACGGCGAAGAGGCCGGTGCTCCTCTCGTCCGGCATCCGGATGTCGCCCTGGTCTCGTTCGCGGGGTCTCCGGAGGTTGGCCGCGAGGTTGGGATTGCGTGTGCGGCCGAAGAGAAACGTCTCTGTCTGGACCTCGGACAGCGCATCGTTGCCATCGTCCTCGAGGATGCGGATCTGGACTTGGCTGCGGAGAGCGTCGTGGGCACGGGCTTTGCGATGGCGGGCCAGCGCTGGCGCGGCGCCGCGCGGGTCTTCGTGCAGCGGAAGATCGCGAAAGACCTCACCGAACGGTTGGCGGAGCGCACGCAGGCCCTGCGGCTCGGCGACGGGATGTCGGAGGCGACGGACATCGGCCCTATCATCAATGAGACCCAGATGAAACGGGTGCATGGCCATACCCGGATCGGTCTGCGGGACGGGGCCAAGCTGATTTGCGGCGGGGAACCGGTGAGGGAGGGGGAGTGCAAGCGCGGATGCTTTTACGCGCCAACGGTTTTCGGCGATGCCAATCTGAAAATGCGGCTGCTTCAGGAAGAGATCCTCGGCCCGATGTTGGCCCTGATACCCGTGGCGAGTCAGGAGGAGGCGGTCCAGCAGGCCAACGCTCTCCGTCGCGACGCCACCGCCGCGGTGTATTCCCGCGATATGGCGCGCGGTTTTCGGGCGGTCGCAACCCTGCGCGCGCGCCGGGTCTACGTGAATCCGATGTCGCTCGGTCGCGGCGTCCCGACCCCCCTCGCCGGGTTCCGCCCGCCTGGCAGTGTGCGCCGCCGAGGCGGTTCGGACAATCTGGTCGACTTCGAAGAGTGGAGAGAGGCGGTCATCGATTCGATCGGCGAGTGTTCCTGATTTCACGCCCGGCGAGCGGGGGACGGCTTTACATTTTGCGTGCCAGTGTGTTATAGGAACGGGGAAATGGCGTCAGGATTCCCGAGGCATGGCGCCCCGCGATCGGCGGCGATTCTGGCAGGCGGGCTGCTGATGTTCGCCGTCGCCTCCATCGCCCGGTCCGGGGAACTCAACCGTGATGCGGCCGTATCGCCCAACGTTTCGCTCGAGCAAGTCCACATGATCGAGACTCGGGATGGGTCGAAGCTGTGGGAGGTCCGGGCGGATCAGGTGGAAGTGAACGAGCGGCAGGGATTCACCGTCCTCACCCGGGTCGCGCGACCCATTCAGATCGCCTTCTATTCCGGCCAAGGGCAAGTGACTTGCGTCGCGGATCGCGCCACCCTGGATCTCACGACCAAAGACGTCCGGCTCGAAGGGAGCGTGATGGCGCGCTCGGAGCAGGGCATGGAACTCAAGACGGAACAACTCCGCTGGATCGCCGCCTCCCGTCGGCTGGAGACGGATCAGACCGTGACGATCACCCGCGGGAACCTGGTTACTCGAGGACGAGGCATGGAGGCGGAGACCGACTTGGAGCGGGTTCGCATTTTTCAGAACATCACCTCGCAGCTCCAGCCGGCGCCGGCCCCGGCGGGAAGGAGTCGCCCTCGATGAAGCGGGTTCTCTGGTTTTTTGTGGCGTGCGGAGTGTCCCTGAGCGTTTTGGGGGCAGCGGAGCCGGCGGAGAACAGGTCGCCCATCACGATCTCGGCCGACGCGCTGGAGGTGAACCGCAAAGGGCGCGTGGCGGTCTACCGGGGGAACGTGGCGGCCAACGACCGCGGCCGTGGTATCAGCATCCTGGCGGATCAGATCGAGTTTTTTTTTGACGAGCGGATGGAGGATCTGGAGCGGGCCATTGCGGTCGGGAACGTGCGGCTCTCCTATGGGGAGCGTCGTGGTGTGGCGGAACGGGCCGAGTACTACCCCACAGAATCGCGCGCGGTGCTCATCGGCCATCCCAAGGTGTGGCAGAATAACGACGTAGTAAGCGGCTGCAAGATCACGCTGTTTTTGCGCGACGACCGAAGCCAGGTCGAGGGCTGCGAAGGCGAGCGGGTGAATGCCGTGCTCTACCCAAAACGTGGCGAGGGCGGGCCGGCGGGGGGGCCACGCCGGTGAGGTCGCTCTGTGGCGAAAGCGGGCGCTAGCGTGGCGCGCAGCCTCCGCGCGGAGACTCTGGTCAAGGCGTACAAGAAGCGGGTCGTGGTGTCCGGGCTCAGCTTGTCCTTGGAAGCCGGCGAGGTCGTCGGCCTATTGGGACCCAACGGGGCAGGGAAGACCACGGCCTTCTATATGATCCTGGGCTTGACCCGCCCGGACTCCGGGCGCGTCGCGCTGAACGGGGAAGACATCACCTACCTTCCCGTCCATCAACGCGCGCGCCGAGGGATGGGGTTTCTCCCGCAGGAGCCCTCCATCTTCCGCAAGCTGACCGTCGAGGAGAACGTCCTGGCGATCCTGGAGGCGCGGGGCGTGCCGTCGGGGGAGCGCCAGGAACGGGCCCAGGCGCTGCTCAGCGACCTGAACATTTCCCATCTGGCTCGGAGCCGCGCCTATACGCTCTCCGGCGGCGAGCGGCGGCGGGCCGAGATCACCCGCGCGTTGGCCACCGACCCTTCGTTCATCCTGCTGGATGAGCCGTTCGCGGGCATCGACCCCATCGCCGTTTACGACATCCAGGGTATCATCGGGCAGCTCAAGGATCGTGGGATCGGGGTGCTGATAACGGACCACAACGTGCGGGAGACCTTGCAGATCGTCGATCGGGCCTATATTATTCACGAAGGAAAGATCCTGGTGTCCGGCACGGCCGCCGAGCTGGCCTCGGACGAGCGTGCGCGCCAGATCTATCTGGGGGAGCGATTCTCGCTGTAAAGGAAAGGGACAGCCAGCCGCTATGGCGTTCGATACGCGACTCCGGATGCTCCAGACGCAACGGATGATCATGACACCGATGCTGCAGCAGGCGATCGGCCTTCTGCAGCTGTCGCGCCTGGAGTTGGTGCAGGAGTTGCGGCAGCAGATCGAACAGAATCCGCTCCTCGAGGAAGTTCTCGAAGAAACCGAGGAGCCGCAGCTCCTGCAGGAACAGGAGGCCCCGGAGGAGCGGGAGGCCGCCGCGGACGACGAAACGGGCGCGACCGATCGTCTGGCGGAGTTCGACTGGGACAATTATCTCCAGGACGCCTCTGACTACCGCCCCCAGATCCCTCGCGAGGAGCTCGAACGGTTCGACGCCGAGATGCACCTCACGAAGCCCCGCTCGCTCATCGATCACCTCCTCTTCCAGTTGCACCTCAGCACGTCGGACCCCGAGATGCTTCGCCTGGGGACGCTGGTGATCGGCAATATCGACGAATCCGGCTATCTCTCCGAGCCGCTGGAGGAGCTGGCCGCCAGCGCCGGCGTCGCCGTGGCCCGACTGGACGACGCTTTGCGCTTGGTGCAGAGCTTCGACCCGACGGGGGTCGCGGCACGCGATCTGCGGGAGTGTCTGCTGCTGCAGGCGGATGGCCGGACCGACCTGCACCCGCTGGCCAAGGAGCTGATCGGCTCCCACTTGGCGGATCTCGAGCGTCGCAACTGGGAGCGGTTGGCCGAGACGCTTCACGTCGACGTAAAGGCGATCCAGGACGCGGTGGCCTCCATCGCGTCGCTGGAGCCGAAGCCCGGTCGGACGTTCGGGACCGAGGACCCACGCTACATCACGCCGGACGTCTACATCGTCAAGGTGGACGACGAACTCCTGGTCCTGCTCAACGACGACGGGTTGCCACGCCTGCGGATCAGCCCGTATTACCGCAGCGTGCTGGCCAACAAGACGGGAAACAGCAAGGACGTCCGCGAGTACATCGAGGGCCGCATGCGCTCGGCGCTCTGGTTGATCCGCAGCATCGAGCAGCGACAGCGGACTCTCTTCAAGGTGGCGACGAGCCTGGTGAAGTTCCAGCGAGAGTTCCTGGAGCGCGGGATCACGGCGCTCAAGCCGTTGACGCTCAAAGAGGTGGCCGAGGACATCAACATGCACGAGTCCACGGTCAGCCGGGTGACGACCAACAAGTACGTCCAGACCCCGCAAGGGCTTTTCGAGCTCAAATATTTCTTCCATCGGGGCGTTCCCAGCACGCAGGGAGGGGACAGCGTTTCCTCGCTGAAGGTCAAAGATCTCATCCACAAGCTGCTCACGGTGGAGGATAGCGGCCGTCCCCTTTCGGATCAGCGGATTGTGGAGGTGCTGCGGCGCGACCACGCCATCGAGATCGCCCGGCGAACCGTGGCCAAGTACCGCAGCCAGCTCAAGATCCCCTCCTCCAGTCGGCGGAAGCGGTACTGAGCTTGGTCGGTCCCGCAGGACGCATCGTTTTCTGGTATCCGCGCAGTCCCGGGAAGGAGTCCGACGATGCAACTCTCCGTAAAAGGACGAAACCTGGAGATCACCGACGCTCTCCGCACCTACGCGGAGGAAAAGGTCCAGCGGATGGGGAGGTACCTCGAGGGGATCGGCTCGGGCCATGTCGTGCTCTCGGTGGAAAAGCATCGGCAGATCGCCGAGGTGACCCTGCGAGTGCGCGACCTGACCGTCCGTGCCGAGGAGAGCACCGACGACATGTACTCGTCGATCGACCTGGTGGCGGAGAAGCTGGAACGGCAGATCCTCCGGCACAAGGAGCGAATCGCCGCGCACATGGATCGGCCCGTTCATCGCGTGGATCGGGGGGGCGCACCCGCGGCGGGCGCCTCGGAAGCCCCGCGGGTGGTGAAGACGAAGCGCTTTGCCGTCAAGCCGGCGGAAGTGGAGGAGGCCGTCCTGCAGATGGACCTGCTGGGGCACAGCTTCTACGTGTTCCGGAACGCGCGCACGGACGAAGTGAACGTCGTCTATCGTCGCCGGGATGGGCATTACGGCCTGATCGAGCCCGAAGCGTGACCCGCATGAACCCGGGGGAGGGCGGGGCCACGTCCAGCCTCCACGGGGCGCTGGTGGATGTGAGCGGAGTCGGCGTGCTGCTGCTGGGGGAAAGCGGGACGGGCAAGAGCGAGTGCGCGCTGGATCTCGTGACGCGCGGGCATGGCCTGGTCGCCGATGACGTGGTCGAGGTGTGGCGTGACGAAACCCAGGCGGTCGTGGGCCGGGGGCCGGCCCGGATCCGCCACCACATGGAAGTCCGCGGGCTGGGCATCATCAACATCCGGGATCTGTTCGGCCTCGCCGCCGTCCGAGAGCGAAAACGGATCGAGTTGGTGATCCGGCTCGAGGCGTGGCGCGCGGAGGAGGAGTACGAGCGGCTGGGGATCGCCGAACGCACCTACGGTCTTCTGGGCGTGGAGATTCCCATGCTGCGTATCCCCGTCTCGGCGGGTCGAAATGTGGCCATGCTGGTGGAGGTGGCGGCCCGCAACCATCTGCTGAAACGCATGGGGGTTCACGCGGCGCGCGCCTTCGCGTCTCGGAGCGGCTCGGGCGGCGCGACGTGACCTCCGGTCCCGGGCGGCGGACGCGGAACGGCAGGCAGCGCACGGCGGCACGATGATGAGCGGCGTGGATTTTATTGTGGTGACGGGAATGTCGGGCGCCGGGAAGAGTGCGGCCAGCCGTTGTCTGGAGGACCTGGGGTACTTTTGCATCGACAACTTGCCGGCCGCCCTCATCCCCAAGGTGGCGGAGCTGTGCGTGCAGTCGGAGAAGCGTATCGAGCGCGTCGCGCTGGTGATCGACGCCCGGGAGCGCCGATTCCTGGATGTGCTCTTCGACATCCTGATGGACCTCCGGCGGGAGGGGCACCGGGTGCGCATGGTCTTCCTCGATGCCAGCGACGAGGCCCTCGTGCGCCGGTTCAGCGAGAGCCGTCGCCCGCATCCGCTGGCCCCGACCGGCTCGGCCCTCGAGGGCATCCGCGTCGAGCGGGGGCTCCTCGCCGCGCTCAAGGCCAAAGCCGATCTGGTCGTGGATACGTCGGGTTTCACGGTCCACGAATTCCGGAAGCTGCTGGCGACCTCGTTTTTGGACCTGCCGGTGCTTCCGCGGACCGTGCTGGCGCTGGTCTCCTTCGGGTACCGTTACGGATTGCCCGTGGACGCGGACCTGGTCTTTGACGCGCGGTGCCTCCCCAACCCCCACTTTGTGGAGGCTCTCCGCCCCTTCACGGGGCTGGCCGAAGGGGTGCGGGACTATGTCCTGGGGAGCGAGGAGTCCCGGGCATTCCTCGATCGGGTGCAGAGTTTTCTCGCCTTCGCGGTGCCCCTCTACGTCCGAGAGGGGAAAGCCTATCTGACCATCGCCATCGGCTGCACGGGGGGACGCCACCGGTCCGTGGTGCTCGCGGAGGAGCTGGGCGCGCGCCTGCGCGCCGCGGGCCACGAGGCGTCGGTGCGACACAGGGACATCGAGCGGGAATAAGACATGATCGGAATCGTGCTCGTCACGCACGGGGATCTCGGGGCGGAGTTGCTGCGGACGGCGCAGGAAATCGTCGGGAAGTCCCCCGCCGTCGAGGCGGTGTCCATTCACGTGTCGGAGCAGATCGACAAGGCCCGCAAGAAGATCGAGGCGGCCCTCCAGCGCGTGAATGACGGGAGCGGCGTCCTCATCCTCACCGACCTGTTCGGGGGCACCCCCTCCAACCTGGTCCTCTCGTATTTGGAGACGGGGCGGCTGGAGGTTGTGACCGGGGTGAACCTCCCGATGCTGATGAAGCTGCCCTCCCTGCGCGACGAGGGGGACCTGCGCGCGCTTGCCGACGGTCTGGCCAGGTACGGCCAGCGCAACATTCTGGTGGCCAGCGAGTTTCTCGCCAAGCAGGCGAAGCCCGGCGCGCCGGCCACTTGAGGCCTGCACCGGACGCGGGCGACTCGGACCACCCATGGATGGGACCGCACGGGCTCGGGCGGCGCCTCCGGGGCGCGCCGCGGACGCGCCGCTGGAGGGCGACCCCAGGATGAGCGAACCCGACCTCACCCGGGACATCGTGATCCGAAACCGGCTGGGTCTCCACGCCCGGGCCGCGGCGCAATTCGTCAAGACCGCCGGGAGATTCCGGGCCGCGATCACCGTCGAGGCCGGCGCACACGGCGTGAACGGGAAGAGCATCATGGGTCTGTTGCTGCTGGCGGCCGCGCAGGGGACGACGCTGAGGCTCCGGGCGGTCGGTGCGGATGCCGCCGCGGCGCTCGACGCGCTGGGGGCGCTGGTCGACGACCGGTTTGGGGAGCCGGAGTAGTGCGGACCGTTTGCGGGCGCGGGCCGGGTGAGGCCGGCCACACCCCGGAGACGGCCGTCTGGCGGGTACTGTCCCATGCCGCGCGGGACGGGCCGCAGAACATGGCCGTGGACGAGGCGATCGCCGTGGCGGTCGGGTCGGGGCGGGTCCCGCCGACGCTTCGCTTTTATGCGTGGGACGGACCGACGGTGTCGCTGGGGTTCTTGCAGGCCGCGAGGGGGGCAGTGGAACGCGAGACCTGCGACCGGCTCGGCGTGAAGATCGTCCGCCGTCTGACGGGCGGACGGGCCGTTCTGCACGACCAGGAACTCACCTACAGTCTGTGCGTTCCGCTGGACCGGTCCTGGGCGCGTCTCTCGGTGGGGGACAGTTTTGGCCGGATTGGCGCGGGACTCGTGGCCGGCCTCGGACGCCTCGGGATCGCGGCGACCCTCGGGAAGACGGGCGGCCCGGTGACGAGCGCGCGCGCGGCGGAGGCCTGTTTTCAAATGCCGCGGATGCCCGCGGTCCTGGCGGCGGGGAAGAAGATCATCGGATCGGCGCAGCGGCGGCTGGGCGGCGCCATCCTCCAGCACGGCTCGCTGCTCCTGGGTGTGGATCTGACGATGCATCAGGCGGTGTTTCCCGGCTGGCCACGCGAGGACCCCGGCAGCGGGGTGACATGCGTGAGAGCTCTGCTGCCGGAGGTCCCGCCTCGCGCCGCGTTAGAAGGAGCGCTGCTGGGCGGCTGGGTGGCGACGTTGAACATCCGGGCCGCGGCGGACGAATTGACGACATGGGAGCGTCAGGAGGCCCAGCGCCTCGCCGCGACGCGATACGCGACACCCGCCTGGACGTGGCGTCGGTGATCGCCCCCGGTTCTCCGGGACCCGCGCCGGCGCCGTTCCGATGCCGGGTGTATGACCCCGGGGGCGGTTCCGCGCGACAAGCGGGCGCGGGCAAAGCGCTTGACACTCCGGGATCGCTTTGGTAGCCTCAGTGTTCGTTTCGCCTCGATAATCCCAGGGGTTTCCTGCCTATGGCGTTCGACAAGCGCAAAGCCCTGCAAAACGCCCTGGCCTACACGCAACAAGGCAAATGGGACCGCGCCATCGCGGAGTACCAATCCATCCTGAAAGCGGACCCGCGCGACGTGACGGTCTGCAACAATCTGGGCGACCTGTTCGCCAGAGCCGGCAAGACCGCGGACGCCATCGACCAGTATTTCAAACTGGGGGAGCTGTACCGGGCGGATGGACTGTCCGTCAAGGCCATCGCAGTCTACAAGAAAATCGCCAAGCTCGATCCCGCCCGCACCGAGGCCTACCTCGCGTGCGCCGATCTGTACTGGGAACAGGGTTTGGTGGGCGAGGCCAAGATCCAGATGGCCACGGTCGTGGAGCACTTCTCCCGGTCCGGCGAGGCGCAGAAGCTGATCGACGCGTACAAGCGCCTGAGCCAGTTCGATCCGAGCAACGCCGCCGTGCTGGCGCGTCTGGCGGATCTCATGGTCCGAGAAGGGATGCGCGAGGCCGCCGCCGGCGAATACGAGCGGGCTGCGCAAGCCGCGCAGGCCGCCGGCCAGGCCGCGGAGGCAAAGCGTCTGCTCCAAAAGGCGCGGGATCTTTCGCCCGGCACGCGCGAGTCCCGGGCGGCCGCGGCCGAGCGCCTGCTCGGCGAAGGCAAGCTGGCGGAAGCCATCGAGATCCTGAAAGAGGTCACGGGCGCCGACCCGGAAAACGCCAAGGCCTGGCGCGCCCTGGGGGAGGCGCAGGCGTCGCAGGGGACGGCGCAGGAGGCCGTCGCCTCGCTGCAGCGCGCCGTGACACTCGGCGTCCCTGAGGGCGAAATCGCGCGGCCCCTCGGCCGGATGCTGCTGCGGGCCGGCCAGGCCGAGGACGCCGTCAGCCTCTGTCAGCGGTTGACCGAGGCCGGGCTGGCCAGCGGCGACCCGGACGCGGCCATCACCTTCTGCCGGGAACTGGCGGCGGAGGCTCCGCAGCTGGTCGCTCTGCATGCCCACCTGGCCGCGATGCTCCAGAACCTGGGACGGATCGAGGAAGCCCGGTCCGCCTTGCGGTCTCTGGCGACGGCACAGGAATCCTCCGGGCAGTCGGAGGCGGCGGTCGCGACCTATCACCGACTGGTCGAGATGGACCCGTCGGACGCACACGCGCGGGCGCGGCTGGAAGCGCTGGAGCCGCCCGCGCCCGCTCCAGCACTGGAGACGCCGGCCTCCCAGGAACCGAGCGCCGAGCCATCCGTCGAATCCCCCCGGGGCCCCGAGGTCGACATCGCGGACTTGTCAGCCTCCTCTTTGGAGGCTCTGGGGCTTTCCCTCGGGGCGGAGGACGCGGCCCTGCTCTTGGAGGAGCCGGACACCGTGGTGGCGGCCGGCGATGCGGTGGAGGCCGCTCCTGCCGCGGCGGAGGCGGGTACCGGCGAAGCCGCGGAGGCCGCGGACGAGACGTTCCAGGCCACCGCCTGGTTGACGCAGGAACTCCAATCGATCGATCTGGACGAGGCGACGACGAGCAGTCACGCAGAGACCGGCGCATGGGACTTGGGAGGGGCAGCGCTCGAGCTGGAGGAGATCTCGGCGCATTTCGGCGGATCCGGTCTGGGCCCGCTGGAGGCCGATACGGCGTCGCCGGAGGAGGAGGTCCCAGCATTCCCGCAGGGCGACTCCTCGCTGCTGGAGGCGGCGGCGATGGGGTTGGCAGACGCGGCCCAGGGCCCGGTCGGTCTACCGGTGGATCTGTCCCCCCCGGCGGCCGGTCCGCGGGACCGGTCGGAAGAAGATGCGCTGTCGGGCCAAATCGCCGAGCAGTTGGCCGAGGCGGACGTCTACCAGAAATACGGTCTGGAGGAGAAGGCGCGCGAGCGTCTCCTGGAAGTCGTCCACATGGCCCCCGATAACCTGACGGCACGACGGCGTCTGAAGGCGATCTACCGGGAGCGCCGGCAAACCGACGAGGCGTGTGCGGAAACGCTGGCGATCGCCCGGATTCTACGCGAGCGCCACCAGGAAGAGGCGGCGGCAGCCGAGATCCGGGATGGCCTGGCGATGGCCCCGGACCGACAGGACCTTTTGCAGTTTCTGGTGGGGGCGACGACTTCGGAAGACTCGGCGCGCGGTGCGCCGGCGCCGGATCTTTTGCCCGAGGCGGTTCCGAGGGCGGGCGATGTCGAGGCGCCGGCGGCGGGCGATGTACGGCTTGCGTTCCCCGGGGCCGCGGGTGAGGGTGCGGCGGGCGCTCCGCCTCCGGACGTGCCGCTCCTCTTTGATCTGGACGACGCTACCTTGGGTGCGGAGGCGGCCGTCGACGCCGGTGGCGCGCCGGCGCCGGTCGACGACCAGGTGCTGCCGACGGAGCTGCAGGCGCTTCTCGACGAGAAAGACGAGCGCGAGGTCGCGCCGACGGAGGCACCGGCGGAGGCCGCCCCCGAACCGGACCGGGTCTTGGCGGACGACGTGGCGGAGGCCGAGTTTTACCTCTCGCAGGGCATGATCGAGGAGGCCCGCGCCGTCCACCATCGCCTGTGGGCGCGCGACCCACAGCACCCGGCGGTCGGTGCGCTGGCGGCACAGATCGAACGGGCGGGGACGGCGAAAACCGAACCGGTGGCTCCGGCGGCCGAACCCGCGGTGGCGCCGGGGGTTCCTCCGGTTGCCGAGCCGGCCGAGGCCGAGCGGATTCGCACGGCGGCGCCGGAGGCCACCGCCCAGGATTCGAGTCCGCAGTTCAGCGTGGCCAGCGAGGCGCCCGCCGGGGCCCCGGCTGGGTTCGTGAACCTCGGCGCCGAGCTGAGCCGGGAATTGGAAGGAAGCGAGCCGGAGCCGGCCGCGCCGCCCCCCGGACCGGTCGTGGACGGGCTCCTCCGGGAGCTCCAGAAGGGCGTGCGGGAGCAACTGGACGAGAAGGACTACGAGACCCACTACAATCTGGGTATCGCCTACAAAGAGATGGAGCTCTACGACGAAGCCATCCAGGAGTTTCGGCTGACCGCGCGCGAGGCCAAGCGGGCGCTGGAATGCGCGGATCTCATGGGGCTCTGTTATCTGGCCAAAGGTCAACCGGAGCAGGCCATTCAAGACCTGCAGATCGGTCTCGCCATCGAGGGGCATCCTGCAGACGCCTATCACGCCCTGCGGTACGATCTCGGGACGGCCTTCGAAGCGGCGGGGGACCTGCCGCGGGCGCTGGAGCAGTTCGAAATCCTCCAGGCCGAAGGAGCGCGCTTCCTCGATCTCCGAACGCGGATCGAGGCGCTGCGGGCTCGGCTCCCCAAGCCGTCGCCCCCGGCCACCGAGGGCGAGAAGCCGCGACGCAAGAAGAAGATCTCCTTTATCTGACGCCGACTCTCAGCGGGGCGGATCTGCGATGAGCTACGAACAGTTCTATCAGCTGCGCGAACAGCCGTTCTCCAACACGCCGGACGCCCGCTTTTTCTTCGAAGTGGACCAGCACTCGGATGTGCTGGCCCGGCTCGTGTATGCCGTCGACACGATGAAGGGGCTCGCCGTGGTGGTGGGGGACGTGGGGACCGGGAAGACGACGCTGGCGCGCCGCATGCTGGATCAACTGGACGACGAGCACTACGAGTCGGCGCTCCTGGTCATCATCCATTCGGCGATCTCCGCCGAGTGGTTGCTCCGGCGCATCGCGTCCCAGATCGGCATCGCGCAGGTGGCCGAGGAGAAGGTCAGCATCTTGTCGCAGATCTATCAGCGCCTGATGGAGCTGCACGAGACCGGCCGAAAAGCGGTGGTGCTCATCGACGAGGCCAACATGCTCCAGCAGCGGGAGCTGATGGAGGAGCTGCGGGGGTTTCTCAACCTGGAAGTCCCCGGCAGCAAGTTGATAACGTTTATTCTCTTCGGTCTGCCGAGTCTGGACGCGCTGCTGGCTCTGGATACGCCCCTGGCGCAACGGGTCGCGGTAAAATGCCGGCTCAGCTCGCTCAGCTCGGAAACGACCAAGGCCTATATCCTGCACCGCCTTAAGGTCGCGGGCGCGACGCAGGAGATCTTTGCGGAGCCGGTGCTGGACCAGATCGCGCAGGATTCGCGGGGAATCCCGCGCCTGATCAACACCATCTGCGACAACGTGCTGCTGGAAGGTTTCCTGCGGAAGCGGGACAAGCTGGACGTGGAACTGGTGAAGGAAGTCGTCCGAGATCTGGGAGTGACGGCGTAAGCGAACCGCGAGGGTGGCGTGAATCTTCCCAACACGCTGAGCCTGGTCCGGATCTTCCTGATCCCGGTCCTGGTGGTGTTCCTCATCGCAGTGCCGCGGCCGCATAATCTCACGGCCGCGGTTGTGTTTCTGGCGGCGGTCCTGACCGATTGGCTGGACGGGCGGATCGCGCGCAGCACCCGGCAGGTCACGACGCTGGGAAAGCTGCTGGATCCGGTGGCGGACAAACTGCTGATCGCCGCCAGCCTCATCTCCTTGGTCCAGGTCGGGCGGGTGCCCGCGTGGATGGTGGTGCTCATCGTGTGCCGGGACCTGGCGGTGACGGGTCTCCGGGCCATTGCAGCCTCCCAGAACCTCATCATCCAGGCCAGCGACTTCGGCAAGGCTACCATGACGGCGGAGGTGATCGCCGTAGCGCTCATGATCCTGAGTTGGCCGCCGGTGTCCGTGACGCTGGGCCAAGCGGTGCTGCTCATCGCGATCGCCCTGTCGTTGGCCTCCGGTTGGCTGTACTTCCGGACGTTCTGGCGCTCCATCGACCTGGGCAAATGATGCGAGGCGGCGGCTCTGCGGCGGCAGGCGGGTCCGACCGGGCGGCGGGCCGTCTCTTCCGAGGGCGATGTGTGGCGTGATCTGCTCCTGGTGGTCGCGGGGTATCTGCTGGGTTCCATCCCCTTCGGTGTGGCGATCGCGCGCGGGGCGGGAGGCGTGGATCTGCGGCGGGTGGGGAGCGGGAACATCGGCGCCACGAACGTGCTGCGGACGGTCGGGAAGGGTGCGGCGGCGCTGACACTGGTGGGCGACGTGGGGAAAGGGGTGCTGGCGGTGGGGCTGGCGCGCTGGACGGGTGTCGGTGCGGGTCTCGTGGCCGCGGTGGGCCTGGTGGCGGTGCTGGGTCATCTGTTCCCGGTGTGGTCACGATTCCGCGGCGGCAAGGGTGTGGCGACGACCCTCGGTGTGGTCCTGGGGGCGATGCCGGCCGTCGGCGGCGTGCTGCTGGTCATCTGGATCGCCGTCGCGGCGGTCACGCGGTACTCGTCGCTGGCGGCGCTGGTGGCCACGGCGGCGATGCCGGCGCTCGTCTGGCTGGCGGACGGCAGACCGGCCATGCTCGCACTGAGCGGCGCGCTCCTGCTGCTCGTCGTCCTGCGGCACCGGGAGAATATTGGGCGTTTGCTGGCGGGAACGGAAGGGAAGATCGGACAAACCGCGCGCCCGGAAACTTCGGACGGGCGCCCGGCAACGGGATGAGGTGTGCGATGGCGCTGATCGTGCAGAAGTTCGGCGGGACGTCCGTCGGGGACGTCGATCGGATCAGGAACGTCGCCCGTCGGGTGGCCCAGGCCCGGGCGGGCGGCCACGACGTGGTCGTCGTGGTGTCGGCCATGGCGGGCGAGACGGATCGGCTGATCGGTCTGGCCCGGAAAGTGGTGGAACGGCCCAACGAGAGGGAGTTGGACGTGATCCTGGCCACGGGGGAGCAGGTCAGTATCGGCCTCCTCTCGCTGGCGCTTCACGGGATCGGGCAGCGGGCCCGGAGCTTCACGGGCGGTCAGGTCCGGATCCAGACCGACGATGTCCATACCAGGGCTCGCATCGTGAGCATCGACAGCGAGCGTGTCCGGCAGGCGCTGGCCGACGGCGAGATCGCGATCGTGGCGGGTTTCCAGGGGGTGAACGCCGAGGACGAGATCACCACGCTGGGGCGGGGCGGCTCGGACCTCACCGCGGTGGCCATGGCGGCCGCGCTCCAGGCCGATGTCTGCGAGATCTACACGGATGTGGACGGCGTCTACACCACGGACCCCAACATCGTGCCGGAAGCGCGGAAACTCGACCGGATCTCGTACGACGAGATGCTGGAGTTGGCCAGCCTGGGTGCGAAGATCCTGCAGACCCGTTCGGTCGAATACGCGAAAAACTACCTGGTGCCGGTGCACGTTCGGTCCAGCTTCAACGACAACCCGGGAACGATGGTGGTGAAGGAGGACGCGATCATGGAGAAAGTGGTGGTCTCGGGCATCGTCTACAACAAACAGGAAGCCAAGATCACCATCACCCGGGTGGCGGACCAGCCGGGGATCGCGGCCACCCTGTTCGGTCGGGTCGCCGACGCCAACATCGTCGTGGACACGATCGTCCAAAACATCGGACAGGACGGATCGACGGACATCTCCTTCACGGTGCCCCGGGCCGACTACGCGCGGGCCGAGGAGATCGTGCGCGCCGTGGCCAAAGAGATCGGGGCGGGCAAGGTGATCGGAGACGACAAGATCGCCAAGGTCTCCATCGTGGGGGTGGGGATGCGGACGCACTCCGGCGTCGCGGCCAAGATGTTCGAGACGCTGGGCCGGGAAAAGATCAACATCCAGATGATCAGCACGTCGGAGATCAAAGTCTCCTGCGTGATCGAGGCGAAGTACGCCGAGCTGGCCGTGCGGGTGCTGCACGAGGCCTTCGGACTGGCGGGGCCGCCTGCCGCCGAGGAGACCGCGTGAGCGGCGGGCGCGGGCCGGATGGGCGGTGGGGCTGGCGGGCGGACCCGCACCTGGCGGCTGCGGCGTGTCTCGGCGCCTGCCTCCTGGCCGGAACGGCGCTGTCGGGGAGGCTGTCGGCGGGGCCATCGTTCCCGGCGGTCGGCGGCGCGCGGGCGACGGCGCAACCCGTCGGCGCCGACGCCGGGGCTTCCCGTGGAGCGCCGCCGGCGGCGCAGACGCTGGACATCAATCGGGCCGGCGCGGCGGACCTGCAGGCGCTGCCCGGCATCGGGCCGGCGCTGGCGCGGCGGATCGTGAGCGATCGCGAAGCGCACGGGCCGTTCGGCAGCCCTGCCGACCTCCTCCGAGTATCGGGTGTGGGTGCCAAGCGTTACGCCCGCCTGCAGGGGCTGATCCACGCCGCGGAGGCGCCGTGACGTTCCGGATCAAGTTGGACATGTTCGAGGGCCCCTTGGACCTCCTGTTGCACCTGATCCGGGAGCACCAGCTCGACATTCTCGACATCCCCATCGCCGCCATCACCGACGAGTACCTCCGCTATCTCGCACTCATGCAGGAGTTGGACCTGGAGGTGGCGGGCGAGTTTCTCCTGATGGCGGCCACGCTGATCCATATCAAGTCCAAGATGCTCCTCCCCCCGGAGGAGGCCGTCCCCGGCGAAGACGCCGAGCCGGAGGATCCGCGCGCCGAATTGGTGAGCCGTCTGCTGGAGTACAAACGCTTCAAGGAAGCGGCGCAGACGCTGAGCCTGCTCGAGTCCGAGGCCGCCTTCCTGCACCGCCGGGGCGCCCCCGCCATGGAGTTGGAAGTCGAGGGGCCGCTGCAGGTCTCGATGATGGAACTCCTCCGGGCGCTGCAGGACGTACTCTCGCGGGCGGACAAGGCCGTCCCGCTGGAGATCACGCCCGAGGAAATCAATGTCGGGCAGCGGCTGGTGATGCTTTTGGATCGGCTGGCGGCGGAGAGCCCGATCGAGTTCGGCCGGCTTTTCGGGAACGCGACCCGCCGGGTGGAAATCATCGTGACGTTCCTGGCGCTGCTGGAGCTGTTGCGGCGCGGGCTGGCCACGGCCCGGCAAAACGAGGCCATGGGCCCGATCATGATCTACCGCACCGTCGAGCGGGCCGACGAGACGCCCGGTTTGGCGGAGGCTCCGCCGGCCCGCGAGGTCTGAGCGCGGACGGTTCGCCGGGATGCCCCGTGGCTTTCGCGCGGGAAGGAGAAGCGGGTGAGCGTAGAACCGGATCGGCTGGCCGTCCTGGAGGCGCTGCTGTTCGTGGCGGAGGAGCCGCTTCCGCTGTCGAAGCTCTGCGAGGTCCTGGGAGACGCGGGGCCGGGCGAGGTCGAGACGTGGCTGCGCGATCTGGCGCTCCGACTGGAGACCGAGGGGCGCGGGTTGGTGGTCCAAGAGGTTGCGGGGGGCTTTCGGCTGGCCACGCGCCCCGAGGTTCACCCCTGGATCCAGCGATTGCAGCAGGTACGGCCCGCCCGACTGAGCCGTGCCGCCCTGGAAACTCTGGCCATTGTGGCCTATCGGCAGCCCATCACGCGCGCGGAAATCGAAGCCATCCGCGGTGTCGCCGTCGACGGCGTCCTGCGGACGCTGTTGGAGAGGGAACTCATCCGCATGATGGGGCGCAAGGCGGAGGCCGGCCGTCCCATGCTGTACGGGACGAGCCAGCAGTTCCTCGAGCACTTCGGCCTGCGAGAGCTGGGCGATCTGCCCACGCTGCGAGAGCTCAATGAACTCATCGGGAGCACGGAGACCGGACCCGCCGACCCGCCGCCCACCGGCCGTCCGCGGCCGGGGGCGGAGACGGGAGACATGGCCGTCGACCCGCGATCAGACGCGGACCGACCTGGCGCCGCGGACGGCACGCCCGAGCGGCCAAGCAGCCGCGAGTCCTCCGCGGAGGACGGGCAGCCGGCCGCCGCTTCCCTCGACACCGATGGGCCCGCCGCGAGAGGAACGGCGACCGATCCGTCGCCGGAGGGGAGGCCCGTCCAGACCGCGTGAGGCCGGGACCCTGACGCCCACACGGCCGGATCTGCGGACGCGGGGGGCGGGAGTGGGCGAGCGGTTACAGAAGTTTCTGGCGCGCGCCGGGGTGGCGTCCCGGCGGCGGTGCGAGGAGCTGATCGCGGCGGGACGGGTGGAGGTGAACGGGGTCGTCGTCCGGACGGCCGGCACGCGCGTCCGGCCGGCGGTGGATCGTGTGTCCGTGGACGGGGTGCGGCTGCGTCCGGAGGCGCCGGTCACCGTCATGCTGCACAAACCGGCAGGGTACATCACGGCGGTCTCGGACCCGGAGGGGAGGCCGGTGGTGCTCTCGTTGCTCCGCAGGGCGGGTCTGCCGCGGCTGTTTCCCGTGGGTCGCCTGGACTGGGATACCGAAGGCCTCCTCCTGCTGACGAACGACGGCGATCTGGCCAATCTCCTCACCCATCCCCGCCACGAAATCCCCAAGGTGTACCACGCCAAGGTCAAGGGCCGGCCGACGCCGGAGGCGCTGCGCCGGCTGCTGCAAGGCGTGGTGTGCGACGGCGAACGGCTCTCGGCCGCCGCCGCGTCGATCCTGCGAACGACGCGGGAGAACGCCTGGGTGGCGGTCAGCGTGCGTCAGGGGCGGTACCGGCAGGTCCGCCGCATGTGCGAGGCCATCGGGCACCCCGTCCTGAAGCTGGTGCGGGTGGCGCTCGGCCCGTTGGCTCTGGGTCCGCTCCCCCGCGGCCGGTGGCGGCCGCTCCTCCCGGCGGAGATACGGGCACTGGAGGCCTTGAAGGCCGCCGGCGCGCCAGAAAGGCCTTGATGGGATTGCGTCGCTTGGCTATGATCGCGGCATGAACGCGCGCGACGCCGCACCGGACCTCAACGATCTGCGGACGCGGATCGATGGCATCGATTCCGAGATTCTCCGGCTGCTGAACCGGCGGGCGCAGCTGGTGCTGGAGGTCGGCCGGCTCAAGGCAGCACAGGGCCTCGACTTCCACGTCCCGCAGCGCGAAGAGGAGATCTACCGGCGCCTCGCCGTCGAGAACCCGGGACCGTTTCCCGCCGAGGCCGTTCGGCCGGTTTTCCGCGAGGTGATCTCCGCCTGTCTGTCGCTGGAGCATCCGTTGCGCGTGGCCTACCTCGGACCGCGGGCGACCTTCTCGCACCTGGCCGCCATGGAGCGTTTCGGGCTCTCGGCGCAGTTCCTGGCAATGCGGAGCATCGCCGAAGTCTTTGCGGAGGTGGAGAAGGACAACGCGGATTTCGGCGTCGTGCCCGTGGAGAACTCCACCGAGGGGGTGGTGAGCCACACGCTGGACATGTTTGTGGATTCCCCGCTCCTGATCTGCGGCGAGGTGGTGGTCGAGGCGGCCTTGCACCTCCTCAGCAAGGCGTCGAATCTCGGCGAGGTGCGCAAGATCTACTCCCATCCGCACGGGCTGGCGGAATCCCGCCGATGGCTCGAGCGAAACGCGCCGCAGGTTCCGCTGGTGGAGACCAGCAGCACGGGCGCGGCGGCCGAGGTCGCCGCGTCCGAGCCCGGCGCGGCGGCCATCGCCTCGGAGCTGGCCGGGTCACTTTACGATCTGAGCGTTCTGCAGCGGCGGATCGAAGACCACCCTAACAATTTCACGCGCTTCCTGATCATCGGAAAGAAAAGCGCACCCCCGACGGCGGCCGACAAGACCTCCATCCTGTTCTCCATCAAGGACCGAGTCGGCGCGCTGCACCGCATGCTCCTGCCCTTTGCGGAACGACAGATCAACCTGACCAAGATCGAATCCCGGCCCTCCAAAAAGAAGGTGTGGGAGTACGTCTTCTACGTGGACTTCGAGGGGCACGCCAGCGAGCCCCGCTCCCGCGAGGCGCTGGCCCGCCTGCAGGACGACTGCATCTTCCTCAAGGTCCTGGGCTCCTACGCCGCCGCCCGGCGCAAGGAGGGCGGCGCGTGATTCGCCGGCGTTTCCGCATGGAGGTGTTGCCTTGACCCGTCGTCTCGAGGATCTGGCCTCCCCGCATCTCTCCGGTCTGATCCCGTACTCCCCCGGCAAGCCCATTGAAGAAGTCGAGCGCGAGTTCGGCGTTTCCGACTCGGTGAAGCTCGCCTCCAACGAGAATCCGCTGGGGCCCTCGCCTCGGGCGCTGCAGGCGATCGCCGCGGCCCTTCCCGGACTCCACCGCTACCCGGACGGGGGCGGGTACGCTCTCCGGCAAGCCCTGGCGCGGCACTGGAACGTTTGCGCGGACTGGCTGATCCTCGGCAACGGATCCAACGAGCTGCTGGAGCTGGTGGGGCGGTCGTTCCTGCAGCCCGGCGACGAGGTCTTGTATGCCCGACAGGCCTTCGTCGTGTACGAGATGGTGGCGCAGATGACCGGAGCCACCAAAGTCGCCGTACCGCTAAAAGATTTCGCACACGATCTCCCGACGATGCAGGCCGCCATCACGGCGAAGACCAAGTTGATCTTCGTGGCAAACCCCAACAATCCCACGGGAACCTGTGTGGATCCCCGGGCGCTGGAGGCTTTCTTGGCGGCCGTGCCGCGGGATATCGTGGTTGTTCTCGATGAGGCCTATTACGAGTACCTGCCGCCCGAGCTTCGACCGGATACCCTGCAGTTCGTGCGGGGCGGGCGCTGGCTGCTCGTCCTGCGGACGTTCTCCAAGATCTACGGGCTGGCCGGCCTTCGCATTGGATACGGGATCGGTCCGGCGGAGCTGGTGGGCCTGCTCAACAAGGTCCGCGAGCCGTTCAACACCAACAGCCTGGCGCAGGTGGGGGCGGCCGCGGCTCTTGCCGATGACGCGCACGTGTCGGCCAGCCGGGCGGCCAACGACGCGGGGCGGACATTCCTGGTGGAGCGGTTCCGGCGGATGGGTCTCCCCGTGGTTCCGAGCGTGGCCAACTTCCTTCTGGTGGATGTGGGGCGGCCCGGGGCGCAGGTCACCGAGGCCCTCCTCCGGCGGGGGGTCATCGTCCGGCCGGTCGCGGGATACGGGTTCCCGACGCATCTCCGGATCACCATCGGGACGGCCAGCGAGAACGAGAGGTGCGCGGCCGCCCTGCAGGCTGTGCTGGGGGCGTGACACCCGAGCGCGCGGTGTGCGAATGAATGGCCAACCACAGACGATGGACTCGGCGCCGCTTTTCCGCCAGATGACCGTGGTCGGCGTCGGTCTCATCGGCGGCAGCCTGGCGCTGGCGGCCAGACAGGCCGGTGCGGTGCGGTCGACGGTCGGCGTCGGGCGAAGCAAAGCCGGCTGCGCGGTGGCACGGTCGCGGAAGTTGGTGGATCGCGTGGCGGAGGACCTGGCCTCCGGCGTGCGTGGCGCGGATCTTGTTGTCCTGGCGGTGCCGGTCCGCGAGATCGTCCGGTTGCTGCCCGATGTGGCGCGACTGGCGGACCCGGCGTGCCTGGTCGCCGACGTGGGTAGCGTGAAGGGGCCGATCCTGGCCGCGGGGGACGCACTGTTTCCGGACGGCCGGTTTGTCGGGTCGCACCCGATCGCCGGGAATGAGCAGTCGGGGCCGGCCGCCGCCCGCGCGGATCTGTTTCGCGGGGCGAACTGGATCCTCACCCCCGGCGGGCGGACCCGACGGGCGGCGATGGAACGGGTGGAGGCGCTGTGGCGCGCGGTGGGTGCGCGTGTCCTCCGCATGGAGGCCGGGTGGCACGATGAGGTGTTCGCCACGGTGAGCCATCTGCCGCATCTCGCCGCTTACGCCCTCATGGACGCGGTCCTGGCCACGGAGCGAGGGGGCGAGCGGATCGGGTTCTCCGCGGGCGGGTTGCGGGACTTCACGCGGGTCGCCGGGAGCGATCCGGTGATGTGGCGCGACATCTTTCTCATGAATCGGGAGCCGGTGCTCAAGGTGCTGGCGGGATACCAAGAGGCGTTGGAGCGGCTGGCGGCCGCCATCCGCGACGGCGACGGGGCAGCGGTGGAGGCGCGGCTGCTGCGGGCCCGCGCCGCGCGGGAGGAGTTGGTCCATCGCTCGTGAGATCGTGACTCGCCGCGGGCCGGAGACGGCCCTCCTGGTGGGCGTCGTCCGCCATCGGCAGCCCCGCTGGGAGGCGGAGGATTCCCTCGCGGAGCTGGAGCAACTGGCCCGCGCCGCGGGTGCGCGGGTCGCCGAGACCGTGCTGCAGGAACGGGACCGCCTGGAGCCGCGCTATCTCATCGGCAGGGGCAAGGCCGAAGAGATCCGGGGCCGTTGCGGCGGTGTGGATGTGGTCATCCTGGACGAGGACCTGTCCGGCACCCAACAGCGCAACCTCGAAAAAGTGCTGGACCGTCGCGTCGTGGACCGCACCGGCCTGATCCTGGACATTTTTGCCCAGCGGGCGCAGACGCGCGAGGGGAAACTGCAGGTCGAATTGGCGCAACTCGACTACCTGCTGCCTCGTCTGGCCGGGGCGTGGACGCACCTAGAGCGCTTGGGCGGCGGGATCGGCACCCGGGGGCCCGGCGAGACGCAGCTCGAATCCGACCGCCGCCGGGTCAAGACACGCATGGCCAAGATCCGCAAGGATCTGGAACAGGTGCGGCGGCATCGCGCCCTGCTGCGCCGCCCCCGGCGGAAGGTTCCGTTTCCCGTTGTGGCCCTCGTCGGGTACACCAACGCGGGGAAATCGTCGCTCATGAACGCGCTGACGCGGGCCGGCGTAGCCGTTCGCGATCAGTTCTTTGCGACCCTGGACCCGACGCTCCGCCGGTTGGTGCTGCCCGGGGGCCGGGTCGCGCTTCTGTCGGACACGGTGGGGTTCATCCGGAAAATCCCGCACCAGTTGGTGGCGGCGTTCCAGGCGACCCTGGAAGAGGTGCAGGCGGCCGAGCTGCTCCTCCACGTGGTCGACATCAGCCACCCCCATGCGGACCTGCAACAGGCCGCCGTGGAGGTCGTGCTCGGGGAGCTGGGACTGGCGGACCGGTCGACCATCCTCGTGTACAACAAGATCGACCGTCTGGGTCCGCGACCGGAGTTTCCGTGGGGCCCGGGCAGCGGCCGCGTTGCGACGTCGGCCAAGACGGGCATGGGTCTGGATGCGCTGCGGCACGAGATCGCGGCGGCGCTGGACGGGGTCATGTCGTCTGCGGGGACGGGCGAACCCCGGCGTGCGGGAGGCGACGCGGCGTGCTGACTCTGGCGAACCGGCTGACCGTCCTCCGCATCCTGATGACACCGGCCGTCATCATTCTCTTGTTGTATCAATTCACGGCAACGGCGCTCGGCGTATTCATTTTGGCGGGGATCACGGACGGGCTGGACGGGTTCGTGGCACGGCGGACCGGCCAGCGCACGGCGCTCGGCATGGTCCTGGATCCCCTGGCGGACAAGCTGCTGCTCATGTCGGCGGTGGTCACCCTGACCATCCTCAGGGAGTTGCCCCGCTGGTTCACCATCATCATCGTGAGTCGGGACCTCATGCTGATCGGCGGTTCCCTGATCCTGTACATCTTCGTGGGTAAGATGGCGATACCGCCGTCGTGGCTGGGAAAGTGCACCACGGGGTTCCAGATCGCGACGGTCCTGCTGGCCATGCTGGACAACTTTGCGCCGGCGCTGGGTTCCGCCGTCATGCCCGCCGCCGTGCTGACGACGGTCTTGACGATCGGCTCCGGTCTGGATTACCTGTTTCGCGGGACTCGGTTGTTCAACGATTCGTGACCCCCCCGGTCGCCGCCTGTCGCCGCCCTCGTGGCACCCCGACGAGAAACCTGCCGAGTCCGATTCCCGCGCGCATGACGCCGTTGGCTCGCCGGGTCCACCCCGGGCGATGCGGCGCGTTGAGGGGCGCATGGACACGAACCTGCTGACGATTCGCGCGGTCGCGCCGGGAAGCCCGGCGGCCGAGGCCGGTGTTGCGCCGGGGTCCACCCTCGTCAGTCTCAACGGCCGACCCGTCGTGGACGCGTTGGGGCTTCGTTTTGCGGAGACCGCAGGACAGGTGGATCTGGTCTGGCGGGACGCTGAGGGGCGGGAGCGCCGCGCGGTCATCGAGAAGTCGGACGACGTGCCGCTCGGGCTGGGCGTCGATCCCCTGACGATGCGGGCGTGCAACAACCGGTGCGCTTTTTGCTTTGCACACCAGAACGCCCGCGGGATGCGCCGGTCGCTGTACTTCAAAGACGACGACTACCGATTCTCTTTTCTCAACGGCACCTTCGCCACCCTGACCAATCTGACGGATGCAGATGTCGAGCGGATCCTGGAGGAGCGGCTTTCGCCGCTGTACATCTCGGTCCACGCTACGGACTGGGCGCTTCGAAACCGGATCCTGGGCAATCCCAAGGCGCCCGACATTCTGGAGCAGATCAGCCGGTTTGCCGCCGCGCGCATCGTGATGCACACCCAGGTCGTCCTGTGTCCTGGGGTCAACGACGGGACGCCTCTGGCCAAGACCTTCGATGACCTGGAACGCTTCCATCCGTTTGTGGCGACCATGGCGCTGGTTCCGGTGGGGCTGACACGATACCGCGAGGGGCTCGCGGTCCTTCGCTCCCCGGACCGCGAGTACGCCCGGGAGCTCCTGGCGTGGGCGGAGCCGCGTCGGCGCCGGTGCCTCCGTAAGCTGGGGACGCGTTTCGTGTTCCCATCCGATGAATTCTACCTCTTGGCGGAGCGGTCGTTTCCATCCGCGCGAAGTTACGAAGGATACGCCCAGCTCGGTAACGGAGTTGGCGGAAGCCGAAAGTTTCTGGACGAGTTCCAGCGCCAGGAAACGCGGTTGCCGACCGCGGTGCGTCCGACGCGGCGTGTGACCGTGGTGACGGGAATGTTGGCCATTCCCGTCCTGTCGCGGGTCATCGACCGCCTGAACCGGGTCCAGGGCCTCCACGTCCGTTTGGTTCCCGTTCGGAACACGTTCTTCGGCGGGTCCGTGACCTGCGCCGGGTTGCTCACCGGCAGTGATATCCTCACGACGTTGGAAGAGGAACGGGACGAGCGGGGAGACGAAATCCTGATCCCTTCGATTTGCCTCAAGGAGGATACCGACGTGTTTTTGGACGATCGACGATTGGCCGACCTGGGAGCCCGTTTGGCCCGCCCGACCGTCCGCGTCGACGCCTCGGCGCGGGGTTTGACGCGGGCAGTGCTGAGCGGTCTTTCGCCCGTCACGCGCCCGTAACGACGCCATGCGCTCGACACGTCGCCTCCATCGTGCCCACACGGATCAGCGCTGAGGTCTGGGTGTCGCGATGCGAGCGGCGCCGGATTCCGGCGGAACCACGACGTACCCGCACCCACGCCACGCCGCCGGGAACGCCGGTTTCCGGATTTTGTTCTTGACTAGATCACAGCATAGGACTGTAATTAGCAACAAAAGCCGCGAAACACGATTCCCACCCTGGATGCGTTGGCAGGACTCGAAGGCCATGACGTGTCGCGTGGTCGCGAATGCGCGGCAGGTCTCGTTCGCGTGCCGGGCGCCAATTCCCTATCGCGCCAAACCGAGCGGCGCGAGCTCACCGGATCGTCATCCCGCAAACGGTGTGTCCACGATCGCCAGTCCGCGGCCGGGGGCAAAACGCCAACAGGCTCGATGAGCGCGCGTTGACCCGTTGCGTGGCACATGGAAGGAGGAGAACGAGTCATGCGGAAAAGGCACGTCGGCATGGGTCTCGTCGTTGTGCTCGTGGCAGCGTTCGCGGGGACGTCGTTTGCGGTCGACATGGGGGTGATCACCGGCTCCGACAAGGGGACGTACTACCAGTTCGGCCTGAACATGCAACGACTGGTGAAACAGAGCGACATCGATCTCGGCGTCTACACATCCAAGGGTTCCGTCGAGAACGTTTACGCGGTATACCAGCGACCCCGCACCCAGTTGGGTATCGTTCAATCCGACGTGCTTGCCTTTGTGGCACGGGTTCAGACGGATCCCGTGCTAAAGCGGATCGCGAAGAAGATCAAGATGGTATTCCCCCTCTACAACGAGGAGATCCATCTGCTGGGCAGGCGCGGGATCACGGATTTCGATGACCTGACGGGCCGGCGGGTAGCCATCGGGCGGGAGGGGAGCGGGACATATTTGACGGCGCGCCTGCTTTTCAAGGTTTCCGAGGTGGAACCAAAAGAAATGGTCCTCATCGACACCGACGAAGCGCTGGTGGAGTTGAAAGCGGGCCGCATCGATGCCATGTTCTACGTGGTGGGGTATCCGGCCAAGCTCTTCGTGGAAGGCGTCACCGAGGCGGACGGTCTGGCCCTCATCCCCATCTTCAACAAGAGCATCACTGAGTTCTATCCGGTGGTGCAGATCCCGGCCAAGACCTACGCGTGGCAACCCAACCCCGTGGACACCGTCGCCGTGAAGTCGGTGCTGGTTTCTTACGATTTCCGGCGGCTGGACTGCGATTATGTCGGGCGGTTTGCTCAGATTGTCGCGACCAATCTCGACTGGCTGAAGAAAAACGGCCACCCCAAATGGCAAGCCGTCGATCTCGAGTACCCCCTCAAGGGGTGGGAGCAGTACGACTGCGTGAAGAAATATCTGGGCAAGGGGGTCGCGGCTCCCGCGAAACCGAAGGGATCCATAAATCCCGTCATGGACGCCATCAAAGAGATTCTGGGCGAGTGAGCGATGCCGTCTCCGGGCGCACGGCGAGGAAGTGCGGCACGCGGTGGCGCATTTTCGGTTGCGGTCCCGCGACGGGGTTCTGGGGTGGCACCGGGGTGTCGGCGTAAACGGCCGACGGCGCCGTCAGTCCGGCAAAGGGCGGCGGCACGCGGGGGCATCTGGTTATGACGCCGGCGTCGATGTCGGAGGAGAGACGCACGGGCGAGCCCGGTCCGCAAAGCCCGGTGGAGGCCGCGGTGCGCACAAACCCGAGAACCAAAGGGTTCTCGGTGCGGCAAATCATCGACGGGCGGTACCGGGTGGTGGACATGCTCGGAACGGGGAGCCTGGCGACGGTCTATCTGTGTGACGAGATCGCCACCACCAAACGGGTCGCGGTCAAGGTGTTTCGGCGCGACTGCTCGACCGACGACGAGTTCATGGACCGCCTTCGCCGCCAGGTGAGTCTGGCCATGTCCTTGCAGGAGAACCGTCCGACACTCCTGGCGGTCTCCGACTGCGGCCGGACGCGCGACGGCGGCGCCTATCTGGCGAGCGAATATCTGCAAGGACGGACGCTGAGGGATATCATCCGTCGGGGTGGGCCTCTGGACGTGCAGCGGGCCCTGCGGCTGGCGTGTCAGATCGCCGGGGCACTGGATGCCATACACGACCGGGGGTTCGTGCACAGGGATGTCCGGGGCGACAACGTGATCATCGTCGCCGCCGGCGAGGACGAAGCCGCCAAGCTCAAGGGATTCGAGGTGGCGGGGTTGCGGGATACGGCGATTGTCGGCCACCTGATTCGAGCTGGGGTGATTCCGTCCAATCCGGAGTACGCGACCCCGGAACAGATCGAGGGCGATCAGGTCACGGCGCGTACGGACATCTACGCGTTTGGGGTGTTGCTCTACGAGATGCTGACCGGCCGCGTGCCATTTTCGGCATCAAACCCGGATGGGGTGCTGGCCAAGCATCTTCAGGACGCCCCGGTTCCGTTGAGCACATTCCGGCGAGGAGTTCCACCGGTGGTGGAGCTTCGGGTCAAGCAGGCCCTGGAAAAAGACCCCGAAAAACGTCCGCGGTATGTCGGCGACGTCGTCAACGAGTACCTGTGCGAGCTGGCCGCGGACGAGATACGTTCGGACGAGGAGCGCCAGAGGCGTGGCGCGATCGGGAGGCTGGCCGCGGGGGTCCGGTCGCGGCTGCACGGGGCGCCCGCCGAGGGCAAAACCGTGGGCGTGGGGTGGAGGATCGGGGTCGCCGCCGCGCTGCTGGCGGCGCTGTCCGTCGCCGGATGGTGGATGTTCTGGCCCGTGCGGCCGCCGGTGCAGACCGCCGCGCAGCCGCCCCTCGGTGTCTCGGCCGGGGGGCGGGAACGGCCCGTGACCGCCGAAAGGGTCGTGCCCGCACCCGCCGCCGCGGCCCCAGCGGCAGCGGGAGAGACGGCTGGTCCGCCCGCCGAGACCCTCGCGACGGCGGAGGTTTCAAAGTACGACCGCGAGGCGGGACCGGAAGACACCGCCGCGGAACGGCTGGAGATGGTGGAACCTCGGGCTCCGGCCGCGCCGGCAGAATCGTCGCTGAGACCTCCCGGATCGGCGCCGGAGCCCCAGAAAAGCTCCCGCCCCCCACGGGTCGAGGTTCCGTTGAAGCGGGAAAGACCCGCGACCCCGGCCCCCACCGCGAAGGCTCCCGCCGTCTCCCGACCCGAGGCACCCTTGCCGTCGCGACGCGTGCAGGAAGATCCCACGGCGATCATCGATTGGTTGCTGGGCCGGCCCACCGGGCGCGACTGAGCTTCGTGCACGCACCGCCCGGACCCTCGCGGGTCGAGCCGCCGGCGCCGACGTAGCACTCCCACGGGGTGCAGGCTGCTGGTATCTGCGGCGCAGCACCGCCGCCGTCCTCCTCGCGTAGATTCCGCTCTCTATCGCCGAGACATCGGTGCCGGGCGGTTTGTGCGGCCTCCGGGACCGCGATTTCGTCGCGCGGGGACGCCCGGCGGGAGAGGACTTTCTCCTTGGGTTTGGCAAGCGATGGTGGTAATTTAGCCGCCCGGACCGTGGAGACCATGTGCACCACGTCGTGATCCATTACAACGAAATCGGCCTCAAAGGCAGGAACCGGCCGCTGTTTCTCCGGCGGCTGGAGGCCAATCTGTTGCAGGCCACGGCGGGGACGGGGATCCGCCGGGTGGATGAGCGCTCAGGACGCCTGGTGTTGCCCTTACCGCGCGATGCCGACTGGTCTACGATCCGCGAGCGACTTCGCTGCGTTTTCGGGGTCGCCAATTTTTCCCTGGCGGATCGGTCGGACCTGGAGATGTCCGCGCTCAAGGCGGCCGTGGATCGCGCCCTGGAGGGCAGAGTCCTCACGTCGTTCAAGGTGTCGACGCGCCGAGCCTACAAGCAGTTTCCGCTGAGCTCGGAAGAGGTCAATCGAGAGCTGGGCGCCCACGTGCTGGAGCGGACCCACGCCCGGGTGAGCCTGGAAGACCCCGAGGTGACCATTCATGTCGAGGTCCTGCCCCGCGACATCTACTTCGCCTTTGGCCGCGAAGCGGGTCCGGGCGGGCTGCCCCTCGGCGTGAGCGGGAGCGTCGTGGCGCTTTTGTCGGGCGGGATCGATTCGCCGGTGGCGGCGTACCGTCTCATGAAACGGGGCTGCCGCGCGGTGTTTGTCCACTTTCACAGCCGCCCGTATCAGGACGGCACGTCCCGGGCCAAGGCGGCGGACCTGGTGCGCTGTCTCACGCGATTTCAGTTCCACTCCCGGCTGTACCTCGTGCCCTTCGCCGAGGTGCAGCGTCAGATCGTCGCCGCCGCGCCGGGCCCCCTGCGGGTGGTGCTGTACCGGCGCTGCATGGTCCGAATCGCGGCGGAGGTCGCGCGGCGCGAGGGGGCGAAGGCCCTGGTGACCGGGGAGAGCCTGGGTCAGGTGGCCTCACAGACGCTGGACAACTTGGCGGTCATCGAGGAGGCCGTGGCGTTGCCGATCCTGCGGCCGCTCATCGGCAGCGACAAGGAGGAGATTGTCCGCCAGGCGCGGGCGCTGGGCAGCTACGAGATCTCGATCCTCCCCGATCAGGACTGCTGCAGCCTCTTCGTGCCGCGCCACCCGGCCACCTTTTCCACTCTGGCGGAGGTCGGACAGGCGGAATCGCGGCTGCCGATCCCCGTTCTGGTACGGACGGCGATGGAGCAGGCGGAGATCCAGGCATTCGAGTTTCCCGAATCGGCGTCGGCGCCGTCGGCGCCCGCAATGGGAAGGAACGATCGTGGAACAGTTGAAGCATGCGTTGACCCGTGAACTCGGCGCCGCCTTCGGGCGGGCGGCGGCGGCGGAGGGGTGGCCGGACGCCGCCATGCCCGAGGTGCAGTGGGAGTACCCGCCCGAGCCGGGCTTCGGCGACCTCGCCACGCCGGTCAGCTTCGCGCTGGCCAAACTTCTGCGCCGCAGACCGCGCGAGATCGCGACGGCACTGCGAGGCGCCATGGCCGTCGATCCCGGCCTCGTGGACAGGGTCGAGGTCGCGGGTGCGGGCTATCTCAACGTCTTTGTCGCCAAAGCGCGCTGGCGCGCGGTGGTCCCGGACGTGCTGGCGGCCGGTGCGGCGTACGGCCGGGCCGATCTGGGGCACGGCCGGCGGGTACAGGTGGAGTTCGTCAGCGCGAATCCCACCGGACCGCTTCACGTGGGGCACGGCCGGGGCGCCGCGGTCGGGGATGCGGTCGCCAGCTTGTTGGAGGCCGTCGGTTATCGGGTGGAACGGGAGTTTTACATCAACGACGCGGGGACGCAGGTCCGGCTGCTGGGAGAGTCGGTGTGGGCCAGACTGCAGGAGGCCGCGGGTCGCCCGACCGCGTTTCCCGAGAACGGGTATCACGGGGAGTACGTCCGCGACGTGGCGTCGCAACTGGCGACGGCCGATCCCGACTTGAACACGCTCGGGGCGGGGGACGGCGTCAGGGTGTGCGCCGAGCGCGGTGCCGCGCTGCTGCTGGAGGAGATCAAGACCGACCTGCGCGACTTCGGAGTGGTCTTCGATTCGTGGTTTTCCGAGAAACGACTCTTCGAGCGCGGAGCGATCGACGCCGCCCTCGCCACGCTGCGGTCGGGCGGCTATCTCTATGAAGACGGGCGCGCCCTGGGATTCCGCGCCAGCGAGTTCGGCGACGAGAAGGACCGCATCCTGATCCGGAGCACCGGCGAGCCGACCTATTTCACTTCGGACATCGCGTACCACGCCGACAAGATCCGCCGAGGGTTTCACAAGCTCATCAACGTCTGGGGTGCGGATCACGGAGGGTACGTTCCGCGGGTGAAGGCGGCGATCCGTGCGCTCGGACACGACCCCGAGATCCTCCAGGTAATCCTGCTGCAAATGGTGCGGGTCCTGCGCGGCGGCCAGCCGGCCCCCATGTCGAAGCGCTCCGGCCAGTTCGTGGAGCTCCGCGAAGTGGTCGGCGAGGTGGGGAGAGACGCGGCTCGGTTTCTCTTCCTCACGCGGCGGTCCGAGTCGCAGCTCGATTTCGACATCGAGGTGGCCAAGACGCAAAGCATGGACAACCCCGTGTTCTATGTACAGTACGCGCACGCCAGGGGGTGCAGCATGGTGCGCAAGGCCGAAGAGGCGGGGCTGTCGGGACCCTACGCCGACGCCGACCTCTCGCTGCTCGCGCTGCCGGAGGAGCTCCAGCTCATGAAGCTCCTGGCCGTCTACCCCGAGACGGTGCACAACGCCGCGCTGGCGGGCGAGCCGCACCGCGTAACCGCGTATCTGCAAGAGCTGGCCGCCGCGTTCCACGGGTACTTCACGCGCTACAAGGACAGCGAGGAGCGCGTGATCTCCGCGGACCGCGACCTGAGCCGGGCGCGACTGGCGATGGTGACGGCCGTGCGCCAGGTGGTCGCCAACGGCCTGGGTCTGCTGGGTGTGTCGGCGCCGGAGCGAATGTGACCACGGGCGGCGCGCGTTAAGCCGCGGTCGATCGGGGAGGGTAAGGAGAAACCGCATGGACGGCATCACGGGCTGCTACAGCCCCGGGGACACGGATCTCGTCCAGAAAACCTTCCTCGCCACGGGGGCGGTGCAGCACCGCGGCAAGGCGAGCGCCGGCTTGGCGGTCGGCGGGGTGAAGGGCATTCACATCCACAAGGGGATCGGCGGGATTGCGGATGTTGTAGAGGAAGAGACGCTGCGCATCTTCCAGGACTTGGAGCCCGTGGCCGCCATCGGCAACGTGGGCTACACCAAGAACAAGATCCCGGAGAAGCGCAACGCCGAGCCCATCCTGGTGAAGCCGAGACGGGACTCGCGGTACACCGTCGTGCTCACCATGAACGGGCGCATCCTGGACGACGCCGAGTTGCAGGGCGAGCTCGATGACGCCTACACCTTCGACACCGTCAATGCGACGGAGGTTCTCGGAGCGCTCCTCCACCGCTGTATCGAGGAGCAGGGGTTGACCTTTGCGGCGGGGCGGAGGCTGGTGGACCTTCTGCACGGATCGGGCACGTTCGCCCTGACCGCCCTGGTGCACGACGGCGCAGAGACGTGCCTCGTGGCGCTGAACGACAGTCGCGCTTTCGAGCCGTTCTGCTTCGGCACGGTGGGCGACGCCTTCCTGGCCTCCTCCGAAAGCTGCTCGCACCGGCGTCTGGGCGGTCACGCCCAGCGCGAGTACGCCGGCGGCGAGATGACCATCTGCTCGTCCGGCGGCGTGGAGACGCGACGGCTGCGGACAGAGACGGAGATGCCCGACGCCTTTCAGGCCGTCTACTTCGGGAACAGCGCCTCGGCGTACCGGGGGGCGGAGATCTTCCGGCTGCGGATGGGGCTGGGGCACATGCTGGCGAAGACGTACGGGAACACCGAAGCGGACGTCGTGATCCCGAACCCGGAGTCGGGGCGCGGCGTCTCCCATGGGATCGCCGAGGGGCTGGGCAAGCCGCTGCTGCCGGGTCTGGTCAAGCAGGCCCAAGCCATCCGGACCTTCCAGGAGGCAAGCCGCAGCAAACGGAAGATGCAGGTCGCCGTCAAGTTCGCCGCCATGGACTCGTTTCTGGCGGGGCGGCGGATCATCATGGGCGACGATTCCATCGTCAAGGGAAGCGTGAGCGAAGGGGGCGCGGTGTGGAGCGTCTACAACGCGGGCGCCAAGGCACTGGAGTTCTGGGTGTCCTACGGCCCGATGTTCTTCCCGTCCTTTAAGGAGTGGCGGCGCGGCCGGGACTGCCTGGACGAGCTGGCGGTGCAGCGGGCGTTCCGCGGGGACAACCCGTACGACAAGACACCGGAGGAGATCAACGCCAAGGTCGCCGCGCTCCTGGGCGTGGATCGGGTCTGCTACAACACGCCCGCGAACGTGCGGGCGGTCATCGGGCCCGGCTGCTACCAGGCCCTCGACGCCTCCTATCCCATCTCGGAGCGCTACTGGCCGGTCTGGCTTAAAGAGGAGGTCGAGCACTTCAGCCATTACCGGTGAGGTGCGATGCCCGGCTCGCCCCGCGCGCGGGCGGCGCGCGATTCCTCATGAAATGAGAACAAAGCGCAACTTCGGGTTGCGTCTCCGGAGCGGTTGTGAGACCCTGTGCCGGGTCGGGTGCCGCGGAGATGTCGGAGCGCTCGGTCGCGCGCACCGGGCGGGGCGGCGAGACTGTTTTCCAAACGAGGTCGATACCGGGGATCGTTGAGCAACCGTGCCGCCATCGGGACCGACGTGTATGGATCCGGTGAGCGTACCGCGACGGTGCGACCGGGAGTGCAGGGGTGGCGCGAATTTTCCGATTTGACGCCAGCGGCTGCAACGGCTGCGACATCGAGGTCCTGGAGGCCACCACGCTGGTGTCGCTGGCCGCGTTGGGGATCGAGATTGCCGAGCGGCCGGAGGACGCCAATCTGCTGGTCGTCACCGGCGGGTCCAATGTGAAGTCCAGGCGGGAACTGGAAAGTGCCCACCGCGCGCTGCAGGCCCCGAAGACCGTCGTGGCGGTCGGATCGTGCGCGGCCACCATGGGTATCTTCAAGGGCGGATACGCGATGGCGGGGCCGATCGACGCCATCGTCCCCGTCGACCTGTACATCACGGGATGTCCGCCCAGGCCGCAGGTGATCATCGGTGCGCTGGCGGATGCGCTGCATTTGAACGTCGAAGGGATGGACGAGCTTCTACGCACGCCGCAGGGCTTCCGCGGCAACCCGCACGTGGATCAAGCCAAGTGCGTCGGTTGCGGAGCCTGCGCGCACGTGTGCCCTGCCGATGCCATCGAGATCGTGGGGGACGGCGCCGGGCGCCGCGTGCGGTTCATGCACAAGGATTGCATCTTCTGCGGATCGTGTCAGGACGTCTGCCCGAGCGAGGCCGTGGAGCTTCGCGCC
Source organism: bacterium (assembly GCA_029580855.1). Classification (GTDB taxonomy): domain Bacteria; phylum Methylomirabilota; class Methylomirabilia; order Methylomirabilales; family 2-02-FULL-66-22; genus 2-02-FULL-66-22. Next base: position 13,403 of record JAKPQH010000180.1, on the reverse strand, counting down.
GGCCGTAAGGAATGGTTTCCGACGAAGGACGCCTCCCTGTCGGAGGCGCAGCTTCCCGCCAGGCGCTGTCTCCACTGCGGTGCGCCGTACCTGGCGGACGCGCAGGTTGCGTGGGCGCTGCGCCGGCTGGACGAGAAGCTTGCGCTGGGTGCCGACCGCGGTGCGGTGGAGCGCAGTCTGGGCATCTGCATGGAGTGCCGGCGGAAGGACATCGGCGAGGTGCGGGAGGCGAAGCGCATCCTGGCCTCGCTGGCGAGACGGCCGTCGGCCGGATAGACGCGTAGCGGGATTGGCCCGGATCAGTCCGAGCCTTTTGTGACTGCTGCGGGCTGGGGGGGGGTGGATCGGTGGCGCGGAGTCAGCCGGGGACGAGCGTGATCGTGTACGAGCCGCACCTGTGCACCGGCTGCAGGTACTGCGAGATTGCCTGCGCCGTGTGGCACTGCGGTGCCATGGACGTAACGCGGTCGAGAATCCGGATCCTGTTCGACGAGGGACGCGAGACGGAGCGCTATGCCGCCGTCAACTGCCAGCACTGCGACGATGCCATCTGCTGCGCCGTGTGTCCGTCGGAGGCGCTGCAGAAGGACGAGAAGACGGGCTGGGTCACGCAGAACTCGTCCAAGTGCGTGGGGTGCGAGATGTGCATCGTCGCGTGCCCGCTGTCCGTCCCCATCTTCGATCCCGCATTGAAGGTCGCCGTGAAGTGCGACTTCTGCCTGGGCGATCCGGAATGCGTCAAGCATTGTTCCTCGGGTGCGCTCCGGCTGTGCGCGCGGGAGGATGCCGTGCAGGCGAACGCGCGGCTCTACCTGGGCGCGAGGGACGACCGATGACGCCAGAGGCGATTCGAATGCTCCTCGAGGAGAAGCTGGCGGGCGCGCACGACGGCAGGGGCGTGCGCCGGGTCTCGATCGACCTGGACGCGGCAGACATCCAGGAAGGCGCGAGCGCCGCCCTTCGCGCCGGACGGTCGAGGTTCATGACGATCGTGGCGGTCGACACGGGCCTCGATGTGGAGCTGCTGTACAATTTTTCCGTGGACGGGGTCCTCCTCACCCTGCGCACGAGCGTGGCCAAGGAAGCCGGAGCCATCGAGACCATCACGGGAACGGCGCCGGCGGCGGAGCTCGTCGAGAAGGAGATCGCCGAGCTGTTCGGCATCCAGTTCGTGGGGCATGCGCGCCGGACGAATCTGGTGCTCCCCGACGATTGGCCGGCCGGGAGGCGGCCCCTGCGCAGGCCGCTCGCCGGGGGTGTCATCCCCCAGGCGAGGGCGAGCGTCGAGAACCTGTTGGTCGGCGGCACGTCGATCCGGGTGGGGCCGTCGTCGGCGGTGAAGAGGGAGAAGGCCGGGCTGCCGAGGACGCCCCCGTTGGTCTCGGCGAACGCGGACCGACTGCAGGAGTTCAAGGACTTTCTGGAACACACCGGGTTCGACGAGCGCGCCGGCTTCGATCGGCGAACGGGCAAACTGCGGTACAAGTAGGAGCCGTGGCAGGCGATGAACAAGCAGGCGTTCTTCCTCGGGTGTGTGCTCCCGCTCCGGTTTCCGGGGATCGAGGCCGCCGCCAGGCGCGTGTTCGATCGGCTGGGGATCGCGTGCATGGATCTGGACGGGTACTCCTGCTGCCCCGAGCCAGTCGTCCTCGGCCTGACCGATCGGGACATGACGCTCGCCGTGTCGGCGCGCAACCTGGCCCTGGCGGAAAGGGCGGGCGCGGACCTGATCGTGCTCTGCAACGGCTGCTACGAGAGCCTGGCCGAGGCGGACCACCGCCTTCGGCATGATGCGCCGGCCAAGGCCCGCGTGGGAGACCTCTTGGCCGGCGTCGGGGCCCGGTACGAGGGGACGATCCGGGTCAGGCACTTTATCGAGTTCCTGCACGACGATGTCGGGCTCGAGCGGATCGCGAAGGCGGTCTCGCAACCGGTGGGCATCTCCCTGGCGTTGCATTACGGCTGCCACCTCTTCCGGGAGACGGCGCACGCCGACACGTGGCGAAAACCGAGGATGATGAAGGGCCTGGTGGAAGCCTTGGGGGCGCGCTGCGTCGATTACGGTCTGGAGCAGCTGTGCTGCGGCTTCCCCATCTCCCAGTTCGACAAGAATGCGGCGCTGAAGGAGCGGCTGCTGCCCAAGCTCAAGGCGGTGAGCACGACGCACGCGGAGGCGCTGGCGTTTTGCTGCCCCGCGTGTTTGAATCAGTTCGAGGTGGGCCAGGGGGGAGCCGGCGATCTTGCCGCCGATGTGGTCAGGTATCCTTGCGTACACGTGCTGGAGCTCCTGGCGCTGGCGTTGGGCATGCCGGCGACGGAGTTGTGCCTCGACTTTCGCTCGGCAGCCACCAAGGACTTTTTTGAGTGCTTCTGGGGATGAGCGGCGCGGCCGCCGGGCGGCCATACGTGGGCAGCGCACATGACTGAGACCATCACCATCGGCCCCTACCACCCGTATCTGCTCGAACCCAGCATCGTAGACCTGCAGGTGCAGGACGGACGGATCTCGGACGCCGTGGTCACGGTGGGGTTCGTCAACCGCGCCGTGGAGGAGCTGATGGCGACGAAGACGTACCGGCAGGACGTCTTCCTCGCCGAGCGGATCTGCGGCATCTGCAGCAACATCCACACGCTGGCGTTCTGCCAAGCCGCGGAAGAGATCATGCGGATCGAGGTCCCGCCGCGGGCGAGGTATATCCGGACGATCTTTGTCGAACTGGAGCGATTGCACAGTCATTATCTGTCCCTGGCCCTCTTGGCGCACGCCGTCCACGATGGGGCCCATTTCGCCCGGATCATGAGGGAGCGGGAGACGCTGATCGGCCTGCTGGAGCGTCTCAGCGGGAACCGGGTGCACTACAGCGTGAACGCCATCGGCGGCGTGCGGCGCGACCTCACGGAGGAGCTGGCAGCCGAGCTGCGGGCAAGCCTGCCGAAGTTCCAGGCGTTGTCCGACTTTGTCGTGGACGCGCTGGGCGGGTCGGGCCCGCTGGGGTCGAAGGTCGCCGGATACGGCGCCCTGAGCGGGGCGGACGCCCTGGCGCTGGGCGCCGTGGGACCCACGCTCCGGGGGAGCGGAGTGGACAGCGATGTGCGGCGGGAAGACCGGTATGCGGCCTACGGCGACACGGACTTCGACGTGGTCGTGGAGAGCGACGGCGATGTGCGGGCGCGGTTCATGGTTCGCGCCCGTGAAACCCGCGAAAGCGTTCGCATCGTGGGTCAGCTGCTGGCGGGATTGCCCGCCGGACCCATCCTGGGCGACCTGAAGGAACCGAATCTGAAGGAGCGCCGCGAGGTCATCGGACGGGTGGAAGCGCCGCGCGGCGAGTTGATCTATTACATCCGGTCGAACGGCACGAACGTTCCCGAGCGTGTGAAGGTGCGAACCCCGACGTTCGCCAACCTGTGCTTCCTGACGCGGGCCCTCAAAGGAGAGCCGACGGGGCGCGCCCGGGCGATCATCGAGAGCATCGACCCGTGCCTGTCCTGCACGGATCGGTAAGCCCGCCGGCGGTCGACGCCGAAATATTCCCGCACACCCTCACGTGTGTTCGAGAGGGCACCCCTCGCATCCCCCCTGTCTGTTGCGCGGATTGACATGGGCGCGCACGCGCAGGGCGCCGTCCGGCCGTCGGGGCGGATTGATGTGAATCGGCACACCCGCGGCAACCTCGGCGGCCTCCATGATGGCCTCCGAGACGGTGGGGTGCGGGTGAATGGTCACCATGACGTCGTCCACGGTGGCGCCGAGCTGCACCGCAAGGGTTCCCTCGGCGATCAGCTCCGATACGTGGGGGCCGACCATGCCGACCCCGAGCACACGCCGGGAGTCGGGGTCGGCGATGATTTTGACCAACCCGTCGGTTCGACCCATGGTTCGCGCCCGCCCGGATGCCAGCAGGGGGAAGCGCGCGACGTCGACCGTCAGGCCCTGCTCGGCCGCGTCCCGCTCGGTCAGGCCGGTCCACGCGAGTTCCGGGTCGGTGAACACCACGGCGGGGATGGGGGGGTTCTCGGCGACCGTGGCATGATGGCCGGCGATCACCTCTGCCGTCACCTTGCCTTCGTGGCTGGCCTTGTGGGCCAGCATCGGGCCCGGCGTCACGTCGCCGATGGCGAAGATGTGCTCTTCGGCGGTCCGTCCGCACGGGTTCACCTGGATGAAGCCCCGCCGGTCGGGTCGGATGGCGGTGTGCTCCAATCCCAGCTTATCGGTGTTGGGGCGCCGCCCGACGGCGACGAGGATCTGGTCGCACTCCTGGGTCAGCTTCTGGCCTTGGTACTCGACGGTGACGACGTACCCGCCGCCCCCTTTCTGGATGTCCACCACCCGGGATTCGGTCATGATGCGGTGGAATCGCCTCTCGCAACTCTTCACCACCACGTCGACGAGGTCCTGGTCCGCCCCCGGGAGCAGGCGCGGGAAAAATTCGACCACGGTCACCTGGGAGCCGAGTCCCGCATAGACCAGCCCCATCTCGAGCCCGATGTAGCCGCCGCCGACGACGACGAGCCGCGCCGGCACCTCCGGGATGCGGAGCGCCTCCGCCGAGGACCAGAGGGGGAGATGCTGACCGGCCGGAAGCCGGTTGATGTCGGACCCCGTGGCGATGATGCAATTCCGGAATGCGAGGGTGGCGGGGTGCGCGCCCTCCACCGCCAGCGTGCGATTGTCGACAAAACGCGCCCGCCCGTGCACCACTTCAACCCCGCGCCTCTTCAACAGGCCGTCCACCCCTTTGGTGAGGGTGTCCACGACGCTGTCACTCCAGCGGCGAAGCGCGTCCAGATTCGTGGACACCTCGCCGAACGTGAGACCCATCTTCCTCGCCGCCCGGGCGGATTCCGCCAGGTCCACGACGTTGATGAGGGCCTTGGAGGGAATGCACCCCTCGATCAGGCACACCCCGCCCAGGCGATCCCGCTCCTCGATGAGGACGACGTTCCGTCCGAGATCGGCGGCGCGGATGGCGGCCACATATCCGCCGGGTCCGCCGCCGATGATGGCGATCTCCGTCTCGTTGTGCGAGCTGCCCATGCCCATGGTCCGGACCTCCGGTGCGATGCGTGGAAAGGGGACACCTGCCGGCCGGTCGGCGCGCGTGCCGCGCGATCGGCCGCCCGGCGAGAGATTCGACACGATGGGACGTTAGCCCAGTGGGTCGGGGGTGTCAAGCACGGAGGGGACGGCCAGCCAGCGGCGGTCCCGAGAGGAGGAAGCCGTTGACACCCCAGAACTCCTCTGCTAGCCTCCGGATCAGACGGGGGAGGGCGGCGAAGCGCCGATCGGGGGCAGGGTCTCCGTGTCGGGGCTCGCCGGTGCGCTTTCCAGTGTTTTCCGTCCAGGATTCCCCGTCCCCGAGCCCCCCGGTTGGGGGGCTTCATGCTTCTGCTCCGGGCGCGCCGGCGTCGGGGCGCGGGAGAGGACTCGGTTAGTCGCATGGCGCACGAGTTGATCCAGATCGACGGCGCGGCATCCGCTTCCGCTCCGCGGCGGCTGCCGCCGTGGCTGCGGGCACGCTCCGGACACTGGGAACGCGTGCACGACATGAAAGTGCTCTTGACCGGGTCGCGGCTCCGCACGGTGTGCGAAGAGGCGCACTGTCCGAACCAGGGTGAGTGCTGGACACGCGGCACGGCCACCTTCATGCTGCTGGGCGAGACGTGCACGCGACGCTGCGGGTTCTGCGCCGTCGCGACGGGGCGTCCCGCCCCTCCCGACCCGGAGGAACCGCGGCAGATCGCCGAGACGAGCCGCCGGTTGGGGCTGACATTCGTCGTCGTGACGTCCGTGGCGCGCGATGATCTGAAAGACGGAGGCGCGGGCCACTTTGCGGCTACGGTGCGCGCCATCCGCGAGCGAAATCCCGGGGCGCGGGTGGAAGTCCTCGTCCCCGACTTCAAAGGCGACCCGGAGAGCATCCGGACCGTGGTGGACAGCGGGCCGACGGTGTTCAACCATAACCTGGAGACCGTGGAACGGCTGACGCGGCGTGTCCGCGTCCAGGCGCGGTATTCCCGGTCGCTGGAGGTGCTGCGAACCGCCAAGGCCCTGGGCCAGCCCACGACCAAGACGGGGATCATGCTCGGATTGGGAGAGACGGAGGACGAGGTCCTCGCGCTCTTGCGCGATACGCGCGCCGCGGGGTGCGACATCCTGACCATCGGGCAGTATCTGCAGCCCACGAAGCAGCACCTTCCCGTGACGGAGTTCGTCCACCCGGATCGGTTCAAGGCGCTCGAAACCGCGGCGTACGCCCTCGGGTTCGCGTCGGTGTTCTCGGGGCCGCTGGTCCGAAGTTCCTACCACGCGGAGGCGGTGGCGGCCGGGTTGCCGTCGGCCCGTTAGACGCTGTGAGACGCTGAGCGTGGGGTGGTTCTGAAAACGGGGCGAGGGGGACGATGGAGGAGTTCAAGCGGATCAAACGGCTTCCGCCCTATGTCTTCAGTATTGTCAACGAACTGAAGGTGAAGGCGCGCGCCCGGGGCGAGGACATCATCGACTTCGGGATGGGGAATCCCGACCTGCCCACGCCTGACCACATCGTGGACAAACTGGTCGAGGCGGCGCGAAACCCGCGCAACCATCGCTACTCGGCGTCGCGAGGCATCACCAAGTTGCGTCGCGGGATCTGCGACTGGTACCGGCGCCATTACGCGGTGGAGCTGGATCCGGACACGGAAGCCATCGCCACCATCGGGGCCAAGGAAGGCCTCTCGCATCTGGCCCTGGCGATCGCGGATGCGGGCGACGTGGCCCTGGTCCCCAACCCGAGCTACCCGATTCACCCCTACTCGGTGATCATCGCCGGCGGGGACGTGCGTCACGTTCGGCTGGCCCCCGGCGAGGATTTCTTCGCGAACCTGATGGCGGCGTATCGCGCGTGTTGGCCGGCCCCAAAGCTTCTCATCCTGAGCTTTCCGCACAACCCCACCACCGCGGTGGTGGACCTGGAGTTCTTCGAGAAGATCGTCGCCTTCGCCCAGGATCACCGATTGATCGTCGTCCACGACTTCGCGTACGCCGACCTGGTGTTCGACGGGTACCGGGCGCCGAGTTTTCTCCAGGCGCCGGGCGCGAAGGAGGTCGGCGTGGAGTTCTTCACGCTCTCCAAGAGTTACAACATGCCCGGGTGGCGGGTCGGCTTCGCGGTCGGCAACCGACGGATCATCGCGGCGCTGACGCGGATCAAGAGCTATTTGGACTACGGGATGTTTCAGCCGGTGCAGATTGCGTCCATCATTGCGTTGAACGGCCCGCAAGACTGTGTGGGCGAGATCGTGTCCACCTACCGGTCACGGCGCGACGTCCTGTGCGAGGGGCTGACCCGGGTCGGTTGGCAGGTGGACAAGCCGCAAGCCACCATGTTCGTGTGGGCTCCGATTCCGGACCAGTACCGGGTGATGGGGTCGTTGGAGTTCAGCAAGCTTCTGCTGGAGCGGGCCAAGGTCGCCGTCTCGCCGGGCATCGGGTTCGGACAGTACGGGGACGACTACGTCCGCTTCGCGCTTGTCGAGAACGAGCACCGGACGCGGCAGGCGATTCAGGGAATCAAGCGCATCCTGTAGGGGTCCGAGCAGAAGGATCTGCACGACGGCTTCCATGGGCCGCCCGCAAGGCTGCAGGGGGAGGGCCATGCCGGATCGATTCAAGGACGCGTGCGGCATCGTCGGGGTCTTGGGCAGCGCCGAGGCGTCGAATCTCGTATACCTGGCGCTTTACGCGTTGCAGCACCGCGGCCAGGAGAGCGCGGGCATCGTGGCGTCGGATGGGGAGACGCTCCATCTGGAGAAAGCCATGGGTTTGGTCGCGGACGTTTTCGGTGAGGCGCGACTCGGACGGCTGACGGGGCGTCTCGCGATCGGCCATGTCCGCTACTCCACGACCGGCGGCTCGCAGCTCAAGAACGCCCAGCCCATCCTGGCCACCTGTCGCCACGGAATGGTGGCCGTCGCGCACAACGGGAATCTGGTCAACGCGCAGAGCGTGCGAGGGGAGCTGGAGGCGCAGGGCTCCATCTTCAGCACCAGCACGGACACGGAGGTCGTCGTGCACCTCATCGCCCGCGCCAAGAGCGACGATCTCGTCGAGGCGACTGCCGAGGCCCTGGGCCGGCTTTCGGGTGCGTATTCGCTGGTCATCATGAATGAGCGGGAGCTGCTGGGCATCCGGGATCCGCACGGCCTGCGCCCGCTGTCGTTGGGAAGATTGGGGACCACCTGGGTCCTGGCCTCGGAAACGTGCGCCTTTGATCTCATCGAAGCCAAATTTGTCCGTGACCTCGAGCCGGGTGAGTTTCTGCACATCACGCAACACGGCACGAAATCGTACTTCCCGTTGCCCGCAGCTCTGCCGGCGCAGTGCATCTTCGAATACGTGTACTTCGCTCGCCCGGACAGCGTGCTGTTCGGGCAGAGTGTGGCCAGCGTCCGGAAGGCGCTGGGACGGCAGTTGGCCGAGGAGGCCCCCGCCGATGCGGACCTCGTGATTCCGGTCCCGGATTCCGGCGTACCGGCCGCGTTGGGGTTCGCGGAGCGTTCCGGGCTTCCATTCGACCACGGACTGATCCGAAACCACTACGTGGGCCGGACGTTCATCGAACCTAAGCAAACCATCCGGCACTTCGGCGTGAAGCTCAAGTTGAACCCCGTGCGCGACATCCTCGAGGGCAAACGGGTAGTCGTGGTGGACGATTCCATCGTGCGGGGAACAACCAGTCGGAAGATCGTCAGTATGGTCCGTTCCGCCGGGGCGCGCGAGGTCCACATGCGTATCAGCTCGCCACCCACGGTGTCGCCGTGCTACTACGGGATCGACACGCCCACGCGCAAGGAGCTGATCGCCTCCAGCCACACCATGGACGAAATCCGCACTTATATCCGGGCGGACAGTTTGGCCTACCTCAGTCTGGGAGGTCTGTTGAAAGCGACGGGAAAAGACACCGGATTCTGTCACGCGTGCTTCAGCATGCAATATCCTGTTCCGTTTCCGCAGCCGGAGGTGGCGCAGCTCCGTTTGTTCGACGCATAATCGAGGCTTCCGGAAAGGGGAATCATGGCACCGACGCAGAAGGATCCCCACGAGCGTGCGCAACGGCTGGCCCGTCTCATCGTGGACGAGCTTGTCCTGTACCACAAGGAGAAGATCGCCGAGGCCATCAGAAACGACCGCCTTTTTGAGGACCTGGGACGGGAACTGGAAGAGGCACGCGCATATTACGAGAAGAACGTGGACCCATCCGTGCGGGCTGAGACAGGCTATTTTGACCACGCGGTCGTTGATATTCTCGTCAAGGGACAGGGCGGTGTAGAGTCGAAGATCTGGTAGGCTTTTGCGCAGGACCCGTCTTCTGACCACCCATCGCGGCCCGGATCTGACGATCCGGGCCGCGGTTTTTTATGCGCGGCGCGGACTGGCAGTCCGGTTCGTGACAGTCCGGTTTTTTCACACATTTCTTGACAGCGGGTACTTTTTACCTTGCGTGATCTGCCAGTTTGACCGGCAAGAATCTCCACTCCATGCATCTCGCGTGGCGGTGTCGCGTCCAACTCTCCACAAAATAAAGACGGCGTTTTTGGCGAAAGTTAGGCACATCGCTTGCCATAGATCCGTCCAATCCACAATCTTCCCAATTATACTGGGTTTCTCCCGAATAACCTGCATGGGTCTCATGCCACAGAGATCGCGAGAGGAGATGGGCAGCATGAACGTACGCTTTTGCCATCCTGGGTCACGCGCCGAACGGCCGACATTGGGACCGAGTTTTTCAGTTCCGGCCTCATCGAGCCGTGCCGTTTTGCAGCCGGAGAATCGTCGCGGTCAGCACAACTGCGTGAGCGTCGTGGCGATGGCGGCCATCATCACGCTTTTCGGCGTTGCCCACGCCGCCCAGCTCAGCCTTACGTGGACGGACACCTCGACAAACGAGGACGGCTTCAAGATCGAGCGAAAGACGGGAACCGCATCGGCCTTCGGGCAGCTGGCGTCTGTGCCCGCCGAATCGACCGGGTATCTGGACACCACGGTCACTGCGGGGACTATGTATTGTTATCGGGTTCGGGCCTACAACAGCGCCGGTGACTCGGGCTACAGCAACGAAGCCTGCGCCACACCGGTGAGCGCCACCCTTTACACGGTCACCGTGAGCAAGCCGGGCACCGGGATCGGGACCGTGACATCGAGTCCCGCCGGGATCGACTGCGGAGCCATCTGCGACGCCAGCATCGCCAGCGGCACAAGCATCGCCCTGAGCGCCGCGGCCGCCACCGGCTCCATCTTCGCCGGATGGAGCGGCGCGAGCTGCAGCGGGACCGGAAGCTGCGCCTTCACCGTGAGCGCCAATACGACCGTCACCGCAAACTTCGCCCCGAACTCCTACGTGCTCGCCGTGACGAAAAGCGGGACTGGTAGCGGGACGGTGACGTCATCCCCGACCGGCGTCAATTGCGGCAGTACCTGTAGCGCCACTTACAACTACAACGCCTTCGTCACCTTGACTGCCGTCCCGTCGACCGGCTCCACCTTTACGGGCTGGAGCGGCGGCTGCGCCGGGACCGCCACCACCTGTACCGTGAGCATGACCGCCGCCCGGAGCGTCACGGCGACGTTCGCCCAGAGTGCCCCGACCGCCTACCTCCTCAGTGTCACCAAGACCGGGACCGGCTCCGGCAGCGTCACCTCGAGTCCCACCGGTGTCACCTGTGGGAGCACCTGCAGCGCCTCGTTCAGCTCGGGAACCTCCGTCACCTTGACTGCCGTCCCGTCGACCGGCTCCACCTTCACGGGCTGGAGCGGCGGCGGCTGCACCGGGACCGGGACGTGCACCGTGACCATGAGCGCCGCGCAGACCGTCGCGGCGGCGTTCACGGTTACGCCGCCCCCGAGTACGTACCCGCTCAGCGTGATCAAGAATGGCGCCGGGGCCGGCACCGTCGTCTCCAACCCCGGCGGCATCGACTGCGGTACGACATGCAGCGCGAGCTTTGCGGGTGGGGCTGCTGTGGGACTCACAGCGATACCCGAGTCGGGCTCGACCTTCGCCGGCTGGAGCGGGGCATGCACCGGAGGGGGGGCCTGCACTGTCACGATGAGCCAAGCTCAGAGCGCGACGGCCACGTTTGCTCGACAGGCCGTCACGCTGACCGTGATCAACAGGACGAAGGACCTGGGTCGCGTAAGCTCGAATCCGGCGGGGATCAGTTGTGGTCGCACGTGCAGCCTCACCGGTCCCAGCGGAACCGTCGTTACCCTGACAGCTACGCCGGCCGCACGTGTCGTCTTCGTCGGTTGGAGCGGTGCGTGCACGGGAACCGGCGTCTGTACCGTCACGTTGACCCAAGCCAAGAGTGTGACGGCCACGTTCAAGAAACAGGGCCGAAGATAGCACCCGCCCCGTGTCGTGGCGTGTCGGAGGGCACGCCACGACACGGGGCGTTTCCATCCGACTTCCGCCAACCCCCCCGCTTTTCTTTGGGCACTCATGTCTGCGTCTTTTCCAAGTCGGATGGCTTGAGCCCCTCCGCGCGTGCGACACGTCGACCGCCGCTCAGGTCGGCCGCAATTGTGCTTGACTCCAACTAGGGTATAGGGTACGAAACACGCATCGAGCGATGGGTACCCCCCACCGCCACAGGCGGAACACGGACGGCACGGGGTGGGGGTGCGGGCGGGCGGTTTTTGTGGGTCGGTGACGCAGGCGGTGTCTCCTGCTGTTCGCCCGGACGGATGGGAGGTGAGACGACTCATCGGCAGGTGATGCGTCCAGGATGCGCACGTTTCTTGCCGCAGAGGAGGAACGAACGATGAGGATACGCGCACGTTGGATGGTGGCGCTCGGGTTGGCGGGCCTGTTGGGTTTCGGGTGTTTCGCGCCGCTGGGCGATGCACTGGCCGGCGAGTCGCCCGGTCTGGCCTATTTTCGGCAGGCGAAGATCAACTGGCGGCAGGCCGAGGGGCAGAAGCTCACGATCGGGTTGAACAAACATCCCTACACCGAGTCGCTCCTCCCGTTGATCGGGGAGTTTGAAGCCCTGACCGGCATCAAGGTCGAGTACCTCATCCTTCCCGAGAACGAATACGGCGCGAAGCTGACGGCCGACCTCTCGCAGCAGCGGGGGGAGTTCACGGTCATCATGGCGGGGGCGATGCGGAACTGGGGTTACGTTCCGCCAGGCTGGATGGTCCCCCTCGACGACTTCCTGAAAAACCCAAAGCTCACCGACCCCGCGTGGTACAAGTTGGAGGATTTCTTCCCGAGCCTTTTGGCGGCAAACCGCTGGAACGGGAAGTTTGCAACCGGAACGGGGGAGGGGCCGCTCTGGTCCATTCCTGTGATGTCCGAGAGCTACATCCTGGCTTACCGGAAGGATCTTTTCGAGCAGCACCGGATCCAGGTTCCGCGGACATACGAGGAGATGGCCGAGGCCGCCCGACAGGTCAAGCAGAAGGCGGGTATCGACGGCCTGGTGGCCCGCGGGACCGCCAATTTCCCGACGATTGCCACGGGCTATCTGAGCGGGGTGAAATCCTATACCGACGGGAACTGGGCCGAACTGGACGAGAAGATGAACGCCCAGTTTACCGATTCTCGCGTCGTGAAGTTCAGTCAGATCTGGACCGATATGCTGCGCGAGAGCGGGCCGGCCAACTGGGCCAACATGACCTGGTACGACGGCATGGAGACGTTCGCTGCCGGACAAGCGGGCATGTACCCGGACTGCGATTTCTTCGCAGCCACCTACGAGGACCCGAAGAAATCCAAGGTGGCGGGGAAGGTCGGCTACGCGATGCTCCCTCCCGGTCCGGCCGGCACGACCTATTCCGGGCTCTTCACGTGGGCGCTGGGAATGAGCAAGGCCACCAAAAACAAAGAGGCAGCCTGGCTGTTCATCCAGTGGGCGACGGCGCCGCGAACCCTGCTCAACGCCACGGTCGAGTACAAGAATTTCAACCCCAGCCGCATCTCGGTGATGAATGACCCCAGGACACAGAAGGTGATGGGCGGGTGGGGCAACGGCGAGTACCTCAAGACCGTGCAGGAGAACCTCAAGACAGCCCGCATAGCCTGGGTCCCCAATCCGGAGCGCCCTCGGTTGGGTGATACTTGGGCCCGCGCGCTCCACGAGATCTATTTCAAACGCTTGACCGCCCAGCAGGCGATGCAGCGCGCGACCGACGAGATCAACAAGATCTTCACGGAGATCGGCCTGCGGAAATAGAGCGGATCGACCACCAGTCGACGGACCCGCGCCGCGGCGGCGCCGCCGGCGCGGGTCCGCCTTGGCGTGCGTAGGAATAGATCGGGCACATGCCGAATCGCTCGGAGTGGGCACAGGCCAGGCGCCGCAAAGAGGTACTGCCGTACCTCCTCATGCTTCCGGCGCTGATCCTGCTGGTCGGG
>JAKPQH010000179.1 GCA_029580855.1 bacterium | reverse complement strand
CTCTACCTCGGCTGGGTGTCGATCGCGACGGCGGCGAACATCACGGCGGCGCTGGTGCAGTCCGGGGTGAGTTTCGGCAGCCTGGATCCGGTTGTCGCGGCGATCGTTCTGGCGGTCGCGGCCGGGATCGGCGTCCTGCTGGCCGTCCGGCTCGGCGGCCGGTTCGCCGTCGCCGGAGCGTTGTCCTGGGGCCTGGTCTGGATCGCGGTCGGACGCCTCACGGACTCCCCCGCGTCCGCGTTGACCGGTTGGGCGGCCGTCGCCGCTGCCGCCATCGTGCTCGGATCCGCGGCATGGATCCGCTTCGGACGCCGGGCCGCGCTCTCCTAGAGCGGCACGGTCCCCGTCAACCTCCCCCTGAGGCGGATCATCGTGCGCAACCCGGCGTTCTAGCACCGCAAACCTCACGATGATGCGTGGCTCCGCCGCGGTCACCGACGACGGAATCCTCCACATCCTTCTCCCCCGAGACCCTCCCCCTGAGGCGGATCATCGTGCGCAACCCGGCGCCCTAGCACCGCAAACCTCACGATGATCTGGTTGCCGGCCCGGCTCCCGGAACTCGCCGCGCTCACCTGGGAATCGTGTCTGGCGCAGGAGTTATCCACAGATTCTCTCCGCGTGACAAGAATCGCCCTTTGGCGTCCACCTTGTAGGGCAGTCACGCCGAAGGAGAACACCATGCGCACCCTCCCCCGCTTCCCCGAACAGCACGGACTCGCGTCGCGGAACCAGTTGTCCGCGGCGGAGTGGACGCCGGACGCGCGGCGCCACTTGGTGGCGACCGTGGGCCAACGGCCGTTCCCCGGCGTTTACGCAGGTCATCGAGGCACCCTGACCGACGCCGAGGAACTCTCCGCTGCCGTCCTCTGGGCTGGCCCTCGGGCCCTGTTGACCGGCGCCCACGCGTTGAAGATCCTCGGCGTCGAACTGCCCCACCCGCCGAGCGTCTACCGCTTCCTCACCCAGGATGGGCTTTACGCCCACGAATGCCCGGGAGCAGCTGTCGTGCGCACCACGCGCTGGCCCGCGGAACGCCCTGTGGGTGGGCTACGGGTGGCAGCACTGGAACGCTCACTCCTCGACGCGAGTCGGTATCAGGAGTACCCGGCCGCGCAGATCCAAGCGTTGACGATCTCGGTCCTTCAGGGCGGCCTCAGCACCGTGGCTCGCGTCCGCGCTGAGGTGAGAGGGGGACGCCGAAATGGAACGGCGGCCGTCAACCGCGGCCTCAGGGACTTCGAAGGCGGATCATGGTCGATGGCCGAGGTCTCACTTCGCCGGTTGCTGGCGCGGCGTCCCTGGACCGTGCTGTACAACCCCAGGCTTGAGGATGCACGCGGATTGCCCATCGGAACGCCGGACGCCTACCTTCCTGAGCACGGGATCGCCGTGCAGATCCACTCGAAGCGATACCACTGCGGTCCGGACAGCGACGGGGCAGACCTCTGGGAGGCCACCGTGGAGGGCGATTCCCGGTTCGGCGCCCAGGGGATCATCGCCCTCGGCTTCGCCCCGAACACCATCCGAAAACAAGGCATCCGGGTCCTGGCAACGATCGAGGCCGCCGTTGCCGCCCGGGCTGGGGCAAGCCTCCCTCCTGTGCGCATCGCGCTGTCTAGGGCTTCGACAAGTTCAGCCATCGATCCAAGCCTCCCTCCTGTGCGGATCGCGCAAACGGGATCACTGGTCCAGGACGCGAGCTCATCTCGATCGGGACCCCGAGCATGACCGGAATCTCCCGGCACGACACCTCGATCTTCGTGAGGAATCCGGCGCCCCAGCACCGGATTCCTCACGTAGATGACTGCCGTCGACTGTGGGAACCCAGCTGACCCAGGTCAGTCATTGTGCCCAACCCGTGGCCCATCCACCCGATCACGCACAGCGATCCCGTTCACGGAGGGGTACCCCCCTGCCCCGGCGGGGATCCCGTTCACGGAGGGGACCCCCCTTGCCGGCGGGGATCCCGTTCACGGAGGGGACCCCCGTTGAGGACGCGTCAGCCGCTTAGCCGAGCCAGAGGGACGCCCTAGCTGGCGGGGGCGTCCGCCTTGGCGGTCTTGTCGACC
>JAKPQH010000178.1 GCA_029580855.1 bacterium | reverse complement strand
TCCTTCGCGCGTGATCGGGGGGAGGATGGCGTTGCGCGGATACGGCGGCGGCCGGGGACGCGGGTTCGCGCGGCGCGCGGCCGCCCTCGCGGCGACCGTGCTGTTGTCGGCGGCGGCGGCCCTGGCCGGCAGCACCGAGGGGAAGAGCGCGCGATCCCAGGAGAGCCGCGATCAGCTCAAGGAGGTCCAGCGCGAGCTGGGTCGAGAGCGACAGAAGGTCAAGGAGGCGCGTCGGAAGGAGGAATCCCTTTCGCGGGAACTGTCGGCGCTGGAGGACGACCTCAAGAACAAGACCAGGCTCTTGAAAGACCTGGACGCCAAGCTGCGCGGAAGCTCGCAGCGGATCGTGCGGTTGTCGCGGGACATCGAGGGCACCGATGCGCGGCTGCAGCGCACCCGGAGTCTCCTGCGCCAGCGCCTGCGGGCCATGTACAAACAGGGGAGAATGGGGTACGTGGGGGTGCTCCTCTCGGCGGACGATTTCTCCGGTGCCGGTCGGCGCCTCAAGTATCTCTCCGCGCTGGCCGCCCAGGATCAGCGGCTGATCCAGACATACAATACCAGCCTGACCTCCCTGTCGGAGAAGCGGGCCGAGTTCGCGCGGTACAAAAAGGAGGTTGCCGAGTCGACCGCGAAGGCCGCGGCCACGCGCAATCAGATCGTGGAGGAGCAGCGGAAGTACCGCGTCCTCCTCGCCAAAGTCCGCGAGGACAAGGCCGGCCACCTGGCCGCCATCAAGGAGCTGGAGAAGTCCGCCAAGGACCTCCAGGCGCTCATCGCGCGACTGCAGGGCGAAGAGGAGCGGCAGCGGCGGGCGAGCCGCGCAGCGCCGAAGCGGGAGGGTGCGCGCGGCCAGGGCGCCGGTACGGAACTCGAAGAGTCGCTGGAGCTCCCGGACGACGGGCGGTTCGAGCGGCTGCGGGGTGCGCTCCCCTGGCCGGCGACCGGGACGCTGGCCTCCACCTTCGGCCGGCAAGAGCACCCGCGGTTCCGCACGGTCACGTTCAACCGCGGGATCGAGATCACGGCCCCTCAGGGACGAGACATCGTGGCGGTGGCGGACGGGACGGTCATCTATGCGGATTGGTTCAAGGGGTACGGACGCCTGGTCATCCTAGACCACGGCAGCGGCTATTTCACGCTGTATGCGCACGCCTCGGACATCCTGATCAAGACGGGCGAGTCCGTCTCCAGCGGCCAGGTCATCGCCAGGGTCGGAGACAGCGGGTCGCTGGAGGGCCCGCAACTGTATTTCGAGCTGCGACACAAAGGAAAGCCGCAGGACCCGCTGGTCTGGTTGCAGCCCCGCTGAACGCGGGGAGGACGCTCCGAGGCGCGCACCCGGAGCCGTGGCGGCCGGGGAAGCGGGTGGGCCGAGGAGCGAACCGGGGGCGCGCGGGCTGGGCGGTGCGTCGGGCGATGGCGCCGTTCACGACGGAGGATTGACGCATGCGTTCCGAATCGAGGACCCGTTGGACGAAAGGCTTTGTCGTCGTCGCCACCCTGGTGCTTCTGATCTTCAGCGGAGGCGTCCAGCACGGCACCACGGCGATCGAGGATACCTACGAGAAGCTCAAGGTGTTCACCGAGATTCTCTCGCTGGTGCAATCCAACTACGTGGATGACGTGAACTCGAAAGAGCTGATCTACGGCGCCGTCAAGGGGATGCTCGAGACGCTGGATCCCCACAGTTCTTTCATGTCACCCGACGCTTTCCGCGAGATGCAGGTCGAAACCCAGGGCAGCTTCGGCGGCTTGGGCATCGAGATCACGGTGAAGGACCGTATGCTCACGGTGGTGGCCCCCATCGAGGGCACCCCGGCGGATCGCGCTGGGATCCATCCCGGCGACCGGATCGTCAAGATCGAAGGCCAATTCACCAAGGATTTGACCCTGATGGACGCCGTGCGGCGGCTCCGCGGCCCCAAGGGGTCCAAGGTGACCATCAGCATCCTGCGCGAGGGACAACTCGAGCCCTTCGACGTCACGCTCGTCCGGGAGGTGATCGAGGTCAAGAGCGTCCGCCAGAAAGAGCTCGGCGACGGGATCTTTTACATCCGCATCGCCTCGTTCCAAGAGCGGACGTCCAAGGACCTCGAGCGCGCCCTGGAGCAAGCGCAGAAAAGCAACAGCAACGCGCTGATCCTGGACCTGCGGAACGACCCGGGCGGACTGTTGAACCAGGCCGTGGCGGTGAGCGACATGTTCCTGGACAAGGGGCAGCTCATCGTCTACACGCGGGGCCGGCAGAAGGACCAGGATCTCCGCTTCACGGCAGAGCACGCCAGCGGATTTCCCAAGCTACCCATGGTGGTGCTGGTGAACGGCGGCTCGGCCAGCGCGTCGGAGATCGTAGCGGGGGCGCTGCAGGACTGGAAGCGCGCCGTGATTCTGGGAACGAAGACCTTCGGGAAGGGCTCGGTGCAGACGGTGATTCCGCTGTCGGACGGCTCGGGCCTGCGGCTGACGACGGCCAAGTATTTCACCCCCAAGGGGCGGTCGATCCACGGGTCCGGGATTGTACCGGATATCGTCGTGGAACTCCCCAGACCGGAAGCCAAGCCCCTGACCCCCGCCGAGCAGCAGGCGCGGGAGCAGTTGCTGCAGGGGAAGTCGCCGCGCGACCAGAAAATCGGCGACCAGGAAGGCGAGGGGATTGAGATCGGACGCCGGGAGGTTGCGGATCCCCAGAAGGACGTCCAGCTCCAGCGCGCTATGGAGATCCTGAAGGCGACGCGCATCCTGGAAAAAAACGGGGCCTCGCCCGCGGCGGCCGCGAAGGCCAGCAGTTAAGAAAGACAGCGTTCGACGGTACGACGGTTCGGCTGTTCGACGAGAACCCCCGAACGGCCGAACCGCCGAACCATCGAACCGCCGAACGGTTGCCCATGCGTTTGATCCTCGGCATCGAAAGCTCGTGCGATGAGACGGCGGCCGCCGTCCTGGAGGACGGCCGCAAGCTGCGCAGCACGGTGGTGGCCTCCCAGGTCGAGGTGCACGCGATGTACGGCGGCATCGTGCCGGAGCTGGCCTCGCGGCGGCATGTCGAGGTCATCACGCCGGTCATCCGGCGCGCACTCGCCGACGCCGGGATCGCGCTGGCCGACATCGACGCCATCGCCGTGACCGCCGGGCCGGGACTGGTGGGATCGTTGCTCGTCGGTGTGTCGGTGGCCAAGGCCATCGCGTACAGCCGGAAGCTCCCGCTGGTGGGGGTGAACCACCTGGAGGGTCACATCGCTGCGGCGCAACTGGACGCTCCGAATCTGACCAACCCCTTTGTGGCGCTGGTGGTCTCCGGCGGCCACACGCACCTGTACCACGTCCCGGCGGAGTGCACCTATCGCCGACTCGGTCGGACGCGGGACGACGCTGCAGGCGAAGCCTTCGACAAGGTGGCCAAGCTGCTGGGTCTGGGGTATCCGGGCGGGCCCGTGATCGAGCGCCAGGCGGAGGGTGGGGACCCTGACGCCATCGCGTTCCCGCGCGCGTCCGTGGGGGACGGCAGCCTGGACTTCAGCTTCAGTGGTCTCAAGACGGCGGTCGTGCACTACTTGAAAGGATACGGCCCCAACGCGCGGCCGGCGCAGGCGCCGGGCCCGCAGGAGATCCGGGATATCTGCGCCAGCTTCCAGCAAGCGGTGGTGGACATGCTGATCGAGCGGCTGATGCGGGCGGCCCGCGCGGCCGGCGTCGAGCGGTTGGTGGTGGCGGGTGGCGTGGCCTGCAACGGCGCCCTGCGCCGGGCCCTCAAGGCGGAAGCGGAGGCCGAGGGATTTGACCTGTTCATCCCCCCTCCGGGTCTCTGCACCGACAATGCCGCCATGATCGCGGCGGCGGGGGCGGTCCGCCTGCAACGCGGTGAGCGGGCCGGCTGGGACCTGAACGCATCGGCGGGTTTACCCTTGGCCTGAGGACGGGATGGCTCCGCGACGGATCGTCACGTATGGGACCCCGATTCTGCGGCAGCGCACCCGGGAGGTCACCGAGCTGGACGGGGAACTGCAACAACTCATCGACGACATGGTGGAGACGATGTACGCCGCCCCCGGGGTGGGGTTGGCCGCCAACCAGGTGGGCAGCCCACACCGCCTCTTCGTCGCCAATCCGACGGACAGCCATGATCCCTCCAAGCTGCTGGTGGTGATCAACCCCGAGGTCGTGGAGAGCGATGGCGAGTTTGCAAATGAGGAGGGGTGTCTGTCGATCCCGGAGTTCCGCGAGACAGTCGTTCGCGCCCGTCGCATGGTGCTGCGCGGTCTCGACCGGGAGGGCCGGCCGCTCGAGGTCGAGGGCCGCGATCTGCTGGCGCGCATCTTCCAACACGAGTTGGACCACCTGAACGGCCTCTTCTTCCTGGACCGCCTCAGTCCCGCCAAGCGCGACATCCTGGGCCGGAAACTCAAAAAAGCCTTCTTCGAATCCGCGACGTAAGAGCGGCGCGCCTGGTGCGATCCGGCGGCTCCTGTTCGCAGCGCGTCCACCTCGCCCTCATTCCCCCGCAAAGAAATCGGGGACGTCCATAAAATCATAAATTTCTTCCTCTCGCCTGTCCGTGCGGCGCAACGGCGTTGTCCCCCCGGAACCGACACTCTGCGGTTCGAAGGAGCGTGGTGAGAAATTGATGTTGGCGTTGTTATGGGTCAGGTGCCGGAAGCGTTGGCGCGCACGCGGGACGCAGCGGTTGGGCGGAAAAACGATTTTTATAATTTTATGGACGTCCCCTATATGGGAGGTGCGGGCGAGTCAGGGGAGTCGGAGGGTGACCCACTCGCGGAAGAACGGGTCGGCAAACCGATATTCTCCCCCCGTCTTGGCCAGGACCTGCTCCTTCAAGAGCTGCCGAAGGGACGTCTGGACGGAGGAATGGGAACCGAGGCGGTGAGCCGTCAAAAACTCGCCGGCGAACACGTTACGGCCGCCGGAGCGGGCGATAGCCTGTAGCACCTGCCGCTGGTGCAGCGAGAGGCGATCCCAGCCGACGTTGAAGTGGGGCGCGTCCTGCTCCACGATGCCGGCGATGGCGTCGCCGATGTCCCGCTCCGCGATCCGGTCCGCCTTTCCCGCCCGGCGCACCCATAACTGGTGGCACAACCGCTGGACGTTGTAGGGGACATCGTCGGCCGCGGCCAGGATGGCGTCCCCAACCTCGGCGGAGAGCCGCAGGTGGCCGCGTTTGAACCGGACTTGCAGAAAGGGCACGAACTCCTGCGAGGCGATCGGGCCGAGGGCCACCAGACGGCCGAACTTGTAGAAGGGGGCCCGCTCCCGGCTGGCCATGTCGCGAAGGGCGCTCTCGCGCGAACCCGCGAACAGATAGCCGACGTGCCGATGGGTCTGAAAGTGCGACCGCATGGCCTTTTCCAAACCGACGCCGGGAAAGCGCTGGATCTCCTGAAACTCGTCGAAGACCAGGACGAGGCGGCGCCCGCGCTTTTTGGCGAGCTCCTCCGGGAGCGCCAACACCTCTTCCCGCACCGCCAGGACGCTACGGGGCGAGTGGCCGATCTCCAGCGAGAGCGTGGGCTTACCGCGCGGGTCGGTTCCGACCTGCGGGCGCAGCTTGCCGAGCAGGTCCGCGGCCAGGCGCAGGACGCGCTCGGGCCGGGACTCGACGCCGCGGAGGACGGTCTGCGCCATGAGCTCCAGCAGCTGTGCGGCGGTCGTGGCGCGAAATACGTCCACGTACGCGGTCAGGAGGCCCTGGGCGCGGAGCCGATCCAGCAAGGTCAGGATGAGGGATGTCTTCCCGTAGCGGCGGGGCGAGAGGAGAAAGACGTGCTGGCCTCCGGCGAGTTCGCGTCCCAGTTCCGCCAGCTCCCGCCGCCGGTCGGCGAAATCGTCACCGCTCACGACCGAGCCGAACCGGAAGGGGTTCTGCATGGCATCTCCGCGTGACGCCGATCGGCATTATGCAGATCTACATAATGCAATGAAGCATAATGTACGCGGCGCGGCGCCCCGTGTCAAGGATCTGCGGATCCGGGGAGGGGGCGGCAAGGACAGCGGGAGACAGGGCCGACGCGGCGCTCCCGCCGGTCTCTATCCCCCGATCGTCGGATCTCCCCATCCGTCGCCCGGGTCTCCCCGGCGCGACGCCGGGTGGTGCCCCGGCGGTAAACGGTTGCTGTCCTTGTCGGGTTACGAGGCCGAAACGGCGCCGGCGGGGTAGGCGACGCCGGTCCCGCCGAGGCCGCAGTAGCCGCCGGGGTTCTTGGCCAGGTACTGCTGGTGGTATGCCTCGGCGTAGTAGAACTCGGGCGCGTCGGCGATCTCGGTGGTGATCTCGCCGCGGCGGGCCGCCGCGAGGGCGCGCTGATAGGCGGCGCGCGAGGTCTCTGCGGCCGCGCGCTGGACCGCGCCGTACGCGAAGATCGCCGACCGGTACTGCGTTCCGATATCGTTGCCCTGCCGCATGCCCTGCGTGGGGTCGTGGCTCTCCCAGAAGATCCGTAGGAGAGCGTTGTACGAGACCGCCGCCGGATCGAAGACCACCCGCACCACCTCGGCGTGGCCGGTCCGTCCGCTGCACACCTCCTCGTATGTGGGATTCGGCGTGAAGCCGCCCGCGTACCCGACCGCGGTGGAGTGGACGCCCTCCCGCTGCCAGAAACACCGCTCCGCCCCCCAGAAACAGCCCATGCCGAATAGAGCGAGAGACAACCCGGCGGGGAACGGCGGCTCCAGGCGGTTGCCGTTGACGAAGTGCGCGGCGGGAACGCCCAAGCGCTCCTTCCGTCCGGGAAGCGCGTCGGCGCGGGACACGAGGCGCCGTATGGCCGAGGACCACGACATGACCAGATCCCTCCCGTGGCTGACCAGCACACGCTGGGGGGTCGTCGTACGCCGGGACGATTCTAGGCGGGGAAGAGCGTCCCGGCAAGCATGCGGGCAGATCAAGGGGCGGGGTGGGAATACGGGAGACCGCGGGCGGGCTCGCCCGCGGTCTCGTCGGACGGCAGCCGTCTACACTTGCAAGGCCTCGTGCACCTTGCCGACCATCTTGGCGCCGGGGTTGACCAGGGTCTTATCGCCCTCGTCCTTCCATTTGGAGGGACAGACCTCGTTGGTTTTTCGGCTCATATAGATGTTGGCTTTGAACTTGCGGAGAAGTTCGTCGATGTTGCGGCCGAGGTTGTAAAAATTGATCTCCGCGTTGAGCAGTGTGCCTTCCGGATTGACGATGAAGACCCCGCGCAGTGCCAGCCCGGTGGCGTCGTCGTACACACCGAACATGCGGGAGACCGTGCCGGTCGGGTCCGCGGCCATGGGGTACCGGACGTTGGCCAGCTCCTTCTCGCTCTTTTTCCATGCCAGGTGGACGAACTGCGTGTCCGTGCTGACGGTGACGATGTCGCAGCCCATGCGCACGAACCGCTCGTGCTGCTCTGCCAGAGCAGCGAATTCGGTGGCTCAGACAAATGTGAAGTCGGCGGGATAGAAAAACAGGATGGTCCAGCGCTTGTTGTTGATCTGCTCCTGCATACTGAACGTGCCAAAGTCGTCCTTCACCGGGTCGTACGTCGTCAGTTGGAAGTCCGGCACTTTTGCGCCGAGCTTCAGTCCGCAACACGCTGCTGCCATACCCGCGTACCTCCTTTCGCAAAACGGGTTGATCCAGGCGGGCGCCGCCACCACCGACTATTTCCCACTACGCCAGCCCCGGGGAAACACCCACCAGCGCCCGCGCACGCCACCCGGCTATGGCAACGCCTCGGCCAGGACCTCCACCAGGTGCTTGGCGCGGCGGCCTGTGCCGTGGGCGATCTGCTGGCGGCAGGACACGCCGGCGGCCACGATCTCCCATTCGGGCCCCTTGGCCTTGATGGCGGGGAAGAGGCGGCGGTTCCCGATGGCCAGAGACATCTCGTAGTGCTCCTTCTCGTACCCAAAGGATCCGGCCATGCCGCAACAGCCGGAATCCACTTCTTCAACCGTTGCCTCGGGCAGGAGCTGGAGGACCCGGAGGCTGGGGCTGGAGCCGACGAGGGCTTTCTGATGGCAATGGCCGTGCAGCAGGAGGGACGCCGCCGCGGGTCGGAGCGGCAGGCGGAGCCGCCCCTGCTCGTGCAGACCGGCCAGAAACTCCTCGATCAGGAAGGTTCCCTTGGCGAGCCGCTCGGCCCGGGGGTCGTCGATCAGGTCGGGGTACTCGTCGCGAAACGTGAGGACGCAGCTCGGCTCTAAACCGATGATCGGGATGCCCTGCTCGGCATACCGCGAGAGCCGGTCCACGTTGTAGGCGGCGTTCTCCCGGGCTTGCCGGAGCAGGCCCTTGGAGATCATGGGGCGGCCGCAGCATTTCTTGTCGGCCAGGAGCACCTCGAATCCCGCCGCCTCCAGCACTTTCACGGCTGCCTTGCCGAGTTCGGGGTAATTGTAGGTCGTGTACGTGTCATGGAAGAGCACCACCTGCCCGCGGCGCCCGCCGCTCGCCGCAGACGTGGTTCCGCGCCGCCGGGCGTGCCGCGCGAACCAGCGCGGAAACGTCTCGCGGGCGAAGGGGGGCAGTTGCCGGTTCCGGTGGATGCCGACGAGGCGTTCGAGCAGCCAGCGCGCCGGTGCGCTATTGGCAACCCAGGTGGAGACCGGAGCGCACGCGCACCCCAGCCGGTTCAGCGTCTCGATGTGGCCGAAGAGTCGGGCCCGAAGCGGCGTGCCGTGCCGTGCGTAGTACTGGGCCAGAAACTCGTACTTCAGCTTGGCCATGTCCACGTTGGACGGGCACTCGGCCTTGCACCCCTTGCACTCCAGACAGAGGTCGAAGACCTCGTACATCCGCGGCGACGTCAGGGCCTCGGCGGGCAAGTGGCCGTTGATGGCCGCGCGCAGCGCATTGGCGCGTCCGCGCGTGGAGTGCTCCTCCTCCAGCGTGACCATGTAGGAGGGGCACATGGTCCCCTCCAGTGTCTTCCTGCAGACCGCGGCCCCGTTGCACATCTCCACGGCCCGGTCGAAGCCGCCCGCGTGCGCGAACCGGAAGTAGGTCTTCACCTGGCGCGCCCTGTAGCTGCCGCCGTACCGCAGGTTGGCGGTCATGGGGGGCGCGTCGACGATCTTGCCGGGGTTCATGACCCCGCGCGGATCGAAGGCCGCCTTGAGTTCACGGAAGGCCCGGTACAGCGTCGGCCCGAAGAGCTTCTCATTCCAGCAGGAGCGGGCCAGACCGTCCCCATGCTCGGCGCTCATGGCGCCACCGAACTCCATGACCAGATCGCTGACCTGCTCCGCGATGGCCCGCAGCGTCTCGACCTCGGGGTCGCGCTTCAAGTCGAGGATCGGCCGGACGTGGATGCAGCCCACCGAGGCGTGCCCGTAATAGGCCGCCTCGGCCCCGTGGGAGCGCACGATGTCGTCCAGGCGCCGGAGATACTCGGCCAAACGCCCGGGGGCGACGGCGGTGTCCTCGATGCCCGCGATGGGCTTCCGGTCGCCGATCATCCCCAACAGCAGCGCCATGCCGGCCTTCCGGACCTTCCAGATCTTTTGCTGTTCCTCGGGGGCGACGGCACGGGTGACGGCCGTGCCGATGCCGTGTCGCGCCAGCCGCGCCTGCAGGCGATCCAGCTTGTCGGCGAGCTCCTGTCGTGTCTCCCCGCAGTATTCCACGAAAAGCAGGGCGCCCGGATCCCCCTGGACGAAGGACATCTGCCGCGCGTACTCCAACGACTTGCGGGTGAGGTCGAGGATGTACTTGTCGGCCAGCTCGACGGCCGTCGGTCCCGTGGTCAAAATCTCGGCCGTGGATTCCAGCGCCTCGCTTATGGTCCGGTAGTGAACCACCATCAACGCGATCTGGCTCGCCTTGGGTCGCGGTTCCAGGTTGATGGTGGCGTCCAGCGTGGTGGCCAGGGTACCCTCGGAGCCGACCAGGATCCGGCTTAGGTTGAACGGCTTGCCGTTGACAAACTCGTCCAGGGCGTACCCGCCCACCCGCCGCAGGATCCTGGGGTAGCGCGCGAGGATCTCGCTCCGGTGGGTCGTGACCAGGCGGTGGAGCGTGCGGCACAGATCGGCCTCACGCGTGTCGGCGGCCAGGACGCGTTGGAGATCCGCGTCGGGGAGGGGCCGCGCCTCCAGGATCTGGCCGTCGGGCAGGACCACGGACAGCTTGAGCACGTGCTCGCCGGTTCGACCGTACACGATGGAGCGGGCACCGGACGAGTTGTTTCCCATCATGCCGCCGAGCGTGGCGCGGTTGCTGGGAGAGACGTCCGGAGCGAACCAGAGTCCGTGAGGCAGAAGCTGGGCGTTCAGCTCGTCGAGGACGACGCCGGGCTGGACGCGCGCCCAGCGCTCCTCGACGTTCACTTCGAGCACCCGGTTGAGATGCTTGGACACGTCCAGGATCACCGCCCGCCCGATGGATTGGCCGCAGAGGGACGTGCCGGCGCCGCGCGGCACGATGGCGACACCGTGCCGGCCGCACACATCCACGGCCGCGGCGACGTCGTCGGCCGTGCGGGGGATCACGACCCCCAGCGGCTCGATCTCGTAGATACTGGCGTCGGTGCTGTACAGCACCTTGGACATCCGGTCGAAGCGGACCTCGCCCGCAATGCGCTTCTGCAGATCGCGGATCAGATCATCCACCGGGCACTCCGCGGCACTGTGAAACCGACAACCGACAATGAGCAACCGAGCAACGCCAGGGATGGGGTTCGCCGGTACGGTTCCGGGCTTGGCCGCTTATTGATCGGTTCTCGGTTGTCGGTTTTCCATTTTTGGTTGCTATCCCAACAGTGTCTGAGCACGTAACGGTGGAAAAGTAGAAGCGCATCGGGGAACTCGGTTATCCTTCTCGGGGCTCGCAACCCAGAGAGAGGAGGCCAAGGACCGATGCGCCTGGAAACGTTTATCAGGAAAT
>JAKPQH010000177.1 GCA_029580855.1 bacterium | reverse complement strand
CGCCATCCGGTGGATGGCCTTGGTGTCGTAGCAGCGCCACCCGAGCGCGCTCGCCACCTCCCGGGCGATCTCCGTGCCGTGGGTCCCCATCTTCCGGGACACGGTGATCCATTTCATGGGCCTGCCTCCTGGGTGGGCCGGCGTTGCGCCTGCCGAGGCTCGGCGACGCCGGCCCTCCCGCGTCGCCGGGGAATGTCCCGGAGCCGCGAGCAGTTTGGGGAATTGGTTACGTGCTTGGGACGCTCGGAATAAACCGGACCTCCGACCGCACCTCTTTGACCCCATCGACGTCGCGAGCCACGGTGTGGATCGCGTCTTTGACCGGCTGCCACCGCGTCTCGCCGGTGATGGTCACGATGCCGTCCTCGGCCACGACCTCCACCGCGACACCGCTGGTCCGGGGGTCCAGAGCGAGCTGCGCCGACACCCGGCTCCCCAGCGCGAGATTCGCCATGGCCTTCCGCGACTCGGGGGTCGCCTTGAACTCGTCTTGCTCGGTCAGCCGCGCTACGGTCGCGCAGGCCATGTCGAGACTCACCCGGCTCAGGTTCACGATCAGGTCGTACAGGTGCGGGTCATCCCACTCCACGTCGAAGAGGAAGCGGACCCACTGTCGCCGCTCCCGGTCCGCCTTTTCGATATACGCCAGCGCCTCGGGGTATCCTCGCTTTCGCTCCGCGCTCGCCGCCTTGATACGGTAGTCCAGGTCGGCGATCACGCGCACCCGGAGGACGTGCGAGATGCCCGGCAGCAGGAGATGGCCGACCAGCCCATGATAGACGAGGTTGTCGGCCTGAGCGTGTTCGCAGAGAGCGGCGCGCACAAATATCAGATAGGCCGAGCGCTCCCCCACCACCCGCTGCCAGAACGAGGGTCTCCTCTCCATCGCCGCGGCGAGATCCCTTGTCGGAACCCCGTACGTCTTCGCCGCCTCTTCCAGATTGGCCTCCCGGCTGAGGCACGGATACCCGACCCGCTCGGCCACACATTTGGCGAGCGCCTCGCCCCCGCTGAACGTCCCCCGGGAAATGGCGATGATTGCCATCGCCCCCCTCCTTTCTGCCGAGGTGACCGTTGTCCAGATGCCGTTGCCCGGCCCCTACGCGTCGACCCCGCGCATGGAACGGCGCTCCGGGCACCGGTCCCGAGGCTCACCCGAACCCGCCCGGCGCCGCAGCATCCGGAAACCCGATCCGGCGCGTCCCGATTCAACCTCTCCACACAATAAGATGGGTCGGGCCCGTCCCGGTGTCAATATCTCTCCTCCCGTGCGATAATCGCATCCGAGACCCGGAAATCCCCGGGAACGACCCAGCGGGATCCGGATCGGCGGCTCCAGCGGATCGCGGAACTGCGCATGGAAACCGGGTAGCGCCGTCGCGGTGCACGGTCGGCGCGTGGGGACCCCGGAGGCGTACGACCTCCCTCACATCACATCCGGATCGGCCACGGCGGACCGTGGACCCGCGGCGGGGAGCTGTGTATCGGCGAGGGGCTGGTGGGGTGCGGCGCGGCCACCACGCGCTGCCCCGCGCCTGGATCCACAAAGCCTCTGCCTTCACCGCATGACGCGCAAGGTGGTCCGCCAGGTCCGACCCGGCACCTGTCAGACGCCGGTGCGGAACACCGGAACCACCTCGATCAGGTTCTCGACCGATTCCACCCCCTTGACCGCGCGCAGGACGTTTTCGACGCTGGCTTTCTGCCCGCCCGTTTCCACCCGGCCGTTCACCTGAACTTTTCCGGGCGCCACGGCGGTCACGCGCAG
>JAKPQH010000176.1 GCA_029580855.1 bacterium | reverse complement strand
ACAGGCGGGTTGGCCGCCCCGCGCCGGTGGAATCCACCGTCACGGTGCCCGTGCCGGGCGGGTGGCACGCCCTGAACCGCGTACTACCGGGAGCTGGTGATCATGCTTGTCGAAGACTACGAGGTCGAGGTCGCTTCGCCCGAATGCGACCTGGAGTCCCCTATCTACGTAGCGAAGGTGGCCCTGTCGGCGGACATCAGCGAGGCCATCCCGTACGTGAACGCCACGGTGGAGAAGGGCGAGTTCGTGCCGGGCCTGCCGGCGCTCGTCTTCAGGGAGGGCGGGCGCAAGTACGCTCTCAGGCCGCGTGAGATCCTTATAAGCAACATCACCGAGAGGCCGGAGGCGCTGGCGCTGGCGCGCGCGATGGTCGGCAAGATAAACCGCATCTGGGACGACAGGGAGAACATCGAACCAAGCTACGACTCCTGGGAGAAGCCCAGGGTCCTCGACCTGCTGAAGCTCCTCCCCGGCACCAACTGCAGGGAGTGCGGCGTGCCGACGTGCATGGCCTTCGCCACCAGGCTGTCTGAGGGCAAGACCGGGGTCGAGGAATGTCCGCACCTTGCCCGGCCCGAGAACGCCCGGCGGCTCATGTCTTTGAAGGAGCTGTGCGGCTGAATTACCCCCGGCGGAACGGCGGCGCCCGCGGCGCCGTCCGGGGCGTACCCGGCGCTGCCGGGACTCTCCGGGCCTCCCGCCGGAAGGTGTCCCACGCTAGATGCCCTTGATGATCCCCGGAGGGTGCTCCGACTCGTTCACCCCGGGCCCGAGGACCTCGAGGACAAACTTCAGCGCCTCGGCTTCGTCGCGGTCGGTGATTATCCGGCGGAGCCAGATAAGCGCGCTCTCGTCCAGCGTGAAGACAACCTGTTTCCTTCGAGCCACCACGTTCTCCCTCCCGGGTTCGCCCGCCCCCCTGCCGCCTCCGCGCCGGCGGCACCGCCGAGTCTGCACCATGCGCCGGGACGGCATGCAGGATACTTCCCGGTGCTTCGTGAATTACATTTCGAACGGCACGGGAGCAAGAACGCCTCCCCGGCCGTCCAAACCCGTATCATGGAGTCGGTCGGCGATTCAGTTCAGGAGCACGGATTGGGTTCGGAAACCATAGCCGCCCCGGCGGCGGCGGCACCGCAGGTGACAGCGGGGGCGGGGACGCGCCTCAAGTCCTGGGCCGCCGCGAACTCGACCACCAGGGTCACGCTCTACCTCGCCGCCGTCTTCCTCCTGCTGTGCGTGCTGGGGCTGGGCGGCTACTACCTGGCACAGGACATCTCCAGGTGGAGCAAATTTCCACCGGGGTCGAAGGTGTCCGGCGTCGACGTGTCCGGCCTTAGCCGGTCCGACGCGTACAGGAAAGTCGAGCGGGAGCTCGCGGGAGTAGCCGAAAAACCGGTGGTCCTCACCCTCGACGAGGAGAGGTTCGGCATAACCCCGGAGGAACTGGGGCTTAACCTCGACTACTCCAAGATGGTGGAGAGCGCGTACTCACAGGCATGGTCGCCGAACATCCTCGAGCGGATGTTCCGTTCTTACACCAACAGGCCGTACCGGGTGAACGGGCTGCTCATGGTGGAGACGGACGAAGCCGCCGTCGACCAGTTCGTGAGGAACGTCACCGCGGCGGCGAACCACCCGCCGAGGAACGCCTACGTGGACGTCACCAGCGGGGCGCCGGTAATAATGAAAGCGTTCCCGGGCTACCAGGTCTCCGAGGACGTCATCAGGGCGGAGGTCGGCGACGCCCTCAACTCCAGGAGCAGGACGGTGCCCATCGTGGCGCTCCGGACGCCCGCCACCTTCGGGGACGAGATCTTCGGCAAGCTGATCGTGATCAACCTGGCCGAGCACAAGCTGACGCTCTTCAACCGGGAGGCGCCGGTGGCTTCTTACAGCATCGCCTGCGGGCAGTCGGCGTGGCCCACCCCGGTCGGTCAGTGGCAGATCGTCGGAAAACAGATGAACCCGACGTGGTTCAACCCTCACTCCTCCTGGTCCGCGTCGATGCCGGAGACCATCGGGCCGGGCTACAGCAACCCGCTGGGCATCCGCGCCATGCCGCTGAACGCGTCCGGCGTGCTGATCCACGGCACTTCGAACAGCGGGAGCATAGGCACTTCGGCGTCGCACGGGTGCATAAGGATGCGGATGAACGAGGTGGTCCAGTTGTTCGACCTGGTCGAGGTGGGAACTCCCGTCTACATCATCCACTCCGCCGGGAACCCGGGCTTCGACGTGACCTCGACCCCTTCCTGGCGCAAGATAACCACCCCGGCGCCGCCGAGCGCCTACACCGGGGGCTGAAGGCTCCGTCCCGTTCCGCCGGGGCGGTTGCCGGTCACAGGCCGTGGGTCACGATGTACTTCTCCAGCGCCAGCAGCGCCTCGTCGAGGCCCTCCCTGCCGAACCCGAACCGGACGTGCTCGGCGCCGTAATCGAACACCTGGGACGGCAGGAGGAGCACTTCCGCCTCGCGCGCCAGGCCCTCGCAGAGCCCGGCGGCGTCGTGTCCGCCCAGCAGCCGGGGGAACGCGACCGTTCCCGCCGCGGGCCTGTCCCAGTAGAAAAGCGACGGGTGCTTATCGAAGAAGTAGTCGAGGCGTTCCAGGTTCTTCTCGATCAACGCCATGTTGCGCTCCAGTATTTTCTCTTTCGATTTCAACGCTATGGTCGCCAGGACCTCACCCGGCGCGCTCGAGCAGATGGAGGTGTAATCCTTCACCGTCCGCAGCCTTTCGATGATGCCGGGGTCCCTGGTTGCGAGCCAGCCTATGCGCGCCCCGGGCATGCCGAAAGCCTTGGACATCCCGCCAAGCGATACCGCCCTGTCGGAGAGGTCGCAGGCCGCCGGCAGCGTGTTCGCCGGGTCCCGCTCGGTGAACCGGTACATCTCGTCGGAAAGGAGGAGGGCGCTCGCGGCTGAGGCGACCTCGACGACCCTCGCTAAGTCGGGCGCCCCGGGGAGCCACCCGGTCGGGTTGTGGGGGAAGTTGGTGACAATCAGCCGCGTGTCGGGGCGCACGTGGTCCTCGAGCCATTTCGGGTCGAACCGCCACCCCTGGCGCTCGTCGGCCGGCCACATCTCGACGTCGCACTCCATCGACCGCGCGACCTCGTAGAGCGCCTGGTACCCGGGAAACGCGCATATCACGTGGTCGCCGCTCTCGAGGAGGCCGTTCATCACCAGGAAGATGCCCTCCACCGGAGCGCACACCAGGACGTCGTCCGGCCCGGTGTCCCGGTACAGCCCGGCTATCTCGTCCCTCAGAAACGGCGCGCCCTGGCTCTCGGTATAGCCGAGGCGCAGTTCGTCCCAGAGGCGCCTGGTGCCTTCGTCGGCGAGCTCGAGCAGCCCGGCCTGCGAAAGCGGCTCGCAGTCCGACGCGGCCAGGTTGTGCTTCACGCTGAACTCGTGCAGCGCGAAGTGCCTCTCCAGCTTGAACGGACGCAGTCCCGCCACGCTTACCTCCTCCCTGCCTGCCCGGCGCTACAGGCCCGGCGGGCGTTCCGCCTTTCCGTCGATTGTACCCTCCAGGCTCCCCGGTGGCCCGCGCCTCCGTCCGGCCCGGCCTGCCCGTTCTCCGAGACACCGGCCCCGTTCCCCGGCGGGCCCGGTCGAGTGCCCCGCTTTGGCGCAGCAGGCCGTTATTGGTTACTGTATATGCGCCACGCGATACCCCTGGAGGGAAACATGCCGATTTACGTCTTCGAAGGACGCAGGCCCAGGATCGGAAAGACATCGTACGTCCATGACACCGCGGTCATCATCGGCAGGGTGACCGTCGGGGAGGACTGCTTCATCGGCGCCGGGGCGGTCCTCCGGGGCGACTGGGGCGAGATCATCGTCGCCGACGGGTCCAACATCCAGGAGAACGCCGTCCTGCACGCCGGGCCGGATTCGGTCACCACCCTCAGCGCCGACTCGCACGTGGGCCACGGCGCGATCCTGCACGGCTGCTTCCTGGAGGAGCACGTGGTGGTCGGCATGGGTGCCGTCGTCAACGACGGGGCGCGGATCGGCGCGGGAAGCATGCTGGGCTCGGGAGCGCTCGTCACGCCCCGGACCGAAATACCGCCCGGAAGCCTCGCCGTGGGAGTCCCCGCGCGGGTCGTCAGAGAGCTCTCGCAGGTGCAGAAGGACTTCGCGTTGATGGGCACCCGCCTGTACCAGACGCTGCCCGAGCGCTACCGGCAGTCGCTCGAGGAAGTGGACGTGGAAGAGTGCCGCTGACGGCGGCCCGGCGCGCTCAGGTCGCCGCCGCCGCGGCCCACTCCATCCAGCCGGTGATCTCCTCGAGGGGCAGGTGGTAGAGCATGTCGCAGTGGCCGCACCCGTTGATGGGCAGGAAAAGGGTGTGCTCGGATGAAACCTCGCCCAGGACCTTCCGCCTGATGCCCTCGGCGGGACAGAGGAAGTCCCTGGTGCCCGCCGCCGCCGCCAGCGGAGCGGTGACGGCTCCCATGCCGTCGGTGTAGTTCAGGCGCCCGTCCCCTTCCCGGTCCATCGAGGCCAGCTCGCCGGTACGTGCGGCGTGCACGCTCTGGGCCACGTGGAGGCAGGCGACGTCACCGCCCGCCCACGTCCCGAAAAGCCGGCAGGCCTCTTTCCCCATCATCTCCGGGCGCAGGTACGGCTTCATGAGGAAGCCGGACATTATCATCCTGGTGAGCCAGGGATGCCTGAAGCCGAACCGCCTGGAGAAGCGGCCCACCGGTATCAACGGCTTACGCCGGGAGCGCCGGAGCAGGAACCCCTCGATCTTAGTCATCACCGACTGCATCAGCGATGTGCGCCGGAGTCTCTCCCACCACGGGGGAAGGTCGTCGGCCAGCGACGCCGGACTGCCCACGGTAAGCGCGGCCGCCACCTTGCCGTTGCGCCGGCGCGCCAGCTCCGGGTCGCGGACGAACGCCCCGCTCGCGGATTCCGAGGGCGCCGTCCCCTGTAGGTAGATGTACAGGGACATCCCCCCGAAGGAGTGGCCGATGTAGAAGCACGGCTGCCCGGTCTCCTCCACCACCCGGTCCACGACCGCGGCCAGGTCCAGCGCCCCCTGGGTGTCCCCTGAGTGCCGGGCGCCCCTGGGCTCGCTCTGCCACGGGGGATGGCCGGCCCCGCTGAAGTTCATTATCCACACTTCGTACCCGAGCCGGTACAGCTTCCCGGCGAGGCTGAAGCCCGCCAGAGGGAGGTCGAACTCGTACCCGGTGGAGGCCAGCCCGTGGCCGCAAACCACGGCGCGGGCACCCTCGCGCCGGTACCTGCGGCACCTGATGATGACCCCGTCGGCGGCTTCGACTTCTACAACGGTGGAATCCGGCAGGCTCGCGGCCATCGTTCGTCACCCCTCTCTCGACCGGGACCGGGGCGGACGCCTCGCAGCGGCCGACCCGCCGACGCTCACCGCCGGGCGGTCCTCACGGAAAAAGCATCACGCCGTTCTCCACCCGCGCGGCTGTCCCCAACTGCTGGGAGAGGCCGGCGATCCTGGTTATCCACTCGCTGCCCGAACTGCCGGTCATGTAGCCCGGCCTCCCGTTGCCGATGTAGACCGGGTAGACCCTGGCGCCGAGCAGCCCCCTGGAATCGAGCGACAGCTCCGTCAGGATGGTGTAATGGCCCTCGTTGCTTCCCGGGTTAAAGACGAAGTTCCCCAGTGAGTTGGCGATGAGCTTGCCCCGGTAGAACTCGAACCCCTGGGGAACGTGGGGGTGGTGCCCCAGGACCAGGTCGGCCCCCTGGTCTATCGCCAGGCGCGCCAGCGCCGTCTGGCTCGCGTCGGGGGTGTACTTCTTCTCGGTTCCCCAGTGGAAGGAGACGACCACCAGGTCCGCGTTCCGCCTGGCGTTGGCGATGTCCGCCACCAGCCGGGCGGTATCGGTCGCGTCGCAGACGCCCGGGTAGCCGGCGTCGGCGTACCATCCCGCGTACCCGATGTCGTCGTACGCCAGGAACGCCACGCTCAGCCCGTTCGCCGACAGGTAAGCGGGGACGTGTGCCGATTCGTAGTCGGCGCCGGCGCCGCAGTGCCGGATACCGTACCGGTCCAGGTGCTCCATCGAATCCATGAGGGCAACCGGCCCGAAATCGCGGGCGTGGTTGTTGGCCAGCGAGACCACGTCCACGCCGGCGTCCTTCATCCCCTGGAGAGCGGCGGGGTCGCCGCGGAAAGTGAACGTCTTGCCCCGGACCTGCTCTCCCCGGTAGGACATCGCGCACTCCAGGTTCGCGAAGGTGACCGTTGCCGCGGCGAGCCTGTCGCGCACCCCGCTCCACACGTAGTCGAAGCCGTTGGCGGAAAGGATCGGCGACATGTCGCCGCCCAGGTTGACGTCGCCGACGGCGCACATGGTCCATTTCGCGGTGCTGTAATAGTCGAAGTACATCGGGCGCTCTGCGACTATCTCCGCCCCGCCCAGGGCCTCGACCCTGCAGGAGAAGTCGTGGGCCGCGTCGTCACCCTCCCCCAGCAGGTCCTTGGCGAACACGGTGCTGCGCGAACGCCCGGGGACGGAGATTTCCTGCACCCGGCTGGTGCCGTCTCCGAGCATGTAGGTTATCCTCACCGACGCCCCGGCCCCGGCGGGGTTCTGGATGCACAGGTACGGCGCGAAACCGGGACGGCAGGTGCCTTCGGCGAAGAAGAACGAGGACGCGGGCCCCGGCGCTCCGATGACGTCGTGCCCCCCGGTCCACGCGTTCCTGTACGAGAAGTACATTGGCCGTTCGACTACGATACCGCTCCCGTCGGTCGTCTGGACTTTCGCGGAGAAATCGTGCGCGGCGTCGTCGTATTCGCCAAGAACCTGTTTGACCGTGAGCGTGAAGCGCGAGTGTCCCCCGACGGCCTGGGTCCACGTCTTCACCGAACCGTCGCCGAGCATGAAAGTGACCTTCACCCTGCTGGAGGCCGCGTTCGGGTTCTGTATGCAGATATAGGGGTCGAAGCCGGGTCGGCAGGTGCCTTCGGCGAAGTAGAATGCGCCGGTGGGGGCGGCCGCGCCAAGCACGTCGTGCCCCCCTGTCCAGGCGCCTTTGTAGTTGAAGTACATCGGGCGCTCGGCGACTATCGGCGCTCCGTTGGTCGATTCCACCATGGCCGAAAAGTCGTGGGCGGCGTCGTCACCCTCACCGAGGAGATTCTTGACCACGACCGTGTGCCGGGACCTCGCGGGCACCGT
>JAKPQH010000175.1 GCA_029580855.1 bacterium | reverse complement strand
CGTGATTCAAGAGGAAACGGACGCGCAGGCGTGACGGGGTTCTTGACCCGGCGGCCGACAGTGCCGAAAGGCCAGGTGTTCTAAGCCCCGTTGCAGAGACGGCCGACGCGCCGCCGCCGATCAGGCCTCTCCGCAGAGGCGCGCGATGGAGGAGCGAACCTCCTCCAGGAGCTCGTCTTTCCGCTCGAGTGTGAACCGCGAGGCGTCGATGGGCTCGCCTATCTCGATCTCCACCTGCCGGTCGAGGTGGAAGTCCAGCGTCTTGGGGGGCAGCACATTCTCCGTGCCCTGAATGCCCACCGGGATGATCGTCGCGCCGGATTCGATGGCCATTATCACCCCGCCTTTTTTGAACGGGCCCAGGCGGCCGGTGCGGGAGCGCGTCCCTTCCGGGGAGATCCAGAGCACCACGCCGCTCTCCATCTTCTCCCGCGCCGCGGCGAGGTCTTTCTTGGCCTGCTCGAGGTCGGAGCGGTCAACAGACACGAACTCGCCCGCCTTCATCCCCCTGCCCCACAGGGGAACGCGGAACAGCTCCTTCTTGGTAAGCATCCGGATACTGCCGGGGATGGCAAGGACCATCAGCGGTATGTCGTAGTGGCTCCGGTGGTTGGACATGACGATGTAAGGGGTGCCCGGGCGCAGCTCGAGGCGGTGGGGGTCCCGCACCTCGTAGCGAATCCGGACGGCGCCGACCAGCCTGCCGGCCCACCACCTGAGCCACCTGTCACCGAACTCGCGCGGGTACCCGCCCCGGAAATACACGCGATAGAGGACTATCAACGTGATGCGCAGGGTGGCGTACACGGTGACCAGCAGTATCCACAGTTTCTTGAAGATGTTGGCGCGCATCATCCTCCCTCGGTCAGACGGTCCGTCATCAGGAGAGTATTGTACACGTACGGAGCCGGCGTCCGCCTCACGGGGCAGGGTGGACCTTCCGCCTCCGTCGCCTGCGGACGGCCCGCAGGCACGCCCGCGGCGCCGCCCGATACGGGGCTCGCCTCCCCCGGGCGCAAGTCGGCGCTCCAGAGGCGCCGGCGCTCTTTACAGCACGTAA
>JAKPQH010000174.1 GCA_029580855.1 bacterium | reverse complement strand
AGCTCGAACCAGGCGTAGCGTTGACGAATCTGCTGCTCTGGGGTAAGCATGACCTTGGACATGGGTGACCTCCTTTTTGGGATGCACCTCCTGTCTAGCGCAGGAGGCCAGAAGTGTCACCCATGTCTCTTTACAACATACAGCGGCCCCACTTTTCCCTTGACGCCCGGCGCGACACACGCTATCCACCGAGCGGGCGCCCGGCGTGGGCACGTGAGCCCAGAACACCCACGAACGGTTCGTGCTCAATCCACAGCCGATGCCCGATGACCAACCTCCAACGACCGAGAGGCCTGGGAGCGTCGCGCACACCGTGCGCCTCGTTGGGGGTGTCTGCGCCGACGCGCGCGGACCATGGACCTTCGGCCACAGGGTGGTTTTCTGCGGCTTGCAGGAAGAAGATGCGCCGTTGCCTGAACGGCAGGGGGCATGTGGACCGGCAGCCCGCTCGCGCCCGGGAGGGTTCGCGCGAGGTTGCCGATCGGGAGGTGTGACCATGCAGGCACTCGGTTCGATCCGCGGATGGGCCCTCGCGACCGTGTTCGCGCTCGGCCTCGCGGCCGTGCCGGAAGCGGCCGGACAGAAAAAGATCGATTGCGAGCTCAGGTATTCGCTCTCCGGCTGGTCCGCCATTTACAAGACCGCCAAGGGTGCGGGGACCATCAGGTGCGACAACGGCCAATCCATGCGGGTGGCACTCACCCTGAAAGGCGGGGGCGTGACGTTCGGCAAGACGAAGATCGACAACGGCCGGGGGAAGTTCTCCGAGGTCTCGAACATCAACGATCTGCTCGGCGGCTACGCCGAGGCCGGCGTGGAGGCCGGCGCCGTGAAGGCCACGGAGGCCAAGGTTCTGACCAACGGCACGGCCACGCTGGCCCTCGCCGGCAAGGGCGAGGGGTGGAACATCGGGATCTCCGGGGCGAAGTTCACGATCAGGAAGAGATAGCGCGGCCGGTCAGCGTCGCCGCAGAACGTTCCGGAGATCGCACGGGTGCACGTTGCGGAAGCCGCGGCCGGGCGATCACGGGGGCGCGGTGTTCGGTGGCGGCGGCGGGACGACGCTGGGGCGCGCGGCCGGCGTCACGGGCCACACACGCCGAACGTTCGTCGATCCGCTCGACAACTCTTCTTGCCGACCGGATGCGTGCGTACCGCGAGAGGAGGCGCTGCGTCCTGGGCGCTTCCACGACCGTGGACACGCTCCACGGGCTGCGGTATCATGCCATCCCCGTCGATCGTGGACCGGGTCCGAATTCTTCAACTGCACAAGGAGGCTACCATGAGCAGGCTCAAGGGCCAGGCGGCCATCGTCATCGGCGCGAGCAGCGGCATGGGTCGCGCGACGGCGCTGGCGTTCGCGGCGGAGGGAGCCGCGGTGACGGCGGCCGCGCGCCGGAAGGGCGAGCTGGACGCGCTGGTCGCGGAGATCGTGAAGCGCGGGGGCCAGGCCACGGCGCTGGCGGCCGACGTGAGCAAGCGCACGGACGTGGATGCGGTCGTCCGGGCCGCCGTGGAGCGTTTCGGCAGACTGGACGTCCTCGTGAACTGCGCCGGGGTCAACACGCAGAACCGGCAGCTGGCGAGCCTCGACCAGACGGGCTGGGACCGGATCATCGGGATCAACCTGACCGGCGCGCTGCACTGTACGCAGGCGGCGCTGCCGAAGATGCGGGAGCAGAAAGGCGGGCTCATCATCCACATCGCGTCCATCTCCGGCCTCTGGGGGGACTTCTCGGGCGCCGCGTATCAGGCGAGCAAGCACGGGATCGTGGGGCTGGCCAACGCCACGATGATGGAGGAGCGGCTCCACGGCATTCGCGTGACGGTCGTCTACCCCGGGCTGTGCGACACGCCCATTCTGAACAACCGGCCCGTCCCGCCGACCAAGGAGCAGCGCGACCTGATGATGCAGCCGGAGGACATCGCCCAGGCGTGTGTCTTCGCGGCGAGCCTGCCGCCGCGGACGTACGTCGCGGACCTCGTGCTCATGCCCGGCGCGCTGCAGTGCAACGGGCACCCGGTGGGGTGAGGCACGGCGGTTTGCAGATGGCGGTTGGCGATAGCGAATGGCGGGTTCCCGATCGGCGATTCCGGGGTCGGGTTGCCCGGCCCCGCCAAACGTGCTAGGTTCGGCCGCACGCGCACCCGCGACGGCCGCCGGGGACCGGCGTGTTTCGGGGGAGGGGCGCGGATAGCCAGGGGGGGTAACGATGCGGAGCGATACGGTCAAGAAGGGATACGAAAAGGCGCCGCACCGCAGCCTGTTGCGCGCGGTGGGGCTCACGGATGCGGACTTCGCGAAGCCGTTCATCGGGGTCGCCAATTCCTATGTCGGAGTCGTCCCGGGTCATGTCCACCTGCAAGAGGTCGGGCGCATCATCCGCGAGGCGATCCGGGAAGCCGGGGGCGTGCCGTTCGAATTCAACACCATCGGTGTGGACGATGGGATCGCCATGGGTCACACCGGCATGCGCTATTCCTTGCCCAGCCGCGAGCTGATCGCGGACGCCATCGAGTCGATGGCGATGGCGCACTGCTTTGACGGACTGGTCCTGATCGGCAACTGCGACAAGATCGTGCCCGGGATGCTCATGGCCGCCATGCGGGTGAACATCCCCGCCATCTACGTCAGCGGCGGACCGATGGCGGCCGGCAAAACGGCTGCCGGAAACGTTGTGGATCTGGCCTCGGCCTTCGAGGCGGTCGGGTCCTACTCCGCCGGCAAGCTGGATGATGCCGGTCTTCTGGAAATCGAGAAAGCTGCGTGTCCGACGTGCGGCTCGTGCTCGGGCATGTTTACCGCCAACTCCATGAACTGTCTCTCCGAGGTTCTGGGGATGGCTCTCCCCGGCAACGGGACCATCCTGGCGGTGGATGCGCGGCGGCAGGCGTTGTACCGAACCGCGGGGCGGCAGATCCTCTGGCTGGTGGGGAAAGACCTCAAGCCCCGCGATATCGTGAACCGCGATGCCATCGACAACGCGTTCTGCCTGGACATGGCCATGGGCGGCTCGACGAACACGGTGCTCCACACGCTGGCCATCGCCCACGAGGCGGAGGTCCCGTATTCGCTCGATCGGATCAATCAGCTCTCGGATCGGGTGCCGTACCTGTGCAAGGTCAGCCCGGCGGGCGTTCATCATGTCGAAGATGTGGAGCGGGCGGGCGGGATCAGCGCGATCCTGCAGCGGTTGGCCGGCACGGGGGGTCTTCTGAAGCTGGATCGACCCACGGTGACGGGGAAGACGCTGGGGGAGAACATCCGGGAAGCGGTTGTGAAGGACGACGAGGTCATCCGGCCGCTCGGCAACCCGCACCGCGCCACGGGCGGACTCTCGATTCTTTTCGGCAACCTGGCGCCCGACGGAGCGGTCGTCAAGACCGGCGGGGTCGCCCCGGAGATGATGCGCCACGCGGGGCCTGCCGTGATCTTCGAGTCCCAGGACGAGGCGCTGGCCGGGATCCTCAACGGCAAGGTCAAGGCGGGTGACGTCGTGGTGATCCGGTACGAGGGCCCCAAGGGCGGGCCGGGGATGCAGGAGATGCTCTCGCCCACCTCGGCGATCATCGGTCGCGGCCTGGGGAAATCGGTCTCCCTCATCACCGATGGGCGCTTCTCGGGGGCCAGCCACGGGGCGTGCATCGGCCACGTGTCGCCCGAGGCGGCGGCGGGCGGCCCCATCGGTTTGCTGCGCCCGGGCGACCGCATCCGGATCGACATCGACCAGCGGCGCTTGACGGTGGACCTGTCCGAGGCGGAGCTGGATGCGCGCCGTGCGGCCTGGAAGCCCATGCCACCGCGTGTGACGACGGGTTGGCTGGCGCGGTACGCGAAGTTCGTGACGTCGGGGAGTCGGGGGGCGGTTTTGACGGCGGACTAGCCGCGCCGCACGGATTTGGCTGCGCGGGGGCGGATCGCTCCTTGGATCCGCCCCCGCGGTGTTTCAGGGCCGGACTGGCTTTGACGGCCTGCGGTGCGGCCGGCTGAGCGGGAGAGGCGCGACGGCTGGCCGCACACGGCGGTCCGGGAGGCGTGAGGTTGGAGACGGCTGTGCTGGCGACGCCGAGTGCGGAGGATGGAACGGAGCGGACGTACGTCCAGCGCTTGGTGGCACTGCTCTGCGCCGGCTGGGCCGTGGTCTACGTCGATCGGACGATCCTGTACCCCCTGCTGAGCGTGATCGCACGCGATCTCGGTCTGAGCGGGTTCCAGACCGGTCTCATCAGCGGCGCCTACTTCACCCTTTATGTCGCGGCCATGCTGCCCGCCGGCCTCCTGGCGGAGCGGTTGGGTCTCAAGCGGACGCTGGTGCTGTTCTCGCTGGTCTCGGCGGTGGGTATCCTGGGGTTTGGGGCGGTCGCGGTGAACTATCTCGCGCTGCTGGCTATGGCGGCGGTGCACGGAGCAGGGGCGGGGTCCTATTACACCATGGCCTACAGCATCACCATCCACACCGTACCGCGCCGTAACCGCGGGACGGCGTCGGGGGTGATCAACGGCGGGATGTCGCTCGGCCTCGCGGCGGGTCTCGCCTTGGCGGGTCCGCTGTATCACGCCACCGGCAGCTGGCGCGCGCCGTTTCTGATCCTGGCGGTCCCGACATTTCTCATGGCCGCGCTTTTCCAGCGCTTCGTCCGCGAGGTGCCCGTCTCCCGCCGGCGAGCGGTTCCGGTGTGGGGCCTGCTTCGCGACCCGACACTTCTCCGGATGAATCTCTCGGCGTTCTGCGTTTTGTACGGCTGGTGGGTGCTGCTCTCGTGGGGCCCGGTGTTTTTTCAACGCGAGCGTCGAATCGGGCTGACGATGTCGGGTCTCTACACTCTGGTCATCGCCGTGACCGCCATGCCCTCGGGGCTGCTCCTGGGCCGATGGTCGGACCGTATCGGGCGCAAGCGGATCGTCCAGACGATGCTTCCGCTCATGGCCCTCACTTTGGCGGTCCTCCCGCAGGTGCAGTCCCGGACCGGGATGCTCCTGGCGCTCATGGCGTATGGGGTGGTGGGCAAGCTGGCGTGGGACCCGCTGGGCATCTCCTGGCTGGGCGATTACGTCTCGCGACACCGACCCGAGGCGGTGGGGGCCGCGGTAGCGCTTTTTTCCTTTATCAGCGTCTTGTCCGCGGTGGTCGGCTCCCCGCTGACCGGTTGGATCCAGGACGTCACGGGGTCGCTGGCGGGCGGCTTCTACGTGGCCGCGGGTCTCGCCCTCGTCGGGTTGGCCTTGTCCCTGGGGCTCCCCGACAACAGGGTGGAGGCGAAACCCTGATGCGTGGCGACTGCAAGGGGGGGGTGGGGCCAGCGTCGGATGGACACCGGAGGT
The DNA here is from genome assembly GCA_029580855.1 of bacterium. Lineage (GTDB taxonomy): Bacteria > Methylomirabilota > Methylomirabilia > Methylomirabilales > 2-02-FULL-66-22 > 2-02-FULL-66-22. The sequence goes on along the minus strand of JAKPQH010000174.1, from coordinate 86,924 downwards.
TTCGCCGAGTTGCGGCCACGGTCTGCGCGACCCTCATCGGTGGGTTCCTGGGCGGCGGCGCCGCCCGGGCGGCCCAGACACCGACAACCGCTCTGCAGAGCCCAGCGATCCGGATGCTTGTGGTGGCAACCGAGGGCGAGGCCCGGGACGCGGTCACCCTGCACGGCATCGGAACGCCGTTCGAAAAGATCGCCCGCGAGAGATCCATCGGTCCGGAGAGACAACGGGGCGGATACCTCGGGCGGGTCCCCGTGGACTCGTTGTCGCCCGCCGCGCGGGAGGCGGTGCGCAAGACGGCGCCGGGGAGACTGACGCCCGTTTTCCAGACCGAGGGGGGGTTCGGGGTCATTCAGATCCTCACCGATCGTGAAGCACGGGAGGAAGAGGCGCGGCTGGGTCGGGAACCCGAGGCGCTGGCGATGCTCACGCAGGGCACCGATCTCGGCAAGCGGGGAGACATCGAGGGGGCCGCCAGATTGCTCCGCCGGGCCGTGGAGTTGAATCCGGCGCTCGTGGACGCCCATTTCAACCTGGCCGTCGCGCTCGCGAGGCTTGGGCGGATGGACGAAGCCATCGGCGGCATGCACGAGGTCCTTCGGCTCCAACCCAAGGACTTCGACGCACACAGCCGGCTCGGGACCTGGCTTGCCGGCCAAGGCCGCCATGCTGAAGCGGTCGCCCATCTGGAGCGGGCGGCCGCCCTGGAGGTGAATTCCCGGGACGCGTGGCTGCGGCTGGCGAACGGGTATGAAGCCGCGGGACGGCCGCAGGCGGCCGTGGGCGCCTACCGGCGGGTTCTCGGACTTGCGGGTGAGGACGACGCCGCGATTCTGGAGGCGCTTCTCCGGGTGGCCACGACGGTGTCGGATGGCCCGGCGGCGGTGGAGGCCGCTCGCAGGCTGCGCCCGTTGCGGCCCGGCCACGAGGGCTTTTTGATGGTGGGCGATGCGCTCATGGTGAACGGGGAGTTCGAGGCGGCGGCGCGCGAGTACCGAATGGCCTTGGGTTTGGCCCCCGGATCCGCTCGGGCCGGCGCCGGTCTTGCTTCCGCCCTGGCCGGCGTGGCCCGGACCGAGTCGGAGGCGGAGCAACTCCTCCAGAACATCCAATCGGACCCGACGGACCCGGCGCGATACCGGACGCTCTCCGGTCTGTACGAGCGAATGGGGCGCCTGGATCTGGCCATCGTAGCGCTTCGGGACGGGGCCACGGCCGCCGCGACGGCCCCAAGGGAAATTCAGGCCGACATCGCGGATCGATTGGCGGCTCTCTACGAGCGGGCCGCCATGCAGCAAGCGGCCGCACGGGAGCGGGCCCGCGCCCAAGCGCTCCGCTCGCCTTGAGGCGCATCCCCCATGCCGCGTGCCGAGACGCGCTCCCGCCATCGCGGAGTGCGGGCAGCGATCCGGATGCTCGAGCGACGCATGCGCGCCTTCCCCATCACGCGCCAGACCGTCGAGGCCTGGCGGGACCGCAGTTTCCGCCGCCTACCCGCACTAAAGGTCCGCGGCGAGCGGAGCGCGCTCCAGTTTGTCGAGGCCGTCGGATTCTGCTTTACGCTGAGCCACTTCGGTCTCCCCGTGGCCAGCCTGTACGTGGCCGTCTGCGGGCGGCGGAATCCCCGCTGGCCCAAACGCACGCACCACGACGCCGAAATCGGGCTGACCTGGAGACTGAAAGACAGCTTGCCCGCCCAGCGGCTCGTGCACTACGGGAAACTGGTGAAGGGCAAGCCGACCCTGGTCTCCCTGGACCTCTTCCCGGTCTTCTGCGCGCTCATCCGGGAGGGAAAGGGGAGCGGCGACTACATCCTGGACTATCGTCAGGGTCGCATGACGCGGGCCGCCGTGCTGGTTCTGGAGGCCCTCCACGAGCGCGGCGCGCTCGTGACGCCGGAGTTGCGCAGGGCCGTGGCGATGCAGGGGGCGGAGCGCGCGGCGGAGTTCGATCGCGTCGTGGCCGAACTGCAGCGCGGGCTGTGGATCGCCAAGGTGGAAGAAGTCTACGATCCCGACTTCTATTACCGCTGGGACCTCCTGGACAACTGGCTGCCCGAGCCGCTGGCGGCGTCGCGCGGGCTCGGCCGGGACGCGGCGGTGAGACGCCTCCTCGCGACGTATCTCCGAACCGCCGGCGCGTCGCAAACGCGATTCCTGGCTGGACTCCTCGGGCTCGGCCCGGCGGAGGTCCAGGCGGGGCTGGCGGCGCTGGAGGGCGAGGGAATGATCCGGCAGGGTCAGCCGATCCGAGGTCTCCAGGGTTCATGGGTCGTGTGGCAGGGCGGGACGCGCCCAGCGGGTGGTTCCGGCGTCCGCTGAGCGGCTGCCGTGGGGCCGTGCGTCGCCGTCCGGGAATGGCCGAGGAGGCGGTGGGAATGGAACGGCGGCCGCGCCCGGGGCTGTGGAGGCGAAATGGATGACCTAGTGAAAGCGGTCCTGGAATTTCGGGACGCGCGGGACTGGCGGCAGTTTCACAACCCGAAAGACCTCGCCATCTCCATCTGCCTGGAGGCTTCCGAGCTCCTGGAGCCGTTCCAGTGGAAGCGTCCCGAGGAGGTCGGCGTCTTCCTGGCGGACGACAAGAACCGGCGCCGGGTGGGTCAGGAGATGGCGGACATTCTGATTCTGCTGGTCTCCATGGCCGACGTGCTCGGCATAAATCTCGTCGACGCCGCCCGCGCCAAGCTGGACGAGAACGCGCGCAAGTATCCCGTGGAGCGCGCCCGGGGAAATGCGAAGAAATATGATGCGCCGTCGTCATAGTCGGGCGAAGGCGTGGTGCGCTCTCACATTGGCGGGTCTCCTGGCCGCCGCCTGCTCCCGCGAGGTCCCGCTCGCGGAGCAGGTCGAGGCGCATCTGCAGCGCGGAGAACACGCGCAGGCCGTGGCGCTGGTCGAGCGTGCCTCGCGCGACCGGCCCGGCGACGACCGGCCTCAAGACCTCCGCGTGCGCGTGCTGCTCAGGATCGGTAGGCCGGACGCGGCCCTGCGTGCCTACGCCGAACGCTGGGGGCAGGGTGGGCCCGAGTCTCCCGTGGTCTTCCGAGAGGTGGCCGCCGGGCTGCTGCAGGCAGGGCTATATGCCGAGGATGGGGTCCTGCGCAGCCGGGCCGCGGCGGCCCTGGCGGAGTGGCATGCGCCCGACCTTCTTCCTGTGTTCCGAGCGGCTTTGGCCCACCCGGAAGCATCCGTCCGGGCGTCGGGGGTGCACGGCGTCGCAAAGCTGGCCGGCGACGAGCCGGCCAGGCTCTTGCGGAGCGCCCTCGAGGATCCGGAGGCCGAGGTCCGGGCCGCGGCCGCCTCCGGCACCGCGGGCAGGTCGGATCCCGAGCTGCGTGCCGCCCTGGGAAAGGCTCTGACCGACGGCAGCGCCCTGGTCCGGATGCGCGCGGCGGCGACACTGGCGCGGGGCGGCGACGCGAGGGCGGCCCAACTCCTGACGAGGCTCCTCAACGATGGGAGCGACTCCATCCGGATGCAATCCGCCGAGGCGCTCGGGCGCCTCGGGATCCGGGGTGCGGCCCCCGCGTTGCGCGGCCTGCTCGGCGACGCCAACCCGTATGTGCGGATCTATGCGGCGGAGGCGCTGGTGCGCCTCGGGGCAACGGAAGGGCGCCGGGTGCTGACGAGTAGCCTGGACCATTTCAACCGATCCGTGGCCCTCTACGCTGCGGAGGCGCTGTCGAATCTCGGGGACGCCGCGGGGTCAGCGCGCCTTGTGGAGGCGCTCGGTCCCGCCCACGATCCGTCCGTCCGGTTGTATGCCGCCTGGACGTTGGCGCGCTTGAACGACACGCGCGGGCTGCCCGTCCTGGAAGAGCTGTGCCTTCATCCCGATGCGCACGTGCGAATACAGGCGGTCTGGACCCTGGGGGAGCTGCGCGACGGTGTCGGGGTGTCCGGCCTGAGACGGTCGATCCTGGATAACGCGCCATCCGTCCGCTGGCAGGCGGCGTGGAGCCTGGCGAAGGCGATGGGAGGCTGAGACGGAGTGAAGTCGGAAGCTGGCAGCGGGCAGCTCGCAGGAAGCGGAGGAGCGCAGAAGGCAAAGTGCATGGCGCAAAGCGCAAAGGGCAACCGCAGGAAACGACGCGTCGGAACGCTCTGCGCCATGCGCCATGCGCTATGCTTCTCCGTTGTCCTCCTCCTGGTTGCTTCCTGCGCGCGGCCGCCCGCGCAACCCGTGCAGCTCGGCGGCGCCGCCGTCGGGCTGGCATCGTGGTACGGGCCCGAGTTTCACGGCAAGAGGACCTCCAGCGGCGAGATCTATGACATGTATCAACTCACGGCGGCGCACCGGGAGCTGCCGCTGGGAACCTGGATCATGGTCGCCAACCTGGAAAACGGGCGATCCGTGGAGGTGCGGGTCAACGACCGGGGTCCCTTCGTGGCGGACCGGATCATCGACGTGTCCTACGGGGCGGCCAGGTTGCTGGGGATGATCGGACCAGGCGTCATCCCGGTCCGGGTTACCATAACACGGCTCGCCGCCGGGGGGTCGGGAACGACGCCGGGCCCGGCGGCGAGGTTCACGGTGCAGGCGGGATCGTTTATCTCGATCGAGAATGCGCGAGGCCTGCAACGGTCGCTGCAAGATGGCTTTCCAGGCGTGGAGGTGGTCCGCCGGACTATCGGCGGGGACACCTATTTCCGCGTCTGGGTCGGGGATTTCTCCCGCCGGGCGGACGCGCAGGGATTGGCGGAAAAGCTGGCAGACCGCGGTCTTGCAGTCCTGGTGGTCGAGCGAGACCGATAGATGAGATAGATAAAAAAGGGCGGCCTGACATATCGTCAAAAAGCCGAGACGCTTTCGCCTTGACACTTTTCTCTTCCACATGGTACGGTCGCTCGGCTTCAACGCGAGCGACCGGATCCCCTGGCCCTGCCTGCCCCGTTTTTACCTTGCCCCCTGTGCCGTCCTCAGGGGGGAGTCGTTTTCTACTCCTGCGCGAGAGGGGCATCGCCCGCCTGCGCATGGGTAGCCACCGGGGGCGAGGGGTTCTGGATCGTATCCGCGTTGTACGACCTAGGTGTCGCACCCATCCCAGGGATGGTAGCGATCCTTCCCTGGGTCCGCCCCCGGCAGAGATCGACCAGAACGTTCCGAGCGCAAGGAGGCGGTGATGGCCAAGCGATTTTATACGGTCCTGGTCCTCCCGGACGCCACGTCGACGCCGCGAAAATTCCACATCAGTAAATCCATCTTGACAACCGTCTCCGCTTTGGCCGCCGTTGCCATCCTCGCTTTGGCCTTCTTCCTCTATCAATATGTCAACGTGAATGTCCGCTTGCTGGAGTTGAAACAGCTCCGTCTCGAGGCGGGGGACCGCAGCTTCCTGGCGGAGAGGGTCGGGCAACTGGAAGGCGAGCTGACCCGCCTCCGAGATCTGGATCGTAGACTCCGCGCTGCGGTGGGTCTGGAGACCGCACCCGTCGATCCGGCGCCCACCGCTCAGGGCGGGGCGGAGACGGTGAGCCGTACGGCCCTCCTCGACGCTCTGAAGCAGCGAACCGGCCGCCTGGTGGAGTGGGTGAACCGGGACCTGTCGACGCTGGGGGAGGAGATCAATTCTCGCGAGCGCAGCCTTCGCGAGCTGAAGGCGTTTGTCGAAGAGAAGGCGTCCGTCCTGGCCGCGACGCCCACCATCCTTCCGGTGAAGGGTTTGATCACGGCCGGGTACGGGTATCGAAAATCGCCCTTCACGGGCCAGCGGGAGCTTCACGAGGGGCTGGACATCGCGGCGCCGTACGGGACCCCGATCGTGGCGGCCGCGGACGGGATCGTGACCTTCGCGGGGCCGCTGGCCGGCTACGGCAACACCGTGTTCTTGCACCACGGGCACGGGTTCGCGACGTTCTACGGGCACTGCAGCAGTTACCGGGTGCGCGAGGCCCAGCGGGTGCGGCGGGGTGAGGTCATCGCCTTCGTCGGCACCACGGGTCGAACCACCGGGCCCCACGTGCATTACGAGGTCCACGTGAACGGCATCATCTCCAACCCGATGAAATACGCCGTGGACACGTCCGGCACCCGCTTTGCCGGTGACGCCGAGACGGAGAAAGAGGGCTCCTCGTAGACGACCCACGGCGGATCGGGAATATGACCAGGCCCGCAGGCGGGGCCTTCCGCCTGAGGAACAGGCTGGGCTCGAGAGCCGGTTTATCTTTGCCGCCGTCCATGATGAACGTGGGCACCGAGAGTCACTCGAGTTCACGCCCCAGTGTGACGAACGAAGGCCGTGTCAGCCGTAATCCCCGCAGCGGCGCGGTCCGGACCGGTTGACGCTCTCCGAGGGGCGCCGATCCCTTTCCGAGGGGCAACTCCCGGCAGGCAGCATGGGGCCGAAGGTCCAGGCCGCGATCCGCTTCCTGGGAGGCGGCGGTGCGCGCGTTGTCATCGGTCATCTGAACGAGGCGCTGCCCGCGTTGCGGGGTGAAACCGGGACGCACATTGCTCCCGAAGAATCCCGAGATCCGCGTGCCCAGATCGGTTGGACTGCCCGCGTCGACCCTTTCGCCGCCGACCGCGATTCCCGTCGTCCGTCTTGGCCGCCCCGCCGCCGCGATGCTGCGCTCCGAGCCGCAAGGGGAGGTGTGCGCCGTGTTCCGGCGGAGCTTCTATTGCCGCAGCCGGGGCGGGGCGTTTGTGTGTTTCGGCCCCCTGACGCTGGGCAGCGGGCCGCTGAATGTGCTTTGCCGGATGTCGGAGCCGATCGACTGGGCGACGGCCGGGCTTACGGCTACCTCCCCGGTGGTAAGCGACGGCATCACCGTGTGTGTGGCGGAGCGCTTCGCGTTCGCACTGTCCGGCGCTCAGATCTGGCGTCCCGAGGGGCCGTCGGCTCCATGGCAGCCGGAGGCCATGATGGTCAGCCTCGCCGAGTTGGCGGGCGAGGTCCGTCGATGGTCGGCGCGTGGCGGCCTGCAGGCCTTGGTTCCCATGCTCAGCGGGGTTGTGTCCATCACCGCCGTGGACGTTGCCGCGGCGAGCCCACTCGTCCAAATGGCGATGGGGGGCATCGCGCCGTTGGCGAGATGGATCGAGCGGCGCCTGGCAGACCCCATCGCTTACCCGCCCGTTCCAGCGTCGGCGCTCGACACACTGCTCGGCCTCGGCCCGGGCTTGACCCCTTCCGGAGACGATTTTTTGGGGGGCCTTCTGGTCGCCCTCCGACACCTTGGCGCGCTCGATCTTGCGCAGTGCCTCGCCTCCGAGGTGCTTCGCCGCGCAAGCCGGCGGACCAACGATATCAGCCGTGCGCACCTCGCGGCCGCGGCGGAGGGAGAAGGGCTGGCCCCTTTGCACGACATCCTTGCGAGACTCGGCGGAGGGGGAACTTTCCGTGGGAGTGGGTGTCTTTCCGCCATTGATGCCATGGGTCACACGTCGGGATGGGATGCACTGGCCGGGGTGACGTTCGCAGCGGCGGTCACGGCCCGGGCTCGGGCGTTCCAAGACGCGACGCTGGTCTCCGGATGCTGACCTGCGTTCGAGGGGCGCGCGTGTCTTGCGGTCGGTGCGGTGAGCGAAGGGAGAGCACGTATGCCGATACGCACTGAAATCCTGCCATCCTTCTACCAAGATTCCGTTGTACTGATGCGGACCGCGTCGCAGGTCCGGACCCGGCCAGGGGTCCGCGAGGCGGCCGCATTCATGGGAACGCCGTCGAACCATGACCTCCTGGAACAGATCGGCCTGGCGACGCCGGAGAGCAAGGCGGCGCAACCCAACGATCTGATCCTGGCCGTGGATGCGGAGAACGAGGCGGCCGCGGCCGCGGCCCTGGCCGCGGCCAAAGACCTCCTCGCGCAACGGCGCCGGGCCACCGAGTCAACGGCAGAGGTGCGCCCCCGCACGCTGGAGTCCGCGCTGCGGAGGTTGCCGAATGCGAACCTTGCCGCCGTCTCGGTTCCAGGTGGGTATGCGAAGTTCGAAGCGATGAAGGCCATCCGGCGCGGCCTGCACGTGTTCCTGTTCAGCGACAATGTTCCGCTCCAGGACGAGATCGACCTAAAGGCCGAGGCGATCACGCGCGGTGTGCTGTGCATGGGGCCCGACTGCGGGACGGCGTATCTCAACGGAATCGGCGTCGGGTTTGCCAACGTGGCGCCGCGAGGTCGTGTCGGCTGCGTGGCCGCCGCCGGGACCGGTCTTCAGGCGGTCGTGTCGCGCGTCGCCTCGCTCGGCGAGGGGATCTCGCACGGCATCGGGGTGGGTGGGAGAGACGTGTCCGAAGAGGTGGGAGGTATGATGACGGTCTTCGCCCTGGAGGCTTTGGCGGATGATCAGTCCACCGAGGCGATCGTCATCATCTCGAAGCCGCCCCACACGACGGTCCTGCCGCGATTGGAGGCGGCCGTCGCGAAGATCCGGAAGCCGGTGGTGGCATGCGTGCTGGGGGCCAAAGTGCCCGCGGAGAGCGCCGCCATGTGGGTCGACACGCTGGATGCTGCGGCCGATGCGGTCGTGGCGGTTCTCGCCAAGCGGAATCCTGTGCGACGCACGTTTTCCCATCCGTCCGAGATCCGCGCTCGGCTGGGCCGGCTTCGGGCGGGTGGGCCCATTGCACCAGCGGTGCTCGGCCTGTACACCGGCGGGACGCTGGCGCACGAGGCGCACCTGCTCCTCGATTCGCTGCTGGGGCACGACGGCGGCCACCAGATCCTCGATCTGGGTGATGACCGGTACACGGTGGGCCGGCCGCATCCCATGATCGACCCGCAGACCCGGACAGACATGGTCCTCAAGGCGGGTGCGGAGAGGGCGGGGGTGCTCCTCGTGGATCTGGTGCTGGGGCAGGGCTCGCACCCCGATCCGGCGGCGCCGCTTGCCGCCGCGATCCGCCAGGCATCCGAAACGGCCGCGACCTCCGGCCGGCGGCTGGTGGCGGTGGGGGCGGTCGTCGGAACCGCCGGCGACCCGCAGGGTCTTGCCGGCCAGGTGGCTCGATTGGAAGAGGCGGGGGTCGAGGTCTTTGCGTCCAACGCAGAGGCGGCCCGTTTCGCTGCACTCCTGGTGAAGCCGGAGCTCGCCAAAACGCTCCTGGAGGTTTCCCGATGAGCGCGCTGAAAATCTTTACCGAGCCGTTGCGGGTGATCAACATCGGACTCGAAGGATTTGCCGCAGACCTGGAAGCGGCGGGCGTGGAGGTCATCCAGCTCGACTGGCGTCCGCCCGGCGGGGGCGACCCGCGGTTGGCGGCCGTCCTCGCAAGCCTTCAAGACGAGGATTAGGCGCACGCCGTCCGGCTCCACCCCTCGGCATAATGGGAACCCGCACAGGCCGTACCGCGCGAGCGGCACGGCCTGTGCGGTTCTGGACGACGGGTGACTGTGCCGGCGGGCGGCTGCGGCGGAGGCTCCCACCGGTTTTTCGGTGCACTCCACCGGTGCGGTGATGCTGTCGGCACCGATCCGAGCGACGCCGGGTCGCCGGCGGGCGATCCGGGTGTTGACGATCGGGGTGACGTCGGTCTCGACGATCCGCCGGATGCCCGCTGGCTTCGCGGTGCGCCTTTTGTCCGCCGAGCTCCAGGCGGCGAACCACGGGGTGTCGCGGTACGAGGCGTACGCGTGTGGAATCGCCGGGAATTGCGTTGCCGGTGCGCCATTTCGTCTGTTAAGATACGGCGTCGCGGATCCGCGCGATGTGAAAGGACGGGTGTGTCCGCATGTTCAAGACGTTGGTCCACAAGATCGTCGGCACAAAAAACGAACGCGAGCTGAAGCGATTGCAGCCGCGGGTGGCAGACATAAACGCGCTGGAGCCCGCCATGCTGGGGCTCTCGGAGGCGGAACTCAAGGCCAAGACGGAGGAGCTCCGCGCCCGGCTGACCCCGGCCCCGGCAGCGGAGGACGGCGATCTCCGCGCGGCGCTGGAAGAGATTCTCCCCGAGGCGTTCGCGGTCTGCCGCGAGGCCGCCCGGCGGGTTCTCGGCATGCGGCACTTCGACGTGCAGCTCATCGGCGGTATGGTGCTCCACGAGGGGAAGATCGCCGAGATGGCCACCGGAGAGGGCAAGACCCTGGTGGCCACACTGCCGGCCTATCTCAACGCCCTGTCCGGGCGGGGTGTGCACGTCATCACGGTCAACGACTACCTGGCCAAGCGCGACACGCAGTGGATGGGGCCGGTCTATCACGCGCTGGGTCTCAGCGTGGGGGTCCTCCAGCACGAGTCCTCCTTCCTCTTCGACCCCACGGCGCGGACGGCCGACCCGCGGATGGCCAACCTGCGACCCTGCACGCGTCAAGAGGCGTACCGGGCGGATATCACCTACGGTACGAACAGCGAATTCGGGTTCGACTACCTCCGCGACAACATGAAGTTCGCAGCCGAGGAATTCGTCCAGCGGGAGCTCAACTACGCCGTCGTGGACGAGGTGGACAACATCCTGATCGACGAGGCGCGCACACCGCTCATCATTTCCGGCCCCTCGGAAGAGTCCACCGACAAATACTACGTCATCGACCGGATCATCCCGCGTCTGAAGCGGGCGGCGACCATCACGTCCGGAAAGCTGCACGAGGTGGAGGCGACGGCCGCGGGCGACTTTATCGTGGACGAGAAGGCCAGGACGGTGGCGCTGACCGAGACCGGCGTCCTCACGGTGGAGAAGCTGCTGGGGGTGAAGAACCTCTACGACCCCGCCAACATCGACCTCGTCCACCACGTCCAGCAGGGGCTGCGGGCCCACGCCCTCTACAAGCGGGACGTGGATTACGTGGTGAAGGACGGCGAGGTCATCATCGTGGATGAGTTCACCGGGCGCCTCATGGCGGGGCGCCGGTGGAGCGACGGGCTGCACCAGGCGGTGGAGGCCAAGGAGAAAGTCAAGATCCAGCAGGAGAACCAGACGCTGGCCTCCATCACTATCCAGAACTACTTCCGCATGTACGCCAAGCTCTCGGGCATGACCGGCACCGCCGACACCGAGGCCGAGGAGTTCGCCAAGATCTACAACCTGGACGTGGTGGTGATTCCCACCAACCGACCGCTGGTGCGGGTGAACCACAACGACGTGGTGTTCAAGACCCTGCGGGAAAAGCTGAACGCGGTGGCGGACGAGATCGCCGAGCTCTACAAGATCGGCCGCCCCGTCCTGGTGGGCACCACCTCCATCGAAAAGTCCGAGGCGGTGAGCAGTCTCCTCAAAAAACGCGGGATCCCTCACCAGGTCCTGAACGCCAAGCCGATGTACGCCGAGCGCGAGGCGGAGGTGGTCGCGCAGGCCGGCCGCCTGAAGGCGGTGACCATCTCCACCAACATGGCCGGCCGCGGCACCGACATCCTCCTGGGCGGGAACCCGAAGTTCATGGCGGCCGATCTGCTCCGGCGGGGCGAGGTGCGCCGGGACAGCCTGGACCCCGCCGAGTACGAGAAGGTCCTGGCCGAGGTGCGGGACATGCAGCGCTACGGCCTCCTGGAGACTGACGATCCGGAGAGCTACGCCGCGGCGCTGGCCAAGGTACGCAAAGAGATCGAGATCGAGCATAACAAAGTCGTCGAGCTGGGGGGGCTCCACATCCTGGCGACGGAGCGGCACGAGGCCCGCCGCATCGACAACCAGCTGCGCGGTCGTGCGGGCCGCCAGGGCGATCCGGGCTCCTCCCGGTTCTACCTCTCGCTGGAGGACGACCTCCTCCGGCTGTTCGCGCAGGAGCGCATCGCCAGGATCATGGAGAAGCTGGGGATGGAGGAGGGGGAGCCCATCGAGCACCCCTGGGTCACCCGCGCGATCGAGACGGCCCAGAAGCGGGTGGAGGCGCACAACTTCGAGATCCGCAAACACCTCCTCGAGTACGACGACGTGATGAACAACCAGCGCAAGCTGATCTACAGCGAGCGCAAGCAGCTGTTGGAAGGGGGGGAGGTGCGGGACGTCATCGAGGGGATGATCGAGGAAGTCCTCGACGAGACCGTCGGGCTCTACGTCGACGAGGACGCCTATCCCGAGAACTGGGACATGGCGGCCCTGTCCGAAGCCATGAAGCGCCAGTTCGACGTGGACGCGTCCTGGATCAAGGAGGAGATCGGCGGGCTCACGCCGGCGCTCATCAAAGACGACCTGCTGGCCAAGATCGGGGCCGCCTTCCGGAAGAAGGAGGGGCAGGTCGGCAGCGACATGATGCGGTACCTGGAGCGGATGCTCATGCTGCAGGTGGTGGATAGCCAGTGGAAGGACCACCTGCTGGCCATGGACCACCTCAAAGAGGGCATCGGCCTCCGCGGATACGGCCAGAAGGATCCGCTGATCGAGTACAAGCGGGAAGGCTTCGAGATGTTCGAGGCCATGGAGGCGCGGATCGCGCGGGACACCGTGGCGTTTCTCATGAAAGTCCAGGTCGCCGTGGAAGCCGAGCGGACGGCCGACGCGCGGGATCTGTCGGGGGTGCCGCTGGCGCGGTCCGGCGACGGCCGGGGCCGCCGCGAGCCCGCCATGGCGGCGACGCGGAGCCTGCGGTCGCCCGCGGCCCCGGCGCTGGCGCCGGCCATGAAGGCGAAGGTCGGCCGGAACGACCCGTGTCCCTGTGGCAGCGGGAAGAAGTACAAGAAGTGCTGCGGGGCCTAACAGGCCCGTGAAAACGACCCATCTACGGGGACCCATCCTCCGGACGGGTGCCCCGCGCGCTTGGGCGCTCGTTGCGGCGTACCACCCAGTACGTCCACCTAAGGTGGGTCCCCCGCCCATCGCGCGCCGCCTTGCATCTGGGCCATTTTGACCAGCCTTTCCCAAGACGATTTCGTCCGCAACCTACGATCGGGCAATGGGAAAGGTATGGAGCCATGACGCCGGGAGTGCGGTGAGATCGACGGTTGCTTACGGAGGTGTGAGGTGGCCGAAGACGCGCCAGTCCCAAGCCGGTTGACCGTTGCCGGGATCCAGATGGCTTGCGACGCGGACCGGGACGGCAATTTCGCCAAGGCGCTGGACCTGGCGCGGATCGCGGCGGACCGCGGCGCCAAGATCGTCGGCTTTGCCGAGTGCTTCGCGTGGCCGTGGTTTCCGCGGAAGGCGGCGGAGGAGCAGCGCCGCCTGGCCGTGCCCATCCCCGGCCCGTATACCCAGGCGCTCCAGCTGCTGGCCGAGGAGACCGGCGCCGTCCTCGTCGCCCCGATGTTCGAGACGGCGGACGATTCGGCCCATTACAACACGACGGTGGTCGTGGACGCCAACGGCCACATCCTCGGCATCTACCGGAAGAACCACATCCCCGACCTGCCCAATTATCAGGAGCGATTTTACTTCAAGCCCGGAAACCTCGGGTTTCCCGTCTTCAAGACCCGTTATGCGACCATCGGCGTCCAGACGTGCTGGGACAACTTCTTTCCGGAAGGGGCGCGGATCCTCGCCCTGAAAGGCGCCCAGATCCTGTTCTGCCCGACCGCCTGCTCCAGCACGGCCAGCACCGCGAAGTGGGAGCGGGCTATCGCGGGCCACGCGGTCTACAACTCGCTCTACGCGTTTCGGGTCAACCGGATCGGGACCGAGGGCACGATGACCTTCTACGGGAAAAGCTTCTGTCTGGACCCCAACGGTGACTACGTCACCGAGCCGGCGGGCGCCATCGAGGGCGTGGTCCTGGCCGACCTGGACCTGGGCCGGATCGAGCTCACCCGCGACGACTGGACTTTCCTGCAGGAGCGACGACCCGACATTTACGGGGGACTCCTCTAGCGCGGCCACTCCCGCGGCGCATCGGGGAAAGTCCGCGGCCGGCCCCACACGGAGCCGGCCGTGGGCTTTTCCCGAAAGCTGATCACTGACCGCCGAAAGCTATTTCCTCACCCCGCCCATCACCGCAGCGTACGCGGCCTCCATGGCGTCCTGGAGCCAGGCCATGTCGCCGCCCAGACACATGAAACGGCAGCCGCGGGCGATCCATTTCTTGGCGGTGTCGTTGTCGTAGGTATGCACGCCGCACGGGATGTTTGTCTTCTGGCACAACTCCAGGACGCGGTCCACGCGCTTGGCCACCTCGGGGTGGGCGATGTCGCCGGGGATGCCCAGAGTCTGGGACATGTCGTTGGGCCCGATAAACACGGCGTCGACGCCGGGCACGTCCAGCATGGCCTCCAGGTTGTCGACGCCCAGCTTGGACTCGATCTGGAGGACGATCATCGTCTCCTGATTCAGCCTCGGGGTCAGTTCGGACCCCTTGTACTTGCCCCACGAGGTGTGACAATTGCGCAGGGACATCCCGCGCTGGCCCATGGGGAAATACTTGGTGGAGTGGATGATGAACTCGACCTGCTCCTTCGATTCCGTTTGCGGGCAGAGCAGACCGCTCGCCCCCAGGTCGAGGGTCTGGTACATGCGCTGGGCTTCCCGGCTGTTCGGGACCCGCACGATCGTGGGCAAACCCACTCCGCGGGCGGCGATGCAGAAGTCCAACAACTCCGGCGGAGTGAACGAGCCGTGCTCCGCATCCAGGAAGACATAGTCCCACCCCGCGTTCTTCATGGCGATGGCCACGGCGGGCTGCCGCAGGTGGGTGAGCATGGTGCCGAGGACCACGCCGCCGGTCTTCAGGGTCTTCTTCACCGAGTTCTCTAGGATCATCGCGTCCTCCATCGTTGGCAGTCATCGGGGGTTGAGGGTGGCGGTCCGGCGCGCTCCCCCTCGCCTCTCGCACCACGCGCCGCGAAAACGCGCACAGAGTAGCGCAGACCGGGTGAATGAGAAAGGAAAAATGGCGGGAGGTGTGTGGCAGCGGCGCGGTGGCTGGGGGCCGGCAACCCGTCGACCGGCCTGGCGCAAGCGCTCCGAATCTCCTTGACTTGCCACACCCCCTCTTTATAGGCTGTTCGCGGCATTGCGGGTGCCGCTCGTGTGGGGATTCGTTTTGTTCCCGTCAACGCGGTCGATGGCAGGGCAGACCGTAGAAGGAGGAGCATGATGCATCGCCGTGCAAGGTTCCTCTGGCTTGTGGCTGTGGTATCCCTCGTCAGCGTGGGTCTGGCACTCGGCGGGGCGCCGCAGGGGGCTTCGGCCGGGCAGCCGATCACCATCTCGATCCTCGACAACGGTGGGGACTATGCCTCCACCGGGGTGATCATCGAGAACTACAAAAAGGCCAACCCCGACAAGGTGAAGGAGATCAAGCTGCAGCGCGGGCCAGCCCCCGAGACGCCGGCCAAGATCAAGGCGCAGCAGGATGCCGGTCGGGCGGACATCAACCTGATCCTCACCGGCCAAGACGCCGGGTCCGTCCTGGCGGCGAACAAGCAACTCATCGAGCTGTTTCCAAAGTACGACAAGATGTTCCCCAAGGACGAATTGAAGGAAGAGGCGAAGATCCTGCAGGACGAAGGTGGCGGCTTCCTCATCCCGACCGTGGTGAACGCCGGCGGGCCGGTGTTCGTCTACAATCCAAAGCGGGTTCCGAACCCGCCGAAGACGGCCGCGGAATTCTTGGCCTGGGCCAAGGCGAACCCAAAGCGGTTCCTCTACGCCCGCCCGGCGAACAGCGGTCCCGGCCGCTCCATCATGTGCGGCCTGCCCTTCATCCTGGGCGACAAGGCTCCCATGGACCCGGAGAAAGGCTGGGACAAGGCCTGGGCGTACATGAAGGAGCTGGGCCAGTCCATGGAGTACTACCCCACCGGAACGCTCTTCACGCTGCGGGAGTTCGCGCAGGAGCAGCGCTGGATGATCGCGGGCATCATGGAGTGGGACATGAAGCCGCGGGCCGAAGGCGTGATCCCGCCGGATTCCAAGATCGTCATCCTGGAAAACACCACGTTCATCATCGACGGCCACTACTGGGGAATCCCCAAGGGCGTCCCGCAGCACGAGGTCGACGTTCTCTTGGACATGATGAAATTTATGCGCCGGGTGGATCAGCAGGTGCTGACCTACAAGGCCTTCATCGGTCCGACCATCAAGGCGGCGACGCTGGACAAGGCGCCGGAGGATATCCGCAAGTACGTGGGGGAATTCTGGCGGCCCGAATACGATCAGATCGGGCCCGGCAAGAAGTACAAGATGGCCTCGCAGCTCCCGTTCAAGGAGCTGACCTACGCCATGGACCGCTGGGACCGAGAGATCGGCGCGCAGCAGATCAAGAAGCAGTAGCGGTCGCCGAGTCGAGGGGGAGGGTCCTGTAGGGGCCCTCCCCCTCTTTGCGCAAGAGCGGAGACCATGAAAGACACCATCGAGTCGTTGCGGTTCCGGCTCACCAAACGCTTCGGGACGAAGACCGTCCTGCGGGACTTTGCCCTCGAGATTCGCGGCAAACAGTTCGTCACGTTCCTGGGCCCGAGCGGCTGCGGGAAGTCCACGGCCCTGAACATCATCGCCGGGCTGATTCCCGCCACCGACGGCGAAGTGTGGATCGACGGAGAGCGGATCGACGGGCTGCCCCCCGAGAAGCGCGGCTTCGGGATGGTCTTCCAGAACTACGCGCTCTTCCCGCACATGACCGTCTTCGGCAACATCGCCTTCGGCCTGCAGCTCCAGCGCCGGCCGGCCGACGAGATCCGCCGGCGCGTCCGGGAGATGCTGGAGCTGGTGCAGCTCCCGGGGTTCGAGGACCGCTACCCCGGGCAGCTTTCCGGCGGACAGCAGCAGCGGATCGCCATCGCGCGGGCGCTGGTCCTCCACCCCCGGCTCATGCTCCTGGACGAGCCGCTGTCCAACCTCGACGCGAAGCTCCGCATCGAGATGCGGGCCGAGATCAAGCGCCTCCACGCCAACCTGGGGCTGACGTCCATCTACGTGACCCACGACCAGGTGGAGGCCCTCTCGCTCTCCGACTGGGTGGTGGTGATGCGGGACGGCGTCTTGATCCAGGCGGGCCCGCCGCAGGAGATTCACGACCAGCCGGCGAATGTCTTCGTCGCGGACTTCATGGGCTTCCGGAACTTCTTCCCTGCGCGTATCACGGCCATCGGGCGGGAGCCGGCGGTGGAGGCGGCGGCCAACAGGATGACGCTCTGCGGGCGAACCCGGCACAGGTTTGCCGCCGGCGCGGCGGCGGTGGCGGCGATTCGACCCGATGACGTCGTGATCGGCGGCGAGGAAGGACGCCCCAACACCTTCCCCGGCACGGTGGACATCGTCGAATACCTCGGGCGCGAGGACGAAGCCATCGTCCGGCTGGAGTCGGGTGCGCGCCTCTGGGTCCGGACGGAGGCGCGGGTAAAGCCCGGGGAAGCCGTGAGGATCACGCTCGCTCCCGACCGAGTCATTTTTCTTCCCGCGGACGAGGCGGGAGGCACGGCATGAAGCGCGAGCGGGCCGGCGAGCCGAGTGAACTGGACCTGCTGGCCATGGTCTGCCTCGCGCCGTCGCTGCTGTACGTCCTCGTCATGTTCGTCTACCCTTTCCTCTACGGGATCTACGTGAGTCTCCGTCCGATGAAGCTGGACGGCTTCAGCCTGGCCAACTATATCGCGTTCTTCACCGACGAGTATCAGTACAAGACGGTGGGGATCACGTTCCGTCTGGCGGTGCCCAACACCTTGGTCGTGGTGGCGGCCAGCCTGCTCTTCGCGTACAACATGCGGCGGGGTGTCTGGCTGGAGCGTACCATCACTACGATTCTGGTCCTCCCCATCTCGCTGGGTGTGATCCTGCTCAGTCAGGGTATCCTGGGGTTCTACGGCGGGAAGGGGTGGTTCAACCAGATCCTCCTGGGGATCGGCCTCCTCGAGGAGCCGCTGGTCCTCACCCACAACTTCACGGGAGTGATGCTCTCGCTGTTCATGCAGCAGTTTCCCTTCTGCTTCCTGATGCTGCTCGGCTATATCTCGGGCATCGACCCCAGCATCGAGAACTCGGCGCGCACCCTGGGCGCCAACCCCTGGACCGTGTTCCGGCGGGTCATGCTGCCCCTGATCGCCCCCGGGCTTGCCATCGCCTTCGCGCTGGTCTTTGTCATGAGCTTTGCGACATTCCCGTCGGCCATCCTGCTCGGCCAGCCTACGGGCGCCACCCGGACTATCGCGATCGCGGCTTACGCCCAGGCCTTCGAGCAGTTCGACATGCCCTACGCCTCGGCCATCGCGGTGATCATGGGACTGTTCCAGCTCGGCGCGCTGCTCGTCATCATCCTGCTGCGAAAGCGGATGGTCACGGCGGCGACCATGGGGGTGGGGAAGCGGTAGGGGAGACAACGCAAAATGCAAAACCGACAACCGACAACGGGTCAGCGGGGATAACGGGAATCGTTGGCCGGTTGTCGGTGGTCCGTGTTTTACTGGCGGTGTGACGTTCGGCATCGTTCATCACTGAGGAAGGTTCATGCACGGTCGAATGTGGGGTCTGGCGCTGTACATGTTCGTGCTGGTGTTCATCCTGAACTTTCTGGGACTTGTCAGCCACGTCCTGGTGAGTGCATTCGCCAAGCGCTGGTTCGGGACCCCGCTGCCGACATCGTTCACCACCGAGTGGTTCACCTATGCCTGGACGGAGTTCGGCCTGGCCCACGTCCTTGGGATCACCGTTTTCGTGGCGCTGACCGTTGTCTTTCTGTCGCTGGTGCTGGGTTTTCCCGCGGCGTACATCCTGGCGCGGCGCAATTTCCGGGCGAAGCCGGTGCTCATGCTGCTCTACTTCCTGCCGCTGCTCATTCCCCAGATGACGTACGGCATCCCGCTGGCCACGACCATGTTCCGCTGGGGGGTCGGCGGCTCCGTGACGGGGGTGATTCTGGCCGTGATGGTGCCCATGGTGCCGCTGGCCATCTTCATCCTTATGCCGTTCTTCGAGCAGATCAGCCTGAATCTGGAGTGGGGCGCCGCCATGATGGGCGCCAACCGGTTCCAGGTCTTCCGGCGGATCCTCCTCCCGCTCACCTTGCCCGGGCTGCTCACGGCCGGAGTGCTGGTGCTGGTGAACACCGTCTCGAACTTCGAGCTGACCTTCCTGGTGTCGGGGGCCGGGTCGCAGACGCTGGTCGTGGCGCTGTTCTACAACGTTTTCGCCGGCGGCGTTCGGCCCGTGTACTCCGTGGACGCCATGGCCCTCATGTACATGACCACGGTCATGATCCTGCTCCTCGTCGCGCTTCGTTATGTCCGGCCCACCCAGATGGTCTTCCGCCTGGACCAGCCCAGGCGGTAGCGCGGGGCGGCCCGGACGACGCTGCTTCATCATCTGCAAGACCGTTCTCACTCTCTACAAGGTAGGGTGGTGTACCGGGTGGGCCCGGTGTGGTGGTTCGGCGATGCCCTGATGAAATAGCCCCGGTGAACCACATGGTGTTGTATCTACCCGTACCGAACTCCGGTCCGCTGTTCGTCCTGTACGGTTTCCGAGAGGAGTGGCGGGGGGCTCCCGGGCTGAGAACGCCGAGACGCACGCCGTCTCGGATGTCGCCGCGTGCTGATCCCCTCCGAACGCCTCCCGAGATTTCGTGACGTTGCCGGTTCCGCCCCGCCACCGCGAGGCACGACAGGCCGCTGGCCGGTCTGACGCTGGGACGGACGTTCCTCGCGGCCGTCCCGGGGTCCGCGGCGGCCGAGGTCTCCTCCATCGGCGCGACGATGATTCTCCGCATGGAAAGGGCGGATACCGACGAGGCACGGCAACCTCCATCGCGCTGGCCTCGGCCGTGACGGGGCCGATCATCCCGCCCCCGATCCCGACGATCATCTCCGCGCGCACCGTCGGATCGGCCGCCATCGCCGCGCTGTTTCCGGCGGGCGTCTTCAGACGTACGGAGGGCGCACCTGTTCCCAGGTCTCTTTGGCGGCGCAGCAGGCATTCCCGTGGCGTAGTTTGCCCGATTTCGAGTAGAGTTGGTCATGCGCCGCAAGTTCGTGTTGGTTCCGGCGGGGAGCGCCGGAGACATCCATCCATTCGCCTGGCTGGGAAAGGGGCTCGCCTCACTCGGACACGAGGTCGTAGTCGTCGTGCATCGCCCCTTCGACCGGACGATGGAGGGTGCGGGGCTTCGAACGCTGGCGTACGGGACGGATGAGGATTTTGAGCAGATCATTCGACACCCGGGCCTCTGGCACCCCCGGCGAGGCTTCGCGCTGATCGCGAGCGTCGCAGCGCGCCTCTACCCCGAGATCGTTCCGAGATTGAAAGGCGAGCTTGCGGATGATCGCGCCCTGCTTGTGGGCGCGGGGATCGCCTTTGGCGCACGGATCGCGGCGGAGGTATTCGGGGCGCCCCTCGTGACGGTTCAGCTCCAGCCGGTCGTGTTTCTGAGCGCGATCGACCCGCCGGTGATCGGCGCCGGGTTCGAATGGTTCCGACGCGTGCCGCGGTGGACCCGGCGCGCCCTATACCGGATTGGGGATTTCTATTCGGATCGCTTGCTTGCGCCCGGGATCAACGCTTACCGGAAGCAATGGGGTCACCGGCGACCGGTGAGGCGGATCATGCGCGATTACTGGATGTCGCCGCTTCAGGTGCTGGCGCTGTTCCCGGACTGGTACGGCGCGAAGCGGGCCGATTGGCCTGCGCAGACGGTTGTGACACGATTTCCTCTCTACGACGAGAGCGACCAGGTGGCGGTGCCGGCCGACCTTGAACGATTTCTGGCGGATGGCCCGCCGCCCGTTCTCTTCACGCCGGGCTCCGCAAACCTCCAGGCGCGACGTTTCTTTGAGACGGGGTTGGAGGCCTGCCGGCGGCTGGGTCTGCGGGCGCTGTTCGTCACCCGATATGTCGAGCAGCTCCCGCCGACTCTGCCCCCCGGGGTTCGGCACTTCTCCTACGTTCCCTTCGGTCAGGTCTTTCGGTGTTGTGCCGCGGTCGTGCACCACGGCGGCATCGGGACGGTGGCGCAGGGGTTGGCGGCGGGTGTTCCGCAACTCGTCATGGCCATGAGCCACGACCAGCCCGACAACGGCTTCCGCCTAACCCGCCTGGGTGTGGGGGCGTATCTGTATCCGAGAGCGTTCACGCCGGACCGGGTGGCCGCCGCGCTGGGGCGGCTCACACGATCGCCGGAGGCGGCACGGGCGTGTCGCGCCTGCCGAGCACGGGTCGAGGAGCAGATGTCGGCAGAGGCCGTGTTTCGCACACTCGAGGAGACACATCGCCGCGCCTTCGGGTGACACGTCGGGCGGGGAAGCCGGAATGGAGATCGTGCTGTCCCGGTGGCGGCTGCGGCCATTCCGCGAGAGGGACCAAGCGTCCATCGCTTGCCATGCAAACAATGGCCGCGTCTGGCTCACCAGCGCGACGGGTTCCCGCACCCGTACACGGCAGCGGATGCCGACGTCTGGGTCCGGCGAGTGGCGGGCGAGGACCCGCCGACGCAATGAGGGATCGAGGTCGGAAGAGGGGTAGTGGGCGGTATCGGCTTCACCCCGCAGGAGGAGGTTCACCGGCGGTCGGCCGCGGTGGGATACCGGCTGGGGGGAGCCGTTTTTTGGGGCGCAGCATCATGGGCGAGGCCGTGCCGGTGTTCACCGCGTGCCGGTTCGTCACCTTCGACGTGTGCCGGCGGTACGCGGCGGTCTCCGAGTGGAATCGCGCCTCGGCCCGCGTCCCGGAGAAGGCGGGGTACGTCCTCGAAGAGCGGTTGCGCAAGAACGTCATCAAGGATGGGCACACCATCGATCAAGCGCTGTTCGCTTAGATGCTAGAGTGATTCATACGCGTCCAGGCAAAAGGTGGGGACTCTCATGGAGACGCTGCTCAGTATCGGGATCGGTCTCGGGCTCGCCGCGGCGTGCGGGTTCCGTGTATTTGTTCCGTTTCTCGTCGCCAGCATCGCGGCCCAGACAGGTTACCTCTCGTTGGCGCCGGGCTTCGAGTGGGTGGGCACGCAGCCGGCGCTTTACGCCTTCGCCACGGCGACCTTGCTGGAGATCTCGGCGTACTATATTCCGTGGCTGGACAACGCGCTGGACGCCATCGCGACGCCCGCGGCGGTGTTCGCGGGGATGCTTGTCGGCGCCGCCGTGTTCACCGATCTCCCGCCGCTGTTCAAGTGGAGCCTGGCGATCATTGCCGGCGGCGCGGCGGCGGGCATGGTCCAGGGGGCGACGGGCCTGCTGCGGCTGAAGTCGACGACGCTGACCGGCGGCCTTGCGAACCCCGTGGTGTCCACGCTGGAGTGCGCCGGATCGCTCGTCACGGCGGTCATGGCGCTCGCGGTGCCCGTCATCGCGCTCCTCTTGGTGGTGATCCTGTGCGTCGGCACCCTTCGGGTCGCCGGCAGAGTTCTCGTCGGGCGCCGTGACAGCTGCCGCACACCGCGCCCCAATACGCCCCCGCGGGCGTAACGCAGCCCTTGGGCGCACCTTTGCGAGGTTTCAACGTTGACCTGAGCCGCGGCTGATGATAGCGTCAAAAATCGTCAGACGCGGTGCCCGCTGCTGAGCGGGTACGCGCAGCGGCGGCGGCCGAGGAAGACCTGGCAAACGTGAGGCAACAACGCCGCCCTATGCGAGGCGAAAGGAGAGGAGGGGTGAAGGAGTTCCTGGTGCGCGTCCGGCAGTACGCTGGCCGCATCGCCGCTGCCGGCGATGGTGGGTGGGTGCCGGCTCGTTGCCCGCGAACGGAAAGGGGGAACCCGCAATGAGCGATCGGACTACACGACCCGACGGAACCACGATTGACGGACTTGCCCGTCTGTTTCGAGACGGCCGGATCACCCGTCGCGGATTCTTGACGGCTGCGGCGGGGTTGTTGGGCGGCATGGCGGCCGCCGAAGGCCTTCTGGTGCGGGTGGCCGGGGCGCAGACCGCTACCAAGAACACCCTCGTGGTCGGCCAGTCCAGCGACATCAGCAAGCTGGACCCTCACCTCAGCACCACCGTCAACGATATTGCCGTTACCTTCAACCTCTATGACAACCTGCTCTCCCGGCATCATGACGGCAAGCTGTACGCCTCGGCGGCCACCGAGTGGAAGCTGGTGAACCCGACCACCTGGCAGTTCAAGCTGCGCCCCGGGCTCAAGTTCCACAACGGCGACCCGCTGACCTCGGCCGACGTCAAGTTCAGCTTCGAGCGGACGTACGATCCGAAGGCGAAGGTCAACGTGATGTCCGTCCTCAACACCATCGACCGCATCGAAACGCCGGATCCGCTCACGGTCACCATCGTCACGAAGAAGCCGGACCCCCTGCTGGCGGCGCGAACCGCCTTCTACGCCGGGCAGATCATGCCCAAGGCGTACTTTGAGAGGGTGGGGGCCGATGAATTCAACGCCAAGCCGATCGGCAGCGGACCCGTGAGGTTTGTGTCCTGGGTGAAGGATGATCGGCTCGTCCTGGATGCCAACAAAGACTATTGGGGCGGGAAGATCGACGTCGACCAGATTGTCTTCCGCCCCGTCCCGGAACTTTCGGCGCGTATCGCCGCCCTCCTGAAAGGCGAGGTGGACCTGATCACGAAGATCCCGCCGGACCAGATGGATCGCGTGGCCAAGGCACCCAACACCAAGATCGAAGGTGTGCTGTACGGCGGCCTGTACTGTCTGTCGGTGGCATCGCAGAAACCGCCGCTGGACAGCAAACCGTTCCGGCAGGCCATGTCGCTGGCCATCGATCGCGAGGCCATCGTGAAGGAACTGTGGCGCGGTCAGGGCGCCGTCCCCAACAGTTTCGTGGTCAAGGGGGACAACCATTACGATCCCAGCCTGCCGCCGCTCCCGTACGATCCGAACCGTGCCAAGCAGCTCATCAAGGAAGCCAACTACAAGGGCGAAGAGCTGGTCATCGAGACCGGCGTGGGCTTCACGGTGATGGATAGGGAGATGGGTGAGGTCATCGTCTCCATGTGGAAGGATGTCGGGATCAACGCCAAGCTGGAGCTGCTGGAGTATTCGGTCTATCTGCAAAAGATCCGCGAGAAGAGCTTCAAGGGTCTCCGCTGGACCGATCCGACTTCGGCCTACAACGACCCGGACGGCATGATGTGGCGTCACTTGGCGCCGGGCGGGCCGAACGCCTACTGGTTCCGAAACCCGCGCTTCGACGAGCTGGGAAACGCGGCGCGGTTCAGCGTGGACGAGAAGCTTAGGGATGAGGCCTACAAGGAGATGGCCAGGCTGGAGCTGGAGTATCTCCCCATCATCCCCATCCTGCAACCCATGGAACTGTACGGACTCCAGAAGCACGTGGACTGGAAACCCTATGCGAACCAGATGATGGAGTTCCGTCGGTTCAATCTAAAACTCAAGCGCGCGTAGGCTCGCGCCGAGCGGGATTCGCCGCCGCGCCCCGTCCCTCTCGCGGAAAGGGGCGCGGCGGTGCTTGTCCCAGGCCGATCCGCAGCTGCGAGACATTCGTGCAGGGTTTTGCCGGCTTCCTGACCTATCGGTTGGTGCGGATGCTGATCGCGCTCTGGAGCGTGGTGACGGTGGTCTTCGTCGTCATGCGTCTCTCGGGCGACCCGGTTCCGCTCTTGCTGCCCCCGGACGCTCCCATCGCCGAGATGGAGCGGCTGCGCAGCGAGATGGGTCTGGACCGGCCGATCTACGTGCAGTACGGGGTATTCATCGGGCAGGTCATCAAGGGCGATTTCGGTCGTTCCATCCACTTCCGGGCCTCGGCCATGAGTGTGGTCTGGGAGCGGGTGCCCGCCACGCTGGAGCTGGCCTTTGCGTCCTTCCTCTGCGCCATCGTGGTGGCCATTCCGGCGGGCATCCTGTCGGCGATCCGGCGCGGGAGCACCTACGATACCATCGTGATGGGGGTGGCGCTGGTCGGCCAGGCGGCGCCCACCTTTTACATCGGGATCATGCTGATCCTGACCTGTTCGCTCTGGCTCGGCCTGTTCCCCACATCCGGACGTGGAGACTGGCGGCACCTGGTCCTTCCCGCGGTCACGCTGGGCGCCTTCGCCATGGCCAGCATCGCCCGGATCACCCGCTCCGCGGTGCTGGAGATCTTGCGGGCCGACTTTATCCGGACGGCTCGAGCCAAGGGCCTGCCGGAGTTCTGGACCATCGCCAAGCACACCATGCGGAACGCGGCCATCCCCATCATCACCATCGTGGGGTTGCAGCTCGGCAATCTGCTGGGCGGGGCGGTGGTGACCGAGACGATTTTTTCCTGGCCGGGGATCGGCCGGTTGGCGATCCAGTCCATCTACAGCCGCGACTATCCCATCGTGCAATCCTGTGTCTTTATGACGGCCGCAATGTTCGTCGTGTTGAACTTCCTGGTAGACGTCGCCTATGGAATCCTTGACCCGCGTATCCGGCGGTAAAGATCGAGACGGCGCGCGGCCCGATGGGTCGCGTCGATGGGGTTGGCGCCAGGTCCCGCTCTACGTCTGGGCGTCGGCCGCCTTCATGCTGGTGGTGGTGCTGGCGGCGATCGCTGCGCCGCTGGTGAGCCCGTACGACCCTATCCAGCAGTCGCTCCGGGAACGACTGAAGGGGCCCACGTGGTTTCCGGAGGAGGGACGCCAACGGCATCTGCTGGGCACGGACCAGCTCGGACGGGACATCCTGAGCCGGATCATCTACGGGTCGCGGGTCTCGTTGGTGGTGGGTTTCGCGGCGGTCGTCATCGGGGGCGCCCTGGGCGGTTCGCTCGGGCTGCTCTCCGGCTACGGCGGCGGAATTGTGGATGAGGTCGTCATGTTCCTGGTGGACGGCCAACTGGCGTTTCCGTTCATCCTCCTGGCCATCGGTATCATCGCGGTCTTGGGCCCCAGCTTCGGGAACCTGATCATCATCGTGGGACTGAGCGGCTGGGTGACGTACGCGCGGTTGGTCCGGGCCCAGGTGCTCACCATCAAGGAACGAGAGTACGTCCTGGCCATACGCGGCCTGGGCGGCTCCACGTGGCGGATCCTGGCGAGGCACATCGTGCCCAACACGCTGGCGCCCTTCTTGGTGGTCACGACGCTGGAACTGGCCCGCACCATTCTCCTCGAATCCACGCTGAGCTTCCTCGGCCTCGGCATCCAGCCCCCGACGCCGAGCTGGGGAGGGATGCTCAACGAGGGTCGCGGCTACCTGGACTCCGCCTGGTGGATCTCGGCCTTCCCCGGTCTCGTCCTCATGCTGACCGCGCTGGTGGTCAGCCGGGTGGGCGACTGGCTGCGGGATGTGTTGGACCCGACCCTCCGGGGCGCCTGACAGGCTGGTGAAAACCACCCCCTGCTGCGTTGTCGCCCTCACGCGGCGCTGCGACGTACGGATCCGATACGTCTCGCGCCTCGCCTCGGTTCCACCTTGCATCCGGACCTTTGTGATCAACCCGAACCCGTGTCGCATCGCAATGGGCGGAGGGTGAGGATCCCCGGCGCGTGTTTGCACTTGTTCTTCCCGTTCAAGCCATAGGCGACTATACTCCTCCCGCTTGGGAGGTGCACACCCCAATGCGAAGGACGGTGCTCTACAGTCGCTCCAGCCGATCGCGGTTGATCCCGACCGATCACTCGCCCGCGCCCGCGACCACCACGCCGACGGCAGGCGGTCAGCCGCGCGAAAGTTCCCCGACGCCGGCAGCGGACCGGCAGCAGCCTCGGTGGTGGTCACGCCTCCTCACGCGCTACGACCGACCGCTGTGGATGGTCGCCGGCGCGCTCTTCGCCGTGCTGCTCGTTTTCTTGCAAGCCGCCATGCGGCCGACGCCACGCACGATCACGCAGCAGGACATCGACACCGCCGTTCTGCACACGCTGGAAACCAAGCGGCTTCCGTCGGCCGCGGCGCGCGCCTACGAGATCATTCGACCTTCCGTCGTACGGGTCCGTGGATTGGGGCACCGCGGCGGTGCCGAGGATGCGGACACGGAAACGGGTGTCGGCAGCGGCGTCGTCATCGTCGACAAAGGAATCATCCTGACCAACCTGCACGTCGTCGCCGGGGCCAAGCGCGTGACGGTGGTGTTCGCGGACGGACTGGAATCCGACGCCACGGTCGTCGCGCTGCAGCCGGAGGACGACCTGGCGGTCATCCAGGCGGCCACGGTTCCCGACGATCTCGTCCCGGCCACGCTGCGCTCCACGGCGGACCTCGCGCCCGGCGACGAGGTGGTCGCCGTCGGCTTCCCGTTCGGGATCGGGCCGTCGGCGTCGGCGGGCGTGGTGTCCGGCTTGCGGCGCGAGTTTCAGTCCCCGGAAGGAAAGCGGCTGCTGACGAATCTCATTCAGTTCGACGCGGCGGCCAACCCCGGCAGTTCCGGCGGCCCGCTGGTGACCACGGACGGCGCGGTGGTCGGCATCGTCACCGCGATTCTGAACCCGACGCAGCAGCGCGTGTTCGTCGGCATCGGGTTTGCGGTGCCCATCGAGAACGCGGCATCGGCCGTGGGCATCCACCCGTTCTAGTAGGCCGCTGAAAACGGCCCACCTGCGGCGTTGTCGCACCTCGGCGCTCGCTGCGGCGTACCTCCAGTACGCCTCGCTCGGCCTATGGTGCTCCGCCTTGCATCTTGGCCGTTTTGAGCAGCCTGCGCAACGGCGCTTTTCGGCATCCCTACTAGCAGCACGGTCGCTCGGAGAGGACACATGGACGTCATCGACACGGAGCCGGGGGAAGTTTCCACCCACATGGAGCGCATCCTCTACGAGGTCAAGAAGGTGGTCGTCGGCCAGGACCATTTTCTCGAGCGCGTCCTCGTGGCCATCCTGGCACAGGGGCACCTGCTGGTGGAGGGCGTGCCCGGGCTCGCCAAGACGCTGACCGTCAAGACGCTTGCCCGGACCATTCACGGTTCCTTCAAGCGCATCCAGTTCACGCCGGACC
This sequence comes from bacterium, assembly GCA_029580855.1. Classification (GTDB taxonomy): domain Bacteria; phylum Methylomirabilota; class Methylomirabilia; order Methylomirabilales; family 2-02-FULL-66-22; genus 2-02-FULL-66-22. The sequence goes on along the minus strand of JAKPQH010000174.1, from coordinate 59,302 downwards.
TCGTCCCGGCGGACCTGGTGGGGACCCGGATTTACAACCAGAAGACCGGCGACTTTGCCACCTCGCTGGGCCCCGTGTTCACCAACCTCCTGCTCGCCGATGAGATCAACCGCGCGCCGGCCAAGGTCCAGAGCGCGCTGCTGGAGGTGATGCAGGAGTACCAGGTCACGATCGCCGGGCAGACCTACAAGGTTCCGGAGCCGTTCCTCGTGATGGCGACGCAGAACCCCATCGAGACGGAGGGCACGTACCCTCTGCCCGAGGCGCAGGTGGACCGGTTCATGATGAAGGTGCTCGTCGGCTACCCGAGTGAGGAGGAGGAGTTCGTCATCGTCGATCGGGTCACTGGCATCGCCGAGCCCAACGTGGCCGCCGTGGCGACGACGGAGCAGATCGTCGCACTGCAGCGGGAGTGCCGGCGCGTCTACGTCGAGCCGTCGCTCATGCAGTACGCGGTGCGGCTGGCGGCCGCCACGCGCGATCCGGAGCGCTACGGGCTGCGGGAGCTGGCGAAGTACCTCTCCTTCGGGGCCAGCCCGCGCGCGCCCATCCATCTCATCGAGGGGGCGCGGGCGCTGGCGTATCTGCGCGGGCGCAGCTACGCGCTGCCCGAGGACGTCACGGACCTCGTGCTCGACGTCTTCCGGCACCGTCCGGTCCTCACCTACGAGGCGCTGTCCGACGGCATGACCGCCGACACGCTGATCCTCCGGATCATGCAGCGGATCCCGGCGCCCGAGAGGCCGCTGGAAGCCCATGTCCGAGTCGCCGCGGGATCCTGAGCGCACGCTACGCCGTCTTGAGTGGACGGTGATCCGCCGCCTGGACGGAGCGGTGCACGGGGACTACCGCACGCTGTTCCGCGGCTTCGGCCTGGATCTCGCCGATCTGCGGGAATACCAGTATCACGACGACGTCCGACGCATCGACTGGAACGTCACCGCGCGCCTGCAGACACCGTACGTGCGGGATTTCCACGAGGATCGCGACGTCACGGCGTGGTTCTTGCTGGACCTGAGCCCGTCGATGGAATTCGGCTCCCGGGAGTTGAAGAAGCGGTCGGTCGCGATCGAATTCGTCACCGTGCTGGCGCGGTTGCTGACCCGCCACGGGAACCGTGTCGGCGCACTCCTCTACGGCGACCGGGTCGACACGGTCATCCCGGCGCGGGGCGGGCGGCGTCACGTCCTGTATCTCCTCCATCGCATGCTCGCGCGGCCGGAGCAAGACCGGTCCGCGGCCACGAATCTCTCCGACCTGTTGCAGGTTGCCTATCGGGTCATCCCGAGACGCTCGCTGGTCTTCATCGTGTCGGACTTCATCAGCACGCCGGGCTGGACGGCGCCGTTGGCCCACCTCGCGCGGCGGCACGAAGTTCTGGCGGTGCGGCTCTCCGACCCGTTGGAGCTGGACCTCCCCGATCTCGGGTTGCTGGTCGTCCAGGACGCCGAGACGGGCGAGCAGGTGTTCCTCGACACCCACGACGGGGGATTCCGGGCGCGCTTCGCCGCCGCCGCCGAGCGACGAGCACAGGCGCTCCGCGCGGCGCTCGCCGACGCGGGTGTGGACGCGCTGGAGCTGTCCACGGACGACGACCTGGTCGAAACGATCCTGCGGTTTGCGGATCTCCGGAAGCGGCGCAGCCAGCTGGCGGGCGGCGGGACGCTGGCCACCCGCATGGAGCGGAGCCGATCATGACGTTTCTGTGGCCCGGCATGCTTTGGCTGATCGCGGCCGTGCCGGCGCTGGTGGCTCTCTACCTTCTGCTGCTGTGGCGGAAGAAGAAGGCGGCGCTCCGGTACGCGAGCCTCAGCATCGTGAAAGAGGCGATGGCCGCGGGCCGGCGATTCCGGCGCCACCTGCCGCCGTTGCTCTTTCTGCTGACCATCGCCACGCTGCTGGTTGCGGTGGCCCGCCCGGCGGCGATCGTCAGGCTCCCGACCCAGCAGCTGACCATCATCCTGGCCATGGACGTCTCGGGCAGCATGCGCGCCAGGGACGTGGAGCCGAACCGGCTGGTGGCGGCGCAGGAGGCGGGCAAGGCGTTTGTGGCGGACCTGCCTCGGGGCGTGCGGGTCGGCGTCGTGGCCTTCGCCGGGACGGCCGCGGTCGTCCAGCCGCCCACCCACAACCGCGAGGACATCGTGGCGGCCGTCGACCGGTTCCAGCTGCAGCGGGGGACCGCCATCGGCAGCGGGATCATCCTCTCGCTGGCCACCATCTTCCCCGATGCCGGCATCGACGTGAGCGATTCGATCTACGGCCGCGACGCACGGCGGTTGCGGCCGCTGGACCCGACGCGCCCGCCCGAGAAGAAGGAGTTCACCCCCGTCCCTCCCGGCTCCTACTCCTCCGCCGCCATCGTCTTGTTGACCGACGGCCAGCGCACGACCGGCCCCGACTCCCTCGAGGCCGCCAAGATGGCCGCCGACCGGGGCGTGCGCGTCTTCACCGTCGGGGTCGGGACAACGAAGGGCGAGGTGATCGGCTTCGAGGGCTGGTCCTTTCACGCGCGCCTCGACGAGGACACGCTCAAGGCCATCGCGGACCGGACCCGCGGGGAGTATTTTCACGCGGGCACCGCGACGGATCTGAAGAAGATCTACGAGGGGCTGAGCTCGCGGTTGGTGTTCGAGAAGCAGCACACGGAGATCACCGCGCTTTTCGCCGCCGCCGCGGCGTGCATGGCGCTCGCCGCCGCCCTCCTTTCGCTGCTCTGGTTCGGCCGGATCCTCTGATGTGTCGCCGGTCGGGGACGATGGGGAGAGCACGCCGCCGCGGCGGGGTTCTGGCGGAGCGGTGTGCGTGCGGCGCTCAGGGCGCCGCGGCGGGGTTGTCCTGGCCGAGAACCTGGCCGACGATGTTGACGATCAGCTCCGGGTCGGGCGGCTTGCTCATGGTGAAAGTCTCGCCGATCCCGCGTCCCAGCACGTCCACCTGGGGATCCTGAAGGCTCGTCAGCAGGAGGATCGGGGTGCGCTGTAGTCCGGGTTGGGCGCGCAGCCTCCGGCAGACCTCGTAGCCGGTCATGTCGGGCATGACGACGTCCAGGATGATCAGATCTGGACGATCTTCGCCGGCAGCGGCGATCCCGCTGGGACCGTCGATAGCGGTGCGGACCCGGTAGCCGTGCCGTTCGAGGATGTCCCGGCCGAACGTGAGGAGCAGGCGATCGTCGTCGATCCAGAGGATGGTCACGGGGCGCGTGGCGGCGGGAGGCGTGGCCCGCGGCGGAAGGGGGTGGCCGCAGCGCCGGCACAGCCCCTCTGCCTCGGCGGCCTGGGCCGGCTGGGCCAATCGGCAGCTTGGGCAGGTCACCGTTCCCTTCACGCGCGCTCCTCCTCGCCGCGACCTCGCGCGTCCGGCACCGGGCCGTCGTACCCGTGCCGGCGGCGGCTTCGTCGGACCCGCCTCGCGGCCGCTCGACGCGGGGGTCCGGATTCGGGGGGAAGCGTAACGAACGGGCTTTAGCTTGTCAACCGCGGCGGGGCTCGCCGCGCCATGCGCCCCGCATCACGCGGCCGGTGTCGCCAAGCGCTTGCCGAGCGCGCGTGCCCGGTCCCGGCACTTCTCCGAGAGTCCCGCCTCCGGCGTCCGACGGGCCAGGCCGATCCAAAGCGTATCCACCCGTTTGGCGCCCAGGAGCCGCGCCACCCGGCGCAGGAGCCTGCCGGCATCGGTTCCCCAGCGCGCCATGAGAGCCGGCGCCGCGGACGCGGTGATGACAACGGCCCGCCTGGACGACGCCCGTCGAGGCCGTGGCGCGCCGCCCCAGGGCCAGTAGCCGCAGCAGACCGTCCGCTCGATGAAGCGCTTCATGACGGCCGTGACCGTCCAGAAGTTCACCGGGGCCGCGAGGACGAAGGCGTCGCTGCCCTCGAGCGTGTCCAGGATCACGGGAACGTCGTCGGCGATGAGACACCGCCCGCGGTCGGGGCCGGGCTGGAGCGTACAGTTCCGGCAGTTGGCGCAGAACTCCACGTGCCTCTCCAGCAGGTGTATCTTCTCGACCGCCGCTCCGCACGCCGCGGCCGCCGCAAGGAGGTCGTCCACGGCGGACTCCACGATCCCGCCGCGCCGATAGGACCCCACGATCGCCGTGATCTTCACTTGGCCCTCCTTCGTTCGCCCCAGCATACTCGCTTGGCGGAGGGCGGGCAACGGTCTGTGGCGCCAATGCGTTTCGCCGCGTCACCGCCCCGCTCGAGGATCCGAGGCGCTTTACCGATACTCTGCCCGGCAGATCCGCGTTGACCCCATTGCAGCCCGGATGATAGCCTTCTTGGAACCGCGGAAGGGCGCCGGCCGCAGTGGAACGGGTGCGCGTCCGGCGGCCCCACCACCGAAGCGGCGGGAAGCGCGGCCAGCCGTCAATTCGCGCGCCGCCGAGAGGCAAAGGAGGGAGACGTGTCCGACCTCGCGATGCGCATCAGCGACGCCGTCAACGCCGTCGGTCTGGTGGACACTCACGAGCATCTGCTGTCCGAAGACGAGCGCAACCGGGCGGCGCACGACTTCGGGTACCTTTTCCCGCACTACGCCTCGAGCGACTTGATCTCCGCGGGAATGCCCCCCGGTCTTCTGGAGGCCGTACGCGCCACTGCCCGCCCGGTGCTGGTGGAGCGCATGGCGCGGATCGGCTGGATCAGGAAGCCGCCGCCCATGGTCGCTCCGAGCGGCGCGGACCTTTCGCTGGAGGAACGCTGGGCCGCGCTCGAACCTTACTGGGAACGGATTCGGCACACCGGGTACGGGACCTGTCTTCGCCTCGCCATCCGCGATCTTTTCGGCGTTCAGGGTTTGGACAAGACGACGTACCAGCGACTCTCGGCGGCCATCGCCGCCTCCCGCCGCGTGGGGTGGTATCGGCACGTCCTGCAGGAGAAGGCGGGCATCGCGGTGAGCCTCCAGGACGATTACCGCACCGCCGTGGACCGGGCGCTGTTCGCCCCCATGGTGCGCCTGGAGCATTTCGCCTGCGCCACGACGCGGGGCGACCTGCGGAACATCGAGGCCGACACGGACCGGTCCGTCCACTCACTGGTCGACCTCGTGGAGGCCATGCACGCCGCCCTCGACCGGTACCTGTTCGAAGGGGCGGTCGGGATCAAGATCGGGATCGCGTACCGGCGCAGCCTCCGGTTCGAGAAGGTGGCGCATGCCGACGCCGAGCGGACGTTCGCACGACTCTTCGATCACCTCGGCGAGGGACCGTCTTGGGCGGAGGCCCGCCCGTTGCAGGATTACATGTTCCACCGGATCATTCAAGCCGCCGTCGAGCGCGATGTCCCCATCCAGATCCACACCGGCCTGCAGGAGGGGAACGGGAATGTTCTGGAAAACTCGCATCCCTTGCATCTGACCAATCTCTGTCTGGAATACGGGCGGGCGAAGTTCGACCTGTTTCACGGCGGGTATCCGTTCATGGGCGAGCTGCTGGCGATGGCCAAGAATTTCCCCAACGTGTATCTTGACCTCTGTTGGCTGTACATCATCTCGCCCTCGGCCGGAGCCCGCATGCTGCACGAAGCCATCGAGACAGTTCCGTCGAACAAGATCTTTGCCTTCGGCGGGGACTTCATCATCCCGGAGGGCGCATACGGGCATAGCCTGATGGCGCGTCGGATCGTGAGCCGCGTGTTGGCGGAGAAGGTGACGGATGGATCCCTGACGGAGGAGGACGCCGCGACGCTCGCGCAGCGCATCCTGCGCGAGAACGCGGCGACGCTGTACCGGCTGAAGCTGGACACGCACGGGCAGAAGCCCAGCTAAACCGAAAACCGCCGATGGAGAACCAAACCAAAACCAAGGGGGTTGGCCATGGATGCCGAGATCATCAGGGCGGCACAGGGACTCAAGGACAAGACCGTTGCCCGGCGGCGCGATTTCCACAAGTACGCGGAGACGGCCTGGACCGAGTTTCGCACGGCATCGATCGTGGCGGCGACGTTGGCTGACCTGGGCTACCAGGTCTTGGCGGGCGACGAGGTGGTGGAGGCGGCGTCCATGATGGGCGTCCCGTCCAGCGCGGAGCTTGACCGCCAATTCCAACGGGCCCTGGAGCAGGGGGCGCACGCAGTCTGGGCGGAGAAGATGCGGGGCGGCAAGACCGGCGTGGTCGGGGTCATGCGATTCGGAAAACCGGGGCCGACGGTCGCGTTGCGGGTGGACATGGACGCGAACGATCTGGTCGAGGCAACCGGTGAGAAACACCGGCCGTCCCGCGAAGGGTTCGCGTCGGTGAACCAGGGCGCCATGCACGCCTGCGGTCACGACGGCCACACGGCGACGGGGCTGGGCGTCGCGGAGGTGCTGGCGGGATTGAGGGACCGGCTCGCCGGAACCGTCAAGCTGATCTTCCAGCCGGCCGAGGAAGGCGTCCGCGGCGCCAAGGCCATGGTGGCGCGTGGCGTGGTGGACGACGTCAAATACATCGTGGGCGCCCACCTCGGAATCGGTTTGAAGACGACGGGCCAGGTCGCCTGCCGGACGGAGGGATTTCTCGCCACCACCAAGCTGGACGCGGTGTTCGCCGGAAAGCCCGCGCATGCGGGCGGCGCGCCGGAGCAGGGGCGCAACGCCATCCTGGCGGCGGCAACCGCAACGCTCAACCTGCACGCCATTTCTCGGCACAGCCGGGGCGTGTCCCGGATCAACGTCGGCGTCATCCAGGGCGGCACCGGTCGCAACGTCATCCCGGCCCAGGCCCTCATCAAGGTGGAGACCCGCGGTGCGACGACGGCCATCAACGACTACGTGTACGGGGAGGCTGTCCGAATCATCGAGGCTTCCGCTGCCATGCACGGGTGCACCGTGGCGATGCAGCTCATGGGGGGTGCCGCGGGGTGCGAAAACGACGCCGCCCTGGTGGCCCGGATTGAGCAGGTGGCCAAGCGTCAGCACCTCTTCACCGAGATCCTTCCGGCGGGCAACATCGGCGGGAGCGAGGATTGCACCTACTTCATGGAGCGGGTGCAGCAGAAGGGCGGGCAGGCCGCTTTTGTGATGATCGGGACCGAGCTGGCGGCGGGTCACCATGATGGATTTTTCGACATCGATGAGGAGGCGCTTGTACCGGGGATCGCGCTGCTGGCGGGCGTGGCGGTGGAGTTGCTGACGAAAGGCTGAGCTGGCCGCGGGCGGCGCGCAGAGCGGAGAGCGTCACGGGTGAAACGCCAAGCGCCAAGCGCATAGCGGTGAGCGCCCGGGATGATAGTCCTTGCGCTGATCGCCATGCGCCCTGCGCTTTGCGCTGAGCAGAAAGGTAGAGGAGCGATGAAGGCCATCGTAGATCTGTGCGTGGTGCCGCTGGGTGTCGGCGTGTCGGTTTCCGAGTACGTCGTGGCGTGCGAGCGCGTGGTGACGGAGGCGGGGCTCAAGAGCCAGCTGCATGCCTACGGCACCAACATCGAGGGCGAGTGGGATGCGGTCTTCGCCGCGATCAAGAAGTGCCACGAGACCGTTCACGCCATGGGCGCGCCCCGCATCTCCACGGTCATCAAAGTGGGGACACGGATGGATCGCGACCAGACGATGGACGACAAGGTCCGGAGCGTCCGGTCCAAATTGAAGGCACCATAGGTCGAGCCGCCGTCGGGTCCGTTCGCGGCGAACGAGTCACGCCTCGGCCGCCACGGGATTGCGGAGGACGCCGATCCCCGAGATCTCGACCTCCACGACATCGCCGGGTTGGAGGGGACCGACACCGCTCGGCGTTCCGGTGAGGATGGTATCGCCGGGCCACAGGGTCATGGCCTGACTGAGGTACGCGACGAGCCCGGCGACCGAGAACAGCAGGTCGGACGTGTTGATCCGCTGGCGGACCTGGCCGTTGAGCCGTGTCGTGAGATCGAGAGAGGCGGGGTCGAGGCCGGTCACGATGGCGGGCCCCAGCGGGCAGAAGGTGTTGTACGATTTCCCCACCAGCAGACAGCCCATTTTCATCTCGGCCACCTGGGTCTCCCGCTCGCTGACATCGTTCGCGCAGGTGTAGCCAAGCACATAATCGAGCGCCTGCGCTTCCGACACGCGGCGCGCGTGCCGTCCGATGACGACGGCCAGTTCTCCCTCGAAGTCGACTTTCTTCGCCCGCCTCGGATACACGATGGCCTCGCCGGGCCCGATGACGGCGCTGGGGTGCTTCATGAAGAGCATCGGGAGCGCCGGCGCGCTCACGTTGCACTCCCTGATGTGCGAGACGTAGTTCAGTCCCACGCCGATGATGCGGGGCGCATCGACCGGCGCGAGCAGACGTACCTCATGGACCGGATGGCGTGTTTGGCCGGGCCTGAGCGGCTCAAATGGGGATCCGGTGATCCGGCGGACGGCTCCGTCCTCCTCGAGGAGGCCATAGGCAACCGCTCTACCGACCGCATAGCGCACGAGCTTCATGGTCCCTCCCATCGCTCCGGTGACCCGGCTGACGGAACCAGAGATGCGGCCTGGGCATGGCGTGGGCACACGTCCGGTCGGGCACCATCCGCGTCACGCCGTGGGCATCCCGGCTAGGCCAGCGGCAGGACGCACGCCGGCGCGTCGTGCGCCGGATTGTTCACCCAGGTACTCACCGGGAAGGCGGTCATCGCTTCGGCAGGGTAGGGCGTCAGGAGCGCCCGAAGTTCCGACGCATCGTGCAGCATCGGATCCAGCCAAGCGCCGTACGCGCCCGGCGGGAGGATGACCGGCATCCGGTCATGGATCGGCCGGACCACTGCGTTCGGCGTGGTCGTCAGGATGGTGCATGTCTCCAGGGGCCGGCCGCCAGCAGGCGCCCAGCGATCCCACAGACCGGCAAACGCGAACGGTTCGCCGTCCCGGAGCTTGACGTGGTAGGGCTGCTTGCGCGGACCGTCCCCGCTCCACTCGTAGAACCCATCGGCCAGGATCAGGCACCGGCGTTGTCGCAGCAGGGTGCGGAACGCGGGTTTGGTCGCCGCCGTCTCGCTCCGTGCGTTTATCATGCGGTTGCCGACGGCGGGGTCTTTCGCCCATGACGGGACGAGTCCCCAGCGGAACGGCCGGAACTCGCGGTCGCCCGTCTCCCGATTCCGGATCACCGCAGGGACGTCCTGACCGGGGGCGATGTTATAGCGGGGGCGCATGTCGGGGCAGTTCGGGAGGTCGAAGAGCTGGCCAACACGGATCGTCGCCCCCAGACTGAATCGGCCGCACATGGATCGGTGCTCCTCGATGCGGTGGCGCGGTGGTGTGGGTGTAGTTTCCGCAGCCAAGGGCTCTGTGTCAACCGACGGACGCTCGTACGCCGCCTGGCGTCGAAGGAAATCACCGTAGATGCCTCGGCCGGTTCCGGGCGGAGCGGGCCGACGGCGACAGCACGCTCATCTCCCGGCCATCATCGCTCGTGCGTCCGCCTCGCTCGTGCCGATGGGCCGCAGCGCAAAAGTCTCCGCGAGCATGGCGCGGACCGTCGCCGGTTTCCTGACACTGGAAGCAGAACATGTGCATGGCTTCAGCTCCTCGTGTCCGGGCGCGGAGGGGGCGCTGCGCCCCGCCGGCCGCCGGATCCGGTTCACCCGCCGGTGGCGTGCAGTATCAGTCGCAGCAGAAGCGACTGTCAACGGAAAACGGGGAAGGGCGCGGGGTTGATCGGCAGTCCCGGTGCGGCCACGGCTGCCCCTTCTCGGACAAACCCGCACGGCGCCCGCACCGGGCGCCGGCGGACGTCGGGAGCGTGACGACGAGCGGGTCCTGTTGGCTCCCGGAGCGCCATCGCGGGCGGCTCAGCCGTCCACGGCGGCGAGGAAGCGATCGACCAACCGGTTGAAGATGGCGGCGCACTCGAAATAGACCGAATGCCCGGCCTCGCGGACCTGCTCGACCGTGGCGTTGGGCATCAGCGCGGCCAGCGCATCGGACAGAAAAGAGGGGTCGGTTGCGTCTTCGCCGCCGGTGATGAAGAGCGTCGGCACGGCGAGAGCCCGGAGCACGTCGGGTGACCGCGTGGCCGTCGCCGCGAGGCGCGTGCGGAGCTCCTCCCGGTCGAAGGCGTCACTGGCGTTGGCGATCGCCCGGTAAAGAAAATGGAGCGCCGGCTGCTCGCGCGCCATGCGCTCGCCGGCGGGCGGGGAGATGCCGCGACGTTGCATATCGGCGCGCGCCGCCTCCGCTTGGCGCGCCCAGGCGGGCAGCCGGTCCGGGTCCGCCGCGGGCACCGACGGGCGGTGGATCGTGCCGCACGTGGCGGCGAGGACGAGCGCCCGGACCGTGTGGGGGAAGGCCAGGGCGTATTCGAGGCAGGTCCAGCCTCCCATGGATTGCGCGACGAGGCGGACGTCGGTGAGGTGCAGGTGGTCGATCAGGGCGGCGAGATCGCCGGCGAAGTCGCGCGGATCCGGGCCGCCCCGGATCACGCTGCCCGGGGGGTAGCCGCGGTGCGCGAAGGTCACGCACGTGTAGCGCCCGGCGAAGTGCGGGACCTGCTGCCACCACGCCAGGTGGTTGCCGCCCAGCCCGTGAGCGAAGACGATGGCAGGCCCGGCCCCCGTCACTTCGTAGTAGACGCGGCAGCCCGGCCGGTCGAGGAGGCCGCACCGGATCGCGGGGGCGGTCGTGGGCTGGACCGAGGACGGCGTCCGCGGCTCCGGCGCGGCCGCGGCGGTCGCTCCGCGCCGGGATTCGCTGTGTTCGCTCATGGCGTTCCTCCAGCAGGGCGTTTTGAAACCGATCGGTTCGATCTCAGGCGATCTTGACCGCCTGGGCCTGCGCCGCGAGGGCCAGCTCGATCGCCAGGAATGTGTGTGCCTGTGGCATGGCGTTCTCCGTCCGGTGCAGGCAGTCCAGGATGAGCCGGCCGAAGTAGGGGAAGCCGACGGTCCCGTGGACCGGCAGGTGGTGCTCGCCGTTGCGATCGACGAGGTAGACGTGGTCGCCGGCCGCATCGCGGGCCACGTCGAGGTATTTGCGGAGCTCAATGTAGCCGTCGGTGCCCAGGATCAGGGTGCGGCCGTCGCCCCAGGCGCCCAGGCCCGCGGGGGTGAACCAATCGACGCGAAAATACGAGGTGGCGCCGTTGTCGGCGAGGAGCGTCGCGTCGCCGAAGTCCTGGAAATCGGGATGATCGCGGTTCTCGTAGTTGGCGACTTTGCTGTGCAGGACGCGCCCGCCGCTCGCGCCGGTGTAGTGGAGAAACTGCTCGATCTGGTGGCTGCCGATGTCCACCAGAATGCCACCGTACTGTTTCGGGTCCCAGAACCACGCCGGCCGGCCGGGGGCGTTGAGGCGATGCGGCCCCAGCCCGATCACCTGGACCACGCGCCCGATGGCGCCCTGCCGGATCAGATCGCCCGCTTTGACGGCGGCCTCGACGTGCAGCCGCTCGGCGTAGTAGGCGGCGTAGATCCGGCCGGTCTCGGCGACCGTCCGACGCGCGGCGTGGAGCTGCTCCGGCGAAGTGACCGGGGGTTTGTCGGCGAAGTAGTCCTTGCCGTGAGCCATCGCGCGGAGGCCGAGCGGGCCGCGCCGGCACGGCACGGTGGCGCTGGCGACCAGCCGGACGGCGGGGTCGTCGAGGACCTCCGCCTCGGAGCGCGCGGCCCGCACCCCGCGGTAGGTCGCGCAGAACGCTGCGACCCGCTGCGGATCGGGGTCGAACACCCACGCCAGCTCGCCGCCCGCCTCGACGAGGCCGTTGCACATGCCGTAGATGTGGCCGTGGTCGAGGCCGACGGCGGCAAAGCGGAATTCCCCCGGGCCGCACACGGGGCTGGCCTTGCCGATGGGCGCGTAGTTCATCCCGTCCGCTTTTTGCATTTGCGCTCCCTCCGATCATACGGATGCCGAAAAGACGCTATCGCCCAGGTTGTTCACAAAGCTCCACCTGCAAGGCGAGGCGTGCGTAGCGCGTCCGTCGCGGCGCCGCAGCCATCGTCCGAGAGGTACCCGGCGCGTCGCCGCCGGGCCCTTTTCAGCAACCGGCTATGGGCCGAACAGCCTGAGCGGCGCGAGGCTCAGGGCGGGAACAAAAGTGATGGCGGCGAGCCAGATCAGCAGGCCGACCATGAACGGCCGGCACGCGCGATACGCCAGGTGGATGGGCGTGTCCGTGACGCGCGCCGCCGTGAACACCAGGATCGCCAGCGGCGGTGTGAGCGCCCCGATGCACAGGTTCGCGACCATCACCACGCCAAAATGCACCAGGTCGATGTTCGCCGTCTTCAGGATGGGGACGAGCAGCGGAACCAGAATCACCATCGAGGCGATCATCTCCATGGCCAGGCCGACGACGAGCAGGAAGCCGTTGAGCACCACCAGCAGCAGGATCCAGTTGCCGGACAGCGCGCCCATGGCGATCGCTAGCTTCTGCGGGACCTGCTCGATGATGAGGGCGAAGGCGAACGGCGCCGACGCCGCGATGATGACCATCACCGTTGCGGTCTCCGCCAGCGACTCGCGCAGCGCGCGCAGCAGCGCCCCGCCGCGGGCGGTACGATACACGAGCGCGCCGCACCCCAGGGAGTAGAGCGCGGCCACCGACCCCGCCTCGGTCGCCGAGAACACGCCGTAACGGATGCCGCCGACGATCACGAGCGGGAGGATGAGGGCCGGTATCGCCCGCGCCGCCGCCTCGCCCCGCATGGCCCAGCCGGCCCGCTCGCCGCGCTCGCCGATGCCTCGGCGCAGACACTCGAGGTGCACGACCATGGACAGGGTCAGCGCCATCAGCAGGCCGGGCACGATGGTGGCGATGAACAACGCTCCCACCGATGCCGCCGCCAGCGCGCCGTAGATGATGAGCCCGAGGCTGGGTGGGATCATGTTGGCCAGGATCGACGCCGCGCTGGTCAGCGCGACGCCGAACGGCTTCGGGTAGCCGCGCCGCTCCATGGCGGGGACCATGGTCTTGGCGATGGCGGCGGCGTCGGCCGTGGAGGAGCCGGAGACGCCGCCCATGAGCGTGTTGGTCAGCACGTTCACGTGGCCGAGGCCGCCGCGGAAGTGCCCGACCAGGGCCGCCGCGAGCCCCACCAGCCGCTCGGTGATGCCGCCGACATTCATCAGGCCCGCGGCCAGCATGAAGAACGGGATGGCGATGAGCAGGTAATCCAGCGCGTTGGTGAGTCCCTGCGGAACAGGCATGAGCGCCAGTTCGCCCTGGGGCGCGAACGCCACGAAGGTGCCGAAGATCAGGGCGTCCACGATGGGAATACCCAGCATCATCAGGCCGAGGACGATGATCACCAGCGGCCCGACGACCCCCAGGGAGTTCAGGAGACCGGCCCTGGCCGCCCCCTCGATGGCGAGATACAGGGCGAGGCCGCCGAGCACCGAGGCCACGCCGCTCCGGACCCGATCGAAGCCGGCGACGGGCTCCAGCAGCAGCAGGGTCAGCGAAATCGCCGCTCCGGTGGGGACCGCGAGGTAGAGATAGGTGTACGGCCACTCCAGCGCCGGCGACACGTAGGTGGATTTGAGGACGAGATCGGCGCCGTAGACGAGCAGGAATGCGGCGACGGCGGCCGAGACGGCCCGCACCGCGCACGCGTGCACGCGGAGGGCGCCCGGTCCGAGCGCCCGCGGGAGCAGGTCGATGGCGATGTGTCGCGACCGCCGCGTGACCATGGCGGCGGCCAGGAAGACGCACCACACGAACGCGAAGCGGGCCATCTCTTCCGGCCAGCTCAGGGCGTTGTTCAGCACGAAGCGAAAGACGACCTGGAGAAACGCGATGACCACGGTGCCGACGAGGAGGGCGGCGGACAGCGTCTCGATGGAGATATCGATGGCGCCGGCAATGCGGGCCGTGATCGGCGTGGACACGGGCCCCCCGAGACCGAGCCTGTCGCGTCGCAAAGCCACAGCGCGCTCTCTCGCCGCGGCAGCGTCTCAGACGCGGGCGAGCGCGCGGATCCTCTCGATCATCGCCTTGGTGGCCGGACTCTTGGCGCCGAACTCCGCGAAAAGCGGCTCGGTCGCCTGGTGCCAACGCGGCGTGTCGCCGAGCTGGTAGACGGCGATCCCCGACGCCTTGAGCTCCTCGAGGGTCCTGGCGGCGTTGGCCCGGTTCTGCTTGCGCTGCTCGGCGAAGATCCCCTTCGCCGAGGTGCGGACGAGGATGCGCAGGTCTTCGGGAAGCGAATCGAGCCAGCGCGCGTTCACGCGCGCCGCCTTGGGCAGGAACCAGTGGGCGGTCAGGGTCAAGTGCTTGGCCTGCTCGCCCCACTTGAATCCCTTGATGGAGAAGACGTCGGCCTCGACCGCGTCGATCAGCCCCGTCGACAGCGCGCTGTACTGTTCCGCGTAGGGCAGCGGGGTGGGGTTGGCACCGAGCTTTTTCCAGAAATCGACCCAGATCTTGAGCTCGGGCACTCGGATCTTGAGACCCTTCACCTCGTCGAGGTTCGTGACCTTCCGCTTGGCCAGGATGTGCCGGAATCCGACCTCGCCGTAGTCGACAAATTCGACCCCGGTCTTCGCCCGCGCGATCCGCGAGACTTCCGCACCGATCTCGCCCTGGAGGACACGGTCGACGTGCGCGTCGTCGCGGTAGATGAAACCGGGCGCGCCGCCGGTGGCGGCGATCTCCGGCGCTACGGCTTCCTCGGTGTCGGGCCCGCCGGTCGTGATCTGGATCGTGCCGAGCCGGTTCTGCTCGATATTCTGGGTGTAGCTTCCGAGCTGGCCCGCGGGGAAGTGCTGCGCCTCGATGCGCCCGCCGCTCTGCTCGTTGAGCAGCTTGGCCCAGTTCTCGAACGCCTGTGTGAGCGGCGACCCGATCGCCTCGTTGTGGGCGATCCGACAGGTGAACTTGGTCTGCGCGCGCGCGGTGCCGACGAGCGCCGGCACGGCGACGGCCGCCCCGCTGACCTGCTGGAGGAAGCGCCGGCGGGTGATGACGGACGGGTGTACCATGGAATCGACCTCCTGGTGGGGTGCTGAAAAAGGCCTATCTGCGGCGTATCTCCAGTACGCCTGGACCCAGCGGACTGGGTACGCTGGGCCGCGCGCACCGCCTGGCATCCGGATCTTTTTGAGCAGTCCGGACAAAAACGACGTGTTTCGCCGCCGCTCGAGACGCGCCGCTGCGACGGACGGCAGTATCCGTTGGGCCGGAGGCGGCTGTCAACAGAAAAGGTGGACAGAATCGGCGTTGAGGCTTTTTCGGGACGGGCGGTACGCCGCCTCGCCATTAGAGAGGCGGACAGGAGACTCGCCATGCTTGACAGGGGGAAAGGTCAAAGCTACGCTTTGCCAGGTCACGCTTCTCCGCATGGTCCGACGGAGGGCCCGGCGTGGGAACGAGCTGGACGGATTCTCGGGATCCGATCCATCGGGAGGCGGCTTCCCGCCCATCGGGGTTCGTTTTCACGATGACCCCGTTCGCCACCGTCGTCATACCCAGTCGCCGTCGCATACGCCCCACTGCGCCGATCGCTCTCGTTTTCTTTTCGGTTCGCGGCTGCCTGAAGGCCGTCGGTCAGCGCACCGCATCTTGCGACCGGAAGTCGACCGTCCAATGCCGTAGACTTTTTGGGCAAGCCGCCACGCCCCCGAAGCATGGCAGTCCGGTTGCCGGTGATCAGCCCTGCGTGATTGCGTGACTCGGCTTCAGGGAAATAGACAGACTGGTCTTCTCGTGGCCAACCAAAGAATCCAGGAGGTGCAAGGATGAGCCGGCTCAAGACGATCATATGCTGGATTCTGGGCTTCGTGCTTGCGACAGCGGGAATGGCATTGGCTCAAGAAGATAAGAAGGGGTGCAAGGATCACCCGCTCTTTTCAAGAATGGAGGGATACTATCTTTGGACATGCAGCGTGGGGGATTTCGATGCCTACGACTTCATCGATCCTGCGACAAAGCAGAAGGTCACCATAGAAGGAAAGAAAATATACTCCGGCTATTCGGAAAAAAAGGGTCTTAAGGGAAAACATTCATTCACTCAAGTGTCACGTAATTACACAAATGCCATCGAAAAACTTGGAGGAACCTTCTGGGTAAATGACCCCAAAAATCCTTACAAAACATCCATGAGGCTTCTGAAAGACGGCAAGGAAATATGGGCGTATATCCATATCGATACGAACGCGGGGTCTTTCCATTTGACCGTCGTCGAAAAACAGGCCATGACTCAGGAAATCGTGGCGGACGCCAAGTTCATGGCGGACGGACTTCACACCAGCGGTCACGTGGCGCTCTACGGCATCCATTTTGACTTCAACAAGGCAGACATCAAGCCCGAATCCGGACCGGCTCTGAAGGAAATCGCCAGCCTGCTCCGCAGCGATCCGAAACTCAGGCTCTACGTCGTCGGTCATACGGACAACGCCGGCGGCTACGAGTACAACATGAAGCTGTCCCAGACGCGCGCCGAGGCCGTAGTCAAAGAGCTCGTCAACAAACACGAAATTGGCGCGGCCCGGTTGACATCGGGCGGCGCGGGACCTCTCGCACCTGTCGCCTCCAACGACACCGAAGAAGGACGAGCGAAAAACCGCCGCGTGGAACTGGTGAAACAGTAGGACCACAGGCGAGGAGCGAAACAGCAATAAAGAAAGTCGTCACCGTGATTGTGTGTTTGTCGGCCGCACAGATCCTGACGCATCCGGGCCTCGCGGAGCGTCCGGTCGCCGAGCCCTTGGGGCCGGGGGAAAAGGTGCAGACACAAGGCCCCGTCGCGGCAGATACCCAAAAGCTCGCTGCGGAAACGGCCGCCGTCAATCGGTTGTGCCAGGGACTGGGGCGGGTGAAAAGCAACCTGCAGGGCCTGAATGCGTCAGCCGCCGAATATGTGAAGCTCAACGCAAAGACCAGTCGCGCGTCCATGGAGGCGAAAAACAAGTTCTTGAAGCCGGCATCGGCCACCCAGGGCCCCGTTGCCGAGGTTCAGGAAATTCGGAAGCTCAACACCCAGGCCAGAGATCTCAAGGTCAATCTGTCCTCGAAGGCGGCCCGAATTCGGGAGGACTGGCGGCTGCTGAAAAGCGATATGCGGCTTCTATGCAGGGTCAGGAACAACGGAGGAAATTGGCCCGTTGCCAGATGGACTGTAAGATCGGGGCGGAGGTGTGTCGCGCCAGTAAGGCGCGGGACGACCATACGACCAGCGCCTGGAATACGCTCATGGACGTCTTGAAGTATCACAAAGAGCACAGTCTCAGCACGGTGAAAAACCTGACGGGTATCTGAAACTTCCACCCTTTTTCCGGTGGCGGAACGGGAGGCATCCTCATGAGACAGACTCTTTACGCTCTAGCGCTGTCTTGCATTCTGGCTTTGCCGGGCCAGGCGGCGGAATTCGTACTCTACCCAGGCGCAACGCTCGATGAAGCGGCAACCAAGGAGGCAATGGAAGCGGCCGCTGCGGCAAAGATGACGGGCGTCAAGACCGCGATCTACACAACGTCCGACGCTTTCGCGAAAGTGGCCAAATTCTATCAGGGCATGGGGACGGAGTACGCCATGCCGCGCGCCTCCGGGGTGTCGGGCCAGCCCAAGAAATCCGCCGAGTACGATCTCTGGGAAGCCTACTTCATCCTGGACGGCGCCAAGGGTCTGGCGTCCTCCAAGCGCTGGGTCAAGGTCCAGCGGCCATATATCGGCGAGGCGGTCCAGGACGTCACCGCCATCGTGGTGACGGAAAAGAAGTGACCGCCACCAGGCGGGGTGTCCGCCTTCCAAGAGGTTGCCAGGATGGAACGCGGAGCTCGCGCGACCCTATCTGGCGCGGCCGCCGGCTTGATGCTCCTGCTGCCGGGCGTTGCCGCCATGGCGCGGACCGGCGCCTGCGCAAAGCCGAAAGTCGCCGTAGAGTTGACGTCGGTTCACGAGCAGGCGGTCGAGGTGTTGCAGCGGCAGGATCCAGTCCAGACCAAGGAGATGTGGCGCGACCGCATCCAGGGGAAGATGCTGGAAAAACTCAAGGCCACCTCGCCCGGCGTCCCCATCGGTGCGGCCGGGGCGGGCGGGGCGTACGACTATAGCCTCCGCTACAACGTCGCGGTGATCGGCTGTGGACAGCAGGAGCAAATCGGGGATCTGCGCGCCAGCAAGGACACCTGCTACGGGGTGCGCGGGACCCCCTCACGTTTATAGCCTGCGGGCTGGGGGCGCAGGCGGAGATAAAGCACGCGGTCGCCATCGACGGGCTCGAGATCCGCGTCCAGCCGGAGACGCCACGGCTCCACCCCGGCGACCGCACCAAGGTGGTCATCGAATTCGCCAGGGTGTCCGCCGATGACGGGAAGAGGCTCCCCCTCGCGGACCGGTAGCTTACGCTGCGCATCGAGGGCCTCAAAGACGGCGTCTGCACCCCCAAGGAACGGGTGAAGACCGACGCGGCCGGCCGCGGCATCCTGACCTGTCGGGCGGGGCGAACGGACACGACCATCCGGATCACGGCCACCTATCAGCCGCCGAATTTTCCCGACAAGGCCGAGGGATCGGCGGTCATAACGGTTCAGGAAGAGGCGGGCGATTTGTTTGTTGAAATCACGGGCGAGATCCATTAAGGAAAATGAGGCCTATCGCGTTCAGGTGACTACCGACTTCCGGTATGTCGGCGCGATGAAACAGATGCGCAGGACCCGGCATAGGGAGAGGTATGAATCGAATCGAATGGAGGTAAGCTGGGCTCACACCGCTTGAATCATACAGAAAAATCCACCGTCCGGATTTGAGGGGCTGATCGAGGAGGTGGCCAGCGCGGGCTCCCAGCCGATGCCAGTCAGCTCTGTGGAACTTGTTTATGAGGCCGACAAGTCGATTTCAAAAAATGACAGGAAGACGAGACTTGTTCTGGAATTCAGGCCGGGGAAAACCCCTGGGAAGGTGAAGGTTCGCAATTCGTATGCCCAGTGCGCTACCTATGCCGAGCGTTTTGAAAACCTCGGGATCGTCCGTATTACCTACCCGGAAGAAATCCCCTCGCCGCAGGCGACGGAGATCACGGGGTCACACTCCTGGAGGGTCGATCAACTGTATCCCGTCTACCTGATCAATCAGGATGTGATCTTCGGGTCGAGCACCCAGACAAGGTTTCCACCCGGGGCGGAACTGCAGCTGAAGTGGGTCATCAAACGGACGGGAGGCCTGCTTTGAGGCAAGTGGGTGTGGGACATATGCTTTGTGTCTTATGACTTGGTGTGTCCATTGAGCCTCCCGCCGGACGGGCTGCTCCGAATTCTTTTCATCTCCAGCGTCGCGGGATTCCGGTTGCACTGGGTTTGACTCGTGGGTATTTCACCCCTTTTTCTTGCCAACCCTCCCGTGTAACTGCTTGTCATTCCCGTGTCAAACTGGATGTTTGCGTTGACACTCTTTCTCGACGGGCAGTATACTGCGTCGCCATTCGGGTGTTTTTTGACAGGCTGATGAAAAGAGCCCATCCGCGGTGACCCTGGATGGCTCGGCGCTCGCTGCGGGGTACCTCGTACGCCTGAACCTGATGGGCTAGCGACGTAGCCATCCTGTGGATGCGTACCCGGCCAATTTGTTTGAGCAGTCTGTTGGGTGAGGACGGGGGCGTGTGCGCGGGCGGCCAAGGGTGGCCGCCGGGGGGAGCGGTGGAGCGGAATCTGGCACTGGAAGTGGTGCGGGTCACTGAGGCCGCGGCGTTGTCGTCGGCGCGCTGGATGGGGCTCGGGAACGCCAAGGCGGCGGAACAGGCCGCGGTCGATGCCATGCGGAAAGGGTTCGACGCAGTCTCCTTCTGCGGTCGGGTGGTGATCGGACAGGGGGAGCAGGACGAGGCGCCGATGCTCTTCATCGGCGAGCGGATCGGCAGTGGCGGCGAACCCGAGCTGGATGTGGCCCTGGACCCACTGGAAGGCGCGGACATCGTTGCTCAGGGCCGCGCCAACGCCATGGCGGTTGTGGCCATCAGCGAGAAAGGTGCGCTGTTCCGGGTTCCGGCCACCTACATGGAGAAGATCGCCGTCGGCCGCCGCGCCAAGGGCGCCGTGGACCTGAGTCTGACGCCGACCCAGAACCTGGAGAACATCGCCAGGGCGAAGAAGTGCTACGTCGAGGATCTGACCGTGGCGATCCTGGACCGCCCGGCCCACGCCGAACTGATCCGGGCGGTGCGCGAGGCAGGCGCGCGCATCAAGCTGATTCAGGACGGGGACGTGTCGGCCGCTATCGCCACCGCATTCCCCGATACCGGGGTGGATGTCCTGATGGGCGTGGGCGGCGCCCCCGAGGGGGTGCTGGCGGCAGCGGCGCTGCAATGCTTGGGGGGCGACATGCAGGGGCGCCTCCGTCCCCGCAACGACGAGGAAGTCGAGCGGGCCCGTCGCGCGGGGATCAAGGAGATGGATCGGGTGTATCGGATCGGCGACCTGGCATCGGGGAGCGAGCTGATGTTCGCCGCCACGGGGGTCACCGACGGCGATTTCCTTCGCGGGGTCCGGTTCTTCGGCGGCGGCGCCCGGACGCACTCCGTGGTCATCCGGAGTCGTTCGGGGACGACACGTTTCATCGAGGCGACACACCGATTCGACCGGCGGCCGATGTACTGACGGGACGCGTCGAATCCGCAGATGACGCAGATTGCGCAGATTTCACGGGGAGGCGAGCAGCCTTTTTTGGAAACAACCGAGACGGAGAGCGCGCGAGAAGCAGTTCGCTGATCGCTGACCGCTGATAACTCGTTGCCGAGGTGACCGTGATCAAGGGGGTTCGAGGGGCTCCGGATATTCTCCCCGATGAGTCGGGGAAGTGGCAGGCGCTGGAGTCCGTGGCGCGCGACGTGCTGGACCGCTACGGCTACGCCGAGATCCGCACGCCCATCTTCGAGCGGACGGAGCTCTTCGTCCGAGGAATCGGCGAGGCGACCGACATCGTCGAGAAGGAGATGTACACCTTCGACGACCGCGGGGGCGAGAGTCTCACGCTGCGACCCGAGGCGACGGCGTCCATGATCCGGGCGTACGCCGAGCACAATCTCGGCGCCAAGAGCAGCCTGGTGAAACTGTACCTGATCGGCCCCATGTTTCGCCACGAGCGGCCGCAGTCGGGGCGGTTCCGACAGTTTCACCAGGTCGACGTCGAGGCCATCGGATTGCCCGGGCCGGCCGTGGATGTCGAGGTGGTTGCCCTCCTGCACCATCTGCTGGAAGCCTGGGGCCTGCGCGGGATGCGCCTGCACCTGAACAGCATCGGGGACCCCGCGTGCCGGCCGCGGTACCGCGAGGCCTTTCTGGAGTACCTCGGCGCGCACCGCGAGGCGCTCTGCGGCGACTGTCACATCCGGATGACGAAGAATCCGCTGCGGGTCTTGGACTGCAAGCAGCCGGGCTGCCGGGCGGTCGCGTCCGAGGCGCCGGCCCTCTCCGGGTATCTGTGCGACGCCTGCCGCGCCCATTTCTCCGAGGTGTGCGCGTCGCTCGACGCCCTCAGGATCGCCTACGAGGTGGACGAACGGCTGGTGCGCGGCCTGGACTACTACACGCGCACGACGTTCGAGTTCCTGAATCCGGCTCTGGGCGCCCAGAACGCGGTGGCCGGAGGCGGCCGGTACGACGGCCTGGTGGAGGAGCTGGGCGGACGGCCGACGCCGTCCATCGGCTTTGCCGTCGGCGAGGAGCGCATCCTGACGTCGCTGGCCGTCCAGGCCGGGCCGGTCGAGACCCCGCCGATCACCGGTGTGTACGTGGCGACGGCCGGGGCCGTGGAGCTGCGACCCGCCATGGAGCTGACGCAGATCCTGCGACGCCGAGGACTGCGCGCGGCGCTGGACCTGGAGGGCCGAAGTCTGAAGGGTCAGCTGCGCCAGGCCAACAAGGACCGCTTCCGGTACTCGGTGATCCTGGGGACCGAGGAGCTGGCCCGCGGCCGGGTCACGCTGAAAGATATGATCGGCGGGGCGCAGCAGGAGGTCCCGCTGGCCGAGGTGGCGGACCGACTGGCCGCGTTGCCGGAACGGGAGATCGTCTAGATGAAGGGGTGGGAGCGCACGGTGTACTGCGGCCAGGTGCAGGCCGCCCACGTCGGCACGACCGTCGTCCTCAGCGGCTGGGTGGACCGTCGCCGCGACCTCGGGGGCTTGATCTTCGTCCATCTGCGCGACCGCGAGGGCGTCGTGCAGGTGGTCTTCAACCCGGAGCGGTTTCCGGACGCCCATCGCTGCGCCGAAGCGATGCGCACCGAGTACGTGGTGGCCGTGCGGGGCGAGGTGCGGCAGCGGCCGCCCGAAAGCGTCAACGAGGAGCTTCCCACGGGCACCGTGGAGGTGCTGGCGCGCGACGCCATCATCCTGAATGACGCCAAGACGCCCGTTTTTGCCATCGAGGATGAGACTAGCGTGGCAGAGGATCTTCGCCTCGCGTACCGCTATCTGGATCTGCGGAGGGCGCCGCTGCAGCGGAATCTTCGCCTGCGGCACCGGTTCTACCAGGTGACCCGGCGGTATCTGGACAGCCAGGGATTCCTGGAGGTGGAGACCCCCGTCCTCACCAAGAGCACCCCGGAAGGGGCCCGGGACTACCTGGTGCCCAGCCGGGTCAACCCGGGCGAGTTCTTCGCGCTGCCGCAATCGCCCCAGCTCTTCAAACAGCTCCTGATGGTGGCGGGTTTCGACCGGTATTTTCAGATCGTCAAGTGCTTCCGGGACGAGGACCTGCGGGCCGATCGCCAGCCGGAATTCACGCAGATTGATGTCGAGATGTCCTTCGCGGATCGCGACGAGGTGCTCGCGACCATGGAAGGCTTGATGGTCGAGCTCTTTCGCGAGTTGCGGGGAATCGAGCTGGCCCGGCCGTTCCCGCGCATCACTTACGACGAGGCGATCCGGCGGTTCGGACTGGACGCGCCGGACACACGCTTCGGGCTCGAACTCCAGGATGTCGGCGACCTGTTCGCGGAGAGCGCGTTCCGCGCATTCGCCCAGCCGCTGGCCGCGGGCGGCCGCGCCATGGCCTTGAGCGTCCCGGGGCAGGGCGACCTGGCGCGGAGCCAGCTGGACCAGCTCGAAAACTTCGCGAAAGGTTTCGGGGCCAAGGGTCTAGCCTGGTTCAAAATCGGTCCGGGAGGCATCCAGTCGCCGGTGGCGAAATTCCTCCCCGACGCACTTCTCCAGACCTTCCGGGAGCGGATGGACGCCAAGGAAGGAGATCTTCTGCTCCTGTGCGTGGATCGGCCCAAGGCGGCCGCCGACGCCATGGGGCGCCTGCGTCTCAAATTCGGCCAGGAGCTCAAACTGATCGATCCCGAGGCGCTGGCCGTCACCTGGGTGCTGGATTTCCCTTTGCTGGAGTGGGACGAGAAGGAAAAGCGCTGGTCGGCGATGCACCACCCGTTCACGTCGCCGATGGACGAGGACGTGTCGCACTTCGAGGACGACCCCGGAAAGATTCGGGCCAAGGCCTACGATCTGGTGATCAACGGGTCGGAGGTCGGGGGCGGCAGCATCCGGATCCACCGCCGTGAGGTCCAGAACAAGATGTTCCAGGCCCTGGGTATCGGGCCCGACGACGCCCGCGCCAAGTTCGGCTTTCTCCTGGACGCCCTGGAATACGGCACGCCGCCCCACGGCGGCATCGCCTTCGGCGTGGACCGTCTGGTCATGATTCTCACTGGCGCGGACTCCATCCGGGACGTCGTCGCGTTCCCCAAGACCCAGCGGGCCCAGGACCTCATGACCAAGGCCCCGTCGGCCGTGGACCCCGCACAGCTCAAGGAGCTGCATATCAAGCTGGATCTCGCGTAAGCCGTTGTCAAAGAATAAGCGCGACAGGAGAAATTTCGTAGACGGCATAAGGAGCGGTAACGAAATCCAAGAATGGATAAGTTATTTCGTAACGGCTCCTAAACGGAAACGGCCAACACACCATGCACAAGAAGCAGAAGGGTTTCAGCGACCCGAACCGGACGAGAAGTCTTCCGCAAGAAGTGTTCCCGTTCGCGCGAGGTCGGGACCACGAACCTCGAGGGAATGGCTGACCGCGCGTAGAGATCCACGGTCACCACCGTGGCACGCGGAACGCTCGCGCAGACGGCGTCGAGACCGCAGGGGCGGGATCCTCCTGCGGTCTCTTTGTTCCGGGCACCCCTTTTCACGATGGCGAGGCGCTGTGCGATCCGCTGGCGGCCGCGCGGGCTTCTCAATACGATGCGTGGCCGGGAAACCGGAGGCGGATTGCGGCACGGAGGATCAAGATGAGCGTTTTGCCGGTGGTGCATGGCTGCTACAGGACCAGCGGGGACCGCCGCACGGCCCTCGGGCGGATCTCGCCGGGTCTGGTCTTCTACGTCCGCATCTTTCCTATCATCTTTCGAGCCGCCGCCAAGGCGAAGCGGGGACAATACGATGATGCGGAATGGGAGCGGGGCAGCTTCGCAACGCTGCAGGCGCTGGAGGCGGCCGGCGCGAGGTTCGACGTCTCCGGTCTGGAGCAGGTGGCAGCCCTGGACGGTCCCTGTGTCTTCATCGGGAACCACATGAGCACGCTGGAGACCTTCATCCTGCCCGTGATCCTGCTTCCGTTCAAAAAGATCACCTTCGTGGTCAAGCAGAGCCTGATGGACTACCCGGTGTTCGGCCACGTGATGCGCTCCCGGGATCCCATCGCCGTCGGTCGCACGAACCCGCGCGAGGACCTGAAGGCCGTTCTGGAGGGCGGTGCGGAGCGGCTGAGCAAAGGGATCTCGCTCGTCATTTTTCCTCAGACGACGCGGGTGCCGGAGTTCGATCCCAAGCAGTTCAACACGATGGGCGTCAAGCTGGCGAAGCGAGCCGCCGCGCCCGTGATCCCGTTTGCCCTCAAGACGGACGCGTGGGGCAACGGAAGGCTCGTGAAAGATTTCGGAAGGATCGATCCCTCGAAGACGATCCATTTCGCCTTCGGTCCACCTCTCCGCCTCCAAGACCGAGGTGCTGAGGAGCACGAGGCGATCATCCGGTTCGTGGCGGACCATCTAAAGGTATGGGGTGGCGTGGTCGCCGCGTAGCGGACTGACCAGCGGTTTCCAAGTGGCTTGACGATTTCCTATCCCTTGCAGTATACGTATGGCCCCGGCATGCCGCGTGACGGCCCGCGCCCGCAGCGGGCCCGATGTGGCGAACATCCGACGCATTGGTGTGGTGACTCCTGTGGCCGAGCTTGGACGCGTGGCGCTGACGATCAATGGTGCACCCGCCGTGATGGACGTGTCGCCGGACGCGTCCCCACCGTTGGTGCGACGCTTCGCCGCGTGTCTTCCGTACGAGACCGAACTACATTACGCCAAGATCTCCGGACAGAGCGTTCTCTTTTTGGTTCCGTTTTTCATCCCCCCGCAGCAGACGGTGCATGTCAACCGGCTCGCCAGGGGCACCGTGGCTTACTGGCCCAATCGGCAACAAATGCTCTTCTACTACGGCGCCTTCGAGAAGGAGGATGCGACTGTGCTCGTCCTGGGAAGGATTTCCGAGGGGCTCGACCGGGTGGCTGCGGCAGGCGAAGCACTGCGACGGGGAGTGGGGACTACTGTACGACTGGAGGCGCTGGATCCAGGTTGCTGAAAAAACCCATCTGCCACGTTGGACCGCTCGCGCGTCCACTGCGGCGCATATCCCGGTACGTCTCACTCGGCGTCCGGGCATCCAGCCAGGGGATGGTGGATCCGCCCTGCAAATGGATCTTTTGAGCAGCCTGATGTGGCGAGTCTATCGGCATCTATCGAGATCGCTGAGAATCTGTAGCGGATAACACAGGATAGGAACGAGGACGTCAAGGGGTTGCTGATGGATCTGGGATTACAAGGAAAGGTCGCGCTGGTCACCGGGGCCTCGCAGGGGATCGGCCGGGCGGTGGCGGAGCTGTTCGGCCAGGAAGGGGCGTGTGTCGCGCTGGCCGATATCCGGCGCGAGGCCGCGGAGCAGGCGGCTGAAGGGATGCGGTCGAAGGGGCAACGGGCCGTGGCTCTGGACTGCGATGTTTCGCGGTCGGATTCGGTGGCCAAGGCGCACAGCCAAACCATCGCCGCACTCGGCGAGATCGATATTCTGGTCAACAACGCCGGTGTGGGTCCGCCGTACCTCGGAAAACGCATCGTCGAGATGCCCGAGGAACACTGGGACGTTATGCTGGGGGTGCACCTGAAAGGAGCGTTTCTCTGGATCCGGCAGGCGGCACCGGGGATGATTCGGAAGCGGTGGGGACGGATCGTCAATCTTGCCTCCATCCATGGCATCTCCGGCGGTCGGCCGGGCATCGCGAACTACGCCGCCGCCAAGGCAGGGATCGAGGGGCTAACGCGGACCGCCTCGCTCGAACTGGCTGCGTCCGGAATCACGGTGAACTGCGTCGCGCCCGGATTCACCCGGACGCCCATGCTGGCCGTCAAGCCTGAGATGGAAGAGATGATGCTTCGCCAGACGCCCCGGGGGGCGCTGGCGGAGTCTTTCGACATCGCCCAGGCGATCGTCTACCTGAGTTCCACCCAGGCGGCTCATATCACCGGGGAAACGCTGCGGGTTGACGGCGGGCGGTTCAGCTATTTCCTCGAGCCCAAATGAAAGTGTCATGGGAAGCGTAACCGTGGATCCTTTGTTCGCCGGACCACCGGAGGAGATCCGGGCGTTGATGGGCCGCCAGGGGGCGTTGCAGCCCGCCGGCGGACTGCTGTACAGCGAAGCGGACACCAGAAATTTCCACGAGATTCTCTTCGTGATCCACCAGGCCGTGTCCGCGTCGGCCGACGGGCCAGCGGCGATGCGAGGGTTGATCGAAGCGCTCCTGGCCTATTACGCCGGACGATTCCGGGGCTGGTACGGGCTGGACGAGGCCGCGCGGCGAATCGAGGCCACCGCGGCCGGATTCGACTACAGGGACCGGGCGGCCTTCCTGGTCGGGCTCGAACAGCTCATGAGCGTGGCGGGCCGGGTCAATTTCTGGATCGATGCGCAGATGCCTTGGTACGAGATCAACGAAACGCTGAAGAGGGTAGTCGGCGGTTCCGAAGCCCCGGAGTCGTCGCGCGATGCCCAGAACCGGAAAGGGAGGGATCGATGAGCAAGCGGAATTTGTCGGCGGGTCTGCTCTGTTCACTCTGTCTCGCGTTTACTGCCGGGATGGCCATGGCTCAAGCGAAAGAGGTCAAGGTTGGAGCCATCTTCCCCCTTACCGGTTCCCTGGCGTCGACCGGGGATGAGATCCGCGCCGGGATCCAGCTCGCCGAGGACCTCATCAACAACGGTGCTCCCGGTGTGGATCTGGACATCGCCAAGTGGAAGGGCATTCCCTCGTTCGGTAACGCGAAGCTGAGCTTTGTCCTTGCCGATCATCGAGGGGATCCGACCCGTGGGGCGGACCTCGCCCGCCGCCTGATCGACGACGACAAGGTGGTCGGCATCCTCGGGTCGTGGATGAGCTCCGTGACGATGTCGGTCAGCGCTATCACGGAACGTCAGGGCATCGCCATGCTCAACTCTGACTCGTCATCGCCCGCCCTGGTTCGGC
The DNA here is from genome assembly GCA_029580855.1 of bacterium. Classification (GTDB taxonomy): domain Bacteria; phylum Methylomirabilota; class Methylomirabilia; order Methylomirabilales; family 2-02-FULL-66-22; genus 2-02-FULL-66-22. The sequence goes on along the minus strand of JAKPQH010000174.1, from coordinate 31,906 downwards.
GCGGGTTCAAGTGGTTCTGGCACGCCAACCTCCACGTGGAGATGTTCGCCAGCGATGTGTTCAAAATGCTCGACTACATGGTCAAGGAGAGGGTTGGGGGGGTCCAGTCCAAAGCGGATCTCGACGGTGTGGCCATCGTGGCCGAGAACACGGAGTGGGGCACGGCGTGCAAGGGGGTCCTGGAGACGGCGGCGAAAGCGCACGGATACAAGGTGACGGAGATTGTGACCTACAGCCACCGGGCGCCGGACCTGTCCAGCGAAGTCCAGAAGGTGATGGCGAGCAAGCCGAACGTGGTCATTATGGCCTCCTACGTGTCGGACGCCATTCTCTTCACTAAGACCTTCAAGTCGATGCGGTTTGCGCCGAAGGTGGTCATGGGGTTTGACGGTGGATTCGCCGAGGCCGGGTACCTGGAGGCGTTGGGCGACGACGCCAGCGCGACGATGGTGATCGACCACTTCTTCCTGAGCGCCCTCGCCAAGGCTAAACCGGTGACGGCGAAGATCAACGACATGTACAAGCAGCGCGCCGGAAAGGATCTGACCACCGCATCCGCCCTGGGCTTTACCGGCGCCCAGATCTGGGCTCACGTGCTCAACAAGGCCGGCAAGGCCGATTCGGCGGCCATCCAAAAGGCGTTCAACGAACTTGATCTGCCCGGGAAAGAGGTCATCATGCCCTGGACCGGGGTCAAGTTTGAGAACTTCGGCGGCGACACCGGACAGAATCGAAAGGTCAGCGCCGCCGTGACCCAGATCCAGAAGGGCGTCCGGCAGGTCGTGTACCCTGGGGAGATGGGTACGGCCAAGATGATCTACCCGTTCCCGCAGTGGAAATAGCGAGACGGTCCCGGGTCTTCGCTCGAAAGGATTTCCGGAGATCGGCCGGAGGCGCCCGTCGTCTCCGGCCGCCGTGTGCTGGCCCCGGTATCGCGTAACGAGGAAGGCACCGTGCTTCTGCAAGCCATAATCACTGGTATCCTGATGGGGCTACTCTTCGCCCTCATCGCCCTGGGCCTGACGATCATCTTCGGCGTGATGGAGTTCGTCAATTTCGCCCACGGGGAATTTCTGCTCGTCGGCATGCTGACCGCTTTCTACGCCAACCAACTCCTCGGGTTGGATCCGCTGGCCAGCATCCCGCTCTCTGCCCTGGCCGCCTCTATCCTCGGTGTGGCGACCTATCATTTCCTGGTGCGCCACGTCATCCGGGGGCCGATGATCGCTCAGCTTTTTTCCACCTTCGGGCTGATGCTCTTCCTGCAGAATCTCTTCCTTTTTCTGACCGGATCGAACTACAAGATGGTCAAGCGCGGCTGGTTGATCGGCAAGAGCGTCCGGATCGCCGAGGGATTGGTGTTGGACCTCTCGGTCCTGGCCGCCGGCGTGGTGGCGATCGTTGCCTTTGCCCTCATCTACTATCTTTTCAACCACACCCGGATCGGCATGGCGATGCGGGCGACGGCCCTGGACGGACTGGGCGCAACCCTGATGGGAATCCGGACGGAGCGGATCAACTATTTGGCGTGGGCTCTCGCGAGTGCAATCGTGGGGATTGCCGGGGCGCTGCTGGCCAACTTTTATTACATCTATCCGACCGTCGGGCTGGTCTTTGTCATGATCGCGTTTGCCACAGTTGCCCTGGGGGGATTCGGGTCCATCGGCGGGGCGTTCGTGGCGGGCGTGCTGATCGGTGTGATCGAGGTCGTCGGCGGTCTCTACGTCGGCTCGCAGTTCAAGTTCACCATTGTGTACGCGACCTACCTGTTGGTTGTCCTGCTCCGACCCAAAGGGCTGTTCGGATGGTGATGCCGCGTTTCCTCACCTACCTCATCCGCGATGTGCGCAGCTTTTCCGTTCCGGCGAGGATCGTGTTGGGCGGTGGACTTCTTTTCCTGTGCCTGATGCCCCATCTCGGCTTCAGTTCCTTCTTTCGGACCGTGGTCATTCAGTTCCTGCTCTTCTCGTTCCTGGCTATGGGCTGGAATGCCATCGGCGGGTACGGCGGTCAGATCGACATCGGTCTGGCCCAGTTCCTCGCCATCGGCGCCTATACCAGCACCATGCTGCTGGTGTGGTGGGATGTCCCGCCGTGGTTCTCCGCGCCGGTAGGGATGCTCCTCGCCGTGGCCTGGTGCGTGATCATCGGGTACCCGCTTTTCGCCCTCAAGGGGCACTACTTCGCCATCGCGACGATCGCGGCAGTGCTGGTCCTCAAGGACCTGTTCTCCAACTGGGAGCTGATTCACGCGTCGCGGGGCGTTCACTTGCCCCTCAAACAGGCTCCGAGCCTCCTCTATCTGCAGTTTCACACGAACATCCCGCTGTACTACGTCGTGCTGGCCATGTTCCTGGGCGGGTTGATTTTCCTCAACTGGTTTCGCGGCGACCGATTGGGTTACCAGTTGCGCGCGGTCAAAGAGAACGACGAAGCCGCAAAGAGCTTGGGGATCGACATCCGCATTGCCAAGCTGAAGGCGTATGCCATCGCAGCCGCCTTCGCCGCGCTGGGCGGATCATTCCACGCCATTTACACTATGTACATCGACCCCGAGGCCGTCATGTCCACAGAGCTGTCGATGCAGATCGCGCTCATGGCCATGCTTGGCGGAGCGGGGACTCTGTGGGGGCCGATCATCGGCGCAGCTATCCTGGTTCCCCTGGATCGATTTCTCGGCTCGGCGCTGGGCGGGAGCAAGTCTCTGCAGGGACTGGATCTGATGATCTACGGGGCCATCATCATGATCTTGGCGGCCGTGGAGCCGCGGGGAATCATGGGCATCCTGCAGCGGATCACCCGGGCTGTGCGTGGAGACCGGCCATGAGTCTGCTGACTGTTGCCAATCTGACGAAGGCGTTCGGCGGCCTCGTGGCGAATCGCGAGGTGAGCTTCACGCTCGCGGAAGGCGAGATTCTCGGCATCATCGGCCCGAACGGCGCGGGGAAGACTTGTCTCTTCAATTGTATTACCGGCTTCCTCCAGGTCGATACCGGAACGGTGCATTTCCAGGGGAGGGAGATCACCAACCAGCCCCCGCACGCGATCAGCCGATCGGGTATTGCCCGGACGTTCCAGTTGGTCCGCGCGATGCCGGACATGACGGTGCTCGAGAACGTGATGATTGGCGCATTTTGCCGACTCGAGCACACCGACGCGGCCCGGGAGAAGGCCCTGGATGTGCTGCGATTCACCGGATTGCTGGAGAAGCGGGACGTGCGCGCCCGGGAGCTTCCCATCGCCATCCAGAAGCGGATGGAGCTCGCCCGGGCGCTGGCGACCGATCCGAAACTGCTGATGCTGGACGAGGTGATGTCCGGTCTGACGGGTCAGGAGACCGCCGAGGCCGTGGAACTTCTGAAACGGATCCACGGCCAGTGCGAGATCACCCTGCTCCTGATCGAGCACGTCATGGAAGTCATCATGCCCCTGTCCCACCGGGTGATCGTTCTGGACCAAGGGGTCAAAATCGCGGAGGGGCTTCCGTCCGAGATTGCCAACACTCCTCGGGTCATCGAAGCGTACCTGGGGGAAAAATATGCTCGAAGTCAGAAACATTGAGGTGCGCTACGGGGGTGTCCCGGCCCTCCACGACGTCTCCTGCGAGGTCAGGGAGCGCGAAGTCGTCAACATCCTGGGGGCCAACGGCGCCGGGAAGAGCACGCTGCTGAAGGCGATCATCGGCCTCCTGCACCCGACGCGCGGCAGCATCACCTTTCGGGGGTGCGAGATCAGCCGGCTGTCGCCGCCCGATATCATTCAGCTGGGGATTACATACATCCCCGAGGATCGCCGCATCTTCAGCCCGCTCACGGTCGAGGATAATCTCAAGCTGGGCGCCTACGTGGTGTCCGACGGCCAGCACATCGCCGAGCAGATGGCGGAGGTGTATCGGCTCTTCCCCCGCCTACGAGAGCGGCGGAAGCAACTCGCCGGCACGATGAGTGGGGGTGAGCAACAAATGCTGGCAATCGGCAGGGGGCTCATGTCCAGGCCGAGCCTCCTCATGCTGGATGAGCCGTCGATCGGGCTCATGCCCAAGCTGGTGTCGGAGGTCATGGACACGGTCGCCAAGCTGAAGACCGAAGGATACACCGTCCTGCTGGTTGAGCAAAAGGTGCAGGAATCTCTCGAGGTGTCGGATCAAGCCTACATTCTGCAAACCGGACGAACTGTCGCGCACGGCTCCGCCAGGGAGATGGCCCAGAACGAGATCGTGAAGCGGTCCTATCTCTCCCTGTGAGATCGCCGTCGGGACGCTGGAGTGACGACGATGGAAACGCCGCTTGAGTCGATGGGGAAAGTCTTCGCACTGCTCTTCGGCCACATGGCGAGGGCGACCGTTGAGCGTTTCGGCGACGAGGGTCGGCAGGCCGTCATCGATGGGGTCATGAGCTTCGGGCGGCAGCGCGGCCGCGGAATCCGGGATCGGGTCCTGGCCCAGGGCCTTCCGCTGACCATCGAGAACTTCTATGCCAATCACGATCTGGCTCACGTGAATGCCGGTTTCGAGATGAGGCTCTCCATCGGGAAGGGCTGGAACGCCGAAGCGCTGGTCACCCGGTGCCCTTTTGCGGAGGTGTGGCAGGAGATGCAGCAGCCGGAGTTGGGGGCGATCTACTGTTTGGTGGACGAGGCCATGCTGGAGGGGTACAACCCCGATCTGCGGCTGGATCGACCAACCACCATCCTTCGAGGTTCTTCGACGTGTCAGTTCTTCTGGCGAGCGCAGGAGGGGAGCAATGCCCAGAGTGATTGACTATCGGCGCATCTATGGGTTGATGCTGCAGACTCGCTATCTGGAACAGGCCATCATCGACCAGCACAAACAGGGGAAGACCTACGGTCCGCTGCACTTGTGTATCGGCCAGGAAGCGGCCGGGGTCGCCGCCAGCGCGGTCCTAGCTGCGGAGGATGTCATCACGACGACTCACCGCGGCCACGCGCACTACCTCGGTAAGGGCATCGATCTCAAGCGGCTTTGCTGCGAGATCTGGGGAAAGGCGGAGGGCTATGGCCAGGGGAGGGCGGGCCACATGCTCGTGGTCGATCGGGCGAGCGGCGTTTTGCCCGGCTCAGGAATTGTCGGCGGCGGCCTGCCGGTGGCCGTCGGCCAGGCGCTGGCTTTCCAGATCAAGCGGGAGCCGCGCGTCGTAGTGGCCTTTCTCGGCGATGGCGCCAGCAACACCGGCGCTTTCCACGAGTCGCTAAATATGGCCGGACTTTGGAGGCTGCCCGTCGTCTTTTGCTGCGAGTCCAACATGTACGGACTGACGGTCCACGTCAAGGACCACCTCAGCGTGCAGGATGTGGCGGTGCGGGCGCCGGCGTACAACTTGCCGGGTTCGGTCGTAGACGGGAACCGGATGGAAGCCGTGGCTCCGGCTGTGGTCGCGGCGGTGGAACGGGCACTCTCAGGTGGCGGACCGACCCTGATCGAGGCCAAGACCTATCGCCTGCATGGCTTCTCGACCTCCGATGGAGGAGGTTACCAGAACCCGGACGAACTCGCGACCTGGCGAGCGCGAGATCCGATCACGCTTGGCGCCGACTACCTGATCGCTACCGGTCTGGCGAGTCGGGCCGAGATCGAGACAATGGATCGCCAAGCCCATCGCGATGTGAACGAGGCTGTTGCCTATGCTCAAGCGGCAGCCAATCCGGCCGACGTGGTTCTCCCGGCCGCCGTCTTCAAGGAGTGAGCGGATGGCTACAAGACAGATATCGTTTACCACAGCGCTCAAGGAAGCCCTGGCCGAGGAAATGGCGGCGGATTCCCGAGTCATCCTTCTTGGAGAGGACGTGGCTACGTACGGGGGCGTGTACAAGGTCAGCCAGGGCCTGCTGGAGCGCTTTGGTCCCGACCGTGTCCGTGATACGCCCATCTCGGAAGCGGCGATCGTCGGGGCCGGCGTGGGTGCTGCCATCCAGGGCCTTAGGCCGGTGGTGGAGATCATGTACGCGGACTTCATCCCCATTGCGCTGGATCAGATCGTGAACCAGGCCTCGCTGTTGTATTTCGTCAGCGGAGGGACGGTCAACGTGCCCCTGGTGATCCGGACGCAGGGCGGATCGGGAAGCTACGCGGGACCGCAGCACTCCAAGAGCCTGGAGGCTTGGTTCGGGCATATTCCGGGTCTGAAGGTGGTTGCCCCCTCGACGCCTGCCGAGGCCAAAGGACTGCTCAAAGCGGCCATTCGCGACGAGAACCCTCTTATCTTCTGTGAGCACAAGCTCCTCTATCGCACGGTCGGACCGGTCCCAGACGATTTGGATGTGATCCCCCTCGGTCGGGCAGCGGTCAAGCGGCTCGGAAAGGACGTGACCCTCATCGCCTGGTCGCGGATGGTTCTGGAAGCACTCAAGGCGGCCGAGCGTTTAGCGGAAGAGGGGATCGAGGCTGAGGTTGTGGATCTCCGGAGCCTCTGCCCGCTGGACGACGATACCGTCGTGCAATCGGTGCAAAAGACCGGTCGAGCGATCGTGGTTCAGGAGGCATGGCGGACCGCAGGGTTCGGCGCCGAGGTGGTGAGCCGGATCCAGGAGCACTGCTTCGATGCCCTAGACGGGCCCGTGCTCCGGGTTGCCGGTCAGGATGCACCGATTCCGTTTTCTCCAGCTCTCGAGCCGAAGGCTGCTCCGGACGCCGCCGCGATATTTCATGCGGCCCGGCGGCTGTGGCGAGACCCGGCGGCCTGACCGAACCTCCAGTCGATCGCTTACCTCCACGGCTGGAAAAATCCCTGCAAACCCCAGATATCTTGTGGTCTCTTCATGATGTTCTCCGGACAAAGTCCGTTTGGAGACAGGCCGCGTCGGAAAAGTGCAAAGTCGTCGACCTCGAGCTTGCCGCGGACCATCAACCTGTGGTTTTGTGCCTTGGCCATCTGGAAGTACGGCACCATCTGGGCAATCGGCGTGTTCCCGCTCCCTTGCTGAGCTGGACACAGCCAAGGGGCTTCACATCGAAAATCCGATCGAGCAGAAGCAACGACGACGGGTGGAGGTGGATCGCGGCGTATGGGAATGCTTCGGCCATACGCCAACTCCACGGCTGCAGGAGGGTCGTGCAGAATCGGGAGCAGAACAGAGTCGAGACGGCTTCTTGGAGCCAGGGCCGTCGATCCGGTATCCAGTTCCCCAACTGTTCGACGATGTAGCCACCGGCGAAGGGGCCGGTGGCGGCGTGCTGAGCATTCACGCGATGCATCGACAAGTCGGTGCAGTGTTCGACACGCTGCCGAAATTCGTCCGGATGATCGTAGAAGTCGAAGCTCATATCGGATGAGCCATGCATCGTGGCGATCATTTCGGAGAGACCCTGCAGGATGGGTTGGGCCACGGGGGTCCGCTTTCCGAAAAACCCCTTCAGGCTCGGGACGAATTTGAGGTATCTCCTGTCCCTCGGGTTCTTGTCGGGAAGATTCACGTGGTCGGGCGCGGTGTGCTCGAATCCGTCTTCTTCCACTCGAACAGATTCGTTACCGACTTGAACGCGGCAGCCACGCATGGCCTCCAATTACGGAAATAGCAGAATGAGCACCATGCTGCGGATCATGCCGTCGTCGACGTTGTTGCAGAGCGCGACGACCGCCGGGGTTAGGTAGGAATTCATCGAGGTGCAGGTCCGCGGGAGCGAGACGCGGCCCTGCCCGCCGCTTCTGCATGGCCCGGTAGCTCTGCGGTGGAAACCATCCGCCCACAGAAAAGCGATCACGGTCCAATCCAGTGACTTGCGATTCCAGAAATGCCTATAAGGGTCGGTTTACCTTTCGACGCTTATGCCACGCATCATCGCCACACTCCCGGTTGTAGCGGTGTCGTTTTCAAACTGAGGGGGCGGACCGCCGGGGATAGCTCTGGTTCGACGATGGACGTTCACGCGTCAGGGTGCCGCCGGGGGGTGCTGTCGTTTCTTCGCGCTGCCTGTGAACTCCTCCGACCATCCGACGTAGAGCCCGCGGGAACGTTTCGCATGGGGGGTACGGGTCAGACCCGGGAGCGAGCGGGGAGCCCGCGGGACCCGACGGTCGCCGCGGCGGCTTGGACCCCATTTGCAGATCGAGTCGGTCCGGGACAGGTCTCCTCGTGCGGCTCAAGGGCGGGAGGCGGGAGCGCGCCTCGCCGGGAGCGCTACAACGGTGCCGCTGCGGGGACCGCGATAGACCTCGACCACCGGTTCGTCCGGCGGCACGCCACCGTACCGGGGCGCAGCGATGACGTAAAGGTCGGTGTCCGCGGGGTAGCGGTCCTGCCGCGCAATGCGCTGCACGAAATCGGCGTTGAACGCGTCGCGATAGAAGTTGAGCGCCGGCGCCAGGAGCCAGGTGGCGCCGACTCGCAGGCGCAGCTTCGGCTCCAGCTGGTGCTGGGTGACGATCTGCCGGAACACAGAGCGCGAGTCGCTGTCGTAGACCCAAGCTCGATAGTGATCGGTTTGGAGCTGGACCCCCCAAACGATGCACAGGAGGAGCATCCCCGCGGTGACGATCGGGCGCACGGGCCGCATGGCCGGGAACGCCGGCCCCAACGCCAGCAGCGCCAGGAAAAACGGTGGCAGGAAGAACAGGCCGGTCCGCTCCAGGGGCAGCTTCACGCCGAGCGCGTGCAGGGCCGCGACCTGCACCAGGGCCAGACAAAGCGCGCCGGCCGACAGATAGAAGAGCCAAAACGACGGCGCAGCGCCGTCGTCCTCCGGCCCCCCTCGCCGGAGTCCGCGGGCCGCGAGCGCCCACAGGGCGATCAGCCCCAGGCCCAGCGCCGGCACCACCGCCAGCGCGATGGCGTCCAGGAGGGTCGTGAACCAGGGCGCCTGATTGTTCCAGGGCCAGGTTTGCGGATGGTGCGCAAACGACGGATACACCAGACCGCGCAGGCTCTCGGCGACGGTGCCGGCCCCGTAGTAAAACTGGCGGGGGCGCAGCTTGACGAAAGCGATGGCCAGGCTGGCGAAGACCATCGCGCCGGGTCGGACCAGGCATCGCCACACCCAGCGGCGAAACTCTCGCGGTCCTTCGCCGAGCGCCTGCCGGCGCGCCTGCCGGGCCCAGGCGGCCCAGCACACGGCCAGGCCCAGCGCCGTCGGGAGGAAGGTCAGATTTGCCAGCAGCGCCAGGGCCAACAGCCGCGATGCCCGCCGGACGGCGGCATCCCAATGCGCCATGGTCGGCCCGACCCGCGGGCGGGGAGCGCCAAGCACGAGAGCCAAGAGCTGATCGAGCGCCGCCACCCACAGACCCAGCGCGAGCGAGTAGCCGCGGGCGATCGAAAGATAGTCCATCACAAACGGATTGAGCCCCAGGACGAGAACCGCCAGGACCGGTGTCGCGGAGGCTCCCCACACACGCCATCCGACCCGGGCGATCATCGCCAGGAACAGGATTCCCCCGACCAGACTGGCGGCGCGCACGGCGATCTCCACGGGGCCCAGCACGCCCACCGCAAGGCGACACAGCAGGGAATGGAGCACGTGATTGTTGGCGTCCGAGCTAGAGACGAGCTGGTACAGGGGCCCGCTCGCGTACCGCTGATAGGTGACCGCTTCGTCGTGGGTGATGGACTGCGTCGCGGCCCGGTAGACGTTGATGCCCGCGAGAACGCCGATGCACACGACGACCGCGATCCGCCACGCCGAGCGGCGACCGCGGGCGGCGTCCCCTTCGTCGCGCGGGACGGTCGGGTTCGTACCGGAAACGGGGCCTGTGCGCCTGCTCACCGGAGCTCCCTTCCTCGGGCCTCACCGGCCCCGAACGAAAGGTGCGGGTCGATCGCCGCTACGGCATGAACGATCGGGATGCTTCCGAGTTGCGTCTACTCCTCGTCGTGCCAAACAAACACACAAGCCTGCCCGACCCGCGCCGCGCGAGTCAAGGGAAAACGGGTGTCCGCACGCCCCTCGCTCGCAACAGAAGCGTGACGCGTTCTCTCGCCGATGACCGCGCGCCGACGGACGCCTGCGCCGGACGGGGGGGACCGTCGTTACCGTGGTGCGGAGCCGCCCGCACTCCGTACGGATGTTTCCACCCGAGGCCGAACCGTGGCCACCCCCACCGGGAAAACCGTGCGTGATGATCCTGCCGTCTGGACGCTTCCTCGCCCAAGGCCAACGCCACCGGACCGGTCTCAGACATCCTGGGGGAGCACACCGCCCGCGGGGGCAACCCCACGATGCCCCCTCCGTTTGCCTCCGGCGCCCTAGCGGGCTATGTTACCCACAACCCCATTGGACTGCGCCATGATCTTTCATGGATCGCTGGCACGCGCGCTAAAACGCGGTGCCCGGCATTGCGTGGACGCGTGGGTCGGGTTTTTGCATTTCGGACCGTCGCCGGATGCGGCGACCTGGCCGAGGTGCGCCCCCTCGGCGACCCTTGGGCGCTCCCCTGTCCGGGAGGGTAACCTGCACGGTCGAACCACGCGGCACAGGACGTGGTTCGCGGTCGTGCTCGGCGCGGCGCTGGTCGTATGCGGGGTCGCCTACGAGGTGCACACCTCCGCGCTTCAATCTTGGCTCTTCTCGCGCTGGGCGGCACGCCTGACCTATCACGTCGGACGAGGTCCGAGCCCGCAGATCGCCTTCCCCAAGGGTGGGCCGTTTGACCAGCGGCTCGGCTACACACGGATTCCCGAGTTTGTGCGTCGGCTGGTGCACCACGGGTATCGGGTTGCCGCTCAGGTCCGGTTCTCCGATCCGGCAGGCAGATTGGCACGCTGGGGTATCCTTCCACCGTACCGAGAGCCGGCGCGCCCAGGCCTCTTGATCCGCGACGCGACCGGCGCGGTGCTCTACGACGGCGGCGTCGGCCACGACACCTTCCGCGATTTGGACGAGGTGCCGTCCTTGCTGGCGCGAACCCTGCTCTTCATCGAAAATCGCCGCCTCAGCGAACCGTGGGATCCGCGGGAGAACCCGGTGGTTGACTGGCCCCGCCTCGCGAAGGCCGGGGCGTCGTACGCGGGACGCAAGCTGGGGTTGCCCCTGCCGGCCGAGGGTGGCAGCACGCTGGCGACGCAGGTGGAGAAGTTTCAGCACTCGCAAAGCGGTCGGACGGGTTCGCCCGTCGAAAAGCTCCGGCAGATGATATCCGCCAGCCTCAAGGCCTACCAGGACGGGGCCGACACGCGGGCCGAGCGGCGCGAGATCCTACTCCACTACCTGAACTCCATGCCGCTGGCGGCAGCGCCCGGCTGGGGCGAGGTCAACGGTCTGGGCGATGGGCTGATGGCGTGGTTCGGCGCGCGCCCCGCAGAAGTACTCCAGGCGCTGACTTCTCCGTCGCATGACCCGGGCACGGTCGAGGCCTACAAACAAGTCCTCACCTTGCTGTGCGCGGTTCGCGCGCCGACGTACTATCTCGTGCAGAACCGCGCGGCGCTGGAACGGCGTGTACGGGCCTATACGACGCTCGTCCAGCGGGCGGGTCTGATCGACCCGGAGTTCGCGCGCCAGGTCAGCGCGGCGCCGGCCGGCTTCCGGCAACAGCAGACGGGGCCGCCCGACCGGCCCATCATCGAGCGGAAGGCCATGAACCATCTGCGGGCGTGGCTGGGGCAGCGGCTCGAGGAGCCGAACCTGTACGCCCTCGATCGCCTGCACGTGGAGGTGGACAGTCTGTTGGATCTGGAGCTGCAGCGGCGTGTGACGCAACTCTTGGAGCGTTTCCGGGATCCGGGTTTCCTGGCCGCCCGGGGGTTGATTGGTACCCACCTGTTGGGCGGGGGTGACCCACGGGACGTGGTGTACAGCTTTCTGCTGTTGGAGAGAACGACCCAGGGCAACGTCGTCCGGGTGCATACGGATACGCTCGACAAGCCGTTCGACATCAATAGCGGGATGAAGATGGAGCTGGGGAGCACCGCCAAGCTGCGCACACTGGCCCACTACCTCGAGATCGTCGCCGACCTCTACGAGGAGCTGGCGCCCCTCGACGCCGCGGCGCTCGTCCGGCGCGCCTCCGGCGCGCAGGACCCGCTGACGCGGTGGACAGCCGAGACCCTCGCCCGTCAGAGCGGGCTGGGCTTGGTGACATTCCTGCAGCAGGCGCTCGATCGGACGTACTCGGCCAGTCCGCATGAAGTGTTCTTCACCGGCGGCGGCGCGCACACCTTTGCCAATTTCGAGCGGGACGAGGACCGGCGCGTCTATTCGGTCCGCGATGGGTTGATCCTGTCGGTGAACCTGGTCTATATCCGCCTGATGCGGGACATCGTTCGGTATCACGAGGCGCGCCTGCCATACGATGCCCGCGCGGTGCTGGCCGAGCCCGATCATCCGGTCCGCCGCCGCCTTTTGGAGGAGATCGCGGAGTCCGAAGCGCTGGGTGTTCTCGCCGGCGCGTATCGCGACTACCACGGCCTTTCGAGCCGCGGGGTGGAGGCGCGTCTCCTGGGACGGCGCGCGCAGGATCCACGCCGGGCCGCCATCCTATTCTTTGCGTGGCACCCCGGCGAAGGAGAGGCGGAGTTGGGCCGATGGCTCGAGCCCCGCGTGGGTTCGTTGCCTGCCCAACAGGTCCACGCGCTGGCGCGAGCCTTCGGGAACCCGCAGCTCGGCCTGGCGGACTTCGGCTTTCTCCTGGGCCGCCACCCGCTGGAGGTGTGGTGCGCCGGAGAGATGGCACGCGCGCCAGATCTCTCGTGGACCGCCCTGCGCGCGAAGAGCTCGGAGCCCGTCCGCGTCGCCTCCGCCTGGCTGTTTCGGACGACAAACCGCCGCGCGCAGGACCTGCGTCTGCGGATCCGGTTCGAGCGGGATGCTTTTGCCCGGATGACCCCATCGTGGCGGCGACTCGGGTTTCCGTTCGACGCTCTGGTCCCGTCGCTCGCCACCGCCATCGGCAGCTCCTCCGACCGACCGGATGCGCTGACGGAGCTTATGGGGATCATTGTGAACGACGGCGTACGCCTGCCCACGGTCACGGTGCAGGAGATCCGATTCGGCGCGGGGACGCCCTACGAGACGGTTGTTGAGCACGCGCCGGAACCGGCCGTGCGTGTGATGCCCGCGGTCGTGGCCAGGGCGCTCCGGCCGGTGCTGGCGGGTGTAGTGATTCGTGGGACCGCGCGGCGCCTCGCGGGGACCTTCGTGGACGCGGCGGGCGCGCCCATCGAAGTCGGGGGGAAGACCGGCTCCGGCGACAACCGCCGCAAGACGTTTGGCCGGGGAGGCGGCGTGACCTCGGCGCAACCGGTGAGCCGGACCGCCGCCTTCGTGTTTTACGTCGCGGACCGCTACTTCGGCGTTATCACCGCTTCCATCACAGGACAAGAGGCCGGCCGGTTCCATTTTACGAGCGCGCTGCCCGTGGCCGTGTTGCGGCTACTGGCCCCGGAGATGCAAAGCCGCATTCAGGATCGGGAGGCGAGGTCGGGCGTGGCGCCGGACAGCGTCTCGCCGCCACCGTTGCTTGTCGAGAGCCGGCACGATCGGAAGAGCACCCGGTCCTCCGTTTCCGCCACGGCGCAGACCGGTCTTGCGATGGCGCGTGCGGGGGAAGACCCGCGCGAGCCCGGGGCCCATCCGGTTTTGTGGAGCCCCAGCGGCGCCGCGGGGTTGTCGGGTGGTGCGCTGCGCGTTTGGCAAACCCCGTTCATGCCGTGGCCGGGCGTGGACGCGGTGCCGGCGAGACGGGTGCCGCGGCTGACGCGCCCAAAACGCACCAAAGCCGACCCCGTGGTCATGGACTGCTGAGGGCGTCGTCGGCCTGCTATGCCCGCGGGTGAAACTTCTCGTAGATGGCCTTCAGATGGGCGCGGCTCAGGTGGGTGTAGATCTGGGTCGTGCCGATGTCGGCATGCCCCAGCATGAGCTGGACCGAGCGGAGGTCCGCTCCGTGCTCCAGGAGGTGCGTCGCGAACGAGTGGCGTAACGTGTGGGGTGTCACCGGTTTGGTTATCCCGGCGTTCAGGGCGGCTTTTTTGATCACGTTCCAGAACATCTGGCGGGTGAGCCCGCGGCCGTGCCGGCCCAAGAACAACACATCGGAGGGAGGGCCCGCCGTCAGGCGGGGGCGGCCGTCGCGGAGATAGGCCCGCAGGCCGGCCGCCGCCGCATCGCCGACGGGCACCAACCGCTCCTTGTCCCCCTTGCCGATGATCCGCACGATCCCTACGGCGAGATCGAGATCCCCGAGGCGCAGCCCGACGAGTTCGGACACGCGCAAGCCCGAGGCGTACATCAGCTCCAACATGGCTCGGTTGCGGAGTTCCCGCGGGGTGGCATCCGCGCGCGGCGCGAGAAGCCGGTCCACCTCTTCGCTGCTCAAGACGCCGGGGAGTCGCCGCCATGGCCGCGGCGCCTCCAGATGGGCGGTGGGATCCTCGGCGGACTGACCCTGCCGGACCAGGAAGCGGTGAAACTGCCGGATGGCCGAGAGGTGGCGGGCGACGGAGCGAGGACTGAGCCCCGCGTCGCGCAGCGCCAACAGATACCTGGGCACGTCCGTGCGATCCAGCGTCGTAGCCTGTCGTCCTCGGTCCGCGAGGAACGTCAGGTAGCGGGTCAGATCGCGCTCGTAGGCTTCCAGGCTGTTCTGTCGGAGCCCGCGCTCCACCACCAGAGACTCCAGAAATCGGTCGAGGTCGGGGTGAGTCATACGCCACCGGGGGATTCGCTCCGCGGGCCGTGCTACGGCGATGTCAGCGGGCTTCGGGCCGTCGGCGAATCGAGCAGGATCGTGACCGGGCCGTCGTTCACCGACTCCACCTCCATATGCTCCTGGAACCGGCCCACGCGGATCGTGAGACCCGACGCCCGAAGCCGGTCAACGAATTCCTCGAAGAGACGCCGCGCCGTTTCCGCGGGGGCGGCGCCGTCGAAGCTGGGCCGCCGCCCCTTGCGGGCATCGCCGTACAGGGTGAACTGGGACACGACGAGGATCTCCCCGTCCCCGTCCAGTGCCGAGCGGTTCAGCTTCCCAGCGTCGTCCGGGAATATGCGCAGGGAGACCACCTTGTCAGCCATCCAGGCAAGGGCGGCCGCATCATCGTCCGACCGAAACGCGGCATACAGCAAGAGGCCAGGTCCCACGGCCGCCACCGATTCGCCGCCGACCCATACCGCCGCGCGCTTCACGCGCTGCGCGACCACTCGCACGGGGTTGTCCTCCTCGGCTCCCAAAGCCTTCAAAGAACGGACCCACTATATCAGAAGTCCGCCCCCGGCTCCAACCGCGTGGACCGCCGGGGCCGCATCCGGGCGCGGGGGCGCGGCCGGCGGCTCGGGAACGGCGATGTGCGGATCGTATCGAAGGTCGGAGGTCGAGCCGTGAATCCGGAGCGTGGCTACGATGGAGGGGGCAGGATACGGAGGGTCTGCCCGGGCTGCAGCACGGCGTCGCGCTCGAGGGCGTTCCAGCGCCGCAGATCCTCCTGCGAGACCCCGTGGGTGCGCGCGATCTCGGTCAGCGTGTCCCCCCGCTTCACGACATACCGTCGCTCGGCCGGGGCGGAAAGGGGGCCCGCCAGCGCGCCGGCCAGGTTTTTCCGCGCCGCGCGAGACCGCTCCTGCGCCGCGGCGGCGGGCAGCTTGAGGTGCTGGCCGGGGCGCAGGGACGCATCCTGCGACAAACCGTTCGCGCGCTGAAGCTCGGCCGGCGACAGTCCATAGACGCGCGCGATCCGGGTGACGGTCTCGCCCCGCCTCACGGTATGCCGTAAGGGCCTGGCGCGCACCGTCTTCGCCTTGGGGCGGTCCACGGCCGCGTCGGCCGTTGCATTGGGGAGAAAAGCGGCAGAGGCCGGAACCAGCACGGACCCGCCGGGCTTCAACGGTTGTCGTTTTTTGAGCCCGTTCATCTCCAAGAGCGCCTGAAGGTTCGCCCCGTACCGCTTGGCGATGGTAGGGGCGGTCTCACCTTTGCGGACGCGGTGGGCGATCCACGCCACGCGCTCGTGGGGCGGGATCTGGGCCAGTTCGTCGAGAAAATCGGATTTGACCCTGGTGGGGACCCGAACACGGAAGCCCGACGTCCCCGGGGGGGTCGACCACCGGATCAGCGCCGGGTTCAGCTCACGCAGCTGTTCCACCGGGATCTCGGCGACGCGGGCCAGCGTGCGGAAGTCCGTCGGGTGATCGAGCGTGACAATCATCGTGTCGAACGGATCGTCGGGGGGCGGCGAGAAGCCGTATCGTTCCGGCTCTTTGGAGATGATGGTCATCGCCATAAACGCCGGGACGAAGTATCGGGTCTCCCTGGGGAGACGGAGTTTCCAAAAGTCGCGTGTCCGTTGCCGGGTGATGGCCCGCTGGACTGTCCCTTCGCCCGCGTTGTAGGCCGCCAGGGCCAGTTCCCAAGACTCGAACATCCCGTATAGCTTCTTGAGGTAGGCGGCCGCACCTCGGGTTGCTTTTTCCGGGTCCCGGCGCTCGTCGACCCACCACGACACCTGCATTCCGTACCGGCGTCCCGTTGAAGCCATGAATTGCCAGATGCCGGCCGCTTTGACCCTGGACGTCGCCCACGGATTGACGGCACTTTCGATGAACGCCAGATTCAGGAGCTCCTCGGGCAACCCCTCCTCGCGGAAGACTTTCCGCATCATGGGAAGGTAGCGGCTCGCGCGCTCGAAGCTCCGCGTGATCACGCCCCATCGCTTGGTCTGGAAATGCTGGAGGACGGTCTTGACCCGGTCGTTGAAGATGATGGGGAACTCGTATCTCTGGACATCCGGTTCCGGCAGGGGTGCCGGCTCGGCAGACTCTTCCTTCTCGATCTCTTGCACATCCTCGGGACCCACGAGCGCGGTCGCCTCTTGGGTTGGCTCGTCAGGGTCGTCCGGCACGCTCTCCGGAGTCGGCGCCGTCGGGGGACGGACCGGCGGCCAAAGCCAGCCGTTCAGCGAAATCGGCGGGGATCGATCCACCCCGGCCAAGGGTGGCGAGACAGGAGAGGTTGGGCCGCTATCCATGAGGGTCTCGAGGGCGGCGTCAAACTCCCACTGAGCCTGGTCGGTGTTCCCGCTCCGCAGTGCCAGGATCCCTTGTTCGTAGTGCGAGTCGGCTTGAGCCATGGCCAACGACAGAGGCGATTGTGCCGGAGGGTCCGCCACCGGCGGAAACGCGTCCGGCGACTCATGAGGGGCGGATTGATCAGCGTCGGCGACGGCGTGCGGTTCGTCCGGAAGGGCGAGGTTTTTCGGCGGCTCGGCCGGCTGCAAGCCGGAGGTAGGGGCCGGGGAGGGTCCGAGGCCGCACGCCGCGAGGAAGGCGGCGGTGACCGAAACAACGGCCAGCCCACACCGTCCAGGGAACCGCCGGAAGGCCATCAGGCACCTCAGCTTTGACCTGTTACACAGGACAGGGAAGCGGGGGAGGTGATCCTTTTCGGTCGTCCGCGACAGCCCCTGAACCAGCGGGCTGACATTGGTTTATTTTCTTACCTTCCACTTCCGTATTTGTCAAGGTTCCTCTCGTTTTCGGCTGAAGGTGCAGGCATTATAAGCACTTCCGCGCACGCCGCGGGTTCGGGGAGAACCCAAGCGACACGCCTTTTGTGGGCCGGACGGGGGCGGTGCTCCGACGGAGATCCGGTCGCCGCGGAACGCCTCTTCGATCGGGCGGCGCAAACGGAGACGTTTTTGACGGTCCGTCATCCGGTGGACGTCGTGACCCAGGCGAGGTAGGCGGATGAGCTCAGAGCAACCGGGAGCGCGAGAATCTCGGGGACGGAATACGGATGGAGTTCCCGTACCCGACGGGCGAGCGCCGGAAAACGGGATCGACGGGTTTTCAGCAGGACAAGCACCTCCGGGTCCCGGCAGACCTTTCCTTCCCAGCGATAAACGGAGGTCACGCCCGGAACGATGTTGGCGCAAGCCGCCAGACGTTCTTCGACGAGGGTCCGGCAGATCCTCTCCGCCGTACGGTGATCGGGAGAGGTCACCAAGACAACCACAACACGCGACGCGCCTGATCGGGCAGCCACTCGGCACCTCGCTCGCGGGACACCCCTACGACGCCGGCATCTCGCCGATCTGCGCCTTGAGCACGTGCTTCTCTTTTTGCCGCAGCACGTTCATTTCTACGGATTTGCCGATATCAACCTCGGCGATGATCCGTTGAAGTTCCCGCGGATCCTTGACGGCCTTTCCGTCCACGCTGAGGATGAGGTCTCCGACCTTGAGGCCGGCGGTCTCGGCGGGACTCTTCGGCATGACCTGATTGATCAGAACGCCTTCACCGGAGACCCCGAAGCTCTTGGCCAGCTCGGGGGTGAGCGGCTGGACCCCGACGCCCAACCAACCTCGGGTGACCTTGCCCTTCTTGACGAGGTCATCCATGACCTTGCGGGCCATATTGATGGGTATGGCGAATCCGATGCCTTGGCCGGAAGCCACGATGGCCGTGTTGATCCCGATGACCTCGCCGCGCACGTTCAGGAGAGGTCCGCCGCTGTTGCCGGGATTGATGGACGCGTCCGTCTGGATAAAATTCTCATACGCCGCGATCCCGACTTCGGAGCGACCCGTGGCGCTGACGACCCCGACGGTCAGCGTGTGGTCCAGACCGAACGGATTGCCAATGGCGATGGCCCACTCGCCGACGCGAAGAGAATCGGAGTTTCCCAACCGCGCAACGGGGAGATCCTCTTTGGCGCTCACACGGATCACGGCCAGATCGGTCTTGCCGTCGGTGCCGACGACCTTCCCCTTAACCTCTTGTTTGTTGGAAAACCGGACACTGATCTCGTCCGCGTCCTTGATGACATGGTTGTTCGTGAGAATCAGGCCGCTTTTGTCGATGATCACGCCAGACCCCAGGCTGGTCTGGTGGCGCCGGCGCGGCATCCCCTCAAAGAATCGGTCGAAGAAATCCCGAAAGAATGGTTCATTGCCAAACGGCCGGAAGAGTTCGCTCGGTTTCCCCGTCTTGCCCGAGGTGACCGTGCTGATGTTGACGACCGACGGTGTAACGTGTTCCGCGACCTGGATGAATGGATTATCCGGTCCCGGGTTTCCCTTGGCCGCCACCGTCGAGACCGGGGCGTCCGTTGGGGCGGGAGCCTGCCAAACAACCGGTGGGCCGGGCCGTGTGAGCGCGGTATGCACGTAGATACCCAAGCTAAAAAACGCAAGGGCGTACACGGCGAAAGCGAGCACTTTCAGCCAGCGGGAATTGCTCATCTGCAGACATCCCTTCAGTTGATCGGGCTCGGTGACTCATTAAAATGTAGCTACGCGAAGGTGTCAACAAATATCGACAAATAACGATTGCCTTGCACTATCCGACGTATGTCGATCGGTTGGGGGAGGCCGGGGGCATGTATTTATTATTGGACGACATGATTCCCTGGTGTAGGTTTCTCTATGGTATTTTTTTGAAAGTATACTTGACAGCAATCGGCTCAGGTTATATATTGCGGGAGACATGAAACTGAGGCTGTGACAATAGCTGTTTCAACGTAAAACCGTGGGAAGGGTAGATAGGAGGACGGCCGTGGGGAAAGTCATCGGAATCGATCTGGGCACAACGAACTCTGTGGTAGCCGTGATGGAAGGCGGCGACCCCGTCGTCATCACAAACACCGAGGGTGGACGGTTGACCCCGTCCGTCGTGGCGTTCACGAAGGAGGGGGAACGACTCACCGGCCAAATCGCGCGGCGGCAGGCTATCACCAACCCGGAGAATACCGTTTTTTCCATCAAACGGTTCATGGGTCGCCGGTACGACGAGGTGAGCCACGAGATCAAGCTGGTTCCGTTCAAGGTCGTGCGGGCCGGCAACGGGGACGCCCGGGTGGAAGTTCGTGGCAAGCAGTACTCACCGCCAGAGATCGCGGCCATGGTCCTTCAGAAACTCAAGGAGTCGGCCGAGGCGTATCTCGGCGAGAAGGTCACCCAGGCGGTCATCACCGTCCCGGCGTACTTCAACGACAGTCAGCGCCAGGCGACGAAGGACGCCGGCAAGATCGCGGGACTGGAGGTCCTGCGCATCGTCAACGAGCCCACGGCGGCTTCTCTGGCTTACGGTCTGGGAAAGAAAAAGGACGAGAAGATCGCCGTCTTCGACCTGGGCGGCGGCACCTTCGACATCTCGATCCTGGAGCTGGGCGAAGGCGTGTTCGAGGTGAAGTCCACCAACGGGGACACCCACCTTGGCGGTGACGATTTCGACGAGCGCGTCATGCGCTGGCTGGTGGACGAGTTCAAGAAGGACCAGGGGATCGACCTCAGCAAGGACCGCATGGCCCTGCAGCGCCTGAAGGAAGCCGCGGAGAAAGCGAAGTGCGAGCTGAGCACGACGCTCGAAACGGAGATCAACCTCCCCTTCGTGACGGCCGACGCCTCGGGGCCCAAGCACCTGAATCTCAAGCTGACCCGGGCCAAGCTGGAGCAGCTTGTGGACGATCTGGTCCAGCGGTCGATCGGTCCCTGCCGGCAGGCGCTGAAAGACGCCGGGCTGGATGCCGGTCAGATCGACGAAGTCGTGCTGGTGGGCGGCCAGACCCGGATGCCGAGAGTTCAGCAGGTGGTAAAAGAGTTCTTCGGGAAAGAGCCGCACAAGGGTGTCAACCCGGACGAGGTGGTGGCCATCGGCGCCGCCATTCAAGCCGGCGTGCTGGTCGGTGATGTCAAGGATGTGGTCCTGCTGGATGTCACGCCGCTCAGCCTCGGGATCGAAACCCTGGGTGGGGTCATGACGCGCCTGATCGAGCGGAACACCACCATCCCGACCCGGAAGAGCGAGATCTTCACGACGGCGGCGGACAGCCAGACCAGCGTGGAGATCCATGTCCTTCAGGGCGAGCGGGAGATGTCCCGGGACAACCGGACGTTGGGCAAGTTTCACCTGGTGGGGATCATGCCCGCGCCGCGGGGCGTTCCCCAAATCGAAGTGACGTTTGATATCGACGCTAACGGGATCGTGAATGTGTCCGCCAAGGATATGGCCACGGGGAAGGAGCAGGCGATCACGATCACCGCGTCATCCGGGCTCAACAAGGATGACATCGACAAGATGGTGAAGGATGCGGAGCGCCACGCCGACGAGGACAAGAAGCGTCGGGCGGACATCGAGGCCCGGAACCAGGCCGACAACCTGGTCTACAACACGGAGAAGATGCTCAACGAGAATCGGGAGAAGATCCCGGTGGGCGACATCAAGCCGATCGAAGACGCCCTGACGGATGCCAAGGAGGCCCTGAAGAGCGAGGACATGGACAGGATCCGGCGGGCTGTCGAGACGCTCACCAAGGCGTCGCATCGCCTGGCCGAGGTGATGTACCGGCAAGCCAAGGAGAAGCAGGCGCCGGGAGCACCCGGCGACGGCAGCGAGCCGCAAGCCGCGTCCGGTGCGGCGCCTGAGGGCGAGGTGGTGGACGCGGAGTTCGAGGATCTGGGCAAAGGCAAGAAATAACGGCCCGCGCCGTGCGCACGGTGCACGGCCGGCCCGGGATTCGTCGAACCGGAGCTTCGGACAAAGGAGTGCGGCATGGCTGTGGTGAAATGGGATCCGTTTCGGGACCTCGTTTCCATCCAGGATCGGATGAACAGGCTGTTCGAGCAGACGCTCTCCCGGTCACGCGGGGAAGAGGGGGTGGCCGCGACGACTTGGACGCCACCGGTCGACATCTACGAGACGGCGGAGACGATCGTGATGAAAGCCGAGGTCCCGGGTGTGGCGCGCGAGGACATCCACATCCAGATCGACGGGAACACCCTCACGCTCAAAGGGGAGCGGCGGTTCGCCAAGGACGTCCAGGAGGAGAGTTACCTGAGGATCGAGCGAGCGTACGGCAGTTTCCACCGATCCTTTGCTTTACCGGCTACCGTCCGGCCGGAGAACGTGCGGGCACTCTTGAAGGACGGTGTCCTGGAGCTCGCGCTGCCGAAAGCGGAGGATTCGAAACCGAGGCGGATCGCCGTCGACGTCCGCTAGGCGGACGGAAGAAAAGGGCGCCATGGCGGCGCATCCGTGGCCGGGGTCCACGCGGGATCCGCTGGGCGGTCCGGCCCCGAACGAGTCGGAGCCGTGGCGCGTCCGCGCGGAGGCAGTGTGATCGACGGGCCGGCCCGGTGCCGGCGAGAGTGAAGCATGGCAAAACGGGATTACTATGAGGTGCTCGGCCTGCATCGCGGCGCCTCGGAACAAGAGATCAAGCGGGCTTACCGGAAGCTGGCGCGACGCTACCACCCCGACGTCAACCCGGGCGACAAGGGGGCGGAGGCCAAGTTTAAGGAGGTGAGCGAGGCCTACGAGGTGCTGAGCGACGGCGAAAAGCGCCGCCAGTACGATCAGTTCGGGCGCGACGGTTTCTCCCGCGCGACGGGAGGGCCCCAGCCGGGAGCCGGTTTCGGCGGCTTCGATTTCGGCCGGGTGGACTTCGGGACGGGAGGGGTCGCAGACTTGGGCGATTTCCTTTCCGGCCTTTTCGGCGGCCAGGCCGGTGTGCGGACCGACACTCCCGTCAAGGGGGAAGATGTCCACTACAGCCTGGACATCAACTTCTCGGACGCGGTGCGGGGTCTTGCCACGGAGATCACGGTGCAAAAACAGACGCCCTGTGACGTCTGCCATGGCAGCGGCGCGGCGCCGGGAGGCCGCCTGGAGGTCTGCCCGGATTGCGGCGGCAGCGGACGACGTCCCGGGCGCGGTCTGCGCAGGACCGTGGAACCCTGCGCTCGCTGCCACGGCAACGGGAAGATCGGGCACGAACCCTGCCGTGTCTGCGGCGGCCGGGGGGAGACCTTTGGGACCGAGCGCATCGCGGTCAAGATTCCGGCCGGCGTAGACACCGGCTCCCGGATCCGGCTGCAGGGAAAAGGCCAGCCGGGGCAAAACGGGGGTCCTCCCGGCGACTTGTACATCGTGACCCGCGTGCGTCCGCACCCCGTGCTGGAGCGCAAGGGCGACAACCTCCATGTGGAGGTGCCGATCACGATCGCCGAGGCGGCCCTCGGCGCGCGCATCGAGGTGCCCACGATCGACGGCATGACCACGATGCGCATCCCGCCGGAGACGAGCAGCGGCCAGGTCTTCCGGCTCCGGGGCAAAGGGGTTCCACATCTCAAAGGCGGCGGGCAGGGCGATCAGTTTGTGGCGGTTAAGATCGTTGCGCCGAAAAACCTGGATGTCCGCTCGCAGGAGCTGCTGCGGGAGTTCGCGCGCTTGAACCCCGAGGACCCGCGGCCCAAGATCGGGTGAGATCGCCGGCGCCGGGTATCGCCGGTGGCGGGTGAGAAGCCATGGCAAAGACCAAACGTCCGCTTTACATGATCAGCGTGGTGGCCGAGATGTTCAGCGTGCACCCGCAGACGCTTCGCGCCTACGAGCGCGAGGGGCTGCTCCGGCCGGCGCGCACCGACGGGAACACCCGGCTTTACTCCGAGGAGGATCTGGAGCGGATCGAACTGATCCTCCGGCTGACGAAGGATCTCGGGGTCAACCTGGCCGGGGTCGAGGTCATCCTGAACATGCGGGAGCGCATGGGCGAGATGCAGGGGCGGATGAACGAGATGCTGCAGGAGGTCCTCCGCCGAATGGAGGCCGAGTTCAAACAGCGCGCGCAGACCCAGGAGAACAGCGAAGGCCTGGTTCCCGTGGGCCGGAAGGGGATCGTCCGGCAGGTTCCGGTCGCGGAGCGGTGACGGCCGGCCCGGGCGCTTGACAGCTCGGGACATCTTCCGTATTCTGCCCCTGCGCCGTGCGCGGCGCGGAGTTTTTCAACGCGAGCCTGAAGGAGTTGGCACGATGTCGAACACGGTGAAGACAACGGCCCTGCTGGCGGCCATGACCGTCCTGTTCGTCCTCCTGGGTGGCATGCTGGGCGGCGAACAAGGCATGGTGGTGGCGTTCGTGTTTGCCGGTCTGATGAACTTCGCCTCCTACTGGTGGTCCGACCGCATCGTGCTGTGGATGTACGGCGCGCAGGAGGTCGACGAGGCCCAGGCGCCCGATTTTCACGCACTGATTCGCCGGCTGGCCCAGCGGGCGGACCTGCCCATGCCCCGCGTGTACATCATTCCCACGGATACGCCCAACGCGTTTGCGACCGGACGAAACCCGCAGCACGCGGCCGTGGCGGCCACCCGGGGCATCCTGCGGATCCTCACACCCGACGAGCTGGAAGGCGTGATGTCCCACGAGCTGGGGCACGTGCGCAACCGGGACATCCTCATTTCCACCATCGCGGCTACCCTGGCCGGCGCCATCATGATGCTCGCCCGGATGGCGCAGTTCGCGGCCATGTTCGGGGGCGGGCGATCCCGCGACGACGAGAGCGGCGGCGGTGCGGGGGGAATCCTGGGCATGATCTTGCTGGCCGTGCTGGCTCCGCTGGCGGCCATGCTGATCCAGATGGCCATCTCGCGGGCGCGGGAGTACATGGCGGACGCGACGGGCGCGCAGATCAGCCGGAAGCCCTGGGCCCTGGCGAATGCGCTGGAGAAGCTCGAGCGTGGCGCCGCGGCGCTGCCGATGGATGCCCACCCATCCACAGCGCACATGTTCATCGTGAATCCGCTGCGTGGTTCCGGCTTGCTGAACCTGTTCTCCACACACCCGCCGATCGCCGAGCGGATTGCGCGGCTGCGCGCGATGCGGATCGCCTGATGATGTGGGGCCGAGAACGGATCATGGCGCGGCGCGGGCGGTTCGCCCGCGCCGCGGTGCTTGGGGTGGGTCTGCTGCTGACGGGATGCGCGTCGACCGAGAAGCCGCCGGGACCGGCGACCCTGCGCCCGGCGCCCCAGTCGAACCGCGGGACCAGTCAGATCGTCGGCGACGCCATCGTCGCTTCCCTGAGCGGTGTGGCGGTGACGGTACGCTGGATGGACAGGGACGCCGTGGGCCGGTACTACGCCGGGCGTCCGGGCCTGGTGTCCCCCTGGCCGGACACCCTCTGGCAGGAATCCCCCCCGAACGTCTTCCTGGTCCGCGTGAGAAACCACACCCACGAAGAGGCGCAGTTCGATCCGGCCATGATCGTGCTGGTGGACCAGGACGGGAAGCGAGACCGGCCTATTCCGTACGAAGAGATGTACATGCGCCTGGCGGAAACCGAGAACGCCGGGCCGCGGCTCGTCAGTCTCCAGGCCACCCTCTTGAGCCGCTTCCTGATCATCCAGCCGGGGGCTCAACGGGAGGGATTCCTGCTTTTCCCCACGATCAAGGCCGAGTCCAGGCACCTGCTCCTCGAGCTGCCGTCCTTTTTTGTCGGCGGTCGCGCGGCGCCGGGCCGTTTCGAGTTTCAGGTGCTCCGCCAGCCCTAATCGTCCGCAGATTCCACAGGCAAAGGAACGGATTAATCCGTGGATACATAGGGGGTTCGTCTTAGCGGGATTGCAGCTGGGCGAGGACGTCTGCGGCGTCGGCGTTCCGGATGCGGATGACCTTGCACCGCGCCGTCTCGCCATGGAGCACCAGCACGTTGGACTTCGGGATTCCGATCCGCTTGGCCAGGAAAGTCCGGCAGGCGGCGTTGGCCGCCCCTGCCACGGGCGGTGCAGTGAGGCGAAGGGTTATCCGCTCGGGCAACTCGCACACCAGACAGTCTTTCGACGCGCGGGGCTGGACGTGGAGGGTGAGGAGGACGTCCGCGCCGTCCTGACGGACGACCGGCGGGTTGGATCTCACTTCTGGGGGGCCGGCTTGTCCGGGATGGCGGCGTCCAGGAGATCCTGATGGGTCTTGAGATGGCCGCGAAGCCGCGCGGCGAACAGGTCCCGCTGCCGACGCAGCTCGGCAATTTCCGCCTGGACCTGTCCCAGCTTCTGGTGGGCCTGCTCCAAGAGCTTCTCCGCCCGTAGCTCGGCCTCCTTGATGATCAGGTCGGCCTCCCGTTTGGCGTTGCCCTTGATATCTTCCGTCATCTTCTGGGCGGTCACCAGGGTGTTGCGCACCGCGTCCTCGCGCTCCTGGTAGGAGCGCACCTGAGCCTCGAGGCGCTGCGCGAGGGACGTCTGGTCGGTGGTCTGCTGGAGGAGGCGGGTCATCTCCTCCGCCACCTGCTCCAGAAAAGCCCGCACCTCATCCGGATCCAGCCCGCGCAACTTCCGGCCGAATTCTCGCTGCGTGATCTCCAGCGGGGACAACTCCATCAGCGCATCCTCCAGGCCACGTCTCTCAGCGTGCCCACGAGAAACCATTGGACGAAATAGATCGCCAGGATGGCGACCAGAGGCGACAGGTCAATGCCCATACGCCAGGAGGGGACGCGGCGGCGGATCGGGGCCAGGATCGGCTCCGTGACGCGGTTCAGGAACTGTACGATGGGATTCCAGGGATCGGGATTCACCCACGACAGCAGCGCACGGATGATGATGAGCCACATGTAAGCCCAGAGGATCAGGTCGAGAAGCCGAGCCACGGCGCCGAGAAAGTTTCCCATGACGAACATGCACGCGTCCTCGTTACGGTCACGACGAGCGCCGCCGATTACCGTCTGCCCAGCTCCTGCGCGCGCCGCACGGCCGCCTCGACGGCGTTGATGAGCGCGGCCCGGACGCCGCCTTGCTCCAGGGCGTGCAGGCCGGCAATCGTGGTCCCCGCCGGCGAGGCCACCATGTCCTTGAGCACGCCGGGATGCTTGCCGGTCTCCAGGACGAGCCGTGCCGCGCCCCGCACCGTCTGCGCGGCCAGGGTCAGGGCGATATCTCTGGGCAGTCCGGCCTTCACTCCGGCGTCGGCCAGCGCCTCGATGATCAGGAAAACGTACGCCGGGCCGCTGCCGGAGAGGCCGGTCACGGCGTCCATGAGCGACTCGTCCACGATCACCACATTCCCGACGGCCTCGAAAAGTTCACGCGCCGTCTCCAGATCCCTGGGCGTGGCGTGGCTCCCCCCGGCCAGTGCACTCACGCCTTCGAGAACGAGGGCCGGCGTGTTCGGCATCACGCGGATCACGCGGACCGGGTGCGGGAAGCGCGCCGCGATGGCGGCAGTCGGGATGCCGGCGGCGATGGAGACGAGGAGGTGCCCTTCGCCCACGGCGTCCTTCAACTCCGCCAGGACGCCGTCCATGTGCTGCGGCTTCACGGCCAAGAGGACCGTCGCGGCTTGACGTGCGGCCGCGGCATTGTCCGACGAGACGGCGATCCGATACGCGGTCTCGAGATGCGCCAACCGCTCCTGTCGGACGTCGGTGGCGAGAATGTCCTGCGGCCGCATGCGATTCGCCGCCAGGATCCCGCGCAACAGAGCCTCCGCCATGTTCCCGCCGCCGATGAACACGAGCCGCCTCGAAGCCGCCATGCGCGCCTCCATCGGGGCTTTATAGCGTCCGCTTTGGCGGAAGTCAAGACTTTCACCCCTGGCGTGTGTTTCGGGCCTTGCGGCAAGCGCCGGTCTGCGTTATACACCCAGGCGAGCTTTTGGGCGAATCGCACGCGGCGGGCGACCGCCAAAAGGAAACCCATGGGTACAAGGCAACTGGTGCGCGTGCGGGTGCCGGCGTCGACGGCGAATCTCGGTGCCGGATTCGATGCCCTGGGGATGGCCCTGGGGTTGTACAACGAGATCGAGGTGGAGGGCGGCGTCGACGACGACGCCCTGCGCTTGGCGATCGAGGGGGAGGGCGCCGAGCGACTCCGGACCCTCGGCGCGCAGAACCTGGTTGTCCGCGCCGTGACGGGAACCTTGGCGCACCTGGGGATGCCGCCGGCCGGCATCGCCGTGCGCATGATCAGCCGGATCCCGCTGAGCCGCGGTCTGGGGAGCAGCTCCGCGGCGGTCGTGGGAGGCGTGGTCGGTGCGGCGGCGCTCGCTGGCGCATCCCTGTCCGCGGAAGAACTGCTCGATCTCGCCTTGCCGCTGGAGGGTCACCCGGATAACATCGCGCCGGCGCTCCTGGGGGGGCTCACGGTGGCGACCGTCGTCGACGGCAAGGTGCGCTGCGTCAAGCTCCCCGTGCCGGACGCCATCCAGGCGGTTGCCGTGATCCCCGATTTTCGGCTGCCCACGGCCAAGGCAAGACAAGTCCTGCCGCCCATGGTTCCCCGGGGCGATGCCGTCTTCAACGTCGGGCGCGTGGCGTTGTTTCTCGCGGGGCTGCAGGCCGGCCGACTGGATCTGCTCCGCGAGGGGGCGCAGGACCGGTTGCACCAGCCGCACCGTGCCGCTTTCGTCCCGGGCATGTCGGACGTGCTGGCGGAAGGGGAGCGCGCCGGCGCGCTGGCGTGTTTTCTGAGTGGGGCCGGGCCCACGCTCTTGGCGCTGGTGGCGGGTGACCCGGGCGAGGTGGGGCGGCGAATGGCCCGGTGCTGGCGGGAAAAGGCCGGGGTGCATGCCCGGGCGCAGACGCTCGCCATCGACCGCGAAGGCGTGCGGATCGAAACACCGCATTAACAAAGGATCTCCTCCCGAAGGCGCGGCGGGTGGGCGCGAGCCCTGGAGACGTCGAAGCCGGGAGGGGCTTTTTTTGAGGTTCTGCTACGCGCTGAGGGGAAGATGCACCGTGAACGTCGTCCCGACACCCTCCTCGCTGTGCGCGTCGATGGTGCCCTTGTGGTCCTCGACGATCCGATGCGTGATGGCCATCCCCAGCCCCATGCCTTTATCCTTGGTGGTGAAGAACGGGTCGAAGATGCGGGAGAGGTGATCCGCGGGAATGCCCCGGCCCGTATCGGAAATCGTCACCCGGATCGCCGGCTCCGGTTGCGGCTCGGCGACGCCGGAGTTTCTAAAGACCATGGTCGAGACCTGGGCCGTGCGCACGGTCAGGTCGCCGCCGCTCGGCATCGCCTGGATGGCATTGAACGCGATGTTGCCGAAGCACCGGTGGAGCCGTTTTCGGTCGGCCATGCAAAAGGGGAGCTCCTGGTCGTACTCGCGGACGACCTTGACGCCCTGCCCGTCCGCCTGGCCCTCATAAAGCTCCAACACCTGCGTCAAGAGTTCGTTGAGGTTGACCGGCTCGCGGTGCATAGCGGCGGGGCGGGCCAGCTCCATCATGTCCTCGATCACCGCCTGCACGCGCTCCAGCTCGCGCGGCACCACCCGGTTGAACTTCTCCCGCACGTCGGGGTCGTCGTGGTGGAGCGACATGAGCTGCGAGAAGATCAGGATCGAGGTCAGCGGGTTCCGGATGTCGTGGGCGATGCCGGCCGCCATCGTGCCCAGGGCGGCCAGACGATCCGCGCGCCGGAGGCGCTCCTCCAGATCGCGCACCCGCGCGAGCTGGGCGCTCATCTCGTTGAACGCAATGGAGAGCTGCCCCAGCTCGTCCTGCGACGCGACGTCGATCCGATGTCCGAAGTCGCCCCGGCCCACGGCGGCGACGCCCTGGGTGAGCGCTTGGATCGGACGGGCGATCCGTCTCGCGAGCACGATCGACGCCAGGCTTCCCACGAGTATTCCCAGCACCACGAAACCCACAATCTGCCACCGTGTCCTCGCGATCTCCTGATGCATGCCCTGGAGCGAAACCCCAAGACGAATCAGCCCCCACGGATCGGCCGATCCTTCCACCATGACCGGGAACTTGACGTCGTAAACGGCCTCGCGCTCCGTTCCCGGCACGTACACCTGGTCCACAATCGCTCCGCCTGGCTTGATCTCGCTGCGTTGTTGAAGGAGCTGGCTGAGCGGTTGATCGCGGATGAACTGCGCGGCAATGCTCCCCTCTTTGTCGAACACAAAAACATAGACGACGTCTGGCCCTCTGCTGAACTTCTGAACGGATTGATCGAGGGAGACGTAGTTGTAAGTGACGAGATCCGAAGCCACGGCGCTCTCGAGCGCTTGGACCATCACCAAGGCGCGTTTTTCTACTTCCTGGACGATGGCGGAGCGTTGGCCCTGTTCGACGAGGAACGCCGTGCCGAGGATGAGCACCACGATGAGTAGGTTGACAAGAAGCGCGAGCTTGACCCTGAAGGACAGTCCTCGGTGCCAATCGAGCCAGCGGGGCCTGGCAGGCGATTGATTCCCCGCACTGTTCATTTTGCCAACCAGATCTTTCGCATGGGAATGTACGGGTCGCCGAGGGCGTTGACCTCTATGCTCCTGACATACGGTTGGAAGAGGCGGTCGTAGCTGAGGTGGCTAAGCGGAATGATCGGTGCGTCCTCTATGATCAATCGTTCGGCTTGACGATAGAGATCCAATCGCGGAAGGTAGGCCTGCTCTGCTCTCGCCGTGTCCAGAAGGCGATCGACGCGCGCTTGGCGATACCGAGTCATGTTGTTGCGACTCTGCGAATGAAAGAGTCGATAGAGGAAGTTATCCGGCTCCGGCACATCGGCTGTCCAACTGTATCTGAAGAGGTCGTATTTCCCTGCGTAGACCTGGGCATTGAAGCTCGGCCAATTTGTGTGGTACTGGAGTTCCAGCTGGACACCGATCTCAGCCAAATACCTCTTGATTCCCTCGTGCTCTCGTTCGATATCGGGAGGCCTGACGCTGGACCAAAGCTGGAGAACAGGGAGGCCTTTTCCGCCGGGATACCCCGCCTTCGCTAGGAGCGCTCTGGCGCGTTGAGGATCAAACGGAAACGGACGAAACTCTGGATCATAGCCGTACGTTCCGGGAGGGAGTAGGCTCTGCGCCACCTTGTATCGGTTCTTGTGGAACTCGCGGACGAGAGCTTCGCGGTCAATGCCAAAAACGAGTGCCTGTCGGACCATGGGATTGCTGAGGGGACCATGGCTCGTATTCACCCCCAGGAATCGCGTGCCCAACGTGGGCCGCCGAACGAATTGGTATTTCGTCCCGCTCTGCACGGCCTCCAGTGCCTCGCTGGGTATAAAGGTATCTTCGAGCTCGCCGCTTTCGAAGCTGGCGAACATTTTACTCATCGCGGCGCCAGGGAAGATCCGATACTCAAGTTGGTCCAAGAAGGGGCCCTCGCTCCAATATTCTTTATTGGCTCCGAGAATGATATGCTCGCCCGGCTTCCAACTTACGAACTTGAACGGCCCGGTCCCCACCGGATGGGATCCAAAAGCCGGACCGAATTCCTCCACGGCCTCACTCGGAACAATCTTGATATAACCCATAGCTAAGCTGGAGACGAATGGCGCCGATGCCTCTACAAGTTCAATCTCGAGCGTGTATCGGTCGAGGGCACGCAAACCCTCTACAACATTCTTCTTTCCCTCCACAAAATCTCTTGCACCTTTGACCTTCAAGAAAACTTCTGCGGCTTTGGAGCCAATCTTCGGGTCGAGGATTCTCGTGAAAGAATAGACAACGTCCTGCGCGGTCATTTCGCGGCCATTATGGAACTTCACGCCTTTTCGCAGGTAAAATGTCCACTGCATCCCATCGCGGGAACCCTTCCACGACTGAGCGAGAGCCGGAACAATGGCTAGGCTGGCGTCGTACTGAACCAGGCCGTCGAAGAGTTGTTGACTGACCGTGAACCCGTAGATGTCAGCAATGTGAGCCGGATCGAGGGTCGAGGGGTTGTTGGCGAGCGGGCGTCGATACGTCCCACCGAACTTGGGGTCCGGTGTGCGGCTCTTGCTTTGAGCCGCCACGAACGCAGGAAAGCAGCTGGTGACGATGACCAGCAGAACAAGAACGAGTCGTTTCATTCTCAACTCGGTTCGCTAGTGTCCTGGTTCCAAAATGGCTTTACAACGCCCCACCTTCTCCGGGATGGTCTCGGCCGACTTGGTCCAGACGAAGGGTTGCGGGTGCGCGGTGTGCATCGCGATGGACTCCTCGATGGCGGCGATGAGGTCCGGGACGTTCGCGAAGTCCCCCTGCGAATGCCTTTGGTGGTGAGCTCCCGGAACCACCGTTCGACGAGGTTCAGCCACGACGAACTGGTCGGGGTGCAGTGGAGGTGGAACCGGGGATGCTTGGCCAACCACGGTTGCATCGTGGGATGTTTGTGCGTCCCATAGTTGTCCACGATCAGGTGCAGATCGAGGCCTGCCGGTGTCGCCCGGTCCAACTGCCGGAGGAACGCTCGAAACTCGCCGTTGCGATGCCGGGGCGCGCAGGACCCAATCACCGTCCCAT
>JAKPQH010000173.1 GCA_029580855.1 bacterium | reverse complement strand
GACAACGGAGTCGACGCCCTCAGTGAAGTTGACGAGGCTACGCCTGGGTTCGCTGCACGCTACGGCCTGCAGGGTTGCGCGCTCACTTCCGTGAGCATTCGTCAGGGAACTCGGTGTTCTGGGTTACCCCGCACACCTCCTCGAGCTACCCGGGCGCGCTACCCGCTCCCGGGGCCGGACTTCCACCGGCGAGTTCCAACGTATCCACGGCATACTGTCCGGTACCATTTCTTTCGGGCGGCGACAGCGCAGTCCTGCGGGATTGAAGCAGGCGTTGCAGGACGTGCAGCTCGCCTTCGCTTGCCCCGCGCGCAAGCGGTTGACCAGATCCGGCTCGCAGATGAGAGGGCGGGACAACGCGACCAGATCGGCCGCGCCGCTCGCCACGACATCTCCCATCACGGACAAAGAGCGCAAGCCACCCACCAGGATGATGGGGACGTTCACCGCCGCCTTCAGCGCGCGTGCGGCATCGGCGAAGTACGCCTCCTGCTCGACCGCCAGCACGCCCGGGCGCGACATGACCCCCGTGGCCTCCCGGTGACCGCCGCTCACTTCGATGGCGTTCACCCCCCACTCGACCAAACTGCGGGCCGCGGCTACCACGTCGGACGGTGTCAGGTACCCCTCCCCCCCAAACCCGTCCGTCGAGTTGAGCTTCACCAAGACCGGGTACCCGTCGCCCACCGCTTGGCGTCCCCGGGTCACGATCTCCCGCAGGATGCGGCAACGATTCGCGAGGCTGCCGCCCCACGCGTCGGTTCGGCGGTTGGTGTACGGCGAAAGGAACGCGGACAGCAGATACCCGTGGGCAACGTGGAGCTGCACTCCGTCGCAACCCGCGGTCTTGACCCGCACCATTCCCGCCACGAAGGCGTCGATCAGCGACCAGATCTCCTCTTCGCTCAGCGCGCGGGGCGTCCGGCCCGACGGCCTCTCCCGAACCGCCGATGGGGCCACGGGCACCTGATCGGCGGGCCAGTCCGGTGGCGTCTGCCGGCCGGCGTGGGAGATTTGCAGAACCAGCGCCGCGCCCGCGGCGTGCACCGTGTCAGCCAACTTTCGGTACCCGGCGATGAACCGGTCATCGTATATGCCGTTCTGGTTGACGCTGGCCCGCCCCAGCGGGTGCTGCACGTAGGCGTGGCCGGTGATGATCAGGCCGACGCCGCCGGCCGCCAAGTCCCGGTACAGGGCCATTTGGTGGGCGGAGATGCTCCCATCCGGACGGGCGAGATAGTCATTGGTCGCCGAGCGGACAAACCGGTTCTTCAGGCGCAGCTCTCCGACGCTTACCGGATCAAACAGAACGCTCATCGTGCCTCCACACCTTGATGCGAAATGTGGGTTACCTCCACAAGAGGACCACTGCGGCAGCGTCCGCGCTGGGTGTCCCGCATTACACGCGCGAGCCGCGGAAAAGCGCCGCGTCCATGACCGGAACGTCGGGCGGGATGGCGATGGGGAATTCCATGTGCGGGAGAATGTCCGTCGCCGGCTCGATTCTCGGGGCCACCTCGGCTATCGCGATTCCGCGCTCGATCAAACGGAACACCGCCCGATCGGTGACGTAGAGGACGTCCTGCCCTTTTGCACAGGCCGCCCGACCGGAGAGCGTGATCTGCTCCACCCGTGACACGAACTTCTGCACCTTCCCTTCTTTCCGGATGGTCAGTCGGCCGTCGCCGAGTTCCTCTTCGAGGCCCCGGGTGGCGAAGGTCCCGCACAACACAATCTTCGGGATCCGATGGCAGATATGGCGGACACCGCCGCTTCCCGGCGCTATGTGGGCACACTTGCCGACGTTGGCGTTCCCCTCCCGATCCACCTGGGCCACCCCCAGCAGGGTGACGTCGAGCAGTCCGCCGTCGTACAGGTCGAACACGAGCGAAGAATCCGACAGGATGTCCGGATTCGCGCGGGCCCCGAACGTCGCCATCCCGTCCGGCAGGCCGCCCACGGGGCCGTGCTCGGTGCTGAAGGCCACGCGCTCGTGCAGTTTCCGGGCGAACCCAAGCGCGGGAATCATGGCCGGGATGCCGTAGCCCAGGTTGACCAACCGGCCGTCTCGGATTTCCTGCATCGCCCGGCGCGCGATGACCGGCGCGACGGAGGCGGAGACGGGCTCGGGATCCAGCAGCAACGGGACCTCGCCTGTGAGCTCGGGTCGTTTTCCGCCGACCGTTTGCGGCGGCGCCGGCTCCCCGACGACCCCATCCACCAGCCGCGCGGGCACGACGGACGGGCGCGGGTGGACGCTCCCCGCCTCCACCCGTTGTTTCACCTGGGCGATGACCGTCCCCCCGGAGTGCTTGGCGGCCGCCGCGAGCGCATAGATCCCCAGCGAGGCCGGCTCGTGCTCCACCACGATGTTGCCCAGGGGATCGGCCGACGTGCCGCGAATGACGGCGGCGTCCACACGCAGGCTCGGACAGAACAACCACTCTCGGCCCGCCAGCGTGACGACCTCCGCCAGCGCGCCGCGCGCGGCTCCATCGGCACGTCCCTCCTCCACGCGCGGATCGGCGTAGGTACGGAGCCCCACGCCGCTCAACAGCTCCGGCCTCCCGGCTCCGCTTTCCCGCAGCCGGTGACGGATCGTCCCGATGGGAAGGTTGGAGGCCTCCACACGATCCTGTCTGATCATCCCCGTGATCTCGTAGTCCGGGAAGAAGCTGAAAGAGCCGCCGATCACGCGTCGCATGAGGCCGTCGTGCGCAAGCCGGTTGATGCCGGATCCCTTCCTGCCCCCCTACTATGGCGGGATGGACGACGGTGAGGTCCCTCGGGTGGCCGTCATCGAGAAAGCGCGCCTCGATCCCTTGGAGCACCGCATCGGGCTCGAGCAGGGACAGGCAACCGCACACTGCGACGGTGGCTCCGTCCGGGATGAGGCGCGCGGCCTCGGCCGGCGTGCAGATCTTGGCGGCCATATCCGTCTCCTACCGCTCCGTGATCGAATGCGCGATCCGGGCTCCACCGGTGTCACGTGTCGCGCGTATGGGGCGTCTACCTTTCCCTCGGTGCCAGATACCGGCCACGAGTGCCCTGGCCACACCATGGCCTATCCGGCAATGCGCATCATCGTCCCGCATATCTAAAAAGACCTTGGATTCGGCGGCATCGAGTCGGGAGTCGCTACCCCGCCCGCGGGGGATTTCTTGAGCATTAATACAACATGACGTTTCAGGCTGGGGAGGCGTCGTTCCATGACGCGCCAGACGATTTCAAATTTAACGCCGAAGTACTCGTGGATCAGGACGTTTCGGTGGGCGGTGATGCTCCGCCAGGGAATCTTTGGAGGCTGTCGCCGGAGACCCGGCGACAGATTTCCGACCGCCTCGCCGATGACCCCCAAATTCTGGATAGCCGCATCCTGCACCACGGTGTCCGCAAGGAACACGCGCCGGCCCGCAGCGATGTGGGGCTAGATTCGGGCAATGGCGTCCCAAGTGTGTCGGGGCAAGACTGCAGTGTCTTTCACGGCGGACGCGCCTCTGCCCGGACCCACTCGCGCAAGTGCGGACTCCGGCCCTTCTCGGTGACCACATCTACCGCACAACCCGACAGGTCTTCAAGATCCGGCTGAAGCCCGCAGGGTGCAGTAGATCCCGACCCGGTCCAAGATCGACCAGCAGGCCGAGATCGCTCGTCGGGCGTCCCTCCCGGTGTCGCTGCGAGCCGAGCGCACGAAGGCGCCTTATCCCGTGTACGCGCGCAAGGCGTCGAGTCTCTATCGTGATACGCGCTTTCGCGATCGACGCCATTCGACGAGCCTTTCGGTTCAAACCGGCCTACCAATCTGGCCTGGGGATCAGATCGGCTATGACCGCACGCGGGGACCCTTGGTTCTTTAGGGTAGCCATTTCGCCGTGCCCGCGCAAACCAAAACGTCGTGCCCAGCGCAGGTGATCCGACAGGTTCGCGAAAAGCACGTCCGCATAGAGCAGTCGGGGCATTCCTCGTAGAGGGGGCGGCGGTCCCGGCGGATCCGCTCGCGCTCCACCCCACGACACCGGCAGGTCGCGCTTCCACAGCCGGAATAGCCGGTCGATGAAATCAGAGTTTCATCGCGTAAATGGTGGCGGGC
>JAKPQH010000172.1 GCA_029580855.1 bacterium | reverse complement strand
GCTTCACTACGCCCGACAGGATTCGAACCTGTGACCTGCGGTTTAGGAAACCGCCGCTCTATCCTACTGAGCTACGGGCGCGAACGGTTCCGGTCGTGGGGCCGGTCGGATGGCGGGCCGGCGGGGCGTTCGATGGCGTTGGGGGTTTCCTGGTCGCCTGGTCTCGAACGGGGCCGCCGGCTTGGCGCCTGGCAGGTGGACTATATCGCGCCGGCCCTCCGGCGGCAACGGGCAGTCGAGGCTGTTCTTGCCGGCTGGTGGGCGGGTCAGAGGATTTGGACGGTGAAGTCGTCCTCTGCCGGTAGGGTGTCCACCAGGCCGGCGTCCACGTTGCGGGCGGTGCTGGGGGCTGCTCCGTCGCGATACCGCGTCAGCATCGTGATCCCCGTGTCCGCCACCAGCCCGAACGCCGCGTCGCCGTTGTCCGTGGCCACCCCGCGGAGGATCACCGTCCCCATCGACGGACCCGCCACCACCGAGTTGGCGAACACGCCCGCCGCCCGCGAGATCATCAGCATCCGGATCGCCGGCGTCTGCATCCCCGCCAGCGGCGCGGCGAAGTACTCCGCCGCCGTCGCGCCCGCGCCGGACATCCCGGCTACGCCGTCCAGCACGCACGCGTACACGCCGCTGTTCTGCATCGAGCCGATCATCGCCGTTCCGATTCCCCCGCGAGTGCGAACCAGGCCGCCGTTCATCTCGCCCATCACGTAGAACACGTTGAGGGACGAGCCGGCCCTGTTCTGGCCCGTCAGGTTCACGTTCCCCGTGAAGTCGCCGCGGCTCATGAACATGCTCACGTTCCGTGCGGTGAACTGCCCCACGGCCCATGCCGGGGCGATGATCGACCCCGCCCCGCCCGCCAGCACGATCGAGGCCGAATTCACCGCCCCCGCCGACGACAGCACGTTCAGCGAGTTGCCGGCCGCGTTGGCGCCCGTCAGGTTCACGTCCGCGCCGAACGCCCCGCGGGTGGTCAGCAACGAGCCGACGTACAGCGCCTGGATCGACCCGCCCGTCCACGAGCGGGCGTAGATCACGCCCGCCGCGCCGGCCAGGTTGACTACCGA
>JAKPQH010000171.1 GCA_029580855.1 bacterium | reverse complement strand
GTCCTCACGAAGATCATGGTGGAGCACCCGGATGCGACGGGCCTCCGCGACATGAAGGACAAGATTCTCGTTCTGCAGGGCGGCCAACCCATCAGGGCCGGCGGCGAGGTGATCGGGGGGATCGGAGTTGGCGGGACGCCCGGAGGCGATACGGACGAGGCATGCGCCCGCGCTGGATTGGAGAAGATCGCGGATCGCCTGTCGTAAGGGCCAGCGTGGCAGGTGGACGCTGCTGCCGGTCGCGCTGCGTGCGCCCGGTTCTGCATGACCTCCATCGGCGTCGTCTCGCCCCGTTGCTCCGCGCGCTTCCGACTGTGTTTCCCGCCCGAACTGTGTGCCGTCCCGAGCCGAGCGATGCCAAGAGTATCCACCGTCGCGTTTCCACACAATAACAGGATCTTAGGGCGTACGCAGGGTGCCGGATCGTGCCGCGCGCGACGCGGCGTCTCCGCCGCCGTACGGATGCGCACGCATTCGGAGTCGAAGTCTTCTTCCTGTATTGATCGTCTCTTATCGCGTGAATCCCGGTGCGACCGAAACATCGGCACGGCACATGCCTATCATGGACTCAGATGCATCGAAAGACGGGGTGTGAGCCGTGGCGGGCGTGCGCAGACCAGCGAGGGGAGGCGATGGCACTGCGCGGGGCCTGACTCGCCGAGATCTGAAGCGGGTCGGTATCGATTTTTGTCTTGGTTCGTCGGTGGGCATCGCCACGGCGGCTCTGCCGTGGAGGATGGTGCCCGCGCCAACAGACAGCACAGATGGGGAGGTTCCGACATGCGACGATTTGATCGGTTATCTTCGTGGACCCTGCTCGTTGTCGCGGTGCTCTTGGGGGCGGCGGCGTTGCTTTTTCTCGAAACGCATTCGCGAGCCGCCACGGAATCGCTCTGGTCAAGTACCCCGCCTAACCTCCCCGCCGGCCAGAGTCGCGACCAGTGGGTCGCGGTGGCCAAGGCGGACACGGCGGCGGTCGTGAACATCAGCACGACCCAGGTTGTCAAGAATCCCTTTGTCTCGGACAACCAGGGGAATCCAAACGATCCGTTCCAAGAGTTCTTCCGTCAGTTCATGGGGAATATGCCTCGGACCTACCGGACGCATAGTCTCGGATCCGGGTTCATCGTGCGCTCGGACGGCTACATCGTCACCAACAACCATGTGGTGGACAGCGCGACCGACATCACCGTCAAGCTCCCGGGTGACCGCCGCTTCAAGGCGACGGTCATCGGCCGAGACCCCAAGACCGATCTGGCACTCCTGAAGATCGACTCCCAAAATCTCCCCACGGTCAGCTTTGGGAATTCGGACACGCTGCAGGTCGGCGAACCCGTCATGGCCATCGGGAACCCCTTTGGTCTGGAGGGCACGGTGACCACCGGCATCGTCTCGGCGAAGGGGCGGGTCATCGGTGAGGGTCCCTATGACGATTTCATCCAAACGGATGCCTCCATCAACCCCGGCAACTCCGGTGGGCCGCTCGTCAACCAAGCCGGCCAGGTCGTCGGCATCAACACCGCCATCGTCTCGCAATCCGGGGGCTCCGTGGGGATCGGCTTTGCCATCCCCATCAACGAGGCGAAGAGCATACTTCCCCAGCTCGAGGCCAAAGGTCATGTGACGCGTGGATGGCTTGGTGTCAGCATCCAGTCCATGACGCCGGAGTTGGCGAAGGCCTTCAAGCTTGAACCCGAGCACGGGGCCCTGGTGGCCGATGTGGTGCCAAACTCGCCGGCCGCCAAGGCGGGTCTCAAGACGGGCGATGTGATCACGGAATACGACGGGCATGCCATCGCCAAGACCGGCGACCTGCCGCGTCTGGTGAGCAACGCGCAGATCGGCCACAGCGCGACGATGCGCGTGCTCCGGGACGGCAAGCCTCTGACGGTTACGGCGCAGATCGCGACGCTGCCGGAATCCGAGCAACCGGCCGAGGCGACCCCGACCGGTGGAAAATCCCTCGGGCTCACTGTGCGACCGCTCACGCCGGCGCTGGCAAAACGACTCGAGGTTCCCGATAAGGTCGGGCTCGTCGTGACGGAAGTGACGGATGGGAGCCCGGCCGACCAGGCGGGTATTCAGCCGGGCGACGTGATCGTGGAGGTCAATCGCCAGCCCGCGCGTTCGGTCGCGGCCTTTCGGAAGGCGATCGCGGATCAGAAGGCCGACGAGCCGACGCTGATGCGGATACACCGGAAGGAGGCCAGTCTGTTTGTGGCCATCGAGACGCCGCACGCGCCGCAGGGGTAGTCCGGCGCCCGGTTATCCGGCGGCGGTGTTGCCCGGGTGTGGCCGTCGGGGGCTGTCGGCGGCGCGAGAGTCGGCCGCCGAGCGGGGGACGGCATGACGGAAATCCGTGAGGCGGATGCGGGGAGCGTGCGCATCCTGGTCGTGGACGATGACTTATACGCGCGCCAGGCGATGATGGAGCGGCTACGGAGCCGTGGTTACCAGGTGAAGGGCGCCGAGGACGGACTTCAGGCCCTCCACCATCTCCAACGGGAGCGTTTCAACCTCGTCATCACGGATATGCAGATGCCCCGCATGGACGGCGTCGCCCTGCTGCGGGAGATCTGCCGCCACGACTACGCGCCGGTCATCGTACAGACGACGCTCCTCGACTCGTATTTGCAGGAGGTCCTGCGCCGCACCGGTGCGGCCGGTGTGCTGATGAAGGGTGAGTCGATGACGGAGCTTATGCGGCTGGTGGAAACGCTCTGCCGAACAACGGAGCGATCGTCGCCCCAGTGCGGGTAACGATCGCGGACGACGAGGCATACAATGGGGCTGAGCCTGGACGCGGACCATTGGTCCGAAGACGCCGTGGCCGATCGGGGAGAGTCGCGGTGGCGGGTCCTCTTCCCCGTCGATTTCGGTCCTGCGGCCTGGTGCGCCTGGCCGTACGCTCTCGGCCTCGCCCGTGCCCTGCGCGCCGAACTCGTGATCCTGCATGTGCTGGGGCCGGCCGACCCGGATCACGAGAAACCCGCAGGGATTGTCGGCGTCGACGTGACGGCGGAGTTGCCGCGCGGAGAACGCGAGTCCGGGTTGCAGCGCCTGCGAGCCCAGGCGTTCTCCGCCGGGGTGCCGGCGCGCACCGCGACGGCGATGGGGTCCGTGAGGCGGGAGATCGTGCGCGCCGCCGTCCGAGAGCGCGCGGCCGTCGTGGTCGTCGGGCTACGGCGGCGTCCGGTCGGACGGAGCCTGCGCGCCGCGCACAGTGTCGCCGGGTGGGTGGCGTGCCATGCGCCGTGTTCCGTGTGGATCGTATCCTCGGGCCCCACGCCCACGCGCAGCCTGTCATGGCCCGCCGCGAGAGGGTGCGCCCGCCCGGCGCGTGAAACCCTCGGACGGCCGAACCGTCCGGCGGCCGAGGCGCGGACGGCTCCGCCGTTTTGACACGCGCGAATTGGGGTGTTAGCGTGGAGCGGCGAGGTGAGCTCCGGCGGTTCAGCCCGCAGACGCTCGGGTACAAATGTCCCCGCCGGGGTGAGGAGCGGTCTCGCGTCCGCCGCGCGGAAAGGTGTGGCCCGTGATTCGGCGGTTTGGGGCCGCGGGGCCAGCCCCGAGGACGACCGACATGGAGAGGCGGCCGGCCGGGCGCCTCCGCTGGAGGCATCCCGCAGGTGCAGCGGGGCCGGGCGGCGCGCACGATCGCCCGCATGGCGCGGGTGCTGAGCGGAGAGGGGGAGCATGGATATCAAGCGAGTCCGCCTGCTGGTTGTCATGGATGGATCGGAGGCGTCCGAGCGCGCCTTACGGTACGTGACTCGGGTTGTCGGCGGTCGGCGCAATTTCCGGGTGTGTCTCATGCACGCGCTCCCGCCCGTCCCGCCGGCGCTCCTGGAATTCGGTGGCGAGCAACGACCGGGGGAGGAAGAGTCGTCCGAAGAGGCCCTGCGCCGGCGCCAGCGGCAGTGGGTGGCCGAGGCGAAACGGCAGGCCAGGCCAGCGCTGGACAGGGCGCTCGGCATCTTGCGGAAGGCGGGTCTGGCCCCGGGACGGCTCGCCGCGAAATTTCTCGACCCGCCGATCCGGGGCCGTATGGTCGAGGAGATCCTGAGCCAGGCGCGGGCGAGGCGGTGTCGAGGCATCGTCATCGGCCGCGAATCGATGTCCTGGCTGCGGGAATTTGTCGACGGCGACCTGGCGCAGGAGCTCGTCCGGGCTGCCAAGGGTTTTACGGTGTGGGTGGTCGAGTAACGCGGCGTGCGCCGCGCGGCGGGACGACGGGAAGCGGCGCAGGATGGATTGAGGGGGTGCGCCCGCCCGGCGCGTGAAACCCTCGGACGGCCGAACCGTCCGGCGGCCGAGGCGCGGACGGCTTCGCCCGGCCGTTTTGACACGCGGGAATTGGCGTGTTAGCGTGGAGCGGCGAAGTGGGCGCCGGTTGCGAAACGGCGGCGAGTGCCACGCGCCGAGCCACGAGCGCCCCGCATCGAGGAACCCCATGGGTCTTCCTCACGCGGGGCGTCGGCGTTTCGGGCCCGGTGCGGGCGCGCCTCTGCGGGGAGCGGGAGTCGTCATCGTGACGCTACGAAGCAGGATCCTGCTGGCCTTGCTTGCCATCAGTCTCCCCCTGGTGGCGGTCAACGCGTGGTGGATGGCCGCGCAGCAGACGCGGGAACACCGGCGGGCGGTGGAGCGGCTGCGTCAGGACGCCGAACAGGCCGCACGGACGATCCAGGTGTTCCTGACGGCAATGGCGGGTCGGGGCCAACAGATCGCCCAGTTCATGCAGGAGAATGGGGGCGGGCACGGCTACCTGCGCGATCGCCTCGCGCACCTCCAGTCCTGGAACCCTGCGATCAGAGGGATCGTGTGGGTCGACACGGCGGGCCGCCTTCTGGCGGGTGAGCCGACGGACCTCTTCGGATCGGACGCGGGTTACATCG
The DNA here is from genome assembly GCA_029580855.1 of bacterium. GTDB lineage: Bacteria > Methylomirabilota > Methylomirabilia > Methylomirabilales > 2-02-FULL-66-22 > 2-02-FULL-66-22. The sequence continues at coordinate 58,290 of JAKPQH010000171.1, read as the reverse complement.
GGCGAGGCGCGCTGCGGGTCTTGGAGTCGGAAAAGGCGTGGGTGCTGGGCGATCTGATTGTGACGGGCGAGGGTGAGCCGGACCAGGCCGTGGTCCACCTCACCGCCCGGAGCTACACGGGAACCCCGCGCGGTGCGGTGGGGATCCTGTTCTCGGTGGAGGCCTTCCGCCCGCTCTTCGACGCGGATAGGCGGTGGTCGCAGATCCGGCTGGCGGATCACGCCGGGCGGCTGGTATATGCCACGGACACGGTCCGGCCCAGCCCGGACGAGCGATCCGGGTGGGCCGGCGCGCCGGGCCTCCGTGAGGCACGGGACCGTGCCGAGACGGTCGTCCGTGAGACGCCGATGCCGGGAGACAGCGCCGCGAACGAATGGATGCTCGCGCATATCCCCATCGCGGACACCGGGTGGGTCACCAGCGCCAGGATCCCGGCGGCCACGGTCATGGCGCCGCGGCGGCGCGTGCTGTACGAGGGCCTGGCGATTCAAGCGGGGCTGGTGGGGTTGTGCGCCGCTGCGGCGCTGTTTCTGGCGCACCGGACCGCCCAGCCGGCGCGTCGCTTGGCGGAGGCGGCCCAGCGGATCGCCGCCGGCGACCGGACGACGCGGATCGGTCTCACGGGAGAGAGCGAGATCGCGGCGGCGGGTCAGGCTTTCGACGAAATGGCGGAGGCGCTGGATGCCTCGTGGGAGGCGCTCAGGGCGCAGCGTGATGCCGCGGAGAACGCGGCGATCCGACTGGCCACGCTGAATCGGCTGGACAAGATGACCGGCTCCTCGCTCGACCCGACACGGGTGTTCGACTTCATCGCCGAGGCCGCCTCTCAACTCCTGGACGGCGCCGTGGTCCTGCTCCTGGTCGGGGATGGGGAGCGCGGTCCGCTAACTGTACGGGCCTCGTGTGCCGTGACCAGACCGGAACTGCGGGTGCAGAGCCAGTACCGGCCGGGCGAAGGTCTGATCGGGTGGGTGTTCCAGCACCGCCGGCCGCTGGTGCTGGAGGACATCCTCGGCGACGGGCGGACGCTGAACCGCGCCTGGGTGGAGGCCGAGGGTCTCCGCGCCTTTGCCGGGGTACCGCTGCTAGACGGGACACGCTGTCTGGGGGTGCTGTACGCCGGCCGACGCGGCGATCGGCCATTCTGCGGGGAAGACGTGGAGCTGCTGAATTCCTTCGCGGCCCACGCGGCGATCTCCATCCGGAACGCCCAGCTGTACACGCGGGCGGAGTCCGAAGCCGAGCGTCTTCGAGCCGTGCTGGAGTCCATGCCGGCGGCGGTCCTGGTGGCCGAGGGGCGAGTCGGCGGTGACGCGGCGCGTATGGTCATGGCGAACCGCGCCATGACCGATCTGGCGGCGGCGTCGGCGCTGGCGCTGGGCGCCCGCACGGCGGAGTACGAAATAGCGCGGGCGGACGGATCCCCGATGACGGACCAGGATCTGCCGCTGCAGCGCGCGATCCGGTATGGCGAGGCGGCCAGCGGGGAGGAGCTGGTGGTGAAGTACGCGGATGGGCGGCAGCGCTGGCTCTCGGTCAATGTGGTCCCATTCCCGGAACAGGGTGGGAAACGCCAGGCGGTCAGCATGGTGCTGGACATCACCGAGCGGCGCCGGGCCGAAGAGGAGCTGAAGCGTCTGGCGGCGGACAACGCCGCGCTGTACGCGCAGGCGGCACAGGAGGCGAAGATCAAGGGGCTCCTGCTGGACGAGCTGAACCATCGGGTCCGGAACAATCTGGCCCTCATCATCAGCTTCCTCGAGTTGCAGCGGGCCACGCCCGAAGGTCGCGAGGCCTCCACCGCGCTCCAGGAGGCGGTGGGCCGGGTGAAGGGGCTCGCCCTGGTTCACGACATTCTGAGCGGCACGGACTCGCGGTTCGATCAATACGCGGCGCTCGTGCACCGTCTCGGTCGGCAGGCCCTGCTGGAGGGGCCGCTGGAGGGCCGCGTGAAACTCGAAATCGACCTGCAGCCGTTCTCTCTGCCACCGAGGGAGCTCACGGCCCTCGGCATCGTCACCAACGAGCTTTTCACCAATATCGCCAAGCACGCGTTTCCGGACGGCCGACGGGGGACGGTTCGCGTCAGCGCGGTGCGGCTCCCAGGAGAGGTTGTCATCCGCGTGTGGGATAACGGGGTGACGTCAGATCCGAGCCTCAAAACAGGGAAGGGGCAGCTGGGCCTCCGCTTGATCCAATCGTTGGTCGAGGCGTCGCTCAAAGGACGGTTCACGTTGGAGGGGGGGCAGGGCACGGCGGCCGTGATCCGGTTCCCGACCTTCGCCGAAGGGGCAGAGGCTCTCGATCCGGTCGCCGTCGGTGCGGGCAGGCCGCCGATGGTCGCGCGGAGGGATGAATGCCACACCGCCTGAAAGTTTTGATCGCCGAAGACGAACCGGTCGTCGCGCACGGCCTCCGCGTCCAGCTGGAAGCGCTCGGGCACAGCGTGATCGGCATCGCCTACGACGGTCGCGACGCGGTCGCCAAAGCGGAATCGCTGGCCCCGACCTTTATCGTGATGGACATCAAGATGCCGCACCTGGACGGCCTGGAGGCCACCCGTCAAATCATGGCGCAGCGGCCGGCCCCCATCATCCTGGTCACCGCGCACTCGGATCCCGAGCTGATCGAGCAGGCCATGATCGCGGGGGTCATGGGGTATCTGGTCAAGCCGGTGGACGGCAAGGATCTGGCCCCGGCCATCGCCCTCGCCGTCTCGCGATTCGGCGATCTGATGGCGCTCCGGAAGGACGTGCAGAGTCTGAAGGAGGCGCTGCTGTTGCGCCAGCAGGTGGAGCGGGCCAAGGGCATCATGGAGCGGCGGATGGATCTCTCGGAGGAGGAGGCGCACAAGCGCCTGCAGCAATTCGCCCGCCACGAGCGGTGCACCCTGGGCGAGGCCGCCGCGAAAGTGATCGCCGCCGACCGATTCTTCGCGGGCCTGGAGACCCTCGCCTGAGGGCGGTCGGGGCTCGGGGTTGACATGCGCGTCTGGTCGGGCTAGAGGTTGCCCGCCAGGCCCGCCGGGGTCGGCGGCGATACAGAGAACGACCGGTCGGGAGCAGAGGGGCCATGTACGCCCCGCCGAAACATGGGGTTTCGGCGGGGCGTTTGTGTTTTCGGCGGCGACGCGAAGCCGTCGAAGCCGGGTGTTGATCCGGGGCGAGAGCCTGGGGCAAGGAGGCGACCATGGGCAGGTGGCGGACGACGCACAGCCAAACGTCGCGGTGGATGAACGGGGAAGAACGCGAGCGCGAGGGGGTCGGGCGCGCGCTGCGCACGGGGCACGTCTCCCGTGGCGCGGTCGCGCCGCCCGCCGCCGTGAGCAACCCGGACCCCGTAGACGCCGCAAGAGCGCGGGAGGACGAAGCGGTCCACCTGGCGGCCCTCCAGCGCCGTCACGAGCTGGACGCCACAATGGACGAGGTGCTGCACAGCCTGGCGACGGGACAGTACGGGCGCTGCATCGACTGCGGGCAGCACATCGCGCCGGCGCGGCTCCGGGCGATGCCGCTGGCGGTGCGCTGTCTCGCGTGCCAAGACCGCTTCGAGCGTATCCGCCGGGCGGCGACAGCGCGCGCGAGCCGACACGAAACGCCGAACATGCAGGAGGTGGGACGGTGAACGCACGCAAAGACGTGATCTGTAGTCGGATCCGAATCCCGGTGTTTTTGGCCGGCGCGCTGACGGTCGTGGGGCTCTGCGTCCCGCCGTCGGCCTCCGCCGCCGCCGTTCACAAGGTCAGCGTGGTGATGAAGGAGTTCTCCTTTACGCCGGCCAAGATCGAGCTGAAGGCGGGCGAGACGGTGGAGTTGACGCTCCGGAATGCCGGAGAGGTGGCGCACGACTGGATGGCAGGGGAGGGCCTGGTGAACACGTCGGATGAGAAAGGGTTCCGGAAGGACCTGGTGGCCCTGCTCAAACCGGAGGAGCGCGGGCGGAAGTTCACCCCGGAGCGGGTCGGCGTGCCGAGCAAAGCGGACGGCATCACGCGTGTCAGTACCGGGGCGGAGCTCGAACCCGGCGGCGAGGTCACGCTGCGTTTCACAGTCCCCGCGGACGCCAAGGGGACCTGGATCATGGCGTGTGTCCTCACCGGTCACTACGAGAGCGGCATGAAGGGGAGCATCGTCATCCGGTAGGAGTCGGTCTGGACCCATTCCACTGTCTTCCTCCGGCAAGCCAGCGCGGCATGGTGTGTGCGAAGGAGCCCAAGATGCTGGTGTTCCACGAGCAGCCCAGATACGGGGTTGACACCGGCTGGCCGGTGCCGGCGAACGCGAAGGTGTCGCTGGCGTGGTCGAAGTACATCGCTTGACACGATCACGCTTGACCCTCTATAGTGAGTCTATCGAAGCGTGATGTCGCGCGCGACATCCTTTTCGGCTCGTGAGCCGGGAAGGTGCGGGCCAAGGACGCCCCGCAGGAGGACCGATCCTCCGGCGGGGCGTTTTCTTTTTTGTAACCCCGACGGCGGTTCCGTGGCGCAGATTTTCGGGGCAAAAGCCAACACCGTTTCCCGATGGAGTCGGCTGGGCGGGGTTATCCTGCTGGGGGCGGTGGGGCTCGTCCTCTGGCTCATCCCGCGTTCGTCCTACGTCACGGAGGTCGGTGTGCTGCGCACTCAGCCGGTGCCGTTCCGCCGCAAGCACCACGTGGGCGACGACGGGTTCGACTGCCGTTACTGTCACGCCTCGGTGGAGATCACGGGACTCTACTGGCACTTCGTGGACATCGTGTGGATCTTTCTCTTCTCGTTGCTGTATCTGATCGAGCGGCACCGATGAGCGAGCGAACGATCTCTCCACGACTCTACGTGGCGGTTTTTGCCGCGCTGGCGACCCTCACGCTGGTGACGACGGGGGTGGCCTACATCGACCTGGGGGTCTTCAACGCGGTGGCGGCCCTCAGCATCGCGGTGGTCAAGGCGGCCCTGGTGGTCCTGTTCTTCATGCACGTCTGGTTCCGCGGCAAGTTGACGTGGGTGTTCATCGCGGCGGGCGTTCTCCGGCTGGCGTTTCTGATCGCCTTTACGCTGAGCGATGCCGTGACGCGACCCTGGGTCCCGGTCCCGACGCCCAGGACCGGGAGTGCGGTCTACCCCGGAGGACCACGGCGATGACCAGATCTGAATTGACCCACGACCAGACGAACCCATCGGCGACCGAGCGGGCGTCGCCGGCCTGTCCGTGGCGTGCCGCAATGGGGATGCGGGAATTGGTCATCGGTCGCTTGCCGCGCGGGGTTTACGGGCTCCTCGGTGAGACGTCGACGCGGGACGGCGGAGGCAGCCCATGACGGCGGAAGCCACCCTGTGGCCCCTGGCCGTCTACGCGGCGGCCGTCCTGCTTCTGGTATCGGGGATGATCGGGCTGTCCTATCTCCTCGGCGAGCGGCACCGCGATCCGGCGACGGGCGATCCCTACGAGTCGGGCATCCTCTCCACGGGGAGCGCCGAGGTGCGGCTGTCGGTCTCGTTCTACCTCGTCGCCATGTTCTTCGTCATCTTCGACGTGGAGGCGGTCTACCTGTTTGCGTGGGCCGTGGCCGGCCGTGAGCTGGGCTGGTCCGGGTACGTCCAGGTCCTCGTCTTCGTCGGGCTCCTGGCCGCCGCCCTCGCGTACCTCTGGCGGCTGGGGGCGCTCGACTGGGCGTCGGGCGTCCGGCGGCCTGGGCGTCACAAACGGAAGGGGTGAGGAAGAGCCATGCGCTGGTCTCTCGTACGGCCGGGAGGCTCCCCGCCTCCGGATGACACGCTGCCGACGGGCTTCGGGGACGCGGTGCGCCGCAGCCTGGTCCTGGCGCGGCTCCAGGACCTCCTGGCCTGGGGGCGCAGGAACTCCATCTGGCCGTTTAACTTTGGTCTGTCCTGCTGCTTCGTGGAGATGGCCACCAGCATCACCAGTCGATACGATATCGCCCGCTTCGGCGCGGAAGTGATCCGGGGGACACCCCGCGAGGCCGACGTCATGGTGATCGCCGGCACGGTCTTCATCAAAATGGCGCCGGTGGTGAAACGGCTTTACGAGCAGATGATGGAGCCGCGCTGGGTCATCTCCATGGGTTCCTGCGCGAATTCGGGCGGGATGTACGACATCTACAGCGTGGTCCAGGGGGTGGACAAGTTCCTCCCGGTGGATGTGTACGTTCCCGGCTGCCCGCCGCGCCCCGAGGCCTTTATGGAGGGACTGCTCCTGCTGGCCAAGGCGGTGGGTACGGAGAAGCGCCCGCTCTCCTGGGTCCTGGGACCGCAACGCGTCGAGCGGCCGCCGCTCCCCTCGCACCGCGACCTGAAGCGGGCGGAACGGCAGCGGGTGACGCTCCTGCGCCCGCCGGACGAGGTCTGAGGATGGCAGCGGTCACCGCCGCGTATCCTGCGCCCCTGGACGCGCTGCGGCGCCGGTTCCCCGGGGTTCCGGTGCACGCCCAGTCCACCCCGGACGAGATCCCCACCGCCTGGGTGCCGAAGGAGCGGGTGTGCGACCTCCTCGCGTACCTGAGGACCGAGATCGCAGGGCCGTATCCGATGCTCTACGACCTTGCCGCGATCGACGAGCGACTGCGCACCCACCGGGACGGGCAGCCCGAGAGCGACTTCACCGTGGTGTACCATCTGCTCTCCTTCGAGCGGAACGCGGATCTTCGCCTCAAGGTGGCGCTCACCGGCGAGTCCCCCTCGCTCCCGACGATCACGGGCGTCTGGCCCTCCGCCAACTGGTACGAGCGCGAGGTCTGGGACATGTTTGGGGTCCGTTTCGAGGGACATCCGCACCTGGCGCGCATCCTCATGCCGACCACCTGGACGGGCCACCCGCTCCGGAAGGAGCATCCGGCGCGGGCCACGGAGATGGGGCCCTTCCGACTGCCCGAGGACAAGGAGGAGGCAGAGCAAAAGGCGCTCCAGTTTTCTCCGGAGGCCTGGGGGCTCACGCGGAGCGGACCGAGCACCGATTTCATGTTCCTCAATCTGGGCCCGCAGCACCCCGGAACCCACGGGGTCCTGCGCATCGTGCTTCAGCTCGACGGCGAGGTGATCGTGGACGCGGTTCCGGAGATCGGGTTTCACCACCGCGGGGCCGAGAAGATGGGAGAGCGACAATCCTGGCACACGTTTATCCCCTACACGGACCGGATCGACTACCTAGGCGGGGTGATAAACAACCTCCCCTATCTCCTGGCGGTGGAGCGCCTGGCGCAGATCCGGGTTCCCGAGCGGGCCCAGGTGATCCGGGTCATGCTGGCGGAGCTGTTCCGGATCATCAGCCACCTGGTCTGGTACGGGACGTTCGCCCAGGACGTGGGGGCCATGTCGCCGGTCTTCTACACTTTCAATGACCGGGAGCGGGCCTTCGGGATCATCGAGGCCATCTGCGGCGGCCGGATGCACCCCCAGTGGTTCCGCATCGGGGGGGTGGCCCAGGACCTGCCGCGGGGCTGGGACACCATGGTGCGGGAATTCGTGGAGTATCTCCCCTCGCGCCTCGCGGAGTACGACGAGGTCGTCATGGCGAACCGGATCTTCCGGGCCCGGACACAGGGCATCGGGGCCTACACCAAGGAGGAGGCCGTGGCGTGGGGGGTCACGGGACCCGGGCTGCGGGCTTGCGGGTTCGAGTGGGATTTTCGAAAACAGCGTCCCTACTCGGGATACGAACACTTCGAGTTCGACATCCCGACGGCGGAGCGGGGGGACTGCTACGCGCGCGCGCAGGTCCGCGTGGAGGAGATGCGACAGAGCCTCCGCATCATCGGGCAGTGCCTGGCCAACATGCCCGCCGGTCCGTACATGGCGGAGCACTCGCCGGCGACCCCGCCGCGCAAGGAGCGCGTCATGCACGACATCGAGACCCTCATCCATCACTTCCTGGGCGTGAGCTGGGGGCCCGTCATCCCGGCGGGTGAAGCCTTCGCGGGGGTCGAGGCGGCCAAGGGGAACAACGGCTACTACCTGGTGAGCGACGGCGGCACCATGGCGTACCGGGTGCGCATCCGCACCCCCTCGTTCGCGCACATGCAGATGCTCCCCGCGATTGCGCGCGGCATGCTGGTGCCGGATCTGCTGGCGATTCTGGGGGCCATGGATTACGTGCTGGCCGACATCGACCGTTGAATCCCGCGCCGAGAACGGCGGGGAAGCCTGGTCTGTCGCGCGTCTCGACCCTGACCCGGCGGGCCCTGTCCCGCGGGCGGCGGCTTCCGCGGCGCCTCGGCGCCTTGCGGTTTCTTTGATCGGGGTCTGGAGAGGACGGCGAGGGGCACATGCTGACCGACGAGGAGCGGCAAGAGATCGTGGCGGAGCTTCCGCGCTACCCCGAGAAGCGGGCGGCGTGCGTCGAGGCGCTGAAGATCGTGCAGCGGCGGCGCGGGTGGGTCTCCGACGAGAGCCTCCGGGAGGTCGCGGAGCTCCTGGAGATGACGCCCGACGAGCTGGACGGCGTGGCGACGTTTTACAACCTCATCTTCCGCCGGCCGGTGGGCCGGCACGTGATCCTGCTGTGCGACAGTGTGAGCTGCTGGATCATGGGCGGCACGGACCTGCGGCGGCGGCTGCAGGAGCGCCTGCAGATCCGGCCCGGGGAGACCACGGCGGACGGACGGTTCACGCTCCTCCCCGTCGTCTGCCTGGGCGCCTGCGACCGCGCGCCCGCCATGATGATCGACGACGACCTGCACGGTGATCTCACGGCCCAGCGGCTCGACGCGATTCTGGAGAGGTACCCGTAGATGGGATCGACGGCGGAGCGCCCGCTCACGCGGGACATCGTGCCCGGGCGGGAGCCCCCGGACCTCGCACGGTACGAGCGGACCGGGGGCTACCAGGCCGCGCGCCAGGCGCTGACGCGGATGGCGCCGCAGGAGGTGACGGCGCTGGTGACGGCGTCGAACCTGCGCGGACGGGGCGGTGCGGGTTTCCCCACCGGGAAGAAGTGGAGCTTTGTCCCCATGGGCGACGGGGTGCCGCGCCCCAAGTACCTGGTGGCCAACGCCGACGAGATGGAGCCGGGAACGTTCAAGGACCGCCTGCTCCTGGAAGGCAATCCCCATCAATTGATCGAGGGGATGATCATCGCGGCCTATGCGGTCCAGGCGGACATCGCGTACATCTTCCTGCGCGCAGAATACCGGCTGGCGGCCACACGGCTGGCCGCGGCGCTGGGGGAGGCGTACGCGCGCGGCTACCTGGGGCGGAACATCCTCGGCGGCGGGTTCAGCCTGGAGATACACCTCCACGCCAGCGCGGGCCGCTACATCTGCGGCGAGGAGACCGCTCTGCTGAACGCGCTGGAGGGCAAGCGCGCCAACCCCAGGGCGAAGCCGCCGTTCCCGCCCGTGGTGGGGCTCTGGGGCCGCCCCACCAATGTGAACAACGTGGAGACGCTCTGCAATATTCCGCATATCGTCGTCCGGGGCCCCGACTGGTTCAAGGCGCTAGGCCGGGGCGCGGACGCCGGGACGAAGATCTACGGGGTCAGCGGGAAGGTCAAGCGGCCCGGCGCCTGGGAGCTTCCCATGGGCACCACGATCCGCGAACTCCTCGAGGAGCACGCGGGCGGCATGCGGGACGGCCTCGGGCTCCGCGGCCTGCTGCCGGGCGGTGCCTCGACCGATTTCCTGGTTCCGGAACACCTGGACACGCCCATGGACTTCGGCTCGCTCGCCGCCGCCGGGAGCCGGCTGGGCACCGGCACCATGATCGTCCTCGACGACCGGACCTGTCCGGTGGGGATGCTGCTCAATCTCGAGCATTTCTTTGCTCAGGAGTCCTGCGGCTGGTGCACCCCCTGCTGGGCCGGGCTGCGCTGGATCGAGCGGATCCTGGCGAGGATGGAGGACGGCGCCGGCGAGGCGGCGGATCTGGAGCGGCTCGCGGCGCACACGCGGCTGCTGGGCCCGGGCCACACGTACTGCGCCCTGGCCCCCGGCGCGGCGGAGCCGCTGCAGAGCGGTCTGCGGTACTTCCGCGAAGATTTCGAGCGCCACGTGCGCGAGAAGCGCTGTCCCTGGAGATAGACGATGCCGACCATCCATGTCGACGGGAAGGATTACGAGGTCGAGGCGGGCGACAACCTGTTGCACGCGTGTCTGTCGCTCGGGTTGGATCTTCCCTACTTCTGCTGGCATCCGGCGCTGGGATCGGTGGGCGCGTGTCGGCAATGCGCGGTGAAGCTCTTCCGGGACGCCCAGGACACGCGGGGCGCCCTGGTCATGGCCTGCATGACACCGGTCCGGGAGGGGACACGCATCTCCATCGACGACGCCGAGGCGCGCGAGTTCCGCGCCAGTGTCATCGAGTGGATGATGCTCAGCCACCCGCATGACTGCCCCGTCTGCGACGAGGGGGGCGAATGCCATCTGCAGGACATGACCGTGATGAGCGGGCACCTCTCGCGGCGCTATGGCGGGGACAAGCGCACATTCCACAATCAGGACCTCGGGCCGTTCGTCAACCACGAGATGAACCGGTGCATCCAGTGCTACCGGTGCGTGCGTTTCTACCGCGAGCATGCCGGCGGGCGCGACTTCGACGCCTTCTCGCTGCGCGACCGAGTCTTCTTCGGACGCCAGCGCGACGGGGCGCTGGAAAACGCGTTCAGCGGCAACCTGGTCGAGGTGTGCCCGACCGGCGTCTTCACCGACAAGACCCTGAAGCGCCACTACACGCGAAAATGGGATCTCCAGACGGCGCCGTCCGTCTGCGTCCACTGCGGTCTCGGGTGCAACACCATCCCGGGCGAGCGCTACGGAACCCTCCGGCGAATCCGCAACCGGTTCAACGGCGACGTCAACGGCTACTTCCTGTGCGATCGGGGCCGCTACGGGTACGCCTTTGTGAATTCCGACCGGCGGCTCCGGCGTCCCCTGCAGCGCCGGGGCGATGGGGCGCGGCTGGAGGCGGTGACCGTGGAGGCGGCGCTCCAGCACCTGGAGATCCTTCTGGCGGACCCGTCCGGCGTCATCGGGGTCGGGTCGCCCCGCGCGTCGCTGGAGGCGAATTTCGCCCTGGCGACCCTGGTCGGGCCCGATCGATTTTACGTCGGGATCCCCGAGGAGGAGATGCGGCTGGTGCGAGGCATTCTGGATATTCTCCGGGGCGGCCCCGCGCCGGCGGCGTCGCTCCACGACGTGGAGGCGGCGGATGGGGTGCTCGTGCTGGGCGAGGACCTCACCCACACGGCGCCCCGGCTGGCACTGGCGGTCCGGCAGGCGGCGCGGCAGGCCTCCTTCGCGCTGGCGGCGCGCCTCGGGATTCCCCGCTGGGATGACGCCGCCGTGCGCCACGCCGCTCAGGACGCCAGGTCGCCCGTATTTCTGGCGACGCCGCACGCCACCGCGCTCGACGATGTGGCGGCGGAGACGTTGCGCGCGGCGCCCGACGACCTGGCCCGCCTGGGTTTTGCCGTGGCGCGGAAACTGGATCCCGCGGCCCCCCCGGTGCCGGACCTGTCGGATGCCGCCCGCGCCGTTGCCGCGCGGATCGCCGACGCGCTCCAGGGCGCCGCGCGGCCCGTGGTCGTGTCGGGGGCCAGCAGCGGCAGCCCCGCGGTCATCCAGGCCGCGGCCAACGTGGCGTGGGCCCTGCGGAGGCGCGGTCAACCGGCCCGGCTCTGCTACACCGTTCCGGAGTGCAACAGTCTGGGCGTGGGTCTGCTGGGCGGCGGAAGCCTGGACGCCGCCATCCGCGCGGTGCGCGACCGGCGGGTGGAGACGGTCATCATCCTGGAAAACGACCTGTTCCGCCGACGCGACCCGGCCACGGTGCGGGGCTTCCTGGAGGCGGCGCGACACGTCATCGTCATCGACCATCTGCTGCACGAGACCGCGGCCCGGGCAGAGGTCGCCCTGCCCGCGGGGACGTTCGCCGAGTCGGAGGGAACCCTGGTGAACAACGAGGGCCGGGCCCAGCGGTTCTTCGAGGTCTTCCACGCCGGCGGCGCGGTGCGCGAGGATTGGCGCTGGCTGCGGGAGCTGATCCGCATCCTGGGACGCAAGGAGGCCGAGGACTGGCGTAGTCTGGACGACGTGACGGCGGCGTGCGCGGAGAGCGCGCCGGTCCTGCGCGGCCTCCGGCGCGCGGCGCCGCCCGCGGAGTTCCGGATGGCGGGCCAGAAAATCCCCCGCGCGCCTCACCGCTACAGCGGCCGCACCGCGATGCTGGCGGACGTCAGCGTCCATGAACCCAAGCCGCCCGAGGACCCCGACTCGCCGCTGGCCTTCTCCATGGAGGGCTATCCGGGGACCCCCCCGCCCGCGTTGATTCCTCGTTACTGGGCGCCCGCCTGGAATTCGGTGCAGGCGCTGAACAAGCTCCAGGAGGAGGTCGGCGGCCCTCTGCGGGGCGGCGACCCCGGTGTGCGCCTGGTGGAGGCGGCCGCATCGGCGGAGCCGGCGTACTTCGACGCCGTGCCGTCCGGCTTTACACCCCGCGACGGCGAGTGGCTCATCGTGCCGCGCCACCATATCTTTGGGACCGAGGAGTTGAGCGTCCAATCGCCGGCGGTGCGCGAACGGGCGCCGCAGGCGTACCTGGCCATGCATCCCACGGATGCGGCGCGGCTGCGGCTGGCGGCCGGTGAGCCCGTGGATCTCACGGTGGGGGACGTGTCCTACCGGGTCGCGTGCCGCGCGGCGCCGGACCTGCCGCGCGGGGTGGCGGAGTTCCCCGCCGGCCTGCCGGGGCTGGCCGGGCTGATCCTGCCCGCGTGGGGGACGATCCGAAAGGTGTCGGGCGCATGAGTCCGGCGGTGTGGTCCCTCGTGAACGTGGTCGGGGTCCTCGGCGCGGCGCTGACGGTGGCCTCGGGGCTCATCTGGCTGGAGCGGCGCCTGCTGGCGCTCTGGCAGGACCGCTACGGGCCCAATCGTGTCGGCCCCTTCGGCCTGCTTCAGGTGCTGGCCGACATGATCAAGATCTTTACCAAGGAGGACTGGATCCCCCCGTTCGCCGACCGCGCCGTCTTCGTCCTGGCACCCGCCATCGTGGTGGCCACGGTCCTCATGACGTACGCGGTGGTGCCCGTGGCGCCGGGGATCGGCGTGGTGGACCTCAACGTGGGGCTGCTGTTCTTCCTGGCCATGTCCTCGCTGGGAGTCTACAGCGTCATCCTGGCGGGGTGGGCCTCGAACAACAAGTATGCCTTGCTGGGCGGCCTGCGGGCCGCGGCCCAGATGGTGAGCTACGAAGTCTTCATGGGTCTCTCGCTCATGGGCGTCGTCCTCCTCGCCGGCTCCTTCAACCTGCGCGAGATCGTCGAGGCGCAGCGCCGGCTCTGGTTCTGCATTCCGCAGATCGTGGGGCTGGTGGTTTTCCTGACCGCCGGGGTCGCCGAAACCCATCGCCTGCCCTTCGACCTTCCGGAGGCCGAGAGCGAGCTGGTGGCGGGCTTCCACTCGGAGTATTCGGGGATGAAGTTCGGGATGTTCTTCGTCGGGGAGTACCTGGGCATCACGCTCATCTCCGCCTTGATCGTGACGCTGTTCTTCGGCGGCTGGCTGGGGCCGGTCCTGCCGCCCGTCGTCTGGTTCGGCCTCAAGACGCTGGCGTTCATCGGCTTCTTCATCCTGCTGCGGGCCTCCTTGCCGCGGCTGCGGTACGATCAGCTCATGGCCTACGGCTGGAAGGTGATGCTCCCGCTCGCGCTGGCGAACCTCGTGGTCACGGGGGCGGTGGTTCTGGCGCGGGCAGGGTAGCGGAAAGGAGACCTCGGCGGTATGTGGAGTCTGGTCAGGACGATGTGGCGCGTCTTCCTACACGCCTTCCGGCCGCGGGAGACCGTCCAGTATCCCGACGAGCGGCCTGCGCTGGCCCCGCGCTGGCGCGGACGAATCGTGCTCTCCCGGGACCCCGACGGGGAGGAGCGGTGCGTGGCCTGCTATCTGTGCGCCGCAGCGTGTCCGGTGGACTGCATCGCGCTCCAGGCCACCGAAGATGCGTACGGGAGACGGTACCCGGAATTTTTCCGGATCAATTTTTCTCGCTGCATCTTCTGCGGCTTCTGCGAGGAGGCGTGCCCCACCTATGCCATCCAGCTCACGCCGGACTTCGAGATGGGGGAGTACCGGCGAAACAATCTGGTCTACGAGAAGGAGGATCTCCTGATCTCCGGTCCGGGCAAATACCCGGACTACAACTATTACCGGGTGGCGGGTCTGGCCATCCGGGGGAAGGACAAGGGCCAGGCCGAGCACGAGGCCCCGCCCGTGGACGTGCGAGGTCTGCTGCCATGACCGCGGTCTTTTACATCTCGGGGGCGGTGGCCGTCCTGGCCACGCTCATGGTGATCACGGAGCTGCACGCGATCCATGCGCTGCTCTACCTGGTGGTGTCGCTGCTGGCGGTGGCCATGGTCTTCCTGAGCCTGGGCGCCCCCTTCATCGCGGCGCTGGAGGCGATCATTTACGCCGGCGCCATCGTGGTGCTCTTCCTGTTCGTGGTCATGATGCTCAACCTGGGTCGGGCGATGCTGGAGCAGGAGCGCAAGTGGCTCGGGTCCCTCATGTGGTTCGGGCCCGCGGTCCTGCTGCTGGTGCTGCTGGCGGAGATCGCTTACCTGCTGACCGTAGCCGAAAGCCCCCCGATCGTCCCCAGGCTTGTCGGCCCCAAGGAGGTCGGTCTCGCCCTCTTCGGGCCATACCTGGCGGGGGTGGAGATCGCGTCGTTGCTTCTGCTGGTGGGGCTGGTGGGGGCGTTCCACCTCGGGCGGCGGAACGGGGAAGGAAACGGGTGACGGCGATGGGTGTCATCCCGCTCCGGCACGGACTCCTCCTGGCGGGGGTCCTGTTCGGGTTGGGGCTGTGCGGCCTCCTGGTGCGGCGCAACCTGCTTTTCACGCTGATGTCCATCGAGGTCATGCTGAACGCGGCGGGGCTGGCCTTCGTCGTAGCGGGGTCCCGCTGGGGCCAGGCCGACGGCCAGGTGATGTTCATCTTCATCCTGACCATGGCGGCGGCGGAGGTCTCGGTGGGTCTCGCGCTGGTCCTGCAGGTGTACCAGCGACTCCGGACACTGGACGCGGACGCCGCCAGCGTCATGCGGGGGTAAGGTGCTCGATCTCTTGTGGTTGGTCCCGGCCTGGAGTCTGGCCGGCTTTCTCGTCCTGGCCACGCTGGGCCGCCGTCTGCCCCGTCCGGCGGCGACTTCGGTGGGGGTGGGCTCGGTGGGCCTGTCGACGCTTACGGCCGGGGCGGTGGCGGTCGGCTTTCTGGAACTTCCACCCTCCGGACGGGTCTACACACAGAGCCTCTGGCATTGGCTGGCCATCCCCGGGTTCCGGGCGCCGGTCGGGCTCTACCTGGATGCCCTGGCCCTGGTCATGACCGTGGTCGTGGCCTTTGTGGGGCTGCTGATTCATCTGTATTCCACGGAGTTCATGCGGGACGATCCCGGGTACAGCCGCTTCTTCGCCTACATGAACCTCTTCGTGGCCTCGATGCTGACGCTGGTCCTGGCCGACAACCTGCTCCTGCTCTACCTGGGGTGGGAGGGGGTGGGTCTCTGCAGCTACCTCCTGATCGGCTTCTGGTACGAGGACCCCGTCAACGGCGCCGCGGCGCAGAAGGCTTTTATCGTCACGCGGATCGGCGACACGGCCATGGCGCTCGGGCTGTTCCTGCTGACGACCAGCCTGGGCACGCTGGAGATCCAGCCGCTCCTGCAGCGCGCCGCGGAGAAGTGGCCCGTCGGATCGGGGCCCGCCGTCGCCGCCGCGGCCCTCCTGCTGGGCGGGGCGCTGGGGAAGTCCGCGCAGCTGCCGCTCCAGACCTGGCTGCCCGACGCGATGGCGGGTCCCACGCCGGTGAGCGCGCTCATCCATGCCGCCACCATGGTGACGGCGGGGGTCTACCTCATCGCCCGCACTCACGTCCTCTTCAGCCTGGCGCCTGCGGTGCAACTGCTGGTGGGGGCGATCGGAGCGGCCACGCTCCTCCTGGCGGGGGCGAGCGCGCTGACGCAGCGGGACATCAAGCGCGTGCTGGCGTACTCCACCATCAGCCAGATCGGCTACATGTTCCTGGCCCTCGGCGTGGGCGCCTGGGGGGCGGCGCTGTTCCATCTCGTGACGCACGCCTTCTTCAAGGCGCTGCTGTTTCTCGCGGCCGGCGTGGTCATTCAGGCTCTCCACCACGAACACGACATCTTCAAGATGGGGGGCTTGCGGAAGGAGCTGCCGCTCGCATTCTGGACGTTTCTGGCGGGCGGCGCGTCGCTGGCGGGCTTCCCCGCGGTCACGGCAGGGTTCTACAGCAAAGACCAGATCCTCGCGCAGGCCTGGCTGTCGGGCGGGGCGGGGCGCTGGCTCTGGGCGGCGGGGTGGATCGGCGCGCTGCTCACGGCGCTGTACATCTTCCGCGTGATCTTCCTCGTGTTCTGCGGCGAGAAACAGTCGGCTGTGGGAAGGAGACCGGGATGGGCCGCGTGTATCCCCCTCCTCATCCTGGCGGCGCTTTCGCTGGGGGGAGGATTCGTGGAGACGCCGCACTCCCTGGGGGGCGTCACCCTTTTCTCGCGCTTCGTGGGGAGCGTCTTGCCGGCGGCCCACGCGGCCGGCGCGGGAGGTGGCGCGGAGCAGCCGTTGCTGCTTTTGGCGATGGGGGCGTCGCTGGGCGGGATTCTTCTGGCGTATCTCCTCTTCCTGCCGGGTCGCGGCCTCGTCGAAAGGTTGACCGGGGCGGCGCCGGGCGCGGCGCTGCATCGCTTCTGGTTCGCGGGTTGGGGGTTCGATCGGCTGTATGACGGCCTGCTGGTCGCGCCGTACCTGGCCCTGGCCCGCGGCAACCGGACGGATCTTCTGGACACGCCCTACGGGATGCTGGTCCGGCTCAGCCGATGGTGTCACGGCGTGCTGGGCCGCTCGCAGACGGGGCGGCTGCGCTGGTACGCGACGGCCATCGCGGCCGGGTCCGTTGCCATCGTCGCGATCGCGTTGCTCCGATGATTCTGGTTCTGCTGATCGGCGTCTTGGCGGTTGGAGGTCTCGTGGCCTGGGCGGGCGAGCGGCGGGGGACCGACTGGCCCCGCTGGATCGCGCTGTCCGCGCTGGCCGTGGACCTGGCGCTGGCCGGCGCGCTGGCGGTGCGCTCCCCCGGAGGCGCGGCGCCGGCGGGGGGCGGAGCCTGGCTGGCGGAGGTCCGCTGGGCGTGGATTCTCGACTGGGGCATCGGGTTCCATCTGGCACTGGACGGGCTCAGCCTCGTGCTTGTCCTGCTCACGCTCTTCCTGGGAATCCTCTCGGTGGGGGCCTCCTGGACCGAGATCCGCGTGCGGATCGGATTTTTTCACTTCAATCTGCTCTGGGTCCTGGCCGGCGTCCTCGGCGTCTTCCTGGCCCTGGACCTGTTCCTCTTCTATTTCTTCTGGGAGATGATGCTCGTCCCCATGTACTTCCTCATCGCCATCTGGGGGCACGAGCACCGGACCTATGCCGCGATCAAGTTCTTCCTCTTCACCCAGGCGAGCGGGCTGCTCATGCTGGTGGCCATCCTCGGCCTGGTCTTTGTCCATCACGGCGCCAGCGGCGTGTACAGCTTCGAGTATGCGGACCTCCTCGGCACGGCCATGCGGCCCGTCACGGCCCTGTGGCTGTTCTTGGGGTTCTTCGTCGCGTTCGCCGTGAAGCTGCCGGCGGTCCCGCTCCACACGTGGCTGCCCGACGCCCACACGGAGGCGCCCACCGCAGGGAGCGTCGTCCTGGCGGGCCTCCTCCTGAAGACCGGCGCCTACGGCCTGCTGCGGTTCGCGCTGCCGCTCTTCCCGTCCGCCGCGCGGGACTTCGCCCCCGTGGGCATGGTCGTGGGCGTGATCGGGATCCTCTACGGGGCGATGCTGGCCTTCGCGCAGGATGACCTCAAGCGCCTGGTGGCCTACACCAGCGTCAGCCACATGGGTTTTGTCCTGCTGGGGATCTTCGCCGGGAACGGCCCGGCGCTCCAGGGCGTGGTGATGCAGATGCTCTGCCACGGGGTCAGCACGGGGGCGCTCTTCATCCTCGTGGGCGCCCTCCAGGAGCGTATCCACACGCGGGACCTCGGGCGTATGGGCGGCCTCTGGTCGGCGGTGCCGCGGCTGGGCGGGGCGGCCATGCTCTTCGCCCTGGCCTCGCTCGGGCTGCCCGGTCTGGGGAACTTTGTGGCCGAATTCCTGATCCTGCTCGGGACCTACCGGGTGAATCTCACGCTCGCCGTCCTGGCCAGTCTGGGCCTGGTGGTGGCCACGCTGTACGCCCTCCGCCTGATCCAGCGGGCCTTTCACGGACCGCGTCTCGACGCGGAGCGGCCGCCCGACCTACGCGTGCGCGAGATGGCGATCGTGACCGCCATGATCGCCGCCATCGTGTGGCTGGGACTCTTTCCGCAGCCCGTGTTCGACACGGCCGGCCCGGCGCTCCGGCACGCGCAGCGCGCCGCGGCGGGGCCGCCGGCGACCGGGGAGGAATGACGCGTGGCGGTCTCCGATTTCGTGGCTCTTCTCCCACTCCTCGTGGTGGCCGCCGCAGCGGTGGCGATCATGCTGGGGACCGCCTGGTCTGTTCGGCAGTCGGTGCGCGCCGCGGGGTCGGTCCTCGGCGTGCTTCTGGCCTTGGCGATGCTCGCTCCCGCGGCTGGCGTTGTCCCGCGGCAGGTCACGCCGCTCCTGCGGCTCGATGGGTACGCGCTGGTCTACCTGGGTCTCATCCTGGCCGCCGGTCTGGCCGTGGCGCTGCTGTCCGTCGGCTATGTGATGCGCCGAGGTGCGGACCAGGGGGCGTTCCACATCCTCCTCCTGCTGGGAACGCTGGGAGCGGGCGTCCTGGTGATGAGCAACCACTTTGCCTCGTTCTTTCTGGGGCTGGAGCTGCTCAGCGTCTCGCTTTACGCCCTGATCGCCTACACGCGAACGGACTTCCGGCCGCTGGAGGCGGGGCTCAAGTACCTCGTCCTGGCGGGGGCATCGTCCGCGTTCCTCCTCTTCGGCATGGCCCTGATCTACGCCGATGCCGGCAGTCTGGAATTCGCCGCGATCGGCCTGGCCTCCCGGGGTGGACGCCTGGAGACGGTCTATGCGCTGACGGGGGTGGGTCTGATCGTGACCGGGATCGGCTTCAAGCTGGCCCTGGTACCGTTCCACATGTGGACGCCGGACGTGTACGAGGGCGCCCCCGCCCCGGTCACGGCCTTTGTTGCCAGCGTGTCCAAGGGGGCCATGGTGGCCGTGCTCCTCCGCTACTTTACGGCGGCGAACGCTTACGAGTACGAGAGCCTCCGTCTCGCCATCGGTCTCGTGGCGGCGGCCTCCATGCTGGTGGGAAACCTGCTGGCCCTGCTGCAGGAAAATGTGAAGCGCCTCCTGGCGTATTCCTCCATTGCCCACCTGGGCTACCTGCTGGTGGCGTTTCTGGCCTCAGGAACGCTGGGGGCGAAGGCCGTGACCGCCTATCTGATCGCTTATTTCGTGACGATCCTGGGCGCCTTCGGGGTGGTCACGGTCCTTTCGCCGGCGGACCGGGATGCGGACCGGGTGGAGGACTACCAGGGCCTCTTCTGGCGCCGTCCGGCCCTCGCCTGCATCTTTACGGGGATGCTCCTCTCGCTGGCGGGGATCCCCCTGACGGCGGGCTTTGTCGGCAAGTTCTACGTCGTTACGGCGGGAGTCGGCTCGACGCTCTGGACACTGGTTCTCGTCCTCGTCGCCGGCAGCGCCCTCGGGCTGTTCTACTACCTCCGGATCGTGGTGGCCATGTTCGCCGCGCCGGCGGAGAGCCCCGCAGGGAGCACGGCTGCCGCCGGCGGGGTCGTTCCGGCGAGCGGCCTGGTGCTCGTCCTGCTGGCGGTGCTGCTTGTGTGGTTTGGGGTCTACCCGGCGCCGTTTCTCCGGCTGATCGCGGCGGCGGTGGCGGGTCTGAGCTGAGCCGGGAGAAACCCTGGGCATCTGGAGGTCTTGACGACAAGGAGGAATCGGCATGACCGAGTACAGCATCGAGCTGGTCAAGCGGGAAACGGTGGCCGAAGCGACCATGGCGTTTCACTTTGCCAAGCCCTCCGGGTTTCAGTTCAGAGCCGGCCAGTGCGCCGACTTGACGCTGATTCATCCGCCCGAGACCGACGCGGAGGGGGATACGCGGACGTTCTCCATCGCGAGTCCCCCGTTCGAGAACGAGCTGGTGTTCGTCACCCGCATGCGGAACACCGCCTTCAAACGGACGCTGGGAACGGCCGCGGCGGGCACCAGACTTCGGATCGGAGAACCCATGGGGTCCTTTGCGCTCCACAGAAACGCGGCCAAACCCGGGGTCTTTTTGGCCGGGGGGATCGGGATCACGCCGTTTCTCTCCATCGTCCGCCAGGCCGTACGGGACAAGTCCGGACATCGGTTGTACCTCTTCCACGCGAACCGCCGGCCGGAGGACGCGGCGTACCTGGACATCCTCCAGGCGGTGGCCGCGCGTGATCCACACCTCCGGTTCATCCCGACCATGACCGGCATGGCGAAGTCGCACGTGACCTGGACCGGCGAGACCGGGCGGATCACCCGCGAGATGCTGGCCAGGCATCTGTCGGCCCTATCGGGGCCGATCTACTATGTGGCAGGTCCCCCGGCGATGGCGGCCGCCACGCGACAGATGCTGGTGCAGGCGGGTGTGGACGAGGACGACATCCGGAGCGAGGAGTTCGGTGGGTACTGAGACCCGGCGCGAAGCCGGGGACCGCACATGACCGCGCCGACGGAGAAGCGACGCGTGTTCTCCGGGATTCAGCCCACGGGGCGGCTTCACGTCGGGAACTATCTCGGGGCTCTCCGCCTGTGGGCCGAGCTCCAGCGGTCCTACGACTGCATCTTCTGCGTCGCGGACCTGCACGCTTTGACGGTGCCGGGCGCCGTGCCTCCGGAGCGTCTCCGGCGAAAGATCGTCGAGACGGCGGCGCTCGTGCTCGCCTGTGGAATCGACCCGCACCGGTCGGTGGTCTTTGTGCAGTCCCGGGTGTCCGCCCACGCGGAGCTGGCGTGGCTCTTGAGCTGTGCGACGCCCGTCGGCTGGCTGGAGCGGATGACGCAGTACAAAGCCAAGGCCGGTCGGCTGACCGCGGCCAGCGCCGCTCTCCTGGTCTATCCGGTCCTGCAGGCCGCGGATATCCTCCTCTACAAAAGCCATCTGGTGCCGGTGGGGGAGGACCAGAAACAGCACATCGAGCTGGCCCGAGACATCGCCCAGCGGTTCCACGGTCTCTACGGCGAGGTCTTTGTCATCCCGGAGCCGCTGATCCGGCCCGGCGGGGCGCGGATCATGGGGCTCGACGATCCGGCGGCGAAGATGAGCAAGAGCCTGGCGGAGACCCGCTTGGGACACGCGATCGGGTTGACGGATTCGCCCGACGCGATCCGTCGCGCGGTCATGCGGGCGGTCACGGATTCCGGAAACGAGGTCCGTTTCGACCGTGCCTCGCCCGGCGTGAGAAACCTTCTCGAGATCTATACGGCGCTGTCGGGGCAGGGCCCAGCCGAGGCCGAGGCGCGTTTCGCGGGGCGCGGATACGGGCGGCTGAAGCGGGAGGTGGCGGATGTCGCGATCGCCGCCCTCCGGCCGTTCCGCGAGGAGTACGAGCGGCTGATGCGCGATCCCGACGCGCTTGACCGAGGGCTGGTCGAGGGGGCGGATCGGGCGCGCTCCATCGCCGACGCGACGCTGGAAGAGGTCAAGCGCCTGGTCGGGCTGGCGGAGGCCAAGACCCCGGCTGCGCGCGGCCGCGCAGGGACCTCGGGCCGCAGCGGACGCGGCGACACGGGCGAGCGTCACGCGGTCCGAAGCGCCGCCGGGGTGCCGCGAGAGGAGGGGGGATGACGGTGGCGGGTCTGGCCCGGGGCGGGGAGCCGAGCATGGGCCGGGTGGCCGAGTTCTACTGGAACCTCGCCGGGAAGAAGACCGTCCTGGCCGTCACGGGTCTGGTCCTGTACGGGTGGATCGTCGCCCACATGGCGGGCAATCTCCTGATCTTCCTGGGGCCCACCACCTACAACGGCTACGCGGCGTTCCTCAAGGGCGCGGTCGAGCTATTGTGGGCGGAGCGGGCGGTCGGCGCCGTCGCCTTCCTCCTGCACATCCTGGCGGCGGCGCAGGTGACCGTCGCCAACTGGCGCGCGCGGCCGGTGGGATACGTGGTGCGCCGGGACGTGGCCACGGGCTACGCGGCGCGTACCATGATCTGGAGCGGAACCCTGATCGTGGTTTACCTCGTTTACCACCTCATGATGTTCACGTTCCTCAGCACCGGGCCGGGTTACAGCGAGACCGACGTCTACCGCAACGTGATCCTGGCCTTCCGGGTGCCGGCCATCGCCGCGGTCTACATCCTGGCCATGGTCGTCCTCGGCTTTCACCTCTACCACGGCGTGTGGAGCATGTTGCAGACGCTGGGATTCGAGTGGAGCGGCCACCGCCGGATCGTGCCCGTCCTGACGGCCCTCACGGTGGCCGGCGGGTTCATTCTGATCCCGGTTGCCGTGATGACCCGCGTGATCCGGTGACCGGAGAGCGAGACGATGGAGCTAAACGGCGGAGTCCCATCGGGGCCCATCGAGCAAAAGTGGGATCGACACCGGTTCGAGATGCGGCTGGTGAGTCCGACCAACAAGCGGCGGTATCGCATCGTCGTGGTGGGGGCCGGCCTCGCCGGCGCCTCGGGGGCGGCGACGCTGGCCGAGCTGGGCTACGACGTGCGCTGCTTCTGTTTCCAGGACAGCCCGCGGCGGGCTCACTCCATCGCCGCCCAGGGGGGGATCAACGCGGCCAAGAACTACCAGAACGACGGCGATAGCGTGTACCGCCTCTTCTATGACACGGTGAAAGGCGGGGATTACCGGTCGCGCGAGGCGACCGTCTATCGGTTGGCCGAAGTGAGCGCGGCCATCATCGACCAGTGCGTGGCCCAGGGCGTTCCTTTCGCCCGGGAGTACAGCGGATATCTCGCCAATCGCTCCTTCGGGGGAGTCCAGGTTTCGCGGACGTTCTACTGCCGGGGGCAAACGGGCCAGCAACTCCTCTTGGGCGCCTACTCGGCCCTCGTCCGACAGATCGCCCTGGGTCAGGTACGGATGCACGCGCGCCACGAGATGCTGGACCTAGTGGTGGTGGACGGGCGGGCCGCCGGGATCGTGACGCGGGACCTGGTCACGGGCGAGATTGCCTCCCACGCCGCCGACGCGGTGGTCCTGGCCACGGGCGGGTACGGCAACGTCTACTACCTTACCACCAACGCCAAGGGCTGCAACGTCACCGCCATCTGGCGGGCCCACCGGCGTGGGGCCTTTTTCGCCAATCCCTGCTTCAGCCAGATTCACCCGACCTGCATCCCCGTCTCGGGCGAGCACCAGGCCAAGCTCACGCTCATGAGCGAGTCGCTCAGAAACGACGGCCGGATCTGGGTTCCCGCGCGGCGGGACGACGCCCGGCCTCCGGGGGAGATCCCGGAGTCCGAGCGGGACTACTATCTGGAGCGCATGTACCCCAGCTTCGGGAACCTCGTGCCCCGCGATGTGGCCTCGCGCGCCGCCAAAGCGGTCTGCGACGAGGGGCGGGGCGTGGGCCCCGGCGGACAGGGTGTGTATCTCGACTTCGCCGAGGCCATGGCCCGCCTGGGGGAAGACGTCATCCGCGAGCGGTACGGGAATCTCTTCGAGATGTACCAGCGGATCACGGGCGAGGACCCCTATGCAAGGCCCATGCGGATCTACCCCGCCGTCCACTACGTGATGGGCGGGCTGTGGGTGGACTACAACCTCATGAGCAATCTCCCCGGACTGTACGTCGTCGGGGAGGCCAACTTCTCGGACCACGGCGCGAACCGGCTGGGGGCCAGCGCCCTGATGCAAGGGCTGGCGGACGGCTACTTCATCCTGCCCTACACCATCGGCGATTACCTGGCCGGCCGCTCGCCCGAGGCGCGACCGCCCGCCGACCATCCCGCGTTCCGCCGGGCGGAGAACCAGGCGCGGGAGAAGATCCGGCGGCTGATCGCCGTGAACGGGACACGCACGGCCGACTCCTTTCACCGCGAGCTGGGGCACCTCATGTGGGAGCACTGTGGCATGAGCCGGAACGCCAGGGGCCTCAACGTTCTTCTGGAGCGGATCCCCGCGCTGCGCGAGGAGTTCTGGCGGAGCGTCAAGGTCCCCGGCGAGGCGGCGGACTTCAACCAGGCCGTGGAGCACGCCGGCCGCGTGGCGGACTTTCTCGAGTTCGCGGAGCTCATGGCGCGGGACGCCCTCGATCGAGAGGAGTCGTGCGGATGCCACTTCCGGGAGGAGCACCAGACGCCGGACGGTGAGGCCCTGCGCGACGATGAGCGCTTCGCCCACGTGGCCGCGTGGGAGTTCGCCGGGGTGGGTGAGAGACCCATCCGGCACACCGAGCCGCTCGTCTTCGAGCGCGTGCATCTCAGCCAGAGGAGTTACAAATGAACTTCACCTTGCGTATCTGGCGCCAGAGCGGTCCCGCGGCGACGGGCCGGCTCGTCGCCTACCGGGCGGAGGGCGTGACCCCGGACATGTCGTCTCTGGACATGCTGGACGTGCTGAACGAGCGGCTCGCGCTGCAGGGGGAGGTGCCCGTCGCCTTCGACTCCGACTGCCGCGAGGGCATCTGCGGCGCCTGCGGGGTCATGATCGGGGGGGTGGCTCACGGGCCGCGTCGGCTCACCACGGTCTGCCAGCTCTTCATGCGTCACTTTCCCGACGGGGCCACCATCATCGTGGAGCCGTTCCGGTCCCGGGCCTTTCCGGTGATCAAGGACCTGGTGGTGAACCGCAGCGCGTTGGACCGGATCATGGAGGCCGGCGGCTTCATCCCCGCCCGAGCGGGCAGCGCCCCGGATGGAAACGCCATTCTGGTGGGCCGAGGACAGGCCGAGCGGGCCATGGACGCGGCAGCCTGCATCGGCTGCGGCGCCTGTGTGGCCGCCTGCCCCAATGCGTCGGCCATGCTCTTCACCGCGGCGAAGGTCTCGCACCTCGGGCTGTTGCCTCAGGGCCAGCCGGAGCGGAATCAGCGGGCGCTGCGGATGCTGCACGCGATGCGGAGTCTGGGTTTCGGGGGCTGCTCGAACCACGGGGAGTGCGAGGCCGTCTGTCCCAAGGGGATCAGCATCGATTTCATCGCGCGGCTCAACCGCGACTTCACGCGGGCCAGCGTGGCGGAGCAGCGGGAGCCGGTGCGGAGGGTCTAGCATGACCCAGGTCGAACGCCTGGCGGCGTTCGTCGTGCGGAACTCGGATGAGGAACTCTCCGAGGGGGCCCGGGCGCAGCTCAAGATCCGGATCCTGGACGCCCTCGACTGCGCCATCGGGGCGCTGGACGGGGAGCCGGTGCGCTGGGTTCGCCTCCAGACCCAGGAGTTCGGCGGGGCGGAGCTGTGCACGCTCATCGGGGGCGGGCGGACGGCGCCCGATCGGGCGGCCTTTTACAACAGCAGCCTCATCCGGTATCTGGATTTCAACGACAGCTACCTGGCCAGGGGAGAGACCTGCCATCCGAGCGACAACCTGGGGGCCGTGCTGGCGGCCGCCGAGTACGCCGGGAGGAATCATCACGATGTATCCGGGAGGCGGCATGACGGGATGGGGTGGGCACGGCTACGGCATGGGGACATTCGGGTGGCTCTTCATGCTTGTTTTCTGGGGCCTGATCATCGTGGGGTTGGTCCTGCTTGTGCGTTGGCTTTGGGATCAGGGGTCCTCGGCGCGAAGCCGCGGCTCGGGAGATGGGCCACTCGATATCCTGAAGCGCCGCTATGCCCGCGGGGAGATCACGAAAGAGGAATTCGATCGCATCAAGCAAGACCTGGTCCGGTGAAGCCGGACCGCCAAGGCCGGGCCGACCGCGCAGACAGGGAGTCCCAGGACGATGGGGACCGGCATCCCGGAAGACATCCGGTACGCGACGCTCACCGCGGCGGGAGTCCCCGCGCGGCGGGCGAAAGGGGGTTCGCATGAGCGTGTACGTGGTGGAAACGGCGAAGGATCTGGAGACGGCGACAAAAGACCTCGAAGAGGCGGTGAAGCGGAACAAATTCGGCGTTCTGCATGTGCACGACCTTCAGAAGACCCTAAAGGAGAAAGGGGTCGACTTTCCGAACGCCTGTCGAATCCTGGAGGTGTGCAGTCCGCAGCGAGCCGTCCAGGTGTTGACGGGGCACATGACCCTGAATCTGGCTCTCCCGTGTCGCATCTCGGTCTATCGAGAAAAGGGGAAGACCAAGATCGGCATGATCCGGCCCACGACGCTCCTGGCGCTCTTCCCCGAGGCGGCCGAGCTCAAATCGGTGGCGGATGAGGTCGAGCGCGAAACCATGCGGATGATCGACGAGGCCAAATAGAGGACGCTGGTCCGGTCGTGTCGGTGACGAGGCTGGGCTGTTTGAGTGGGCTCGTTTTCGGATCAAAGAGGTGGATATGCAGGAACGCAGATTTCGATAAGTATGTCCGGCAGTTCTCGCTCAATTGTGAGATGAAAAGGAGCAGTCGCACCGAGCGTTTCATTGACGCACGCGTACAAAGGAGGGGCGAGTCATGACGAAGAACAGTTGTGTCGCTACGTTTTACACGCACACCGACGCCGAGAGCGCGATCAAAGAGCTCCAAAGGTCGGGGTTTGACATGAAGAAACTTTCGATTGTCGGGAAAGATTATCACACGGAAGAGCACGTTGTGGGGTATTACAACGCCGGGGACAGGATGAAATACTGGGGAAAGCTCGGCGCGTTCTGGGGTGGACTCTGGGGTTTGTTGTTTGGCGCAGCCTTTTTCTGGGTCCCCGGGATTGGCCCCCTGGTTGTAGGCGGCCCACTAGTCAGTTGGATCGTTGGTGGTTTGGAGAGTGCCGCTGTCGTAGGGGGTGTGAGCGCGTTGGGTGCGGGGCTTTATAGCATCGGGATTCCCAAGGACAGCGTGCTCAAATACGAGACCGCGATCAAGTCTGGGGAGTTCCTGCTTGTTGTACACGGCAGTGCGGATGAAGTTGGCAAGGCTCAGGAGATCCTCAAGGGCACGGCTGCGACCACGGTAGATGTCCACAAGCCGTAAATCATGGCAAGACTCCTTGCTGGAGAGGCCCAACAACCGCGTGGGCATGCAGCAGACGGCGCGGATGCGCCGTCTGCTGCATGCTGCGCGATGGCAGGATGGCGGTCGCCGGGGGGTGGGCCGATGAAAAATGTCGGCTGATGACGGGATTGTCGTCAGGATGCCTGCGCGCAACGCCGGTTTGCGGCTCCGACGGCATCAGGGGGAACAGAATGGCCGACGAGCAGGTGTCAAGAATTTCGGTCGAGGAGGTACGGCGCAGGCAAGCGCACGGCGAGCGGATCGTGCTCGTGGAGATGAGGAGCCGAATCGACTACGCGTGACGGCACATCCCCGGCTCTCTCTCCCTTCCGGTCTCGAGCGCACCGGTGGACGCCGCCGAGCCAAAGCAGGCCGCCGGGGCGGAGGCGCCGGAAGAGAAGATGCGATGATAAATTTGCATCGAGCCTATGATGCGGGAATCCCCGCACGGGGCCGGCGGTTCCTGGTCGAGCGGCTGTGGCCGCGGGGATCAAGAAGAGCGACCTGCTCGTCGAGGCCTGGCCGAGGGAGGTGGCGCCCAGTACTCGCCTCCGCCAGTGGTGCAGTCACGACCCGGCGAAATGGGAAGAATTCCGGCGCCGGAATTTCCGGGAGCTGGATGCCAACCCGGAGGCGTGGGAGCCCCTGCTGGCGGCGGCGCGTCAGGGCGAGATGACGCTGGTGTACAGCTCGCACGACACCGAGTACAACGACGCGGTCGTCCTCCGGGAGTCTCCGATGGCGACGCCAAAACGCCCAGGGCGGTCGGTGGACGTTTCGCCCAGGCGGCCGGCGGCCCGACGTGGGAGCATGGGGCAGATCACCTTCTGGCTGAGCCCCGCCCCGCCGTTTCGGCTGGAATTCACCGCCTGGGCGTTGCGGAGGCGGCCCGCCAATGCCATCGATCGCTGGGACGGGGGGGTCTATCGGCGTGTTCTGGTAGTGGGGGCACGGCCACGAGAGATCTGCGTCGTACAAGACGGCCCGCGGCTTGGCGTCACCGTGAGGGGCGAGCGCCTGTCCGCCTCGACCCAGGCGGCGGTCGCCGCCACCTTGGAGCGGATGCTCGGCCTCGGGACCGGCCTGTCGGCGTTCTACCGACTCGCCGCTCAGGATAGCCGGCTCGGCAGGCTCGTCCGTCGGTTTCGCGGCCTCAAGCCGCCGCGGTTCCCGACGGTCTTCGAGGCGCTCGTCAACGGTATCAGCTGCCAGCAGCTCTCCCTGGCGGTGGGGCTGCTCCTGCTCAACCGTTTGGCCGAGGTCTGCGGGCTCTCGGTTGGGGGGCCCGGTGGGACATCCTACGCCTTCCCCCGTCCGGAGGACGTAGCCGAGCTTGGCCCACGGGTTTTCCAACGGTTGGGCTACAGCTCCGCCAAGGCCCGCGCCATCCTCGGGGTCGCCCGACAGATCGTCGCGGGGCGTCTGGATCTGGAGACCCTGAGCGATCTGGATGACGAGACGGTGCTGGAGCGCCTCACCGCCCTCCCGGGGGTGGGCCGGTGGACCGCGGAATACGTCCTCCTGCGGGGTCTGGGGAGGATTCATGTCTTCCCCGGGGATGACGTGGGCGCCCGGAAGCGTCTCGGCCGCTGGCTCCACTTGCGCAAGGCCCTGGACTACGAGCGGGTGCAGCGCCTCCTTCGCCGATGGCGCCCGTACGCTGGGCTGATCTACTTTCACATGTTGCTGGACGGGCTGGCAGAGGCGAAGATGCTGCGACCGGCAACCGCGCTGGCCACAGCTCGTCGGCGGATCTCATGTTTCTGACGGCGCGGAGAACCAGCGTCGGGGAGGTGAATGACCTCTTCAAAGAGGAGACGGCTACCGACCGCTACCGGGGGATTCTGGGTGTCACCGAAGACCCGATCGTTTCGTCGGACGCGATCAGGGATCCTCGCGCCTCGATCGTGGATCTGGGGATGACGCAGGTGGTCGACGGGGACCTCGTGAAGATCATGAGCTGGTATGACAACGAGTGGGGCTATGCCAGCCAGATGATCCGCGAGGCCGTGCAACAGGGGAAAGCGATCAAAGGAGACGAGCATGGCTGATCAACCGCGTCAGGGAACGCAATCCTCCGCCGGGCCGGACTCGCCCTTGGCGCCCTATGACTTCGACTTATCTCCCGTCATCGAATCCCTGCGCGCCGATCCCGCCTGGCAGAGTGGCGCCGCCTGGAGAAGGCTGGTGCACTACCCGGACTTCCAGATCATCGTGCGCGCGCTGAGGGCGGGGAGGCGGATCGACACGCATCAGAACCCCGGCCGCATCTGTGTGCAAACCATAGCGGGGCACATCCGAATGCACGCCCACGACCGGATGTTCGATCTACCGGTCGGGCGCCTGCTGGTATTGGACCGCGAGGTCCCGCATGATGTGGAGGCGGTGGACGACAGCGTGTTCCTGTTGACAGTCGCGGCGCCGGAGGGCGCGTCGCCGAGGCCTCGATGACAAACCGGACGCCGGAGCGGGGGGAGGGCATGATGTCCAGGGGGGTGGCTATCGGGTGGGTGATCGTCGAGTTGTTCCTGGTCTTCAACATCGCCGGCGCCGCCGCGAGGAGTCCCGCCGAGCCCTCCGCCGATGGACGCCAGCGGATCGTTCTCTCTCGAGTCCAGCGCGACCAGGTGCTCGCCGAGATGCGCCGGATGCTCGAGTCGGTGAACGGCGTGCTGCGGGGATATGTCGCGAACGACCTGCCGACCATCGCAAGCGCGGCACGGGCCTCGGGGATGGCGATGGCTGCAGATCCGGAGCTCAAAAAGAAAGTCCCCGCGGCATTCCTCCGGCTCGGGATGCAGACCCATAAAGGTTTCGAGGATCTGGCCGACCAGGCGACGGCGGGAGGGACGCGAGAGGAGGCGCTTGCGGCCTTGGCCGCCATCTCCAACAACTGCGTGGCCTGTCATACGATCTATCGATTCGACGCACCGCGGTAGACTGAGCGCCGCCACGACGCCGGTTCGAGGGGCGGCACTGTCGTGATGGCCGTTAGGCTGTCCGCCGTTGCGCCTCGAGCATGGCGTCGAGAAGCGTTTCCGGCACCTGGGCGCCCGACACCGCGGTGCGGCGATTGAACATGAAGAACGGCACGCCGTTGATCCCGGCCTGTCGCGCGCCGCGGTCGGCGCGGACCACGTCCTCTCGCCCGTCCTCGGAGGCCAGGTAGGCGGCCAGGGCGCCCTGACCCAATCCGGCGCGTCGGCCGACATCGGCCAGGACGGCGGTGTCGGTGAGGTCGGCACCCTCCAGGAAATAGGCCCGGAAGAGACCCTCCGCGACCTCGTCCTCGCACCCGTGTTTTGCCGCGTAGAGCACGAGCCGGTGCGCATTCAGCGTGTTCGGCTGCACCTCGATGCGGTCGAACGCGAAAGCGATACCCACGTCCCGGCCGACTCCGGTCACCCGCGCGTAGCTGTGGGCGTAGCCGGGGCCGAACTTGCGCTCGAGGTATTCCTTTCGGGGAATACCCCCGGCGGGCAAGTCCGGGTTGAGTTGGAACGGCAGCCAGCGCACGGCCGGCCTCTCCTCATCGGGTCTGCGCTCCTGGTACATCCGCAGCGCGGATTCCAGGCGGCGCTTGCCGATGAAGCACCAGGGTCAAACGATATCCGAGACAATTTCGATGGTGAGCGGCGACGCGGCTTTCATGCGTGAGTCCTTTCTGCCTGGAATGGCCGTGATTTGTTTCGGCGCGGACCACGTGCTGCCAGGCTTATTATAACCTCGTAGGGATCCTTTGGTGATGGCGAATTCTTACGTCTGCCAACCGATATCGCGCCGCGGGGGATCCGTGTAATCCGGAGCCGATGATTGTCACGGCCTCGCGGACCACTGGATGTTCCTTCCCGTTTGCCGCCGGAAGCCCGTTCCGCACCGGTCCGAGTCCCATCGCGTTCCTCTCTTGCGCCCGGTGCGTTGCTGACCCGGGACGTCGGTCAGGTCGCCTGCGGCGAGGGGTCCGCGGGTCGGTGAGGGATCGCGGCCGCGCGGCATGCGCGCGCTTGACCGGAGCGGGAACGGGAAGTAATATGGAAACGCAACGACAACGGGCGTCCCGAAAAAAACCCGTCTCGTCGCTTCCGGCCGGAGTGGGCGGAAGACGCAGGGCCACGAAAGCTCTGCCGGGGGTGTGAGTTCCCGACAGGGCTTTTTGTTTCGGGATCGAACCCGGGTCGAGGTCGCCGGCTCGGCAGCGCGGGCGCTGCGGACAGAGCGGAGAGACAGGATGGCAACGTTGCACCCGGACAACGGGAACGCGCCGCGATCGAACTGGCATGTCGTCATCACCAGCGCCGTGCGCGCGGTCTTCGGCGTGATCTGGGCGGTGGACGCGTACCTGGTATGGCAGCCGGCGTTCGCGGCCAATTTTGTCGGGTATCTCCGGAATGCCGCCCACGGCCAGCCGGGGTGGCTACAGCCATGGTTCGCCGTCTGGCTCGGGCTCGTGACACCCGGCGCGGGTCTCTTCATCTGGCTCACCCGGCTGTTGGAAACGGCGATCGCCCTCGGGCTGCTCCTGGGGTTGGCACGCCGATGGCTGTATGTCGTCGGAGGGCTCTTTAGTCTTCTCATCTGGTCGACGGCGGAAGGCTTCGGCGGACCTTACGCCGCGGGTGCGGCCAACCTGGGGCCGGCCCTCCTGTACGTCCTGATGTTCATCGCGCTGGGTGTGTTCGATCGGACGCTGGGGCGGACGCCCTACAGCCTGGACTATTACCTCGGTCGCCGGTGGCCGCGGTGGCAGCGCGCGGCCGAGTGGGCCCCGCCGTCCGTTCGGGAGCGGACACCCCCCCGGCTGTCATGGCTGGAGCAGGCCGCGGCCATGCTCGCCATCGCGGGGGCGTTCGGGTTCCTCCTGGGGACGCTGCGGAGCGCGCTGCAGGTGGCCTCGGCCACGCCCGAGAACGCCGCGGCCGCCGTGGCCCCGCTGGAGCTGGCGGCATCGGCACCGACACAGAAGGGCAGCGAGGCGGCGCTGCCGCCGCTCCTCGGCACCGGCGACCGCGTGAACATCACGCTCACGGCCAGCGACGCCACGGTGGAGATCGCCAGCGACGTCACCTATCAGGCGTGGACGTTTGACGGGACGGTGCCCGGCCCGGTCCTTCACGTGCGGCAGGGGCGGACGGTCAACGTCACGTTCGTCAATCAGGGGAAGATGGACCACTCCATCGACTTCCATGCCGCCCAGGTGCCGCCGGACATCGCCTACCGGAGCATCCCCCCGGGCCAGCAGCTGCATTTCTCTTTTGTAGCGCAGGTGCCGGGTGTCTTTGTGTACCACTGCGGCACGCCGCCCGTGCTCCTCCATATGGCCAACGGGATGTACGGCGCCCTGGTGGTTGACCCCGCGCGGCCGCTTCCGCCGGCCGCCGCAAGCTACGTCCTCGTCCAGAGCGAGTGGTATACCCAGCAGGTTCGAGGCAGCCTCATGGCTGGGAATTTCGCCAAAATGCGGGCCGTCACGCCCGACGAGGTCGTGTTCAACGGGGTGGCGTTCAAGTACCGGGATCACCCGTTGCCGGCCAGAGCAGGGCAGCGGGTCCGGCTCTACGTCGTGGACGCGGGGCCGAACCTCCCCAGCGCGTTTCATGTGATCGGGGCCATCTTTGAGGCCGTGTACCCCGACGGAGACGCGGGGCACGCGCTGACCGGGGTCTCCACCTACCCCGTGGCGCCGGGACAGGGCCTCGTCTTCGATCTGATCTTCCCGGAGCCCGGGGAGTATCCGATCGTGGACCACAGCATGCGCAACATGGGATTGGGCGCCTCGGGTCTCATCGAGGTGAGCCGCTGACCCCAGACCCGTCGCGCGGATGAGACGCGGGGCGCCGGCTCGCTCGGATCCTGCGCGGTCGGGCGCTCGGTGTCGGGATCCAGGTCGGGGTTGGCGCCGTCGCGATTCCGGACTCGTATGCGGGGGAAGCCGGGGCGGCAACGGGCGCCGTTCCATGACGGCGCCGATCGGACCGAGACGCACCCACGAAAGCGCGCGGCGATTCTGGAGATGGAGCCGGAATCGGCTGACCATCGGCTGTGGCGCCGTGCCGGGGAGGCACACGCCGGCGCGGTCATGAGTCGTAAAACGCTTTTCCGCACCCAGGGCAGCGCACACCATGGATTTCTGGCGCGAGTTCCACGGACCGAACGCGGGGTTCGTGCTGGAGCTGTACGACCGCTACCGGCAAGATCCCAACGCCGTCGATGGGGCCGTTCGCGCGTACTTTGAGCGCTGGACGCCTCCCCCCGAGGCGCGGCATGTCCCGACGCAGCGCGTCTGCGACATGATCATGGGCGCCGTCGCGCTGGCCAACGCCATTCGCGCGTTTGGGCATCTGGCCGCCCGTCTGGATCCGCTGGGGAGCCGGCCGCCCGGCGATCCCACGCTGGACGGCGCCGCGCATGGCGTGACGGAGGACGACCTGCGCCGGCTTCCCGCCAGCGTCGTCGGCGGCCCCGCGGCGGAGGGGGCGGCCACCGCCTTGGATGCCATCGCGGCCCTCCGCGAGATCTATTCGTCCACCACCGGCTACGGGTACGCCCACATCCACGTGCCGCAGGAAAGGACGTGGCTGCGGCACGCGGCGGAGTCGCGGCGGTATCGCCCGCCGCGGGACCCGATCGACCAGGTGGCCCTCCTGGAGCGACTGACGGACGTGGAGTGCTTCGAGCGGTTCCTCCATCGCACGTTCCCCGGCAAGACGCGCTTCTCCATCGAGGGGCTGGACATGCTGGTGCCGATCCTGGACGAGGTGATCGGCGGGGCGGCCGAGGCGGGCATCCGCCACATCCTGATCGGCATGGCGCACCGCGGACGCCTCAGCGTCCTGACCCATGTCCTGGGGATGCCGTACGCCCAGATCCTGGCGGAATTCAAAGATCCGGCGGGCCGCAACTTTACGATCCGCGAGGACCTGAGCTGGACCGGCGACGTGACCTATCATCTGGGCGCGCGACGCGCCCTCAAGAGCGATCGGGCGGTCCAGATGGTGGTCTCCATGCCGCCCAACCCCAGCCATCTCGAGCACATCAACCCGGTCGTGGAGGGCATGGCCCGTGCCGCCGGCACCCGCGTGGACAGGCCGGGTCCTCCCTCATTCGACCCCACGGCCTCGCTTCCCATCCTCCTCCACGGCGACGCGGCCTTTCCGGCCCAGGGCATCGTGGCCGAGACGCTCAATCTCTCGCACCTGCCCGGCTACCACACGGGCGGCACGATCCACGTCATCGCCAACAACCAGCTGGGCTACACGACCGAGCCGTGGGAGGGGCGCAGCACGCTTTACGCCAGCGATCTGGCCAAGGGCTTCGAGATCCCCATCGTCCATGTCAACGCCGACGACCCGGAGGCCTGCATCGAGGCGGCGCGCTTGGCTTTCGCCTATCGGGCCGAATTCCGGAAAGACTTTCTCATCGACCTCGTCGGGTACCGCCGGCACGGCCACAACGAGGGGGACGAGCCGCGCTTCACGCAGCCCGTGATGTACCGTGCCATCGAGGCGCATCCGACGGTGCGGGCGCGCTGGGCCGAGACCCTCCTCGCCCGCGGGGCGGTCCGGGCGGAGGAGCCGCCGCGGATGATCGAGGCGCGCATGCAATCGCTCCGGCGGACGCTGGAGACGCTCCGGCCCGAAGCGGACCTGGCGGCCTCCGTTCCCGCGGCTCCGCCGCGCGGCGCCGCGCGGCAGGTGCAGACCGCCGTACCGGCGGAACGCCTGCGCGCGTTGCACGACGCGCTGGGTCTCCTGCCGCCGGACTTTGCGCTGGACCCAAAGCTGTCACGGATGCGCGAGCGGCGCCGGCAGGCGCTGGAGACGCTGGACGAGCCGACCGTGGACTGGGCGACCGCGGAGGAACTGGCGCTCGGCTCGCTCCTGGAAGACGGTATCGCCATCCGTCTGACCGGCGAAGACGTCGCGCGCGGGACCTTCGGTCACCGCCACGCCGTGCTGTACGACGCCACGACCGGCGCGACCTTCACGCCGCTGCAGGCTCTGCCGGGGGCCAAAGCCGCCTTTGCGGTCTTTAACAGCCCCCTCGCCGAGAACGCGACCGTGGGGTTCGAGTTCGGATTCAACGTCCAGGCGCCCGGGCGGCTCACACTCTGGGAGGCGCAGTACGGCGACTTTGCGAATACCGCCCAGGCCATGCTGGACGAGTTCCTGGTCTCGGCCCGCGCCAAGTGGGGACAAACGCCATCCCTGGTGTTGCTCCTGCCGCACGGGTTCGAGGGGCAGGGGCCGGACCATTCCAGCGCGCGGCCCGAGCGGCTGCTCCAGTTGGCCGCCCAGACCAACCTGCGTCTGGTCAACTGCACCACGGCGGCGCAGTACTTCCATGTCCTTCGCCGCCAGGCGGCGCTGCTCTCCACCGATCCGCTGCCTCTGGTGATCCTGACCCCCAAGAGTCTCCTGCGTCATCCGGCGTCCCGCTCTTCGCTCCGCGAGCTTTGCGAGGGCCGGTTTCACCCCGTCCTGGACGACCCGCAGGCCGCGCGGCGCCCGGAGCGCGTCCGCCGTCTGATCTTCTGCAGCGGCAAGGTCTTTGTGGACCTCGCGGCGAGCGCCCCCCGGAACGAGACGGATGCCGTGGCCGTTGCGCGCTTGGAGCAGCTCTACCTGTTTCCCGCGGACGAGGTCGCGACCGTCCTGGACCGGTACGACGCACTGGACGAGGTGGTCTGGCTGCAAGAGGAGCCCGAGAACATGGGGCCCTGGCCGTTTGTGCACGCGCATCTGGCCGCCGCGATCCACGGGCGCTGGCCTCTCCGCTTCATCGGGCGCCCGCCGAATTCGAGCCCGGCCGCGGGCTCCGCGGCGTGGCATGCGGCGGCCCAGGCGGCGCTGATCCAGCAGGCCTACGATCCCGCGCCGGGCGGGACGGAGGCCGGGAGGCAGACGAGGCATGGCTAGCGAGATCAAGGTGCCGGAGCTGGGCGAGTCGGTCGTCGGCGCCCGGGTGAGCCGGTGGCTGAAGCGGCCGGGCGATTCCGTCGCCGCAGGCGAGCCGGTGGTGGCGCTGGAGACCGAGAAGGTGGATCTCGAGGTTACCGCGGAAGCCTCCGGCGTCCTGACGCGGATTGCGCGGCAGGAGGGCGAGGACGTGAAGATCGGCGAGGTGCTGGGGCTCATCCAGGAGTCGGCGCCGGCGCCGGCGGGTGCACCAGCACCCGGACCGCCGGCCACGGTGGAGGCCGCGCCGGCTGTGCCCGAGACACCGGCGGCGGGGACGAGCGGGACGGACCTGCCGCCGACCCCGCAAGCGGTGTCAATACCGCGCGCCGTCGAGAAGGTCTCCCGGCCGTCGCCACCGGGCGCACCGGTGGGCCGAGCGGTGCAGACCGCGGACGCCGCGGAGCGAGCGGGGCGAGAAGAGCGGAGTCGCATGTCGCGGCGCCGGTTGACCATCGCGCGCCGCCTGGTCGAGGCGCAGCAGACGGCAGCCATGCTGACCACGTTCAACGAGGTCGATATGGGGGCGATCCAGGAGATCCGCGGCCGACAGCGGGAGCACTTCCGGGAGCGGCACGGCGTCGGCCTGGGGATCGTCTCGTTTTTCGTCAAGGCGGCCATCGCCGGGCTGAAATCGTATCCGAGGCTGAACGCGGAGATCCAGGGCGAGGAGATCGTCCTCAAGCGCTACTACGATATCGGCGTCGCCGTGGGGGCCCCCGAGGGCCTGGTGGTGCCGGTCCTGCGCGACGCGGATCGCCTGTCCATGGCGGAAATCGAGGGGGCCATCCACGGGTTTGTCCAGAAAGCGACGGACGGGACCCTGTCGCTGGAGGATCTACGCGGCGGCACCTTCAGCATCACCAACGGCGGGGTCTTCGGATCGTTGCTCAGCACACCGATCCTGAACCCGCCGCAGGTCGGCATCCTGGGTCTGCACAAGATCGAGGAGCGTCCGGTGGTCCGCTCGGGTGCCGTGGCGGTCCGTCCCATGATGTACGTGGCGCTGACCTACGATCACCGCATCGTGGACGGCCGCGAGGCCGTGGAGTTCCTGGTCCGAGTGAAAGCGCTGATCGAGAACCCGGTGGATCTGTGGCTGGAGGGCTGAGCGGGCGCCGTCCGGGTGCGCGGGGGGAGCGGAGCGGCGACGCCGGCGGGGCCCGCGGCGGCGCGCGGTACAGCCGCCCATAACGACGCGCCAACCGCGGAGCGCGGGCGCGACGAGGAGTGTGTCGCATGGCAGACGATACACGGTTGACCACGCACCAGAAGGCGCTGGCGCTTAACCTGGATCCGGCCCCGTACGGCACCTTTGCCGAGATCGGCGGCGGGCAAGAAGTCGTCCGGTGGTTTTTCCGCGTGGGCGGGGCGGCGGGTACGGTCGCCAAGTCCATCTCCGCCTACGACATGGCGGTCAGCGACGCGCTCTACGGCTCCACCAAGCGGTACGTGAGCCGGGAGCGGCTGGAGGCCATGCTGGCCCACGAGTTCCGGGAAGTCGCGGATGGTCTTGACCGCACTCGGGGCGAGACCACGACGTTCTTCGCCTTCGGGGACACGGTGGCGACCCAGAGCTACCGGCACCCGGGTCCGGGGCGCGGGTGGGTGGGCATCCGGTTTCAGGCGCGGCCCCGGGAGGACCCCTCCGAGATCATCGCGCATGTCCACCTCCTGGACTCGACCGCGGTCCGCCAGCAGGAGGCGCTGGGCGTGTTCGGCGTCAACCTGATCCACGGGGCCTTTTTCCGCCGCCAGGACCCGGTGGCCCTCATCGTCGGGCTGGCGGACGAGCTGCCGCGCGAACGCATCGAGATCGATATGATCAAGCTGGCGGGGCCCGCGTTCGCGGGCATCGACAATCGCCTGATGAGTCTCCAGCTCGTGGCGCAAGGTCTGACGGACGCGGCGATGTTCCGGCCGGACGGGGAGGTGGTCCAGCCGTCCGAGGTGCTCCACAAGCGGCCGATTCTGGTGGAGCGCGGCAGCTTCCGGCCCGCCACCAAGCTCACGGTGGACCTGCTCGAGCGCGCGCGCGACCAGTTCTACGAGGAGCGCGGCGTGCCGGACCAGTCGCCCGTGGTGCTGGCGGAAATGACGCTGCGCAACCTCCTCGCCGGCGACGACACGGACCATTCCGACTTTCTCGCGCGGGCCGAGGTGCTGGGCGCCCTGGGTGTCGACGTGCTCATCTCCCGTTTCCAGCCGTTCTACGAACTCGCCGAGTATCTCTCGGCCTACACCGACGGCCCCATCGGGATCGCCGTCGGACTGCCCAGCGTCCAACTGATCGCCGACGAGCGGTACTACACGGGGTTGCCGGGGGGCGTCCTGGAATCGATGGGCCGCCTGTTCAAACGCTCGGTCAAGATGTACGTCTATCCGGCGCTGGATCCCGCCACGGGCACGGTCTCTTGCGTCGAGTGCGCGCCGGTCCCCCCGCCATGGCATCACCTGCGCGACCTACTGGTGGAGACCGGACGGATCGTGCCGGTCCGGAAATACAACGAGGCCTTTCTGTCCATCCGCACGCCGGAGGTGCTGGCGCGGATCCAAAACGGGGATCCCTCGTGGGAGGACGGGGTACCGGCGCCGGTCGCCACGATCATCAAGGCCAAGCGACTCTTTGGGTCCAATGTCCACCACGCCGAGCCGTCCAAATGAGGGGTAGAGCCGACAGCCGGAGGCCCGTCCCGCCGCGCGGCAAATCGGCGCCGGCGGGGGTCTCGTCGCCGCGCCGCGGGACGATTTCCCGGTCCCGCCATTCGACCTCGAAAGGGGCGCCGGCGCCCTTCCGGAGAAGTTGCGGAACGCGTGAGACGCGTCGGGACACGCGACCGGCCGCCGAGCGGAGTTCCGCAGTCCGATCGGTGTTCACCGTGGGCCACTCCACCCGGGCGCTGGAGGCGTTCATCGATCTGCTGCGCGAGCGCGGCGTGACCCGACTCCTGGATGTGCGGACCGTTCCGCGCTCGCGGTTCAACCCGCAGTTTAACCGGGACACGCTGCCGGGCGCCCTGCGCGCGGCCGGGATTGCATACGACCATCTTTCGGGGCTCGGCGGGCTGCGGCATCCGCGCGCCGACTCGCCAAACACGGCGTGGCGCAACGCGTCGTTTCGGGGGTTCGCCGACTACATGCAGACGCCGGAATTCGCCGCCGGCCTCGACACCGTGCTGGAGCTGGCCCGGCACGAGCGCGTTGCGCTCATGTGCGCCGAGGCGGTGCCGTGGCGCTGTCATCGCTCCCTCATCGCGGACGCGCTGACCGTGCGCGGCGTGGCCGTGGAGCACATCCTGAACGCCGGCCGGAGCCAGCGGCATTCGCTCACGCCCTGGGCGCGCGTCGAAGGAGAACGTGTGACCTATCCTGGCCAGCTCCTCCTGCCGGAACCCGCCGCGGGCGGAGGGCAGCGCCGCCGCCGCGGATGAGCCGCCAACCGCCGAAGGTCCCGGCAGGGTCGCCGTGCTGCTGGATCCGCGCCGGCCGATCCCGCGGCGGCGCGCGGTGCCCCGGCCGATCGCGGGGAGGCGGGCGCGGGTTCCGGGCGTTCGCCGGATTCCGGAGCGATCGTCGGGCGGTGATTGCCTCGACGTGTTGGGGCCGAGCCGGGGCCGGGTGACGATGCGCTCGTCCCGGGTAGCTCCGCAAGGCTTCCCGACAGGACAGGCGGGGGGACAGTGCAATGATCGCCGATGTCGTCAAGCTGGCTCCGTCGATTCTCGCCGCGGATTTTGCCCGCCTGGGCGAACAGGTGGCCGAAGCGGAGCGGGCCGGCGCCGATAGGATCCACGTGGATGTGATGGATGGCCATTTTGTCCCCAATCTGTCCATCGGGGCGCCCGTCGTGCGCTCGCTCCGCCGCGTGACGCGCCTGCCCCTGGAGGTTCATCTGATGGTCGCGGATCCGGACGCGTTTCTGACCGAGTTCGCCGAGGCGGGTGCGGACACGCTCCTCGTCCACTGGGAAGGCAACGCCAATCTGCACCGCACCGTGCAGCGTATCACGACCCTGGGGAAGCGTGCCGGGGTGGTCATCAACCCGGCCACTCCGGCGGCGGTGCTGGAGGAGATCCTGCGGGATGTCGAGCAGGTGATGGTCATGACGGTGGACCCCGGGTTCGGGAATCAGCCCTTCCTGGCCACGACCCTGCCCAAGATCGGGCGCGTCCGGCGCATGGTCGAGCGCGTCAGGCCGAGTTGCGACGTGGCCGTGGACGGAGGCATCGATCCACACACGGCGCCCCTGACGGTCGTGGCGGGGGCCAACGTTCTGGTGGCCGGGACGGCCGTGTTCGGCGCCGAGGACGGCGTGGCCGCGGCGGTGCAACGACTGCGCGCGGGCGTGCACCACGGGCAGGACCAGCCGCGCCGGGTCGCTTCACGGTAGCCGCCGCGAGGCATCGCTCTTGGGCGTGCGGCAATCCGGGCGCGCCGGCAACCGCGGTTCGGCCCCCCGCGAGACTCGGGGAAACCTGGATCATCACGACTACACCGGAGGCGTGCGGATGAAGATCGAGGTGTGTGCGGATCCTGAAGCGGCCGCTCGCAGGGCGGCCGCCGCCATCGCCGCGGAGGCCCGGGCCGCCGTAGCGGCGCAAGGTCGCTTTCTCCTGGCGGTCAGCGGCGGTCGGACGCCGTGGATCATGCTACGGGCGCTGGCGCGGGAGGACGTTCCCTGGGCCGGCGTCCATGTCTGCCAGGCCGACGAACGGGTCGCCCCCGAGGGACACCCGGACCGCAACCTCACCCAGGTGCGCGAGTGCCTGCTCCAGCACGCGCCGATCCGCCCCGAGCAGCTCCATGCCATGCCGGTCGAGGAGGGGGACCTGGCCGTCGCCGCGTCCCGCTATGCCCGCACCCTCGAGACGCTCGCCGGCCGTCCCCCCATCATCGATCTTGTCCATCTGGGTCTGGGGGCTGACGGCCACACCGCCTCCCTGGTGCCCGGCGACGCGGTCCTCGACGTCACCGACGCGGACGTGGCGCCGACCGGATTTTACCAGGGCCGGCGCCGGATGACGCTCACATACCCGATTCTCAACCGGGCCCGGCGGATTCTGTGGCTGGTGACGGGCCCGGACAAAGCTTCCGTGCTGGCGCGGCTGGCGGCCGGCGACCCCGCCATTCCCGCCGGCCGCGTGCGGTCGGAGCGGGCGGTCGTTCTCGCGGACACGGACGCCGCGCGGGGGTTACAACCGCGGTCGTCCAGGGATACGGCGCCTTCCCGCCCGACCCGGGAATGACGCCGGAGACCGCGCGGAAGGAGATGTCCGTGATCGGTGCCGCCCGCGATACAACGCGTCCGAAGGGCGCACGGAGATGCCCATGAGCGCCATTCGATTGCTCCTGGCGGATGTGGACGGGACGTTGCTCACACCCGAGAAGGTCTTGACGGAGCGGGCACGGAACGCGGTCCGGAAGCTGCGCGCGGCCGGGATTGCATTCGCCGTGACCAGTGGCCGGCCGCCGCGCGGGATGGAGATGCTGATCGGGCCGCTCGACCTCACGACGCCCATTGCGGCGTTCAACGGCGGAATGCTGGTTCGTCCGGATCTCTCGCTGATCGAGGAGCGGGTGCTTCCGGCGTCGGTCGTCGGACCGGTCGTCGAAACCATCGAGCGCCACCGCCTCGACGTGTGGATCTACCGGGGCGCCGACTGGTTTGTGCGGCGGGCCCACGGAGCGCACGTCGACCGCGAGCAGTGGACGGTGCGGTTTCCGCCGACGGTGGTCTCCGGTTTCGACGAGCTGCACGACCGGGTGGTCAAGATTGTCGGCGTCGGGGACGACCAGACGCTCGTCGCAGGTTGCGAGGCGGACCTCCGCGAGCAATTCGGCGATCATGTGTCGGCCGCGCGTTCTCAGCCGTACTATCTCGATGTCACCCATCCGAACGCCAACAAGGGCGCGGTACTGAATTGCCTGTCT
Organism: bacterium; assembly: GCA_029580855.1. Taxonomy (GTDB): domain Bacteria; phylum Methylomirabilota; class Methylomirabilia; order Methylomirabilales; family 2-02-FULL-66-22; genus 2-02-FULL-66-22. The sequence goes on along the minus strand of JAKPQH010000171.1, from coordinate 16,339 downwards.
CGCCTGCTGAAGATCCCTCCCGCCGAGACCGCCACCATCGGGGACATGCCGAACGATATTCTGATGTTTGCGCTGAGCGGCCTCAGCATCGCCATGGGCAACGCCAGCCCCGACGTCCAGCGGGCGGCGCGTCGGGTGACGACCTCGAACGAGCGCGAGGGCTTCGCGACCGCCGTCGAGCGCTACGTGTTGTCGTGAGACTCGCCGTTCGGCCCGAACGGCGCGGCGTGCGATCGGGTGTGAGCTCGGGCGGGAGGCGGCCGGTCCGTGCGGGAAGCCGGCTTGTGTCGGCGGCTCCTTCGAGGAGGCCCGGCCGTATCGCGGGCGGATGCGTTGCGCGGGTGCGTGCCGAGCAGCGTGACGGGCCCGGAGAAGCCGCGGGCGGTGCGGGGGGCGGTGACGGATGACGAACGACACGACGGTGGAGAAAACGACCGACGCAGATACCGTCCTCCCGCTCCGGCACGCGCCGTTTCGGCCGGCTTTTCCCGCCGTCGCGCTGGCGGCGGCGATTCTGGGCGGCTTTGGCCTCGCCGGCCACCTGAGCGCCGTCATCGGATTCGGGTTTCCCCTGGGGCCCGCGTTTCCGGCGCTGGTCCAGGCGCACGGGCATGCCCAGCTCATCGGATGGGCGGGCCTCTTCGTGATGGCCTTCAGCCTGCACGTCGTTCCGCGGCTGGCCAGCGTGCCGCTGGCCCATCCGCGCTGGGTCGCTGCGATCCTGCGGCTGATGGGGGCGGGACTGTTGCTGCGGACGGCGGGTCAGCCGGCGCTGGCCTACTTGGGCGCGCGGGCGGGCGGCGCCGGCGTGGGCTGGGCGCTGGTGGCGTCGGGGCTGCTGGAAGGTGCGGGGATCGCGGTCTACCTTCTCCTCCTGGTGCGGAGTCTGCGCGGCACGGGGGATCTCCGGACGCAGCCCGCATTCGCCGCGGTCCGACCGTTCTTCGGCACGATGATCGCGGGCTGGCTCATCTTCGGTGTGGTCAACGTCATCTCGGTGACAGATATGGCGCTCCGCGGGCGTGCCGTGGTTGACTCCACCTGGGATCTGCTGGCGATTCAGTCGTTCCTGGATCTGGCGCTGCTCCCCGTCGCCATGGCCTTTTCGGTGCGCCTGCTGCCCATGTTTCTCGCTCTGTCCGCGGCCTTCTGGCCGGTCAGAGAGACCGCGTACGCGTACCTCGCCGCGGCATGCCTGGCGCTGGTCGCTCCGGCCGTCGCGCTTTTCGGGTTGGCGAACAGGAGCGTTGATCTTCTGGGCGGTATCGCCGGAATGATCAAAGGGGGCGTCATTCTTTGGTTCACATGGCAGCTCGACCTCCTGACGCGCCGCCGCCCCGTCGAGCGTCCCGCGCGGTTTCTGCAGATCGGCCCGGCTCGTCCCCCGACACGGCCGGGCCTCCCGGACTTCGGAGAGTTCGGCCGGTTCGAGCTCCTGGTGTATTCGGCGTACGTCTGGCTCGTGCTTGCGGCGCTGTTCGAGATGCTGAACGGCTGGGCGATGGCGCAGGGTTTGCCGCTCGCCGTCGGCGAGGGTGTCGTCCGGCATATCTATCTGCTCGGCTTTATCACCCAACTGATCTGCGGCGTGTCGGTCCGGACGCTTCCGGGATTTCTCGGCAAGCGGGCGGTGGCATGTCCGCCGCTCGTGGCGCCGATGTTCTGGTTGATGAACGCTGCCACCGTTCTGCGGGTGGTGCCACTGATCCTGCCGTCGGCCGCGAAGGACCTCGCGCCTGCGGTCGGCCAGATGGCACGGGTCGGATTCGGACTCTCGGGAGTCGTGGCGCTGGCCGCCGTGATCCTGCTGGCGATCAGTCTCGTCGGCACCATGAGAACCGACCGTTGACGCGGTCGGGGACGGTCTGAGGCTTCGGCCGGCCCCACGACATCGGCCGTGAGGATGGGCGTGCGACGGGAGACGCGGACTGGCGATTGCCCGCCGGTGTGCGGCCCGTCTGCCGGGCCGGACCGTCGCGCACGGGCGGGTGTTCCGGGGAGAAAAATCGAAAGTCGCCTCAAGCGTTACGAGTGGACGGGCGCTTCTCGGCACCAGGCGCCAGGGTGGAGGCCGCCGAGGGCGGGCGGTACCGCCGGCGCAACGACGGCGGCGCGGATCAGGCACGACAGAGCCGTCAGGACCGAGAGCCCGCCGACCTCGCCGTCCGTCGGAACCCCGGCGGGCAGTTCGGAGCGTCCCCCGTTGCGGGGGGCGAGTGTGTAGCCCGCGCATGCATCACCATTCGTCGTCGCCGGAGGTGCAACCGGTTTGGAGACGGTACGCATCGGTCGAGGGTCTGTCAAACACGCCGGGCTCCCTCGTCTCATCCCGCGCCGGTTGTGGAGGGACCCCCGCGGCCGGACCGGGGTTGCCGCGACGGATGGCCAGGGGTCCTGTCGGGGCGGGAACCGGGACCGGCCCGCCGGTGGGACCAGCCGGTGGTTGACAACGCGGGACTGGCGGAATAGACTTTTTTTTACATACCGCTCGGCGATGCGCCGAGAGCGGGGCCATGAATGCCCCGGTGGAGGAGACGTCCTGCGCCGGGGCGTTGTGTTTTCGAGGGGCACGGGCCGGCGGCATCGCGGGGGCGTGACGGGTGGGTGAGCTATGCGCAGCCCGCCATCGCGGCTACCGTCGCTCCCGGCGGGTCCGCCGTCCGCGCGTCCGCTGCGGCCCTTGGACGCGGCACGGCCGTGCGACCCGGACGGCAGGATTCGCGTCGGCTCTCCCCGTGTCACCATAGGGCCGGCAACGCTTCACGCCGACGGGCGCCCCGTCGCCGAGCGCCCATCCGGCGGCGGGCGGTCCGCGGGGCTCGCTCCGCGGGTAGCTCCGCGCGCCGACTCTGTCCAAGCGTCTGACCGGGGCCGATTTCGCGCGTGGCAGCGGCGCGAGGTGAACCATGGAGCCCGTCACCTTTTCCGCGGTCCTGTTTGCGGCGTCTGTCCTGGCGGGCGCGCTGGGCGCGCTTTTGGGGCTGGGCGGGGGCGTGATCATCGTCCCCGTGCTCACCCTGATGGCCGGTCTGAACATCCACTACGCCATCGGGGCCAGCATCGTCTCGGTTATCGCCACCTCGAGCGGGGCCGCGGCCACCTATGTCCGTGACCGGATCACGAATCTTCGGCTGGGGATGTTCCTGGAGATCGCCACGACCACGGGCGCGGTGACGGGGGCGCTGGTCGCCGGATGGCTGCCGGGCCGCGTGCTCTCTGTGGTCTTCGGCCTGGTTCTCGCGCACGCGGCCTGGACCATGGTTCGCTCGCTGCAGGACGACGTGCCGAGGGATGTGGTGGGCAGCCCGCTGGCGACCCGGTTGCGGCTGCACGGCGAGTACTACGACCCGTCGCTCCAACGCCAGGTGAAGTATCAGATCACCGGGGTGCCGGAGGGCTTCGGGATGATGTGGCTGGCCGGCCTCATCTCGGGGCTGCTGGGGATCGGCAGCGGGGTTTTCAAAGTCATCGCCATGGACATCATGATGCGGGCTCCCCTGAAGGTCTCGACCACGACCAGCAACTTCATGATCGGGGTCACCGCCGCGGCCAGCGCCGGTATCTACTTCCTGCGGGGGGACATCCACCCGTTTATCGCGGCGCCGGTCGCCCTCGGCATCCTGCTGGGGACCGTGGGGGGGACGCGGCTGCTCCTCAATCTGCGCGGGGCGGCCATCCGGAAGGTGTTTCTGGTGGTCCTGGTCGCCATCGCGCTACAGATGATCTGGGGGGGCCTCCGGGGGACGCTTCGATGATGCGGCGGGAGCCCGCGGGCGCGCCCGACGGGCGGGCGCCGATCACGCGGATGGAGCTGGCGATCAGCTATGTTCTCCGGGGCGGCGTGCTTCTCAGCGCCGCGGTGATTCTCTGGGGCATCTCGCTTGCGGCCGTGACGCGGAACACCGGGTACGCGCCCATCCAACCGCACCATCTGCCGGATATCTTGTCGTTCCACGCCGCCGCCGGACCGGGTTATTTTCCCACCGCCCCCGCCACCGTGCTCCGGGCGGCGCTGGCCGGGAAGGCGTACGCCATCGTCGGGGTGGGGGTGCTGCTGCTCATCGCCACGCCCATCGTGCGGGTGGCCATGTCGGTGGTGTTCTTTCTGGCGCAGCGGGACTGGCTCTACGCGGGCATCACCGTGTTGGTACTGGCCGTGCTCCTGGTCAGCTTGATCGTCGGCGTCGGATAGCCTTCCGCCGCGGTACGCCCCGGAGAACCGCATGCAGCCCTACGACCTGCACTTCTTTCCGTATCCGCCTCTCTACCTGCTGGCCTTTTTTCTCCTGCTGGGTTTTCTGCTCGTCCTGCTGCGCTGGGGTCTGATCCGGTACGTCTACGAGCGTCTCGGTCTGAGCCGTCGCGGCGCGATGCTCGTTCTCTTCGCGGCCCTGGTGGGGAGCGGGATCAACATCCCGGTGCTGCGGCTTCCGGCGCAGCGTGTCGTGGAGCCGACCATCGTGAACTTCTTCGGCATGCGGTATGTGGTTCCGCGGGTTGTAGAGCGCGGCGATTCCGTTCTCGCGGTCAACGTCGGCGGAGCCGTGATCCCGGTCCTGGTCGCGCTGCGCCTGATCCGGCGGCGCGGGGTCACGTGGCGCTTGCTGCTCTCGCTGGGTCTGGTCACGGGGCTCGTGTTTCACTTGGCCCAGCCCATCCCGGGAGTCGGGATCGCGTTGCCGCCCCTCCTCCCGTCGGTGGCCACGGCCGTGATCGCCCTGGTGCTGGACCGACGGGCGGCTCCCAGCACCGCCTTTGTCGCGGGTACGCTGGGGACGCTGATCGGTGCGGACCTCCTCAATTTGGGACGTATCCGAGCACTGGGGGCGCCCGTCGCCTCCATCGGCGGTGCCGGGACCTTCGACGGAGTGTTCACGGTCGGGGTCATCGCGGTGCTCCTGGCGGGGCTGCCCGGCTCCCGCCGCGACACGCCCCCGGATGCGCCCCCGGCCGCGTGACCGTGTCATCGACCCGGGGGGCCGACGGACAGGGGGAGGTCTCGCCGGGCGCAGGGCCGGGCTTGCGGGGCCCGCGACGGCGACGGATCGAGCGGTGGAGGCAGTCCGACGCCGGCGCAATGCGGGAGGTCCCATGTGGCACGAATGGAGCCTACGAGCCAAGATCGTTGGACTCACGGTGGGGGTGGTGCTTCCCGTGATGGCGACGGCGACGGCGTTGGCGGTGCGGCTCTCGCGAAATGCCCTGGAGGACGATTTGCGGACCAGCGGACTGGCGCTGGCACGGGAGCTGGCCGCCTCGGCCGTTGCGTATCACGGCACGGAGAATGACGCTCTCCTCCAGCAGGAGATCCGCAGCATGGCGGGACGAGGCGGCCCCGTGCGCGACGTCGCCGTCTACGCCGTCACGCCGGCAGGCTTGGCGGTGCGCGCGATCGAGGGACGGCCCGAACGGCCGGATGCCGATGTGGAGGTCGCGGCGCGCGAGGGGCAGGAGATTGTGGCCGTGAAGCGCGAGACGCTCTCGCGTCTGTGGCAGGTCACGGTGCCCGTCTGGGAGCGGAAGCGGAGCGTCGGCGCCGTCTCTCTGACACTCCCGCTGGCGCGGGCGGATGCCCTTGCGCGGCGGATCGAGCGCCAGGCCGTTCTGTTGTGGTTGACCGCCATGTGTCTTCTGGTGGGAGCACTCTCCGCGTTTATGAATCGCGCCCTGGCCGCGCCGCTCGGCCGCATCCTTGGGGTGATGGGGCGGGCGGAAGCCGGAGACCTCGGCGAGCGGGCCCCCGAGGATCGGAAGGACGAGGTGGGCCAGGTGGCGCGCGGCCTGAACCGCATGCTGGATCGCGTGGCATCTTTCCAGACAGAGCTGGCGCGCCGGGTGGCCGAGGCGACGGCGCAGCTTCGCACGACCAACGAGCGGTTGTACGCCGCCCAGCAACAGGTCGGACGGACCGAACGTCTGGCGGCGGCGGGCGAGCTGGCCGCGGCCATGGCCCACAATGTCGGTACGCCGCTCAGCGGGGTGGTCGGCCATCTGCAGCTCCTGGAGGAGGAGGTGACCGACGCGGCCGTGAAAGCGCGGCTGCGGCGGATACTGGGGCAGGTGAATCGGGCCGTGGCCGCCGCCAGGCAGTTTCTGGGTGCCGCCAGACCCGCACCGTTGCGCGTGTCGGTGGACATGGAGACCCTGCTGGCGGATCTCCTGCTCCTGGTTTCGCCGGAGTCGCAGCGAAAAGGGATCACGGTGGTCCAGACGTGCGCAGACGACTTGCCGACACTTGCCGCGGACCCGAGCCAACTGCAGGAGCTGTTTCTCGGCCTGATCACGAATGCGCTGGATGCCATGGGGACGGGCGGCACGCTGCGGGTGGTCGCGGAAACCGGGCGGTCCGACAAGGGCGGCCCCGCGATCCGGGTCACCGTGAGCGACACCGGCTGCGGCATCCCGCCGGAAAATCTGGCCAAGGTCTTCGAACCGTTCTTCACCACGCGATCGGCCTCGGGCGGGACCGGACTGGGGTTGGCGATCGCCCGCCGCATCGCGCAGGAGCACGGCGGAACCATCCGGCTGGAGAGCGAGCCGGGTCGGGGGACGCGCGCGGTCGTGGAGCTGCCGGCCGGGGCAGAGTAGGGGGAAGAATGGAGGCTGCCAAGATCCTCGTCGTCGACGACGATCCCGACATCGTGGCCGTGCTGGACGAGCTGCTCGGGAAGGAGGGTCACCAGGTGACCACCTGTTCGACCGGGGCCGACGCCATCGCCACCGGGCGCGACCAGCAGTTCGACGTGGTGGTGGCGGACATCCGGTTGCCGGATGTCGACGGCCTCGCCGTCCTGCGCGCCTACCAGGAGGCCAGTCCCGACGCGGCCGTGATCGTGACGACGGCCTTCGGCACCGTGGAGACGGCCATCCAGGCCATCAAGACCGGCGCCTACGACTATATCCCGAAGCCTTTCAAGCTGGACGAAGTGCGCATCGTCGTGCGGCGGGCGCTGGAGCGCAAGCGTCTGCTGCAGGAGAACCGGCGCTATCGGCAGGAGTTGCGGGGCAAATACCGGCTGGAAAACGTGGTGGGGGCCAGCGGACCGATGCTGGAGACCTTCAAGACCGTGGCACGGGTGGCTCCCACGAAGAGCACGGTATTGATCGAGGGCGAGAGCGGGACCGGGAAGGAGCTCATCGCGCGCACGATCCACTACAACAGCGACCGGGCACAAGGCCCCTTTGTGGCCGTCGACTGCGCCGCCCTGCCGGAAACGCTCCTCGAAAGTGAACTGTTCGGCCACGAGCGCGGCGCCTTCACGGGCGCGACTGGCCTCAAACGAGGGCTGTTCGAGGTGGCGCGGGGCGGGACGTGTTTCCTGGACGAGATCGGCGACGTCTCGCCGGCCGTCCAGTCGCGGCTGCTCCGGGTGCTCCAGGAGCACGAGATCAAGCGGGTGGGGGGAACGGACGCCATCAAGGTGGACGTCCGGGTCCTCGCCGCCACCAACCAGCACCTGGAGGCACTGGTCAAATCCCACAAGTTCCGGGAAGACCTGTACTACCGGTTGAGCGTGGTAGCGATCACGCTCCCGCCGCTCCGCGAGCGGGTGGACGACATTCCCCTGCTGGCGGAGTTCTTCCTACGGAAGTTCACCCAGGCGTCGGGCAAGCGGGTGGAGCGGATCGCCCCCGAGGCGCTAGCGCTCCTGACGGCCTACTCCTGGCCGGGCAACGTCCGGGAGCTGGAGCATGCCATCGAACGTGCCGTCATCCTCACCCAGAATCCGACCCTGCTTGCCGCCGATCTCCCACCGGAGCTCCAGGCACCTATCGGGGGGAAGCCCGCTCGGGACGCCCAGGTGCTGCCCCTGCGCGAGGTCGAGCGGCGGCACTTGCTCTTCGCGCTGGAGCGCGCCAAGGGAAACCGGAAACGCGCCGCTGAGTGGTTGGGGGTGACGCGCCGCACGCTCTACCGCATGGCCGCGCGCCACGGCATCAAGCTCGTTGGCGGGGAAGACTGATCGGAGCTCCGGCGCGATCCCCCTCGGTGCGATGGGTGTGTCGGATTGTCACACTTCGGTCGCACGAGTCGAACAGTCCGGCAGCGGGAGGCACTGGATGCGCGTTTTGGTTGTAGAGGACGACAAGAAGATCGCCTCTTTCGTCGGCCGCGGACTCAAAGAGACGGGATTTGCGGTGGACTATGCGGCCAACGGCGAAGACGGACTTCACCTGGCCCTGACCGAGCCGTACGATGCGGCTGTCATCGACATAATGTTGCCGAGGCTCGACGGGCTGGCGCTCATCGAAGAGCTGCGGCGGCGGAAAATCGCCACTCCCGTGATCATTCTGAGCGCAAGGCGCTCCGTGGATGATCGAGTGAAAGGCCTTCAAGCGGGAGGGGACGACTACCTCACCAAACCCTTTGCGTTTTCCGAGTTGCTGGCCCGCGTCCAGGCGCTGATCCGGCGCGCCACGCGCACGGTGGAGCCGACTCGGCTGATCGTAGGGGATCTTGTCATGGACCTGCTGGCCCGCGAGGTCACCCGGGCCGGCCAGCGCCTTGACCTCCAGCCGCGCGAGTTCGCCCTTCTGGAATACCTGATGCGGAGCGCCGGCCGCCCCGTGTCCAAAACCATGATCCTAGAGCACGTCTGGGACTACAGCTTTGACCCGCAGACGAACGTCGTGGATGTGCTGGTCTGCCGGCTACGAAACAAGGTTGACCGGGAGTTTCAGCGGAGGCTGATTCACACCGTCCGGGGTGTTGGGTATGTCCTTCGAGTGGATTGACCGGGCACGGAAGACTATCGGCTTTCGCCTGACCCTCTGGTACGCGGGGGCCTTCATTCTCAGTAACCTCGTCCTTTTCGCACTCGCGTATGCGCTCTTAGCGTCCTCTCTTCGACAATACGATCTTAGTGGTATTCGGGCGAAACTGCACGAGCTGGGGGCGCGATATGAAGGTGCTGGCCTGGAAGGCCTGAAAAAGGACCTCGCCACCGAGGAATCGGCGCTACAGAGGAAGCCGTTCTTCATCCGTATCGGCGGGCCGCACAACACGACGGTTTTCATGAGAATCCCGGATGAGTGGGCGGATTTCGACCTCAGCCCGCTTGAACACGCCGCCGTCGGCGACCCCGAAGAGGTGCTCCAACTCCCGGCCAAGGGTGATGAATCAAGACTGGAAATCCTTTCCATGCGCCTGCCCAATGGTGGGCTCCTGCAAGTGGGCAAAAGCACGGAAGAACGCGACAGCTTCCTGGAGCGATTTCGGTCCATCGTTGCTGGGGTCATGATCCCGGTTGTTCTGCTTGGCGTGTCGGGGGGTGCGATTTTGGCGTACCGCGCGCTCGGACCCATTCGGCAGCTTATTCGCACCGTCCGGGTCATCGAGTCCGGGACCATGGAAGCTCGGGTGCCGACGTTCCTGACCGGGGACGAACTGGACGAACTGGGCCAGTTGTTCAACAGGATGCTGGACAGGATCGCGGCGCTGATCCAGGGTATGCGTGGCGCCCTCGACAGTGTGGCGCACGATTTACGAACGCCGATGACGCGACTCCGGGGGATCGCCGAGGTCGCATTGCGGTCGGACATCGGTCCGGACAGCTGCCGGGAAACCCTGGCGGATTGTGTGGAGGAGGCGGATCAGTTGCTCACGATGCTGAACACGCTCATGGACATCTCCGAGGCGGAAACCGGGGCGCTGAAATTGAAGCTGGAAGCCATGAACATCGCGAGGCTCATGGAGGGTGCCGTCAACCTCTACCAAGAGGTTGCGGAGGAAAAGGGGGTCACCGTCTCGATCATCGCCCCGAAAGAGCTCTGGTTGACGGCCGATCGGAATCGGATGCGGCAGGTCTTGGCGAATCTTCTGGATAACGCCATCAAATACACGCCAAGCGGCGGGCGCATCGAGCTGAGCGCACATCAGCAACAGGACACGGTTGTTCTTCAGGTCAAGGACACCGGCATCGGCCTCACACCCGACGAACTGCCCAAGGTCTGGGATCGTCTGTACCGGGGCGAGGCCAGCCGCTCGGAGCGTGGACTGGGTCTGGGCTTGAGCCTAGTGAAGGCCGTGGTCCACGCCCACAGGGGACACGTCGAGGTGTCCAGCGCGCCTGGCGTCGGCTCCGTGTTCACGCTTGTTCTCCCCATCCCACCGGCCAGCCCCCGCTGATCCTTTTCCGCGGAGCCCCTCAAACCTTTCAGCGATGTAATGCCCGGGAAAGGTTGGGACAATATTCCCGGACTATATTCGCGTGCAGAACATGGCGGGGATTCCGATGGATCCCCGCCGCGGCATGGGGCCGCAGCCGGGCGCGGGCCGCTGGCCGGCCCGGGAACACGCGTGGGTCAATGAGGGAGAACCAACCATGAGGAACGCGAAGCGCACGGTGTGGATGGTGTTGGGCGCTGGGGCCCTGGCTTTCGGGCTGCTGGGCGCGGGCTACGGGGCGAGCGGGGGGCAGACCCAACACCCCGCGTACAAGTCCAGCATCCAGGTGAAGGACCAGGACCGCGAGGAGCGAGGGGAGCGCCACGAAGAGCGGGGGGAGGCGGCTCAGCTCGCTAGCCTCGCCAAGATCGACGCGACACAGGCCAGCTCGGCGGCTCTGGCCCAGGTCCCAGGGACCGTGCTCAAGGTCGCGCTGGACAACGAGAACGGCAACCTCGTGTACAGCGTCGAGGTCAAGACCGCGACCAATGGCATCAAGGATGTGAAGGTGGATGCCGGTAACGGGCAGATTGTCCATGTGGACAGCGACACCCAAGGGGAGGACGAAGGAGAGGAGGAGTAGCCGATCCGCCGCAATCCCCCGGGGAGATCCGATCTCCCCGGGGGGCTCTCATGCATGGCTGAAAGGGCAAGGAGATGAACGTCATCGAGACTAGGGAGTTGACCAAGGTGTTCCCGGGGCGCACCGCCGTAGCGAATCTCCACCTGGAGGTTCAAGCGGGGGAAATTTACGGATTCTTGGGACCAAACGGGGCGGGCAAGACCACGACGATCCGCATGCTCACCGGCATCCTGCCGCCCACCTCTGGGCAGGTACGCGTCGCGGAGCATGACCTGCGGACGGATCTGGACGGCGTCCGGGCCAGCATTGGTCTGCTCCCCGAGTCGGTCGGGTACTACGGCTGGATGACGCCCGTGGAGTACCTGCGGTTCTTCGCCAACCTCTACGGGGTGCGCCCGGCCGAGACCCGCGATCGCATCGCCGACCTGATGAAACAGGTGGGGCTCACTGGCAGACAGCAGAGCCGCATCGCCACGTTTTCCCGGGGGATGCGGGCCCGACTGGGGATCGCCCGGGCCCTGGTCCACCGCCCGCGCGTTGTCATCCTGGACGAGCCGACCCTGGGGCTGGACCCCCTGGGCCAGCGTGACATTCTGGAGTTGATTCAGCATGTGAACCGTGAGGAAGGCACGACCGTGTTCCTGTCCAGCCACGCCCTGAACCAGGTGGGGCACTTGTGCACGCGCGTGGGCATCCTGAATGAGGGCCATCTCGTTGCGCAAGGGACGGCTGCCGACCTGTCCCGGCGGCTTGAACTGCCCTCGGGGCTGCATCTGACCGTCTCCGATGCGGGCCTCGCGCAACAGATCCTGGGCCGGCCGAGTGGGGGGACCGCCGTCACGGTGCTGAACCCGGCCCGCCTGGTCGTGACCCCAAAACACGGGGAGCCGCGCGCGGACGCCTTGGTGCGGACCCTGGTGGAAGCGGGCGTGGACGTCCGCGAGGTGGTTTCCGGCATGCCCAGCCTGGAAGATGTGTTCTTCGCCCTGGTGCGGGGAAAAAGGAGGGCGGCGTGAAGACGCGAGCGCTCGGCGCACGGGTCCTCCGGGAGCTGGCCTTCAGCCCCAAGGGGCTGGCCTGGCTGCCGGCCTTTAGCATTCTCCTCAGCCTGTTGGTCTACCTCTTCCTCACCAACATGGACCTCAGTCTGATGGACCAGAAGACCATGATGTTTATGACCATGCAGGCGATCCTGCTGCTCGGGATCCTGGCGGTCGCTGTCGTCGCGGCTGACACCGTGGCCGGCGAGCGGGAGCGCGGCACCCTGGAGGCGCTCCTGGCGGCGCCCGTCACCCGCGACCAGCTCCTGGGCGGGTACCTGGCCGGCGCCCTGGCGCCCTGGGTCGCGATAGCCGTCATCGCCCTGCCCTACCTGGCCGTCGTCTCCGCCGGCACGGGCGGCTTCCTCCTCTCGGCCGCCTATCTGCTTGGGACCGGCGTCCTGCTGGCCCTCGGCGTCGGCGCCTGGACGATCGGCTTGTCTGCGCGGACTGACTCGCTGCGCAACGGCATCCTGATGGCCCTCGTGGTGTATGCAGGCCTGGCGGTCCCGGCCGTCCTCAGCTCGGCTCTCCGCGGCAATTGGATCGGCCGCGCTTATGACTTCCTGAATCCTTTCTCCAACGTGATGAACACCCTGGACAGCGTGATCATTGACGAGCAGGGACTTTCGCTGCAGATCGTCAGGCTGCTGATGCTGGCTGCCTTCACCGGGACCGGCCTCCTCTTCGCCCGGCGCCGCATCGCGACCGTGTCGCTGACCTAAGGGGAGGCACCGCTATGCGGGAAATCATGTCGGCGTCTCGACGGTTCCTGGCCGGGTTTGCTCTCGGCCTGTGGCTTCTCCTGCTCGCCGGGCCGGCGGTGGCGGCCGGGAGCGCGGGCCCGCTGTGCATCAGCCTGAGCGGCGCCGGGGGGGCTCGGCTCGCCGGGGACCACGAAACCGTCACCGTGACGGTGACCAACGCCGGGGCGAAGTCGCTCCAGGATGTGCTCGTGATGCTGTCCCTCGCCGATGTAACCGGCTCCCCGGCCGTGCCCCTAGGGCTCGAGGACTGGACCCCGGCGCCGGAGGCGGCGTTCGCCGCAGCCCTGGCCCCAGGGCACCAGCTCACCAGGACCTGGCGGCTCCGCATGATCCAGGCCACCCGGTTGGCGGTCTTCGCGACGGTCGTTACGGGCAGCGAGCGGTCCGTAACCAACAGTCGCCCCTTGGTTCTGAGCATCGGCGCGACGCACAACCTGACACCGTGGACTGTGCTGCCGGTGGGCCTCGGCGTGCCGCTGGTGGTGTTGGCGAGCGGCGGCGCGTTGCTCTGGCGGCGCGGTCGCGTTGCCGGCCGCTGAGGGGCTCGGCGAAACCCGCCGAGAGGAGGGGGTGCACCGTGAACCGCAGGAGCTTGACTTTACTGGCCCTCCTGGGGCTATGGCTGATGCCGACGTTAGCGCACGCGGGCTCGGGAGCGACGCCCCCGACTCCCTCGGCGGGCGGGGTACGGATCGCCCTCACCGTCGCCGGGGGAGCCGCCAAGACGGGCGATCGCGCCACCGTCACCGCCATGGTCACGAACACCACGGACCAGCCCCTGGATCGGGCGACACTCATGTTGGGTCTGGTGGACATGACCCCAGGACAGCCAGTCCCACTGGGGTTGGAGACATGGACATCGGATCCCGAATCGGTCGCGCTGCCGCCCCTTGCCCCGGGCGCCTCGTCGGCCGCTACTTGGCATCTGGTCATGATTCAATCCGGACCCCTGGGGCTCTATGCTTCGGTTCTGGCCGGCCCCGCCAAGCCTATCGAGAGCAGCCCCGTGACCGTCCTGTCCATTCGCGAGACCCGGGTCCTGAACCCCCGCAACGTCCTGCCCGTCGCCTTTGGGGAACCGCTGATTCTCATCGGGCTACTCGCGGCGCTAAAATTCGCACGGGCGCTCTGACCCTGGTGTCGGTCGGAAAGCACGGATGTCGGCCGGCTCCGAACATTTGGGCCGTCGGGGATGACTGCCATTTTTCGGTGGAAGAGCCCAAGGTCCTTGAATTGCACCTTGCCTACCTTCCCCGAAGTATGGTAACAACACGTCCCACTTCGGGCGCCCTCTTCATCGCGACTGGGTTTGAAAAAAGGGACCATGAACCTCCTCGGGATCCTCGTCAATTTTTTCCTTCGATTCGGTTACGCGGCCGTCTTTCTGGGGGTAATGGTGGAGAATGCGGGGATCCCGCTTCCGGGCGAGACCATCCTGCTGGCCGCGGGCTTTTTTGCGTCGCAGGGGCACTTCAGTCTCGGAGTGGTCATACTCTTGGCGGCGGCAGGGGCCATGCTGGGCGACAACGTGGGATACCTCCTCGGAGAAAAAGTCGCCCGCCCATTCCTCACCCGCCGCGGCCGTTTCCTGCTGTTGACGCCGGCCCGCCTTCAGGCCATCGAGGCTTTCTTTGCCCGGTACGGAGACAAGACGATCCTCTTCGCCCGATTTGTCTCGGGCCTGCGGGTGGTCGCCGCGCTCTTCGCGGGCCTCTCCGGGATGCGGTGGCGGACCTTCGCGATCTACAATGCGGCCGGAGCCATCGTGTGGGCCACGACCATGAGCCTCCTGGGCTTCTTCTTCGGCAAGAGCTGGAGCCTACTGGAAAGGTGGGTGGGGTTGGGTGGTCTCATCGCTCTGGGTGTCGTCGGCCTCGCCCTTCTCCTTACCGGACTGCTCCATCACGCTCGGGCTCTGCGGAGTGCGGTTACGGGACTCCTTCCGCAGGTCATCGGCCGCCGCGAGGGGTTCATACTCGTCGCGAACCTCACGGCCCTCTCTCTCTTCAGCAAAGTCTTTGAGGATGTGGTCACGGGGGAGTCCGCCCGGCTCGATGAGATCCTCCTCCGGGCGATGCACCTTCCGAGCAGCTCCTCCCTTATCACCCTGGTCCGGGCGGGGAGCGCCCTTGGCTCCCTTCCGGCGATCCTCCTCGTGGTCGCCGTCCTGGCTGTGTTCTTTCTGCGACGGGGAGGCCGCCGGGAGGCCGGAGCCATGGTGGTGGCGGCCGGGATCGCCGAAGCGGTCACGCTTATCCTGCTCTATAGCGTCCAGCGAGCTTACCCCAACCTGCGGGACGTCCTGGTGCACCTCCACCGGTTCAGCTTTCCGAGCGGACATGCCATGGTCTCCATGGTGACGTACGGCATGGTGGCATACCTGTTCGGACGTCTTCGGCCACCCTTCAAGCGGCCGGCGCATGTCGGCGCGAGCGCCCTCATTCTCGGTATCGGCTTCAGCCGGGTCGCCCTGGGCGTGAGCTGGCCCACCGATGTGCTCGGTGGCTTCGCAGGAGGTCTGCTGATCCTTTGGGCGACGATTTACTGGTACGAGGGAAACTACGGCGTGGTCTTACAAGCCATCGGTCTGATTGCAGGAAAGGACTCGGCGGAGCGCAGGAGCGCCGAGGCAAGTCCGCCGCGAGAATCCGAGAAAGACAAGACGGGCGATCACCCTGAAAATACGTGAGGTTTCCGATCCGCTCCCCCGCTTGATCCATAGGTCCGTGTTCTATGTTGGGAATCGGGCCTCTTTCCCCAGTTTTCCCATACTGGCCATCTCTCCCACGCTCCGGACGCCGTCAAGTCACGACGATGCTCGTCATTACGTAGGGGGTCTTTCCGGTCATCAAGAGTTTCGCCGTGACCGTCGGATGGATCGATATCACGATGCTACTCCCGGCGGAGCGTCCACCGCGCCTTGTTGTCGCGACTCTCCTTTGGCCTCGGATGAGACCTCGGAGTGAACTGGGCGGGTTCCAGGACCCGCTCGCGGTCAGCTCTCGTCGCTGCCGCGCTAGCCTTGGGCTTGGGCCGCATCATTGGCTGGGCGCTTCCTTGGCCCCGTCCTTTTGAGGTTCACACGGTTCGACTTTTGATCGCACGCCCTTCAGCTCCCTCATCTCCGTGTGACCATGTCCTGGCCGCCTTTGCCACCGCGGCCGCGCTGCCCCCCACGCACCGAAGGATCAGTATTGGCCTGTTCGGCTTTGCGACCCTCCTGCCATCGCCCGGTTTTCGTGACAACCCATCTCTTGGTGGATGCGCTTGCCGTAGTGCTTCTTGGCGACGCGATCAAGGGCTCTTGGGCCGAAGGGCGGTCGGATCGCTGATACCAATAGTCCACTACGTGGATGCCGTCTGGGATAGGTTCTTTGCGGGATGGTGGAGCGGCAGGTCGCGGAGCCGTCCGCAATCTTAGCCTTTGGCGGTGCATGCCGTTGCATTCAGGTTGGTCCTCGACAATGCTGGGCTGCACGTGAGCCGATCGCTGATCCGAGTGGTATCGATCGAACGGATCGACTGCCGCGTCGCGATAGATCCAACATTCATCATCTGCGGTGTCGTTTTTCAGAAGGTTTCCCCCACCGGTTTTTCAGAAGCATTCCCCCACCCCCGGCGCCGGGTGGGTTGAGCGTTCTTCTACCGTGATCGGCTCGGGTGCACAACTCCTTTCGTCTTACGCGGGGCCTTCGCGGCCCGGAGACTCGGCCCCTCCATGACGATCTGGTGGGCCCGATGGGCGAAGCGGTCCAAGGCGCTGTTCGCGAGGATGGGGTCG
>JAKPQH010000170.1 GCA_029580855.1 bacterium | reverse complement strand
CCCGTAGATCTTGCCGAGGTAGTAGTGGCCCATGACGCTCTTGGGGTCCTTCTCGAGGAGCGACTGCAGGGTCGCCACGGCCTCGTCGTAGCGCTTGAGCTCGGCGTAGATCACGCTCAGGTAGAGGTAGGTGTCGTGGTTGTTCGGGTCCAGGGCGATGACGCGCCTGTAAGCCCCGATGGCCTTATCGTAGTCCTTCTTGAACAAAAAGATGCTCCCCATGAGCGCGTAGGTCTCCGCGCGCTCGGGGTTGTGGACGAGGGACTGTTCGCAGACGGCGAGCGCCCGGTCCAGGTCGCCCATCTTGACGTACAGCGAAGCCAGCTCCCCGGCCAGGAAGGCCGACTTGGGGTCCAGCGCGAGGGCCTTCTCGTACTCGGCAGCCGCATCCTTGAGCTTGCCGTCCAGGGAGAGCATCGTGCCGATCGAGTAGTGATAGGCGGCGTCACGCGACGAATCGGGCGTCGCGGCTTGCTTTGCCGCCGCGGGGGCGACAAGGCCGCCCACGGCCGCCAGCGCGACGGCCAGCAGGATTGCGGTCCGGATGGTTTTCTTCCTCATGGCTTTCGGTTCCTGTTCGGGTTTCTGTGCGGGCCCGCGCCCCGGGGGGCCTGCCGGCCGTCGACGAGTTCGGACAGCCTCACGAGGCGGATTCCCGCGGCGGCGAGCCGGGGGATCGTCTCTTCCAGGGCGCTCACCGTCTCCGGGTAGGGGTGCCCGATCAACAGCAGATCGCTCCAGGCGTCGCGGGTGTCCAGGAGCTTTTCCAGGCGCATCGCGGCCCGGCTGCGGTCCTCGGCCTCGTCGACGAAGAGGTCCCGCTCGGCGAACCGCAGGGCGTGCTCCGCGGCCAGTTCCCGCGCCGCGGAGGCTTCCGTCGTCCGGCTGTCCACGAAGTAGAGGCCCCTCTTGCGCAGCACGCCGAAAACGACGCGGAGCGCTTCCCGATCCTCCATGAACTTCGAGCCCATGTGGTTGTTGACCCCCCGCGCGTGCGGCACGTCCT
>JAKPQH010000169.1 GCA_029580855.1 bacterium | reverse complement strand
CTCGCCGGTCTTCGCCGCCCTCTTGACCGACCGGCTGCAGGGGCCGCGGCTGGGTTTCTTGCTGGGGTTGCAGAACATCGGTTTCGGGCTCGGCGCGGCGCTGGCGCCGTACCTGGCGGGGGCGGCGTTCGATCTCCTCGGGGGCTACACGCTGGTGTTCACGCTGATGGCGCTGGCCATGGTACTTTCCTCGACCATCGTCTTCACCGCCAAGCCCAGACCGTCACACGCGAGGCGCTGAGCACGTCTTCTCGCCCGGCATTCGAGATTCTGCACGCGAAGGCGTCAAGGGCGCCGCGGCCCGCGTGCGCTTTCCCGTGGCGCCCGCGTTCGAGTTCCCGTAGGTGAATCCGCCCGGCTTCTGGGAACAGCACGGCTACCACATGCGGGCCGACCCCTGGAACGAGGAGCGCTTCACCGGTCAGGCTACGCGCGCCATGCAGCAGGTGCGGGCCAAGGCCGCGCCGAAGCTCCGTTTGCGTGCGTGAGGCAACGGGGGGAAGGCGCATTCCATCGGAGTGACCTGCGTTTCCGTACTCACCACGCGCGGACGAATCCGAAACGGAGGGTCCATGGCGGCTTGTGCTAGGGAATCGCAGCGCCAAGAGAGCCCAGCGCGTTCCCCGACGCGATTTCGGATCCGCCCCGGAGGCGACGCCATCTCTTTCTGGGACCCCGGCGCACATACTCCCTTCGTTCATATTTGCTCGGCGTCACGCCAGACACACTTTCAACAAGTTGCTTCGGCACCAACGTAGTATCAGCAGCATGCAGCAGAGATCGGAAGACAGACTCCGGAAGTGTGACCCCCTTCCGGTAAAAAGGGCAGCTACCAAAAGGGGCTCGTCCTCGGTATCGGTACGGGTGCGCAGACCACCATCCACTCACCCGTCGCAGAGGAGGCAGAACCCCATGCCGCACGTACGCGAGAATGCAACTCGGATCCAGCGGGTCCGCGCGCTGAAGGCGACGCTCCGGACGGATCGGTCCCGGCTCCGGGTCGGCCTCGATGTAGCCCAGGCGGAACACGGGGGGGCACCTCCGCCACGCCCACACCCGGGTCGTGGTGCCCACGCTCCCCATCCCGAACACCACCCGGGGGGTCACCCAGCTCTGGGCCCGGATCCAGCAGGCCCAGCGCGGTACTGGCTGCCGCGAGGTGGTCTGCGGGCTGGAGCCCACCGGGACCTACCACCAGGCCGTCGCCACCTTCCTGGAAGCGCACGGGGCCGACGTGGTCCTCCGCTCCAGCCGCGTGGCCTCCTGGAACCGCCGGACGCAGGATCGGACCTGGGATAAGTCCGACCGGAAGGACGCGGCCAACTGCGGCGATCTCCGGGAGCAGGGGAAGGTCCTCGTCTACAGTCAGCCCACGGGGCCCGTGGCGGAACGCCGGCAGTTGGTCCGCTGTCTCCGCCGCGCGCGGAGTGAGCGCGCGGCCTGCAAAGCCCGCTGGCGCACCACCCTCCGCCCGGCCCTGGCCCCGCTGGGGGACCCGCTGCCCCAGCGCCTCTGGGCGGCGCTGCCGCCGGTCCTCCAGGCCTGGGAGCCGGCCGCCCGCGGGCGGCCGGCGGTGCCGACGGGGCGTTGACCGCTCGGCCTGGCCACCGCCTGCGCCGATCGCGGGGCGCAGGTCACCGCGGTCCAGGCGCGGATCACGACGCTCGAAGCGGCGGGCACCCCGCTCGCGGAGCGGCTCCCGGCCTCTGCGCGCCTCCGGTCCATCCCCGGAGTCGGGCCGACCGGGGGTGCGGTCCTCCTGGCGGAGATCGGGGACATTGGGTGGTGCACGCAGGTCAGTCAGCTCCGGAAGCGCGCGGGGCTCGACATCGTCCGCGGGCCGTCGGGGCAATTCGCGGGGCAGGCGCGGATCTCGAAGTGGGGCCGAGGACTCCTCCGCTGGGCGCTCGACC
>JAKPQH010000168.1 GCA_029580855.1 bacterium | reverse complement strand
CCGCCGGCCGGCGGCTCGTTGTATCGAGACGACCCTACCCCTCGCCGGCAACCATCGTCACCCTCCCCAGCACTTCCACCTCCTCCGCCGCCAGCACCATCCCAGGGTACCGCAAATTCACGGGTATTACTTCCACCCGGTCGCCCCGCACCCGGACATGCTTCACGCACACTTCGCCGCCCCGTGAACGCAACCTCAGCACCGCAACTCCGGCGGAAAACCCGTGCGCGCGCCGCGGGCTGACCACAAACCGCTCCCCGTCATGAATCAGCGGCTCCATGGAATCCCCCCAGGCGGTCAGCGCGTACGCATTGGGGTCGCCGGGGTCCGGCACGCGGATGAACCCCTCCAGCCCGAACCCCACCGGCATGTCGTCCAGCATCTCCGCCGGAGCGCCCGCCGGCACGCGGTTCAGCACCGGCACGCAGACGATCCGCACCCGCTCCCCGGCAACGATCGCGCTCCGCGTCGCCGGCAGACTGCCCTCCCGGATCGCCCGCACTGCCGCGTCCGCCAACCCCGCCGGCGCCTCGATGCCGAACAGCAGCCAGTCCGCCGACACGTTGAACGCCCTGCACACGGCCTGAACGTAATCCAGCGGCACCCGCGCCATTCCCAGCTCATACCGGCGCACCGAGTTCGGTTTCGCCCCCACCCGTGCGGCGAACCGCCGGTATCCCAGCGTGCCCCGCAGCGCCCGCAGGCGGTCCTGCACATCCCGGAGGCCGCCCGCCGCTGGTTCACGGCCGAACGCCGGTCTTCGAGGGGCGGCGCAGCCCATCCGCTCGTTGTTCAGGGCGCAGGCGTACCCCGATTGAACTTTTTTCGCCAAAACTGTTGACACGAAGACGCCTCCTTTCCAGTGTTGATCATACACGTAAATATGCGGGTAGTTCTGCCCGGACAAAAGTGCCATGACCAGGTGACACTGTGAAAGGAGAAAACCTGAATGACGCGCCACCCCGTTGATCCGCTGGAAACGCACGAACACGAATGCCCCGAACTGCCGGAGGTCTGCCGCGATATCCTTACCGTCCCCATGGCGCTGGACCGGTTGCTGCGGCCCGATTTTCCGGCGCGGGGGGAAATGCTGGACGAACCCTGCGCGGATGCGGAGGCAGAGCCGGATTCCATCGAGGCGGTCCTCTCGTCGGCCGAGGCGGATTTCGAGTGGAAGGAACCCGCCAGCGACTCCGCAGGGGCCGGGAGAGGTCGGTGGGGGGATCTCTCCCGCATCCGGCGAATCCCGCTCGCCGGCTATCGCCCCAAAGAGGTCGTTCCGGATGAGGTTCTGACCCGGCAGAACGCGGACAGGGGGCGCCCCCATCCGATCCGCGACCGCCCCGCGCCGGAGCCGGATACCGAAGACGAACCGCGGGGACCCGGACGGGTCTGGGAGCTGCGCGATCGTCTGCGGGAGTGTGCGATGTGTGGAGGCCTTTTCATCCCCAGCCGGTTTAACCATCGGTTTTGTTCGCGGTGGTGCGCATGGAAAAGCCGGGTTCACGTCTGCGTCTGCCCGGCGTGCGGCGTCGAGTTCGTCGCAGAGCGGCCTGAGCAGGTCTGGTGTTCCGTCGCCTGCGGTGCTTCCTCCCGCCGCACCACGGAGTACGACCACATCTGCGCCCGGTGCGGGAATCCGTACCGCGCCACCCGGGCCACGCAGCGTTTCTGCAGCCGCGCCTGCGCCCGTGCCT
>JAKPQH010000167.1 GCA_029580855.1 bacterium | reverse complement strand
GAGTTGTTCAAGGCGTGGGCGGCGACGGTGCGCCACCATCTCCCCTCGCTCGGGGGCCAGATCGTCCTGTGCCTGCACGACGAGTTGCTCCTGCACGTCCCCGTCGAGGCCTCCGAGGCCGTTGCCGCCCTCGTGCATCAGTCGTTGACTGACAGCGCCCGACGCTGGGTCGGGGCGAGTGCGGGACCCCCCGTGCGTTTCGTCGCCGACGTGTCGATCATCAACCGCTGGGACGAAGCCAAAGGGTGAGGAACCCAAGAAGGCCGCCCACCCCCCGCAGTACCTACTTCCGCGGCGATCCCGGGCTAGCGCGACGGAGCGGCCCTTCAGCCCGGGCGCGCGAGTGCCAAGCCCGGTTCTTCATCCGGGATGCGGGTCTCCGGGTGGTGATGTCGTGGGCGGACGGAGCAGGGTCATGCGGGCATGTGGGATGACGGCGATCATGGGAAGACCGCCCAGACGGCTGCCGCCCATGGCCAGGCATGGGGATCCGCAGGCGCCGTCGTCGGCGCTGTGGGTCAGTCGAGAGGGGATGTGTAGAAAGCGGTACCGCAGCGCCTTTGGCTCGCAGGCAGCCAGGACGGAGGCGTCCTGACGAAACCTTGAGTTCGGCTGCGACAGCGGCGAGGGTGAGGTTGCGGGACTGGCGAGCGGGACGGAGGTCGCTGTAGTCGGGGACGGGGCAACGTCCATTTAGGGCGCGGAAGACCTCGGGCGACGGCACGTTTGAGTGCGCGCATAGCCGCCGCCTTGGTATCGCCCTCGGCCAGCCGCGCGTCGCGGTAGTCCCGTGTCCGAGGGTCGTGACGCAGGCGGTTGGTGACGATGTGGTGGAGGGCCGCGTTTACCCGGGCATACCTACCGGGACAAGAGACACGGCCTGCGGGTGACCCGACCCGTCAAGGCCGTCGTCGTCCCGGCGTGGGTTGACTGGCCCGGCGCGGGCCAAGTCCTGCAAGTCCGGCGAACTCGAATCATCAAGGGCCACCAGCACGTCGAGGTTGT
>JAKPQH010000166.1 GCA_029580855.1 bacterium | reverse complement strand
CATTTCTTGGGAGGTTGAATCACACCTGCCGTGCTTATTTCATGGCAAAAATGTCCTTCCTGATTGAACAGTGTACGCCTTTTTCTTGATCCACCACCTGGGTAATGTTGACGTCGCCGGCGACACTTATCAAAGAATAGGCTTCCGTCTTTGTAAGTCCTTTGTTCGCACCCAAAAAATTGACCATTTCCAGCACAGCCAAACGGGTTGCTTCATCCAGATCACTGTTGAACCCGTGCGTAAACCAGCGGGTGGGTGTTTCCAGAACAGGGTTGTTGATCTTGATATCGTCCCTTACTATCAATTGAACCAGACAATTCATATTGGTCTCTATGGCCGTGCCCGATACCTCACCATCGCCCTCGGCGGAATGGCAGTCCCCAACACAGAACAATCCTCCAGGCACTTGGGCCGGGAAATACATGGAGCTTCCAACGCTCCAGTTGCGTTGATCCATGTTGCCGCCGAAAATTCCCGGAGGGATGGTATTGATTTTCCCGCTGGCTGCGGGAGCCATGGCGGCTGTCCCGATATGATAGTTGATTGGAACCCGAATATTCTTGAGGGTTGGTCTTCGATCAACGGTTTCCGGCGGGGTTATCGGGCCGGTTTTTGTGCCCAAAAAGCCAGGATATTTGTACGTGAATACGGCTTCCGCCGTAGCGGTTTTTTCGTCTATCTTATAGAGCGTGACATGCTCTTCCTTCCCGAGCGTGTCGTACAGTAAACCCCAGTTGGCTTGGAAGTTGATTCCATAGGGTGTTGTGGGGCGACAGCGCAGGTCCAAGACCCGACACTCCACTACATCGCCAGGTTTTACCCCGTTGATATACACCATCCCCGACATTGGATGGCAGCCCGGGCCCCGGTCTTCCATCTTGATGGTTTCATAAATCTCCCTGATGGCGTCGTCCATCATGTAATCCGGTGCATCCCCTGCATGATGGCTGAAGACTTCAAACCATACGATATCGCCGGAGTCTATTTTGCAAGCTGGCGCCCTCGAGTTATCATAAAAACCCCACGTAACTATCTCCGGTGTAGCTTTCACAAAATGGAGTTCCATGACACACCCCCCGTTTTAAGATTATTGCCTGCCCCGTTTAGCTACTGGTTTCCGAGTTCCTTTCCGCAAACCCGATTCCACAGTACTGCCGGTCCA
This sequence comes from bacterium, assembly GCA_029580855.1. Taxonomy (GTDB): domain Bacteria; phylum Methylomirabilota; class Methylomirabilia; order Methylomirabilales; family 2-02-FULL-66-22; genus 2-02-FULL-66-22. Next base: position 58,419 of record JAKPQH010000166.1, on the reverse strand, counting down.
CCGTTTCAGGCATTCACACCTCCTCTCACGATCGCGCACGATTACAAGTTGAGGCCGGGGTCTCCCGCGGGAATGCACCGGCCCCTCCACCCCGAAGGAGTGTATGCCTTCTGCGTCCCTCTGGATTGGAGGCGCCGTGCGGGAAACCTGCGGGTACCGCCCACCGTGGACGCCCCTGTCGTTCTATCGTAAACCCACCAAACGGTCATCGTTGAACATCGCGCAGCGCGATGGCAGTCGGTCAGCATTCACGCCTTCCCGCCGTTCGATGTGCGGAGCCTCGCGGGGCGAGGCGACGACTGCCATAAAGCCACCGCTCGCATCTTTCGCCGCACAAGATCCCCTCCGCCTTGTCATATCCGCATCGTGCGAGCAGCGACGAGACCGAGCGGGGTGGCCGACCGCCCGGCGGCTCGGCCTTGTCGTCGGTGTGTGCGCTTGGCCCAGCCACCCAGTGCGGCAAACACTCGCGCGCACCCGCGGGAAGCGCCGAGGCGGTTCCAGCAGTCTCGCGGAGAGGCGAAGCGGCGGTTGCCCGTGGAGCCTGCAAAGGCAAATCCCCATCGACCTAGATTTCTGCAGAAAAACCCGTGCTGGCATCACAGGAATGTCCGGAAAAATTCCTGTGGAAAAAAGCCAGAGAGCTCAGCCCGGTACAGTGGTTAAAACCTAATAACTTCACTTCGCGCCTTTCTATTTCTTTCAATGTCGTCTTGAGCACATCGTCGTTCGCTTCAAGAAGATGGGTTCCTCCGAATAAACCGTAAAACGTCTTGTCGCCTGTCAATCTTTCTACATGATTCATGGTGTTGATCACGCCTGCGTGTGCGCATCCAAACACGATCACTAGCCCTTTGCCGGTTTCCACGATCAGGGCTTGGTCATCATGAAATGGATCCGGAACCTTTTTACCGTCAATCACCTGAAAATGTGCTGTCGTGTTGGTCTCGGCAAAGGTTCTTTCAATGGGCCCGGTTAAAGATACTCCTTTGACAAGCTCCAGCGGCACATCATTGAAAACAAACTTTGCCCCCGCATCCTCATATTCTTCTTGTGTATTTGGAGGACCAGTTGGACCTTCACCCCAAGGGTAAATTTTCACACGGTTCGCGAAAATATCCTTATGACCGCAAACAGTTACCTTGCCGCTTTTGCATATTTTCAAGACCTCGTTCAGTCCTCCAATATGGTCGTTGTGTCCATGGCTTATTGCAATCGCATCAAGATTCGAAAGATCCCAGCCCAAGATTTTCGGATTGTGCCTGATTCCAAAACCTTGCCCTGTGTCAAATAGTATTTTCCCGTAGTCGTTTTCAATCAAAACGGTAAGGCCGTGCTCACCAATAGTGTCGACCCGAAAACAGTAATCGGTAGAAATCACCTTCAGTTTCAGCGAATCCATCGGTCACACTCCTCATTGTCAAAGCATTTCCCGATCATCCTTACACATCGTCTATACTGATTCTTCAAAAAAGTCAACCCTACCCGAAGCTGGACTGACAAGGATTTTCTCTCTTGACAAACGCCGTCCACTCGCGGTAAGAGCGTACTACGCTCACCCGGAATTGACCCGGCCGGGGAAAGACCATGCGTGAGCAGGTCGAACGCCGCGACGGTTTTGTTGCGCTCGACACCCCCTGGGAGCTTCCTACACAACCGATCGTTAACGCCCCAGGCAGCCGACTCGCGTGCTTTTACGCGCACCATCTTCACTCTCCCATACTCTTCCAGCCCTCGCAAAAGCGGTCGCGTCGCCCGCGCATCCACCTTGGAGGCGTTCTGTCCCATATCCTTTTTCAAAGGAGGTAACACCATGGCAGAACAGGCGAAATCCAAGGCTGTCCGGACGGTTCCAGGCGGCGACATCAAACCCCCCTGGGAAGTACGGGAGATGCCCCCACCGCCACCGAAGACGCTGGGTTCTTTTCTGAAGTGGGCGGGACCGGCCGTCGTGTTGGGGGCTTTGTCGGTCGGCGGCTTCGAGGCCTACCAGGCGGGTTATGTTGCCGCGAACAAATGGGTCGGGATCTACTGGGTATACGTCGTCTCCTGTTTCTTCCAGCTCCTCCTGAACAACGAGATCGCGCGGTATACCATCGCCACCGGCGAGACGGCGCTCCAGGGTTTCACCCGCCTCAAACCCGCCAAGTTCTGGGGCTGGGTAACGGCCCTCTTCTGCATCATCCAGCAGGGCTGGCCCGCCTGGATCGGCGGCGCGGCGGCGGGCGTCGCGGCCATGTTCGGCATCGCGCAGTGGCAATGGGTCGGCATGGTGGCCCTCGGGGTCGTGTTCTTCGTCTTCGCGGGCAGCAAGCGGGTGTACGACACGCTGGAAAAAATCATGTACGCCTGCTTCGTCGTCGCGACCTTCGGCCTGGCCTTCCTGACAATCTTCATGACCAACTGGGCCGCAGTGCGCGAGGTGAGCTGGGGCTGGGTGGCCGTTGGTACGATCCCGGCCGGGATCACCCTCACCGCCATCGGGCCGTTCCTGAACCAGCCTGCCGGCGGGTTCTGGAACTTCTGGCACACCTACTGGGTGCGCGAGAAGGGCATGGGGATGGCCAGCTACTTCGGCCGCGTCACCGGCCTCATTGCCCCCGCCGAAGAGATTCGCCGGAGCGGCTATATGTTCAACACGGACAATCCGAACGAGGTCGAGCGGTTTCGCGGCTGGTTGTGGATGAACACCACGACGTTGGCGGTGTTCTTCATCATCCTGGGCGGGATCCTGTTCACCTACTTCGCCAGCCTGGCCGGTTATTCCGCTGCCACCATCTACAATATGCAAGTCCCGAGCGGCGTGAAGATCGCCACTATCCTGGCCGAGATCTTCAAATCGGCCTTCGGCCAGTTCGGCTGGTACCTGTTCATCATCGTGCTGATCTTCGCGCTGTTCGACAGCCAGTTCTCGGTGTACGACGGGATCTCGCGCATGTTTGCGGACGTCGTTGCCGTGGAGACCAACGCCACCGACCGACGCCCGTACCGCTTCTGGTATTTCCTGATGATGGCTATTCTCTGCGGCGCCGGCATGATCACGGTGTGGATGCGGACCCCCTACATCCTCTGGGTCATCATCAACTGGGCGGGCGTCGCAGTCCACGCGGCTCTCACCCTCGGGGTCACGTACTTGAACTTCAAGCTCCTGCCCGGCCCCATCAAGCCGAAGATGTGGATCGTGGTCTGTAATGTCGTCTGGTCGGTGGCGCTGTTCATCTATTTCGCCGCCTGGACGATCTACGACAACCCCCTGGGTCTCAACCTCTAGACGGCCGCCTTCCGAAACGAACGCCCCGGTCGCCAGATGGCGCCCGGGGCGTTGTTTTTCACGCTGGGAGTGCTGGAATGGCGCTCACCCTTGCGCGTAGACGCCGTTGGCGGCTGCGATCCCGGAACCGCAGCAAAAGCCCTCGCTCGGCAGGATGCGCTCCAGCGCGGCGAGCAGGAGCAGGACGTTGTTCGGCCGCGAGTTGACACCCATCAACCCGATTCGCCACACTTTGCCTTTCAACGTGCCGAGCCCTCCGCCGATCTCGATCCCAAACTCCTCGAGGAGTCGGCCGCGCACCTTCGCATCGTCCACACCCTCGGGAATCCTCACGGTGTTGAGCGTCCACAGCCGGAACGCGGGATCGACGTGCATCTTGAGCCCCATGGCCTCCACCCCTGCGACAAGAGCCTGGTGGTTCCGCCGATGGCGCGCCCAGCGTGCCTCCAGCCCCTCCTCCGCCATAATCCGCAACGCTTCCAGCAACGCATAGTAAAACGTGGTCGGCGGCGTGTGGTGGTAAAAAGGATTCCCGGCCCAGTATTGCTCGAAGAGCGCGAGGTCGAAGTAATAGCTCTGCAGTTTGCGCGGGCGCGATTTGATCAGGTCGAGCGTGCGATCGGACAGCGTGATCGGCGACAGCCCCGTTGGCGCACCCAAGGCCTTCTGCGTGCCGGAATAACAGACATCAACCCCGTGGCGATCGATCTCTACGGGGTGCCCACCCAAGCTGGTCACCGCATCGACCAGCAGATAGGCGCCGTGCCGGTCGGCGATCCCCCGCAGACCGTCCAGCGACTGCAGGACGCCCGTGGACGTCTCCGCGTGCACCACCGCGATGCCCTTCACTTTGCCCTCGCGCTTGCAGGCGGCCTCGACTTGCTCGGCAAGGATGGGCCGGCCCCAATCCGCCGCCAGGGGTACCGGCACACCGCCGCACCGTTCCACGATCTGCACCATCCGGTCGCCGAAAAACCCGTTGTGGCCGATGATGAGCTTGTCCCCGGGGTCCACCAAGTTGATGAGCGCCGCCTCCATCCCGGACGTCCCGGTCCCCGAGATGGGGAATGTGGCGCGATTCGCCGTACCGAAGGCCATGCGCAGGAGTCGCCCGATCTCGCCGGCGATTTCCGTCATGAGGGGGTCGAAGTACCCGATGACCTGAGCACTCATGGCGCGGAGGACCCGGTCCTCGACATTGCTGGGCCCCGGTCCGAGCAACAGCCGGAATGGAGGTTGAAAGGCCTTCGACATGGTCATGGCGCGCTCCTCTCCAAAAGAAAGAGCCACGGGGTCGTCTGGATCGCGACCCCCCGTGGCTCTCACGGTGGGGGCTCCAGCCGACACGACCCCGCCCCCCCGTTTGTCTGCGTTGACTTTAGCGCAGCCTGACATGGCCCGGCAAGGAAATTCGCCGCGCGGGTCGCAGGAGACACTTTCGATTTCAGCCGATGTTGAAGTACTTCGCCTCGGGATGATGCACGATGATGGCTGAGGTGGACTGCTCGGGTTCCAGCTGGAACTCGTCGCTCAAGCGGACTCCGATCCGCTCCGGCTCCAGCAGCGCGCAGAGTTTGGCCTGATCTTCCAGGTTGGGGCACGCCGGGTACCCGAAACTGTAACGCGAGCCCCGGTACTCCTGCCGGAAGAGCCGCATCAGATCGGGCGAGTCGTCCCCCGAGATTCCCAGCTCCTCCCGCATGCGCTGGTGCCACAGCTCCGCCAGCGCCTCCGTCGCCTCCACCGAGAGGCCGTGCAGGTAGAGGTAGTCGGTGTAGCTGTGCTCCTCGAACAGTTGGCGCGTCACCTCGGAGGCGCGCCGCCCCACTGTGACCAGCATGCAGCCCAAGACGTCCATCCGTCCCGAGTCCTTCGCGGCAAAGAAATCCGCCAGACACAGACGCCGGCCGCCGGGTTGCCGAGGAAAGGAGAACCGCAGACGCGGCGTTCGCCCGTCGTCCTCGTAGACGATCACGTCGTCCACGTCGGATTGGCAGGGAAAGTAGCCGTAGACCACCCGCGGCGTTAGGATCCTCTCCTGCTCGCACCGGCCCTTCCAGCGCTCGTAGATGGGCCGCACATGGGTCTGGATCAGCTCGTCAAACCGGTCCTTCTGGCCCTTGCCCCGGTGAAACTGCCACTGGGTCCGGAAGAGCGCCACCTCGTTTACAAAGGCGAAAACCTCGGCCAGAGGGATGTCGCGCACGACGCGCGCACCGAAAAACGGCACGGCGGGGATCGGAACATCCGTCCGCACGTCGCTGCGCTCCGCTGGGACCGTCCCGGGTGTCGGGGCCGAGACGGGACGGCGGCCCGCCGGTCGGCGGCGCGCCGTCCGTACTGCCGGAACCTCCATCGGCTCCCGCGTCGTGATCTCACCCATCAGCCGCAAGCCGTCGAAGGCGTCGCCGGCGTAGAACACGTCGCCGCGATAGATAGCCCGGAGGTCGTTCTCCACATAGCCCCGCGTCAGCGCCGCGCCGCTCAGGATCACCGGAAAGCGCCAGAGATCGCGCGCGTTCAGCTCCTCCAGGTTGTCCCGCATGACCAGCGTCGACTTCACCAGGAGGCCGCTCATCCCGATGGCGTCTGCCCGCTCCCTGAGCGCCGTCTCCACGATGTTGTGGATCGGCTGCTTGATCCCCAGATTGATGACCGTATAGCCGTTGTTGGTCAGGATGATGTCCACGAGGTTCTTTCCGATATCGTGAACGTCTCCCCTGACCGTGGCCAGGACGATCTTCCCCTTTGTCTGCCCCTCCGAGCGGGCCATGAAGCGTTCGAGATATCCGACTGCCGACTTCATGACCTCGGCCGACTGCAGGACGAACGGGAGCTGCATCTGGCCGCTGCCGAACAGATCGCCCACCGTCTTCATCCCGTCCAAAAGAATCTCGTTGATGATCGCCAGTGCATCGTACGTACCGAGTGCCTCGTCCAGCAGCGTTTCCAGACCGGGACGCTCTCCGTCCACAATGCGGGCCTTGAGACGCTCCTCGATGCTTTTGGGCGCCGGCCGTGCCGCGGCGGCGCGGCTCGCCGCGCCACCCTCGAAGAGCCGCATGAACTCCGCCAGCGGGTCGTGACCCTCGCGCCGCTCGTCGCAGATGAGCCGGCGCGCCGCGTCGCGCTGGTGCGGATCGATGCGATTCATAGGCAGGATCTTCGCCGCATTCACGATGGCCGCATCCAGCCCCGCCTCAACCGCCATATGGAGAAAGACACTGTTCAGGACCTGTCGCGCCGCCGGTTTCAATCCGAAGGAGACGTTGCTCACCCCGAGGATGGTGTAGACGCCGGGCAGCTCCGCCTTGATCCGCCGGATGGCCTCCAGCGTAGCCAGCCCGTCGCGGCGCAAGTCCTCTTGGCCTGATCCCAGCGGAAACGTCAAGGCGTCAAAAATAAGATCCGACGGTTCCAACCCGTACCGGTGGACCGCCAGATCGTGCAGCCGGCGGGCGACCCGGAGCTTCCACTCCACGCTTCGCGCCTGCCCTTCCTCATCGATCAGCAGACCGATCACCGCCGCCCCGTACCGTCGCGCCATGGGAAAAATCTTGGCCGGGCGCCCCGCCTCGCCGTCCTCCAGGTTGACCGAGTTGATGATCGCCCGCCCGCCGATCCGTTTCAGCGCGGCCTCGATCACCGCCGCTTCCGTGGAGTCGATCACCAAGGGAATCGTGCATTGGGTGGCCAGACGGCCGACCAGGTCACCCATGTCCGCCACACCGTCGCGGCCCACGTAGTCCACGCAGACGTCCAGGACGTGGGCGCCCTCCTTGACCTGGTCCCGCGCCACGGCCACCATGCCGTCGGCATCGCCCGCCAGCAGCCGCTCGCGGAACTGCTTGGACCCGTTGGCGTTGGTCCGCTCTCCCACGATCAGGATGCTCCGATCCTGTCGGAACGGCACGCTGATATAGAGGCTCGACGCCGACGGGGCATACTCCGGCGTTCGCGGAATCGGGGCGCGCCGTCCGATCACTTCCACCACACGTTTGAGGTGCGCCGGCGTGGTGCCGCAGCACCCCCCCACGATGTTGACGCCGTGCTCCTCGACGAAGTGGCGATGATAATCGGCAAACTCCTCGGGGGTCAGCAAGTATCGCGCCCGTCCGCCCTCCATGCGGGGCAACCCGGCGTTCGGCAGGCACGAGATGGCCTTCCGCGAGTGTCGGTTCAGGAAATGGATATGCTCCATCATCTCCTGCGGTCCGGTGGCGCAGTTCAGACCGATCGCGTCCACGTCGTACCGCTCCAGCGCGGTGAGGGCCGCACCCAGCTCCGTCCCCAGAAGCATCGTGCCCGTCGCCTCCAGCGTCACCTGGACCATCAACGGGCGCGCCGCGCCCGCCGCCGCCATGGCATCCTGGCATCCGATCAGGGCCGTTTTGGCCTGCAACAGGTCCTGACACGTCTCGACCAGGAGCACATCGGCGCCGCCGTCCAGCAGACCGCGCGCCTGCTCCGTGTACATGGCCAGAAGGTCGTCGAACCCGATCTGGCCGAGCGACGGAAGCCGCGTGCCCGGCCCCATCGCGCCCACGACGAAGCGGGGCTGCCCGGGCCCTGAGAAATCCGCCGCCACCTCGCGTGCCAACCGCGCCGCGGCCCGGTTGATCTCGTAGGCCCGCTCCGCCAGACCGTACTCTCCGAGCACGAGCCGGTTTGCCCCGAACGAATTCGTCTCGACGGCGTCGCAGCCGACTTCCAGGAAGCTCGCATGGATTTCCCGGATCACCTGCGGCCGCGACAGCACCAGCAGTTCGTTGCAGCCGTCTTTGCCCTGGAAATCGTCCGGAGACAGGTTGCGGTCTTGGATGGACGTCCCCATCGCACCGTCAAAAATGAGGACGCGCTCGCGCAGTTGTCGCCGAAATTCGTCAGCCATCCTGGCCTTCGCGAATGATCATATCCCCTGACAACCGATCCATCCGGTCACGAGCAATCGGTCATTGGGATTTGCGCCTTAAGGATTGCGCCGCCTCGACGCCCCGAATGACACCGTAGAGCAGCGCGAGCTTCGGAACGGGCACGCCGTTGGCCTCCGCCAGGTCTACGACGTGGCCGATGACATGCGCGGCCTCGGTGCGCTTGCCGCGCTCCAGGTCCTGCAGGGTGGAGATCTTGACCTGGGTCATCCCCCGCTCCTGCATGCCTCGGCCGCGCGCGATGACGGATTCGACGGCGGCGTCAAACGGCTGCGAGCAGAGCGTCTTCACGGGAAAGCCTTGGCAATCCACCAGCGGGATACCCAGGCGGGCCGCCACCCCCGCGACCTCGCGGCTCAACTCCACGAAAAGCGCCGCCAGCGACGGTTCTTGATACATCTCGTGGACGCGCAGGCGGGTCACGCAGGCCAGCGTGGCGGCCGGCACCATCTGATTGAGCTTGCACCAGATGGCGCTCCGGATGTCGTCCCGCACCTCGACGGGAAGCTTGGCTTTCCGAAATGCATCCGCGATGGCCTCGACCCGCGCGGTCCGCCGGCCGTCGAACTCGCCCAGCCAGGTGCCTCCCTCGTTCGTGTGGATGACGCGCCCCGGTGCGGGCATGGCGCCGCCCACGATGCTCGTCGCCCCCACCACGGCTTCCCGCCCGAACGCCTCCGCCAGTGCCTCGTCCTTCCCGCCGCCGTTCTGCACCGAGAGCACCGCGCCCACCTTGCCGCGCAGGTGTCCGAGCGATGCCAGCGCCTCGCCCGTGTCGTAGCTCTTGACGGCCAGGATCAGGTTGTCTGCGGCGGTCACCTCGCGCGCAACGCTCGTCGCGCCAAGGTTGCGGACCACGTGCCGGCCTCGCATGCCCTCGATGATCAATCCGTCTGCCCGGATGGCGTCCACGTGGGGTTGCCGGCCGATCAGCGTCACGTTTTCGCCGGTCTCGGCCATGTAGCCGCCCAGAATACTCCCCAGCGCACCCGCGCCGACGATCACCGTGTGCACAGTCCCCTCCCCCTTCGCAAGCCTCGCCTCGACTGACCCGCGGAGTCTCCGCCCGAAACGCGCGGACTCTACCACGCGTGCCGGGCGTGGTCAATTTGGATGGGCCGGGTGCGGCAGGGGAATACGAACGCGACGGCCGCGCGCCCGCGCCGTGTCCGTCGCGCTACCTGGGGCTCGGAGCTTGGTCGGCTGCCGCCTGCAGCGCGTCCCAGTACATCAGCTCGTACCGCTGCAGGAGCTGCGCCGCTTCGCCAATGGCGCAGGGGGAAACGCCGCGGTCCAATCCACCCTGGATGACAGCCAGGGCCGCATCCTCGAAACCCGGCGCCTCGCCGGCAAACAGATCGAAGAACGCCACCGCCACGTCGTCCATGCCATACCGCGTGCGCAGCGCCTTGGCCAGACGTCCGCAATTTCTGCCCCAGGCGGGCAAGTTCACGAGGAAGGCCGCCGCGAACTCGGCATCCGATCCGTACATCGCCAGCCAGGCGAGGAAGTGCGTGTAGGCCTGGGCGCCCGCTAGCAGGCCGGCGTCCGCCTCGGCTGCGGTCTCGCCACCCAGGGCGCGCGTGAAGGCGGCCAACGCGTCCAGGGCCGCGGTTTCGGTCTTCAGGCTCTCGCCGAAGAAGCGCCCGCTGGGACTGTCACCGTACCGGTGGATCAACAGCGCCACACTCTTGAGGTCGCTGGCGATGATCCGCCGCTGCTGCACCCCAAACAGCCGCAGATCGGCGCGCGAGCGCTGTCCGGCCTCCACCGCCGCAATCCAGGGATGATCGAACAGTCGCGTCTCGACTTCCGCGATCTCTCGGCGCAGCCGAGATACCAACTCCCTTGCCTGCACCATCGTCCGCCCTCCCGCTTATTCCGAGGTGAACGCCACGGTTATCGACACACCGGAAACCGTTCGCCCCACCAGGGCGTATACCGCAAACCCGAACAGATAGGTCGGAATCGTCGCGCCGAGCCACGGCGCCACACCGGACCAGCCGAGCTGCGGCAAGCCGGCAATCAGCAGGTACAGCGCGAAGCCGACGACCCACACGCCGATCGCCAGCCAGTTCACGCCGCTTCTGTACCAGTAGCGCCCGCCGCTCCGATAGAGGTCCGCCATCTCGTACCGCCGGCCGCGCAGGACGAAGTAGTCCGCCGTGAGTATTCCCAGCAGTGGGATGAAGACCGATCCGATCAGCAGGAGGAAGCTTTCGTACTGCACCAGGGGCAGCGTGGCGGCGAGCACCAACACGACGGCGCCGAACACCGCGGCGAGGGTCCGCTGGCCCATCCCCGGCCAGATATTCTGCGCGGAGACCGCGGCGGAGTAGATGTCCGCGAAGCCCTCGTCCGTCTCCGCGACCAGCAGGACGAGCAGCGCCACCCATCCGGCGGTCAAGGTGGCGATCGTCGTGAGCAGCGGCGCAATCGGGGCGCTCGGATCCGAGGGAACCGCCGCCGAGAGCGCCAGGAGCGCTCCGAGCGCGTAGAACCATACGTGCGAGACGCAGTATCCCAGCCCGGTGCCCCAGAACGCCGTCCCCCGACTCCGTGCCAGCCGGCTGTAATCGGCGACCAACGGGACCCAGGAGATGGGCATGACCGCGACCAGGTCCACCGCCAGCCAGAACGACATCTCGCCGGTACCCGGTTTCTGCAGCCACGCCGCCACGTCGTAGGTCGTGAGGACGGCGACCGTCACCCACGCGATCGTGATCAGGACGACCCAAACGGCAAAGCGCTTCATCCACTGTTTGACGACCAGGACCGGACCCACCACGGCCATGACCGTCCCGAGGATTGCAAAGAACGCCACCCAGGCCAGATATCCCTTCAGCCCGAAGAGGCGATGGGACAGCAAGGCCGCGGCCTGGGCCATGACGATGACTTCGAAGGTCGCCCATCCGAGCAGTTGCAGGACATTGAGCACGCTCGGAACGATGGAGCCTCGGCGCCCGAGAACGGGCCGGAGCAGGACCATGGTGGGCACACCCGTGTCCGCGCCGATCGTCCCCACCAGGCCGAGCAGGAAATTCCCCAGGACGGCGCCGACGACAATCGCCAGAAGCGCCTGCCCCAGGCCGAGTCCCGGGACTAGGAACATCCCGACCACCATGACCAGGAAGCTCACCCCGAGGCTCCACCACAGGACGAAGGTATCCAGGAATCCCAGGCGCCGCTCCGCCTGCGGCACGGGTTGGATCCCGTAGGCTCGGACCTGCTCCAAGAGGCCTTCCATCCGAGAACTCCCTCCTCCCCATCACCGGGAGGCATCGGCGGCTCACACGACCGCAGAAAAACAAAAACCGCCACGATGGGCGGTTGGTGTACGGCGTTGGTCCCTACGCTGGCATTACCCAGGTCAGGTTCGAACGGTCGGTGAGGTTACCGCCCCACCCTCTCAGCCCGGCACTCCAGGCTCCCGTGTGACCCCTCGAAATGAAATTACCACCTCTCTCTTCGAGCGTCAAGCGCCCTCCGGCCGGCGAACGGGAAGGTCCCGAATGCGCCCGGGTGCGCCCGACTCAGCGCTCGAGCGTTTCCTTCAACCACGCCACCTCGCGCGCTAGCCCTTCGCGGAGGGCGACCTTCGGAGCGAAGCCGAGCACCTCCTTGGCCCGGCGTGTGTCCGCCCACGTGTGGCTCACGTCGCCCGCCTGCGGCGGCTGGTGCTCGCGTCTGATCGGACGTCCGAGGACCTCCTCCAGGGTGGCCAGGACCTGGTTCACGCTGACCCGTGAGCCGCCGCCGATGTTGAGGACCTGCCCCGCCGCCGGCGCTGCCACGGCCAGCCAGTTGGCTTCCACCGCGTCCTCCACAAAGGTGAAGTCGCGGGTCTGTTCGCCGTCGCCGTAGACGACGATCGGGCGATCCTCCAGTGCGGCGCGTATGAACTTGTAAAACCCCATGTCCGGCCGCTGGCGTGGCCCGTACACCGTGAAGTAGCGGAGGGACACTGTCGGCACGCCGTAGTTCGCGTGATAGAGGCTGCACAGGTGCTCCGCCGCCAGCTTCGTGACTCCATAGGGGGAATATGGGCGCGTCGGCGAGTCCTCGCAGAGCGGCAGATCGCGCGTCTCGCCGTAGACCGAGGACGAGGACGCGTACACCAGGCGCTGGACGCGCCCGACCGTCCGCGCCGTTTCCAGCAGCCGCTGCGTCGCGCGGACGTTGCAGTCGAGATAGACGTCGAAATCCTTCCCCCAGCTGGGCCGCACGCCCGGCTGCCCGGCCTGGTGGAAAATATGATCGGCCTCGCCGACGAGCGGCGCCAGGTCCAGGCGCGTCAGATCTCCTTCAACAAAACGGAATCCAGGCACCCCTCGCAACGCAGCCAGATTCGCCTCCTTTATGGTCCGGGGATAGTAGTCGGCGAAAACATCCAGGCCGATGACCTGATGCCCCTCCCGAAGAAGGCGCTCGCAGAGGTGCGACCCCACGAAGCCGGCCGCGCCCGTGACGAGGGACGTGACCGGCGGCCTCACGGTGCCCGCCCTCCCGACCCGTTCGAGCCGGCGAGGGGCAACCCCACCTCGCGGCGGGTCAGCGTCGACACAAAGCTGCCGATCTTGACCTCGCTCTGCATGAGGACGGGGATGCACTCCGGTTCCTGGGTCAGCCATACGAGCACCCGCCCTTTCTGTTGGAAGATCCCCTCGTATTTCAGCAGCGGCTCCACAAGGAAGGTCTCTTTGGGCCCGAGCACCGTGTCCAGACTCTGCCGGCGGAGCACCTTGACCTCCAAGTCCCAGTTCTTCCGACTGGCGAAAACCTTCGCCGTGATGGTTCGACCTTCGGCCAGCGGCAGTGTACGCACGAAGTACAGGACCGACAACTCGTCCAGCGCGCCGAAACTCAGCGGAAACTCCTGCTGCACGTATTGCGTGTATCGTTCGGCCTCCTCCAGCCTGGTCACACCCTTCGGCACCGGGCCAAAATCCAGATAGCGAAAAGTCGCCACCTTGGCCTCGTGGTCGAAGACGGTCCGGCTGTTGTGCCGGTATCTCCCCTCGCGGAGCTGCTTGTCGAACCGAAGGCTGCGGAGCGGGCCCCATGCCACGTACGAATCGCTCCGGTCGTCCACCCGGTAGAACTTGGAGATCAAGGGCGCGGACTGGGCGGTGGTCACGAGGTGATAGGCCTGCCGCCCGTTGAGCGGCACGGCGCCGCGCGCCTCCAGCGTGGCTTCGCCGGCCTTGATGCCCATCCAGGTCACGTCGAAGACCAGCTTCTCGCCCTCGCGCAGGACCCGCTCGCCCTCGGTGCCCGCTGCCACGCCCGCGGTGACGGCCCAGACGAGGCCCGCGACAAGCGCGGCGCCCGCGGCGCCGCGGCCGCGCCACATGCCGCCTGCTCCACCCTTCCCCGCGACCCAACGCATTCCTATGTCCTTCGGCCCGCCGCCAGCACGTCGTGCGCCGCGGCCAGGACGGCGGCCGCGTCGATGTCCCGCATGCAGCGGCGCGTCTCCGCGATCCGGCACGTGCGCTGCAGGCACGGACTGCACGGCAGCGGTTGCCGCAGGACCCGGCCGGGCCCCAACGGACCCGTGCGCGCCGGATCGGTCGGCCCGAACAGCGCCACCACCGGCGTCCCCAGCGCCGCCGCAATGTGCATCGGCCCCGAATCGACGGTGATCATGAGATCCGCGGAGCGCAGGACCGCCGCCAGTGTCTTCAGCGACAGGCGGCCCGCCAGTGACCGCGGTGCCGGCTGCAACCCGTCGCAGATGGCGGCGGCCATTTCCATGTCCGCCTGGCTGCCGGTCACGACGATCCCCGCCCCCTCCTCCGCCAGCAACGCCGCCAGGGTGCGCCAGCGCTCCGGCTCCCACAGCTTGGTCCCCCAGCGGGCCGCGGGATGCAGCACCACGCGCGGGCGCGGGACATCGGCCAGCACCCGGCGCGCGGCGTCCAGGTCGTCCGGTCCAAGCGGGATCGTGAAGTCCCGGACCACCTCGCGGGCGTCCACCGCCGCCGCCAGCGCCAGATACCGCTCCACCGCGTGAACGGGCTGTGGCGGGACGGGGACCCGGTGGGTCAGCACCCGGCCCGCGCCTTCCCGTGCGTCCGCGAGGCCGACGCGCACCGGGGCGCCGGCCGCCACCACGTACAGCGCGCTCTTGAGCAGCCCTTGCAGATCCAGCACCGCATCGTAGCGGCGTCGGCGAAGCCCCGCGGCCCAGTCTCGAATCTCGCGCAGCGTGGCGGGAACCTCGGCGGGCCGCCGCAGTTGCCGCAGCCAGCGGCGCCGGCCCGATACCACCAGAGCCGCGACCGCCGGATGCCCCTCCACCAGCGGCGCCGCCTCTTCCTCGACCAGCCAATCGAGGGGAATCCGAGGGTAGCGGCGAGCGAGGGTGGCGACGACCGGCAGTGCGTGCACCACGTCGCCCAGGGCGCTCGGTTTGACCAGCAGGATCCGTCGAGCGCCGTCCAATCGGACCGGAAGCCCGCCCACTTCAGCGCCCCGGCCCCTGGAGCAGCCAGGTCACGGCGGACGCAAGATCCACGGCGACGTGGTCCGGCGGCGGCACTTCCCCGGCCTTGACCTTGTCGAACTGGCCGGACCCGTGGCCGGTCAACACGAGGATACTCCGCATGCCGGGGAAGTGGCGAGCCGTCTCCGCGTCGCTCGAATGGTCCCCGATGATGACCGAATGCGCGAGGTCCAGCGCGAAATCCTCGCTCGCCCGCTCGATCATTCCCGGCCCGGGCTTGCGCGCCGCACAGGTCTTCCGGTACTCGGGGGATTCGCCCTCGGGATGGTGCGGGCAATAGTAAACTCCATCCAGGAAGACCCCGGCGTCCGCCAGGCGCTCTTGCAGTCGTCGGTTCACGCGGCGCACGTCCGCCTCCGTGATGAGCCCGCGCGCAACGCCCGCCTGGTTCGTCACCACCAGCAGACGATAGCCGGACCCCTGGAGGGCGCGCAGCGCCTCCGGCGCACCCGGGATCAACCGAATCCGATCCGGATCGCCCAGGTACCCCAGGTCCTCGATGATGGTCCCGTCCCGGTCCAGGAAAACCGCCGGCCTCGCCGGTCCACGCCCTTCCGGCGGCGGCGCGCCAAGCTGCGCGACCGGACACGCGACAGGTTGCGTCTCGTCCAAGAGTTCCTCCGCCACCCGCACCACCTCGTCCACGGTGACCCCCGTCATGCACCGGTGGTCGATGGGGCATTCGCGCCAGAGACACGGACTGCACGGCACCGGAGCGCGCACGCTCCGACGGCGCGGCCCGAGCGGCCCCGTGGCCTCGAGGTCGGTCGGCCCGAAGATCGCCAGTACCGGCGCCCCGACCGCCGCCGCCACGTGCATGGCCCCCGTGTCGTTGGTCACCAGCAGGCGGGCCCGCCGCAAGAGGCCGGGCAGCGCCCCGATCGCTGTCCGCCCACCGAGCATGAGCGCCGGGGTGCGCATCGCCTGCGCGACCGATCGCAGGACGGGCGCCTCCCCGCCCGAGCCGATGAGGACCGTCCTCAGCCCGCGCCGTTCCGTCAGCGCGTCCGCAACCGCGGCGAACCGCTCGGCCGGCCAGCGCTTGGCGCCCCCGTAAACGGACCCCGGGTTCAAGGCGATCCAGGCCGCGCCCGGATCCACCCCGTGGTGTGCGAGAAACTCGTCCGCGGCCCGCGCGGCCTCCACCGTCACCGCGAGGCGAGGCACCGCTTCCCCAGCGGCTCCGAGCGCCCCGACCAGATTCAGGTATCGGAACACCTGGTGTCGCTCGCCGGCGCGGGCCGCCGCTCGCACGGGGTGCGTCAAGAGAAGCCGCCGGCCGTCGGTCGGGTATCCGACCCGTCGGGGAATCCCCGCCAGCCAGGGAACCACCGCCGCGTCGAACGAGTTGGGGAACAGCACCGCCAGATCAAAGCCGCCCCGTCGCAGTTCCCGCGCCAGCGCCCACCGCCCCGCCAGACCCCGGTGCGCGCCCGCCGACTGGTAAGCCAGAACGCGATCCACGCCGCGCTGGCCCGCGAACAGCCCGGCAACCCACGGCCGTCCCATCACCACGATCTCGGCCTCGGGGAACCGTCGGTCCAGCGCGTCCAGCGCCGGCAGGGTGAGGACGGCGTCCCCGACCCAGTTGACCTCCCGCACCAGGATTTTCCGGATCCGCCCCGGAACGATGTCGCGCATGGATCCCCGTTGCGCGGGCGGCTCAGCCCGCCCGGCTTCGTCCCGGCTCGATCGCCGTGGCCGCCGGGGCGACGCCCTCCGGCCGCAGCCGGGCGTCCACCGGTTGGCGCGTCTTCCAGCGGCGGTGCACCCAGAACCACTGCTCCGGCTGCTCCCGGATCATGGCCTCGATGGCCGCGGTGAAGCGGGCGGTGTTCTCCGCAAGGTCGGCCTTCACGTCGCCGCTGCGCCGAACGGGAATCTCCGCACCCACGCGGATCCGGTAGCGCCGCCTTCCGGGCCGCCGCGTGATGCCTACCGGCAGCACCGCCGCTCCCGACCTGAGCGCGATGAGAGCCGGTGCCGAGGCCGTCGAGGCCGGGCGGCCGAAGAACGGGACCACAACCCCCTCCCGCTCGCTGACGTGCTGGTCGATCAGGATCCCCACCGTTTTGCCGCGGCGGAGGACGTGAAGAATCGCCTGTACCGCCCGCCGCTTGCGGATCACGCGATTGCCCCCGCGCTCTCGCCAGGCGGTGAGCAGATCGTCGAGACGCGAGTTGTCCAGCGGCCGGGCCACCACGTGGATCGGCTCGTACCGCCGCACCGCCATCAGAGGCAACAGCTCCCAGGGCCCGAAATGCGCCGTCACCAGGAGCACGCCGTTGCCGCGCGCCCGCGCCGCCAGCAGGCGCTCGAGGCCCTCCACCGCCACCTCCGCGTCGTCCGGCCGGGACGCCAGCCGATCCGAGCGGGCGACATCCACGGCGGTTCTCCCCAGATTCGCGAACACCTCGGCGACCAGGCGGTCCAGCTCCGCCGGGGTGTAGCGACCCGGGAAGGCGGCCGCCAAATTTTGGGTGACCACGGCGCGATGCCGGCGGTCCAACCGACACGTCAGGCGCCCGGCCCCTTCGCCCAGGGCGTACGCCCACGGCTCGGGAAGCCAGCTCAGGACCTTGGCCAGGCCGGCGACCGCGCCCCATTCGGCGATGGCCGCCGGGCTCCAGCGGCGCCGCTCAGCCATGCCGAGCCTCCACCGGAACCCCCAACGCCGCCTCGAGGGCCCGGGCGCCCTCCACGATTTCCAGGACAACTTCCAGGACCGCCACGGGGCGACCCTCGAGAAGTCCCGTCTCCAGCCGCACGGCGTCCTTGCCGGTCGTCACGATCCAGTCCGCCTGGCAACGGCGGGCGGCCTCACCCATGCGCCTGCGGTCCTCCTCACTGAAGACATGGTGATCGGGATAGACCAGGCACCCGGCCAGAACCGCGCCGACCCCCCGTACCGTTCGGTGGAAGCTGTCGGGATTGCCGATCCCGCTCACCGCGAACACGCGGACCCCCCGTAGGTCGGCCAGCGGACGGTCACGCTGTGCCGTCAGGTCGCGGACGCGCACCGGTCGCAGGACCGCCCCCCCGACGGGGCGTCCCGGCGCGACGGCCGCGACACGGCGGCGCAGGCCCTCCGGGTCGCCGCCGCAGTCCCACCGCGTCAGGAGGATCGCATCCGCGCGGCGCAGCCCGGTAACCGGCTCCCGCAATCGTCCCCGCGGCAACAGACCGTCGCCGAAGGGATCGGTGCAGTCCAGCAGCACCAGGTCCGCGTCGCGGTGCAACCGCCGATGCTGGAAACCGTCGTCCAGAAAGATCGCCCGCGGCTCGAACCGCTCCACCGCGAGCCTGCCGGCGGCAACCCGGTCTTCCCCCACGACCACCGGCACCCCGGGCAAGCGTTCCGCAAGAAGCACCGCCTCGTCGCCGGCCTCGCGCCAGCCCAGCAGGACGCGCTGTCCGTCCGAGACCAGACGCACCCCGTGTCCGCGGCGCCCGTAGCCCCGCAGCACGACACATACACGCAATCCGGCGCCGGCCGCGGCGCCGGCCAAGGCCAGCACCGTGGGCGTCTTCCCGGTCCCGCCGACCGAGAGGTTTCCGACACAGACCACGCGACACGGGAGCCGCTCCCTGCGCAACAGCCCGCGGTCGTATCCGGCGTTCCGCGCCCGCACCAGCCCGCCGTAGGCCACCGAGGCGACGCTGAGGAGGCCGCGCACCATCCGCTCGCCGGCCGTCGGCGCCTCGGCCCGCGCCGCGCGCCGAGCGAAGGCCACAACCCGCTCGCGGGCCTTCACAACAGCGCGCCCACGAGGTCCGCGGTGCGTCGGGTCGCCCCCCGCTGGGTCTCGACGATGGCCCGGCCGGCCCGCCCCATCCGGTCTGCCTCGGCCGGGTCGTCGAGCAGCCTCCGCAACGCCTCGGACAGCGACCGCCCGTCGACGACTTCCAGCGCGGCCTTTGCCGTCCGGAACAGGTCGCGCATCTCGGAGAAATTTCCCATGTGCGGCCCGTGCAGCACGGGGCGTCCGTAGGCCGCCGGCTCCAGGATGTTCTGACCGCCGTGCGGGATGAGGCTTCCGCCGACGAAGACCAGGCTGGCCGCGGCGTAAAGTTTGGCCAGTTCCCCCATGGTGTCCAGGAGGATCGCGCCTCCCGGCCGCGGGGTTTCGCCGGGCAGGCGGCTGCGACGCACGCAGGGGACCCCGGCCCGCGCCGCCGCCCGCTCCACCTCTTCAAGTCGCTCCGGATGTCGCGGCGCCAGGAGCAGACACAGATCCGGGTGGGAGGACGCCGCGACCGTGTACGCCTCGATCACCGGCTCGTCCTCGCCCCGGTGGATACTCCCGGCGACGAACAGACGGCAATCCGCGGGCAGGCCGAGCCCCGCGCGAATGGCGTCCCGGTCCCCGGCGTGGTCCGGCACGGGGAGATCGTACTTGAGGTTCCCGGTGACGGCCACGCGCTCTGCCGGCGCGCCGAGCGCCAGGATGCGCTCCGCATCCGCCGCGCTCTGCATACAGAAAAGCCGCACGTGGCGCAACACCCGTCGGAACCACGGCCGGATCCGCCGGTAGCGCGGGAACGAGCGCGGAGAGATCCGCCCGTTGATGACCGCCGCCGGGATACCCGCCGCATCGCAGCCGGCGAGAAAGTTCGGCCAGAGTTCCGTCTCGGTCAGCAGTACCGCCCGGGGCCGCAAGCCGCGCAGCGCGCGCCGGACACTCCAGCCGAAGTCCAGCGGAAAAAAGACGAAGCGCGCCGCAGGGATGCGCTGTTCGGCCACCGCTCTCCCCGTCTCGGTGGTGGTGGAGGCCAGCAGGGGAACATCGGGGTGCCGCGCCGCGAGCAGGCGGGCCAGCGGCGCGGCGGCCATCACTTCGCCGACCGAAACCGCATGCAGCCACAGCGGTCGCACCGCCCCCTGCCAGGGCGCTGCACCCCCAAACCGCTCGCCGATGCCGCGCCGATACTTGCCCCGCAGCAGCATCTGCCATAGGACGCCGGGCGCCAGACCCAGGAGGAAAACGCCAAGCCCCGCGCTGTACAGCCAGGACATAGGTGCTAAGCTCCTCGGTGTTGCGCGGCGGGCAGCAGGCGCACGATCTCGCGCGCGGCGCGGTCGAGCGCCCCGGGCTCCCCCAGCCGTCGCCGGACGTCCGCCAGCGCCACACGCATCGCCTCTTGCCGGGCGGGCGATCGAAGTATCTCCAGGGCCGTCGCGGCCAGCGGTCCCGGCGCGGCGTCGTTTTGGAGCAGTTCCGGCACGATGGACCGGTCCGCCACCAGATTTGGAAGACCCACGAAAGAGACGCGGATGAGTCGTCGCGCCAGCCAGGCGGACAGGGGACCCAGCCGGTATGTGATCAGCATGGGTGTCCCCAGGATGGCGGCCTCCAGGGTCACGGTTCCGGACACCGCCAGCAGGAAGTCGGCCGCCCGCAACACCTCATAGGTTCGCCCCTGGACGACCTGGGCGGGCACCCCCAGGCGCGCCGCCGCCGCTTCCACCGCCGCCCGGTCCGCCGTGTCGCCGAGTCCCAAAAGCACCGCGACGCCCGGCTCCGCGGCGCGGACTCGGGCCGCGGCTTCCAGCAAAAGGGACAGGTGCCGCCGGATTTCCGCGGCGCGGCTCCCGGGCAGCAGCCCAACGACCGTCGCGCCGGCCGCGACCCCCAGCCGCCGCCGGCACACCTCGCGCGGCGGCACCGACGCCAGGATGTCCAGGAGCGGATGCCCCACAAACGCCACGTCCACCCCGGCCGCCCGATACAGGGTCTCCTCGAACGGAAACAGCACCAGCATCTTGCGCACCAGGCGCCGGATCGTCCGCAGGCGGCCGCGGCGCCACGCCCAGACCTGCGGGCTGATGAAGTAACACACCGGGATGCCCAGCCGGCGAGCTGTGCGCGCCAGGAGAAGGTTGAAGTCCGGAAAGTCGATGCACACGAGCAGCGCGGGTCCGGCCTCGGCGAGATGTCCACGCAGCGCCCGCAGCGCGGCGCGCAGCGCCCGGCGCTTCTCCCACAGCTCGCTCACGCCCACGACCGCCGTCTCGCCTGCGTCGGCCAGCAGGCGGACGCCGGCCGCGCGCAGCCGCGCTCCGCCCATCCCGCTGAATTCGAGCGCCGGCGCGTGCCGCCGCAGGGCCTCCACCAGGCCGGCGCCGTGGAGGTCGCCCGACGCCTCACCGGCCACCATCACGATTCGGACCGGCGCGGACCCGCCGGCGCCGGACTCCGACACCCCGGGGCTCCTTTCCGCGTCGCGCGTCTTGTTCCGGCGCTCAGAGCAGTTCGATGATCTTGGCGGCCACCGCCACCGCCTCGCGTCCGGCCTCGCCGGCCACCAGCGGCGGCCGCCGTGTGCGGATACTCTCCAGAAAATCGTCGAGCTCTTGGCGAAGCGGTTCCACCCGGGCCACGGGAACCTCGAACCGCGTCAGGCGGTTCTTCCCCGACCCGTCCCCCGGGGATTTGCGAAACAGACTCAACTCCTGGCTCGCGTAGTCCAGGACGAAGTAGGTGTCACGCTGGAACACGCGGATCTTGCGCAGCCGCTCGCCGCTGACCCGGCTGACCGTGATGTTCGCCACGCAGCCGGAGGCGAACTCCAGACGCGCGTTGGCGATGTCCACCTGGCCCGACACCACGGGGACCCCCACGGCGCTCACGGCGGTCACGGGGGATTTGACCAGGGTGAGCACGATGTCGATATCGTGGATCATCAGATCCAGCACCACATCCACATCCGTCCCGCGGCCCGGGAACGGCCCCATCCGGTGCACCTCGATAAACCCCGGCTCCTGTACCTGGGCGGACAAGGCCCGCACCGCGCCGTTGTACCGCTCGCTGTGCCCGACCTGGAGAATCCGCCCCCCTTTGGCGGCGGCCGCGATAAGGACGTCCGCCTCCTCCACGCTCCGGGCGATGGGTTTCTCCACCAGGACATCGACGCCCGCCTGCAGGAAGCTGAGGGTGATGGGATAGTGGGCGCCGGTGGGCACCGCCACACTCACGGCGTCCACCTGGCCGATGAGCGAGCGGTAGTCGGTCACGGCCGGGACCTTGAGCCGCCCGCCCACTTCCCGGCCTCGCGCCTCCGAGAGGTCGGCCACGGCCACCAGTTCGGCATTGGGCATCTCGGCGTAGATGCGGGCGTGGTGCTGCCCCAGATGGCCCACGCCGACCACCCCGACCCTGATGCTCTCCGCCCCGCCGCCCATGACCACCCCGTGCCCGCCCGCACCCTACGGCCACCGACCCCCCGCGACGGCGGCTAGTCCGCGACCACCGCCAGGTGCAGCGCGTCCGCGTCGCGCACGAACCGCTGCCGATCCAGCAGCAACGTTCGGCCCGCGTCCAGCGCCAGGGTCGTGGCGCCGGCGTCCCGCAGCGCCGCCAGCGTGTCCGGCCCGATCGTCGGTAGGTCGAACCGGAGATCCTGGTCCGCCCGCGCCACCTTTACGACGACGACGCCGCCGCGGGCCAGCTGCCCGCCCCGTCGGATGGCAGCGTCGGTCCCCTCCACCGACTCCACGGCCACGACGGTCCCGTTTTTGAGCACCACCGTCTGCCCGACGCGCAGCCCGGCGATCTGTCGCGCCACCTCGCGGCCCAGGGCGATGTCGCGCTGCTCCGTCCGGTTGGGCGCGCGGCGCGTGAGGAGACCGGCCGGCAGCAATAGCGGTGTCAAGAACGGAGGCGTCTCCAGGATCGCGATTCCTTCCCCCTCCAGCGTCTCGACGATCGCCTCCAGCACGCTGTCGCCCCTTAGGTCGCGCGCCTTGAAGAGGACGCGCGCACCCAGCAGGTCGGGCCGGATGTTCGAGAACAGGTGGCGGATATCCACCATGCCCAACAGCAGCGCTTCGCTCACGCCCTCCCGGCGAAAGGTCTTGACCACCGCCCCCAGCTGTCCGAGCCGTACCCAGTGCAGGACGTCCACCGCCTCGGCCAGCGCCGGGTCCGTCTCCCCGCGGACACCGACCGCCACCACCCGCCGCCCCTGCGCGTGCGCCTCGGCCGCCCCGACGAAAGGAAGCCGCCCGCCGCCCGCGATGATCCCGATCGCGTCCATTCGGAGCTACTTGCTGATCCCGCGCTGGGATCGCTGGATGAAATCGACGAGCCGCTCCACCTCGGGGGACGAGGGGAGATCCCGTTTCAGCCGCTCCAGCGCCTGGGATGTGTTCAGGGCGGAAAGGAAGAGGATCCGGTAGGCCTCCTTGAGCGCATGGATGGCCTCGCTGGAGAAGCCGTGACGGCGCAGCCCCACGGCGTTCAGACCCAAGGGCTTCGCGGGCGCCCCTTGGACCTTGAGAAACGGCGGGATGTCCTGGTTGATCCCGGAGCATCCGCCCACGAACGCATACTCGCCGATCCGGACGAACTGATGCACGGCGCTCAAGCCGCTGACGATGGCGTGCCGCCCGACCTCCACGTGCCCGCCCAGCGTGGCCTGATTCGCCATGATCACGCCCTCCTCCAACCGGCAGTCGTGGGCCACGTGGGCGTACGCCATGAGAAAGCAGTCCGGCCCCACGGCGGTCACGCCGTGTCCACCCGTGCTTGCCCGGTGCACCGTGGCAAACTCTCGCACCTGCGTGCGCTCGCCGATCACCACCCGCGTCGGCTCTCCCCGATATTTCAGATCCTGCGGCGGCGCCCCGATCACCACGTGGCAGCCGATCCTGCAGTCGGCCCCGAGTTCGACCTGCCCTTCCAGCACCGCATGACTGCCCACGCTGGCGCGGGCGCCGATGCGCACACCGGCCCCGACCACCGCGTAGGGGCCGATCTGCACCCCGTCGTCGAGCGCCGCGTCCGACTCGATCACCGCCGTGGGATGCACCGTGACCACGCGCTTCGCCTCCTACACCGCGATCGGGCCGCTCGGCGGCGCGTTCGGGTCCCGATCGACGACGATCGCGCTCAGCTCCGCCTCCACCGCCAGGACGCCGTCCACCAGCGCGCGCCCCTTCATCCGGCACATCTGCCGGCGCGACTGCAGGACCTCCACCTCGAAGCGGATCTGGTCGCCGGGGACAACCGGACGCCGGAATCGCGCGCCGTCGATCCCGGTGAAGTACAGGAGCTTCTTTTCTCCCCGCACTCCCAGGCTCCGCATCAAAAGATAGCCGCCCACCTGGGCCATGGCTTCCAGGATGAGGACACCGGGCATGATGGGGTGGCCGGGGAAGTGGCCGGCGAAGAACGGCTCGTTGATGCTGACGTTCTTTAGCCCCACCACGCGCCTGCCCATCTCCATCTCGACGATGCGGTCCACGAGCAGGAACGGATACCGATGCGGGAGAACCTCCTGGATTTCCTTGAGGCCGATCATGCGTCCGCTCCGCCGGCCGCCCCGCGGTCCGCCAAACGAGCCTCCAGGGCGCGCAGGCGCTCCTCCAAGGCCCGCAATGCCTTTCCGTGCTGCGGCAACCGCGCTATCGCGGCCAGTTGTCGTTTGAATTCCAGATGGGGTACGGCCGGCGAGCCCAGCACCAGGGCGCCCGGGGGAACGTCCTTGGTAACGCCGGACTGGGCCCCCACGATGGCGTTGTCGCCGATCCGGACGTGATCCACCACGCCCACCTGCCCGGCCAGCGTCACCCGGGAACCGATCTGCGAGCTGCCCGAGATCCCGACCTGCGCCACGATCACGGTGTCCTCGCCCACCTGGACATTATGGGCGATCTGCACCAGGTTGTCGATCTTGGTGCCCCGCCCGATCCGCGTGGTCCCCAGCGTCGCCCGATCGATCGTCGCGTTCGCCCCGATCTCCACGTCGTCCTCGACGACGACCCGCCCGACTTGCGGAATCTTGATGTAGCGCGCCCCGTCGCGGGCGTACCCGAAGCCGTCCGCCCCGATCACCGCCCCGGCGTGCACCGTCACCCGATCGCCGAGCCGGGTCCCTTCGCGCAGCGCCACCTGCGGAAAGATCCGGCAATCGCGGCCGATGCGGACGTCCGCGCCGACGAAGACCTGGGCGTCCAGCCGCGTCCCGGCCCCGATGTCCGCCCCGGACCCGACCACGCAGAGCGGCCCGATGCTGGCCCCTGGGTCCACCCGCGCGGGCGGCGACCACCGCCGTGGCGTGCACCCCGGGCGCCACCCGGCCCCCCGGGTAAAAGACCGCCAACGCCCGCGCCAGCGCCAGGTGGGGGTTGGACACCCGCAGGGCGGGGCGGTCCCCCGCGGGCGCGGATTCCGGCAGGATCGCCGCGCCGGCCCGCGAGTCCGAGAGCCGCGCCAGATGCTTCGCGTCCGTGACGAACGTCAGGTCCGCCGGACCCGCCTCGTCCACCGCGCGAACCCCCGTGATCTCGATTCCACCGTCGCCCTCCAGCCGGCACCCGATCCGTTCTGCCAAGACACCCAGTCGCACGCTCGCCCCCCAGCCCCGGCAAGGACCCCGCCCCGCCGCAGCGGATACGCCGCTACTTCGCGCCCTTCCCGTCGTACCGCTTGATGATGTCCGCGGTCACGTCCACCGTCGGCGCGCTGAAGATGATGCTGCTGCGCTCCAGCACGAGGCCGAAGCCCTGGTCCTTGCCGTACTCCTGGATGACGGCGAAGATCTCGCGCGTGGTCTCCATCTCGGCTTCCCGCACCTTTTTCTCGAAATCCCGATTGGCGTCCTCCGCCACCCGCCGGGCGTCCCGGAAGCGTCGTTCCACCGCCTCCTTTTTCTCGCGCTTGGCCTGCTCGCTCAGGACGGGCGCTTGCTTCTCGTATTCGGCCTGGAGCTTGACCAGTTCCTGTTGCCGCGCATCCAGTTCCTTTTGCCGCCCGATGCGATCCTGTTCGAGCTTCTGCTTGACGGCCTGACCGCGCTGGGATTGATTGAGGACCTGCTGCACATCCACCACGCCGATCTTGATCGGCTGCGCGGCCCACGCCATCGCAGCCCACGCCAGAACGAGGGTCAGACACATCCCGAGGATTGCGACGGAACGCCCTGGTGCTTCGCAGCCCCTTTTCACCTTGCCTTTTCCCTCCTGTGCCCCGCCCCAACGCGGCAGGCCTCCACCCACATCCCGAGCCGACCCGGCCGCCGGCGCGCGCTGCCCGGCGTGCCGCCCACAACCTGCCCCCGCCCGAGCCCGCGCGGACGGCGGTCAGAACGACGTCCCCCCGCTGAAATGCAGTACCTGGAGCCTCTCCCCCTCGTGCCGGTTCAGGTTGAACCCCCAATCCAGACGAATGGCGCCGATGGGCGAGTTGAAGCGAATCCCCACACCGGCCGAGTAGCGCGCCTGTCGCGTAAAGAGCTTCTCCACGCCGTCCCGTTCGTCCAGGTTGTTGGCGATGTCAAAAAACACCACACCGCGCAGCCGCATGGCCTCGAGTAGCGGAAAGAGCATCTCGGTGTTCGCAAAGAACGCCTTGTTGCCGCCGGTCTCCCCCCCGGTCACCGGGTCTTTCCGCGACACGGTGAAATTCCGGAACCCGCGTATCGTGTTCGGTCCGCCCAGGAAGAACCGTTCTTGCACCGGGAGTTGCGGCGTCCCGTCGAAGGAGTCTCCGTACCAGAACGTCCCCCGCAGGTTCAGTACCAGCTTCCACCACACCGGCCAGTACTGCGACGACTCCACCGAGTACTTGGTGAAGTTGTTGTCCGCACCGAGGATCCCGCCCGCGTACATGGCGCTGAGTCGTGTGCGGTTGCCCCGCGACGGTTCCGTAAACGAATCCCGCGTGTCGCGAAGGATCGCCGCACTCAGCGCACTGGTCAAGGACCAGCCGCCGTTCTGCGTCGCCTGCTGTCGGATGAGAAACGGCGCGTTCGCCTCCAGATCTTTGATGAGAACATCCTCGATGGTGTAGGTCACCGACCCGAATACCCGCTCGAACAGCCGGTGCCCGAAGGTGAACGAGCCGCCGAGGGTGTCGATGTTGAACCCCTGGTTGTTTTTGTAATCCGTCGCCGTCTTGTATCCGCGCACGTCGAACGTAAAATCGGTATCCCAGAAGTGCGGATCGCCGTAGATGAGGTAGAACCGGTTGGCCTTCGACCCGATCTGCGCCGACGCGCTGGCGCGTTTCCCATACCCGAAGAGATTGCTCTGAGCAATGCTGACCCCCCCGATCACCCCGTCAACGGAGCTGAATCCGCCGCCGATGCTGAACGCGCCCGTGGGCTTCTCCTTCAAGTCCACGATCACATCCACCTTGTCCTCGGCCGTGCTGCGCCGGGTCTCCAGTTTCACGGTCTCGAAATACCCGAGCCCCTCCAGGTTCCGCCGACTGGCCTGCAGGAGGGCGCTGTTGAACACATCCCCCTCGATCAACTCGACCTCACGCCGGACCACCTTCTCGCGCGTGCGCACGTTGCCCACGATCTCGATCCGGTTGATAAACGCCTGGCGGCCCTCGGTGATCTCCAGACCGACGTCGACGATGTGCTCGGCGCGGTGAATATCGGTGATGGGGGCGGCGTCGGCGAACAGGTAGCCGCGCTCGGCGTAGCGGTCGGTGATGGCCACGACGTCGGCCTGCAGCGTCTCCCGGCTGAAGATGCCTCCGCTCTGCGTCCGGATCAGCCGGCGGATATCCGCCTCGGAAAACAGGCTGTTGCCCTTCACCGTCAGATTCCCGACGCGGTACTGCGGGCCCTCCTCGACGCGGATCACCACGCGCAGCTTTCGGTCGGCCTCGTTGACCTGGATCTCGGGGTCCTCCACCACGATGTCGAGAAACCCGTTGTCCAGATAGTAAACCCGGATGCGGTCGAGGTCGCGCCGGAGCTCCTCGCGTTTGAGCGTGCCGCCAAAGAACCACAGAAACAGCTCCGTGGTCTGGAGCCGCTTCTTGATGTCCTTCTCCTTGAGGTACCTGTTCCCGACGATCCGGATCTCGCCGACGTCGAACTTGTTCCCTTCCGCGATGTCGAACGTCACGATCACTTCTTGGGGCGAGATCCGCTCTTCCTTGCCCTCCACCCGGGCCTGATAGTATCCCTCCTCCTCGTAGAACAGGCGGATCTTCTCGGCATTCTTGAGGAGTGACCCGGGGGGGACGATGGCTCCCTCCACCAAATCGATCTTCGCCTTCACCTTGTCGGCCGCCAACTTCTTGGCGCCCACGATCTTGATGCTCTGGATGCTGGGTTTCTCGTGCAGGACAAAGCTCAGCTTCAGTCCGCCCTCGAAGATATCCGCCTGGACCACGATATCCTCAAAGTAGCCCAGGCCGTACAGGGCCTTGATGTCCTCGCGCACCACCTCGGGCGAGTAGGGATCGCCGACGCGGGTCTTGAGTTTGAAGCGGACCGTGGACTCGTCGACCTTCTTGGCGCCCACGACATCGATCTGCGTGACGAGCGGCTGGTCCTGAGCCCGCGCCCAGCCCGGCAGGAAGGAGAACAGGAGGTAGAACGCCAAAAATGGAAGACGTGGAGCCAAACGGAGCGGCATCACGGGCGTGGGCAAGGTCTCATGAAAAGCCATATCCTTCGCGCAAAGCCCCATCGGGAGAAACGTTGAGGGACGGTACCATCAACATCCCCAATTGCCAAGAAAAAATTGCCCCCGCAGGGGCAATTTTTCCGGCTCGCCGCGCATCCCCGTCGAGCCCGGTATGTTGTTGAAACGACGCTCGTTTTCCGCAATCTATTATGGCGCCGCCTCCACCGGCTCCACCGCTTCGAAGAGCAGATTGGCGCCCTCCGCCTTCCGGATTCGGACGGCCGCCCCGTCCGCAAACCGGCCGCGCAGCACCTCCTCCGCCAGCGAGTCTTCCACATACCGTTGGATGGCCCGCCGCAGCGGCCGCGCGCCGTAGTTCGGATCGAACCCCTGCTGAATCAGAAACTCCTTCGCCTCGTCGTCCACCTGGATGCTCATCTGCCGTTCTTTCAGTTGCTCCTGCAGCCGGGTCAGCATCAACTCCACGATCTGGCGCATGTGCGCCAGCGTCAGGGGGTGGAACACCGTGACCTCGTCGATCCGGTTCAGCAGCTCCGGGTTGAACGCGCGCTTTAGCTCGTTCAGCACCGTTTCCCGCATCTTCTCGTACGAGTACGCCTCGTCCCCCGACTTGGCAAACCCCAGGTTCGCGTGCAGGGTGAACTGCCGGGTCCCCACGTTGGACGTCATGATCAGAATCGTGTTGCGGAAATCCACGACCCGACCGTAGCTGTCGGTCAGCCGCCCGTCCTCGAGGATTTGCAGGAGCAGATTGAAAACCTCCGGATGCGCTTTCTCGATCTCGTCCAGCAGGACCAGCGAGAACGGGCGGCGCCGGACCTTCTCGGTGAGCTGCCCCGAGTCGTCGTATCCGATGTACCCCGGCGGCGCACCGATCAGACGCGAGGTCGAGAAGCGCTCCATGTACTCCGACATATCCACCCGCACGAGGGCGTCCTCGGTGCCGAAGAGGAACTCCGCCAGGGCCTTGGCCAGCTCGGTCTTGCCGACGCCGGTGGGTCCCAGGAAGATAAACGAGCCGACCGGGCGGTTCGGGTTTTTGACGCCGACCCGCGACCGTCGGATGGCGCGCGAGACGGCCCGGATGGCCTCCTCCTGGCCAACCACGCGCCGGGACAGCTCTGCCTCCATGCGCAGGAGCTTGGCCGACTCGGCCTCCTCCAGCTGCTGGAGGGGGATCCCGGTCCACTTGGCCACCACGTACGCCACGTCCTCCTCCGTGACCGTCGTTTTGGCCTTTGAGCGCTGCTCTTTCCACTCGCTCTTGCGCTCCTCCAGCTCCGCACGGAGCTTGCGCTCCGTGTCGCGCAGCCGCGCGGCCACCTCGAACGCCTGCGTGCGGATGGCGTCCTCCTTCTGGCTCCGCAGGCGCTCCGCCTCGTTCTCCATTTCCCGGAGCTCGGAGGGGAGCATCATGCCCTTCAGGCGGGCGCGGGCCCCCGCCTCGTCGATCACATCGATGGCCTTGTCCGGCAGGAACCGATCGGCGATGTACCGCTGCGACAGCCGCGCCGCCGCCACCACCGCTTCGTCGGTGATCAGGGCCTGGTGGTGCGTCTCGTAGCGGTCCTTGATCTCCCGCAGGATGCGAATCGTCTCGTCGACGCTGGGCGGGCCGACGTGGATGGCCTGGAAGCGGCGCTCCAGGGCGCGGTCCTTTTCCACGTACTTCCGGTACTCGTCCATGGTGGTGGCGCCGATGCATTGCAGCTCCCCGCGGGCCAGCGCCGGTTTCAGCATGTTGCTCGCATCGATCGCCCCTTCCGCGGCCCCGGCCCCCACCAGGGTATGCAGCTCGTCGATGAACAGAATCACCGTGCTGGACTGCTGGATCTCCTTGACCACGGCCTTCAGCCGCTCCTCAAACTGGCCGCGGTACTTGGTGCCGGCCACCATGCCCGCCAGATCCAGCTGCACCACGCGCTTCCGGAGCAGCATCTCGGGCACGTTGCTGGCCACAATGCGCAGGGCCAGGCCCTCCACGATGGCCGTCTTCCCCACACCGGCCTCGCCGATGAGTACGGGGTTGTTTTTCTTCCGCCGACTCAGCACCTGGATGACCCGCTCGATCTCCGCGTCGCGTCCGATCACCGGGTCCAGCTTGTCCTGCCGCGCCAGTGCGGTCAGGTCAACCCCGAACTCGTCGAGGGCCGGCGTCCGCGTCGTGGGGGTCTGCTTGGACGCCTGCTCACCCAACAGTTCCTGGGCCTGGGATTTGGCCGCCGCGACGCTGACGCCAAAGTCGCGCAGCACGAGCGACGCGATGCCCTCCCCCTCGCGGATCAGGCCCAGCAACAGATGCTCGGTCCCGATATAGTTGTGGCTGAGCGAGCGCGCCTCGGAGATGGCGTACTCCAGCACCTTTTTGGCCTGTGGGGTGAAAGGGATCTCGCCCGCCGGCGAGAACTCCGTCCCCACGGCCACGACCTTTTCGATCTCGGCTTTGAGCGCCGAGATGCTCACGTTCAGTTTCTTCAGGATGGCCACCGCTAGACCGTCGCCCTCCCGAATGAGTCCGAGCAGCAGGTGCTCTGTCCCCACGAAGTTGTGACCGAGGCGGATCGCCTCTTCGCGGGCCAGGATGATGACCTTGCGGGCACGTTCGGTGAATCGTTCAAACATCAGAAACTCCTCGGTTGATGCCAGACAACCCTCAGATACCCAACCCCACCGCCCGCAGGCGGCACCTCATACCGCGGTCCATGCCACTGTCAATGATGCGTGCAGTATACCCGACGATTCAACGGACGGGAAGGCCCAAATTCACCATATGCGGCAATCCGACGGGCCTAACCGCGCGAAAAATGAGTGGCGGCGCGCTAGGCAGCGGACAGCGCCCGGCCGACCCCCGGGTGCGGTTGGCGACCCAGCGGACCGATACCTCGCCTCCATCTCCACGGCGCACACCTGACCGTGCGCCTCCAGCGACGGCCCCGCGGCTGGCGAGCGGACTCGCTTGGAATTCCGTCACCCGCGCGGGGTACACCCACCGCGGTGGAACGGTGGACAAACCCACCCGCTCCGGACGCCGTCCCGCACCTTTCTTGGACGAGCCGCTGTCCGTGTCGGCTTTGCGCGAGAGCCTCCCGATGGCGTCTCCGGCGGCGGCTCGATCCACCCGGGGGATCCTCGCCAACACGCCCGGCCCGTTGCTCTCCCGCCCAGAGTCTCCGCGCCCCGCGGACGCTCTCGCGCTGGAGTGCGCCGGCTTCCGCGCGGTGGATGCCCTGCCGCTCGTCGGCCGCGTGGTTTGGAGGAGCGGGCCATGGGTGAGATCTTGGGGGAAACGGCTCCGCGGCAGGGCCGGCGGGCTATTCCACCATCCGCCCGTCGAGCATCCGCAGGACGCGGTCGGTGCGCCGGGCCAGCTCGTCGTTGTGCGTGATGAAGACGCAGGTCAAACGCCGCTCGCGGTTCAGCTCACGCATCAGCTCAAAGACCTCGTCTCCCGTCCTGCTGTCCAGGTTCCCCGTCGGCTCGTCCGCCAGCAGGACCGACGGGTCCCCGATCAGCGCCCGCGCGATCGCCACGCGCTGCTGTTCGCCGCCCGACAATTCCCCGGGCCGGTGCTTGAGGCGCGCCGCCAACCCCACCCGACCGAGCAGCGTGGTCGACCGCGCCCGCGCCTCCGCCGTAGAGCGCCGTCGGATGAGCAGCGGCATCATCACATTTTCGAGGGCCGAGAACTCGGGGAGCAGATGGTGAAACTGGAACACGAAGCCGACTCGCCGGTTGCGGAACCGGGCCAGCGCCACATCGGAGAGGGCGGCCAGGTCGGTGTCGCCGTAGCGAATCGCCCCCGCCGTCGGCCGTTCCAGCCCCCCCAGGAGATGCAGCAGAGTGCTTTTCCCGACCCCGGACGGGCCGACGATGGCGGCCAGCTCTCCCGCCGCGATGGCGAGACTCACGCCCTTCAGGACGTCCACCCGGTCGCCGTCCCGAGCGAAGCTCTTGGTCACATCCTGGGCGATGATGGAATCGGACATCTGGGCGTTAGCTTTCAGCTTTCGGGTATCAGCGGTCAGCTCCCGGTCCATGGGTCAATTCGTCGATTGGTCAACTGGTCCGCAGATTGATTGGCGACGCTCCTAAGGTTTTGCGTGTCTGACTTCTCGGCCATTCGACTGCCCCTGCGTTATTCGTACCGGATGGCCACCACCGGGTCCACGGCGGCCGCCTGGCGCGACGGCAGGATCGTGGCCAGCAGGCTGATCAGCACCGACGTCAGCGAGATGGCGAGCACGTCCGGCCACAGCACCCGCGAGGGGAGCTTGTCCAAAAGATAGACGTCCTGCGGGAACGCCTTGAAGCCGAAGAGCCACTCGATGCCCGCCACGATGCCGTTCAGATTATGGGCGATGGTGAGGCCCAGGAGCAGGCCGAGGCCGGTCCCCGTCACGCCGATGAGCAGCCCCTGGACGATGAAGATGCCCGTGACGCTCCGGTTTGTCGCCCCCATGGATTTGAGGACCGCGATCTCCTTCCGTTTCTGCATGACCAGCATGACCAGCGTGCTGATGATCCCGAAGGCCGCCACCAGAACGATCATCGTGAGGATCACGAACATGACCGTGCGCTCGACCCGCAGCGCCGAGAAGAAGTTCCGATTCATCTCCATCCACGTCCGGGTGAAGTAGGGAAATTTCAGCCGCGCGCGGATGGTCTCGGCCACGGCGGACGCCTGGTAGATCTCCCGCACCCGCACCTCGATGCCGGACACGGCGCTCCCCATACGGAAGAGCGCCTGGGCCGCGGGAATCCCGATCATCGCCAGCTTCGTGTCGAACTCGGCGAACCCGACCTGGAAGACGCCCACCACCGTAAAGCGCCGCATCCGGGGCATGACCCCCAGCGGCGAGAGGTCGCCGCCCAGCGGCAGCAGGACATCCACCGTTCCTCCCACGCCGACACCCAGGCTGCCGGCCAGAAACGAGCCGAGCAGAATGCCGTCGGGGGGAAACACGGGGCGGGCGCTGTCCAGCGCGGCCGAAAGCTCCACTGACGCGCTCTTGATGGTTTTACGGAAATCCGTGGTTTCCAGCGACGACGCCAGATCGATGCCGCGGAGCACGCTCCCCGCCGACCGCCCCCCCGCCGTCAACAACACCTCGTTGTACGTGAACGGCGACGCCGCGGTCACGCCGGGCACCTGGCGGATCGCCGCGAGCGCGCCCGCGGGGTCCTCGATGCCGTGGTCGCCGTAGCGCAGGACCCAGATGTGCGCGTTGGTCCCCAGGATCTTGTTGCGGAGATCGAACTCGAACCCGCTCATGACCGCCATCACCACGATGAGGGCCATGACCCCCACCGTCACGCCCGCCGTGGAGATGACGGTGATCACCGACAGGGACCGGCTCCGCCGCTTGGCGCGCAGATAGCGCAGGCTGATGAAGAGCTCGTAGGGGAGGGATACGGCCATCCGCCCGCTACTCCCGGACGGCCGAGGACGCCGCGGGCTCGCCGGCGGGATCGCCGGGCCGCGCCTCGGGGCGCAGCAGCGGGAACAGGATCACGTCGCGGATCGAGGCGGAGTCGGTGAGGAGCATCACCAGCCGGTCGATGCCGATCCCCTCCCCGGCCGTGGGCGGCAGCCCGTACTCCAGCGCACGCAGGAAGTCCTCGTCGAGGTACTGCGCCTCCTCGTCGCCCGCCTCCCGCGCCCGCGCCTGCGCCTCGAACCGGCGGCGCTGCTCGCGCGGATCGTTGAGCTCGGAGTACGCGTTGGCGACTTCCATACCGGCGATGTACAGCTCGAACCGCTGGACGTAGCGGGGGTCGTCGGGGCGCGCCTTGGCCAGCGGCGACAGCTCCGCGGGGAAATCGGTGATGAAGGTCGGCTGCACGCAGTGCGCCTCGCCCAGCGCCTCGAACAGCTCCATCAACAGCTTGGCCCAGCCCCAGCCGGGGTTGACGGGCACGTTCCGGGCGGCTGCCGCGGCGCGCAGCGTCTCCGCCGTGCGGAGATCCTCCGCGCGAAGCCCGCCCAGTCGGACCAGCGCCTCCTCCACCGACAGGCGGGGCCACGGAGGCACGAAGCGGAGCTCCTGCCCCTGGTAGGCGACCCGATCGCTTCCGCAGATCGCCTGCACCACGTGCAGCAAAAGCTCCTCGGTCAGCACCATCAGGTCCCGGTAGTCCGCGTACGCCTGGTAGAACTCCAGCATCGTGAACTCCGGATTGTGCTGCGTGGAGAGGCCCTCGTTTCGGAAATTGCGGTTGATCTCGTACACCCGGTCGAGGCCGCCCACCACGCAACGCTTGAGGTACAGCTCCGGCGCGATGCGGAGAAAGAGATCCATGCCCAGCGCGTTGTGGTGCGTGACGAAGGGGCGCGCCGTGGCGCCGCCCGGGATCGACTGCATCATCGGCGTCTCGACCTCCAGAAAGCCACGCGCGTCCAGGAAGCGCCGCATCTCCGCCACGATCCGCGCCCGGCGCCGGAAAACCTCCGCCACCGCCGGATTGGCGATCAGGTCCACATAGCGCTGGCGATACCGGACCTCCACGTCGCTCAGCCCGTGCCACTTGTCCGGCAGAGGCCGGAGGGACTTCGAGAGCAAGGTCAGCTCCGCCACGTGTACGCTGAGCTCGCCCGTCCTGGTCCGGAAGGGCCGACCCCGCACGCCGACGAAGTCGCCCACATCCAGACGCTTGAAGAGTCCATAGGCCCTCTCGCCCACCGCGTCCAGTCGGACATAGATCTGGATCCGGCCCGTTCGATCCCGGAGGTGCGCGAAGGAGGCCTTCCCATGCCCGCGCAGCGAGACGACCCGACCCGCCACCGCCACGGCGGGGGCGGCGGCCAGCGTTGCCTCGTCGGACGGGCTGAAGGCCGCGATCACGTCGCCGATGAGATGGCTGACCGGGAACGCGCTGGGAAAGGGGTCGATCCCCTCGCCGGCCAGCTCGTCGAGCTTGGCCAGACGCTCGCGCATAAACGGCGTGATGTCGTCCACACCGCCTCCTGTCCTGGGAAAAGTGCGGCGATTATAGGAACGCCCCCTCGGAGTGTCAACCGTCGACCGGCCGCCGACGGG
Source organism: bacterium (assembly GCA_029580855.1). GTDB lineage: Bacteria > Methylomirabilota > Methylomirabilia > Methylomirabilales > 2-02-FULL-66-22 > 2-02-FULL-66-22. The sequence goes on along the minus strand of JAKPQH010000166.1, from coordinate 23,279 downwards.
CCCCTGCACACCCCGTCAAGCGGCACCGGCCCTTCCTCATCCCTTGGTTTTCAGCTTGCCCTCGTTCTGGGCGATGAATGTCCGGATGTCTTCGGCCATGTCGAGCAGCTTCACCCACTGCTCCTTGTAGAGCGTCACCGGAAACCGACCCAAGCCGTACACCGACACGCCGCCCTTCTCGCTGACGCGGATCGACATCCCGCGGCTCGCCGTGCCCTTCAGCCTCTCGTTTTCCGCCCTCAGCCGCGCCACCTCGGCCTGCAACTCCTCCGCCGACTCAGACATCCTCCGCCTCCCCGCTTTTGGACGCCGCCGGCTTGGCGTCCGGCGGTGTGAAGAGGTACGCCTCGATGAACCGATCCAGATCCCCGTCAAGCACCGCGCTCACGTTGCCCGTTTCCTCTCCGGTCCGGTGGTCCTTCACCAGCTGATACGGGGCCAGCACATACGACCGGATCTGGCTTCCCCAGGCGATGGCCTGCTTGTTCCCCTCCAGCCGGGAAAGCTCCGCGTCCCGCTGTGCCTTGTAGTGGTCGTACAACCGCCCGCGCAGGACCTTCATCGCCTTGGCCTTGTTCTTGTGCTGGGATTTCTCGTCTTGGCAGGTCGCCACGATGCCGGTGGGCAGGTGCGTGATCCGGACGGCGGAATCCGTGGTGTTCACGCTCTGCCCGCCGTGACCCGTCGAGCGGTAGACGTCGATCCGAAGGTCCTTGTCCTCGATGGTGATGTCGATGTCGTCGACCTCCGGGAAGACGAAGACGGACGCGAAGGACGTATGGCGCCGCTTGTTGGCGTCGAAGGGCGAGATCCGCACCAGCCGGTGGACCCCCATCTCGGCCCGCAGGTATCCGTACGCGTACGCGCCGTCCACCGTGATGGTGACGTTCTTGATCCCCGCCTCTTCTCCCCCCAGGATGTCGATCACGTCGGTCTTGAGTTTCTTGGCCTCCGCCCAGCGGAGGTACATCCGGAGCAGCATCTGCGCCCAGTCCTGGGACTCGGTTCCGCCCGCGCCGGCGTTGATGCTGAGGATGGCGTTCCCGGCGTCGTACTCGCCGGAGAGGATCGTCTGGAGCTCCTGGCTGCGTACCCGCCGCGCGAGATCCGCCAGCCCCGCCTCGACCTCGCGCAGCGTCGCGGCGTCCTGCTCTTCGGCGGCCAGGTCGAGGAGCAGTCGCTGCTCTTCCGCCGCCCGTGCCAGCGCCGCGTGCTGGTCCAGCGTCTGCCGCAGGGTGCTCTGCTCCTTCAGCACTTTCTGGGCCTTGCCCGGGTCGTCCCAGAACTCCCGAACCGCGGTCTGTTGCTCCAGCGCCGTCAGCCGGGCCGTCTTCCCCGGGACGTCAAAGATACACCCGGAGCTGTTCGAGTTTCCGGTCCAGCTCATCCAGCCTTCGTTCAAGATCCGGAATCATCCGTGCCTCCTCGCCGCGCGCCGACCCTCCACAGAAGCGCGCCGCCGTATGCCCCCAGAAAGACCGCGCATCCCCACGCCAGCACATCCCCGTAGCGCGTGTACGGTGTCTCGCCCGTTCGGAGACGAATGCCGCCGACCATGCCCGTCTCGACAAACAGCGGGGTCTGCGCGAGGATGGCCCCGGAGGGGGCGACCACGGCGCTCACCCCGGTGTTGGCCGCCCGTACCAGGTAACTGCCGTTCTCCACCGCCCGCATGGCCGCCATCGCCAGATGCTGATACGGCGCCCCGCTCTCGCCGAACCAGGCGTCGTTTGTGATGTTGACCAGGAACTGCGCCCCCGCCCGTGTGAACTCCCGCACCTCGGCGGGAAAGATCGCCTCGTAGCAGATCATGGCGGAGAAACGGTAGCCGTCCTCTCCGAAGACAGTCGCATCGCGCCCCCGCCCGAAATCCCCGATGCCCGCCACCAGCTTGTGCAGAAAAAAGAACACGCGTTGGAGGGGGACATATTCCCCGAACGGCACCAGGTGGCGCTTGTCGTACCGCCCGCGGATGGCCCCGTCGGGCCCCAGAAAGAAGGCGCTGTTGTGCAGGAGTCCGTCCGCGCCGATATCCGGGCTCCCGATTAGCATGGGGACCCCCACGTCCGCCCCGAGGGTCTGGACGCGCGGCCCCAGCTCCGGCTCGCGCCGGAGAAAGAACGGCAGCGCCGTTTCCGGCCAGACGATCAGCGCCGGCCGCTCCGTGGCCACACGGCGCGCCAGCCGCTCGTATGTCTCCAGCGTCCGGCTCTGGTACCGACGATCCCACTTCACCGACTGATCGATGTTGCCCTGGAGCACCCCGACCCGGACGGTGGGGCCTCCGGCGGCGTCGCGCCAGATCCCGCTCGCGTACCCGACCGCCACGAGGGCCGCCGCCGCCACCGTCACGCCGTGCTGGATCAGGCGCGCGTACCGATTTGATTCGTCTCCGCGCCGCGCAAACCACGCCCACACCCCCGCCAGCGCGCCGTTCACCAGGAGGACCAGCGCCGACAGGCCGTACACGCCGGTGGCGGCCGCCAGCAACCGCACGGTGGGCTGGCGATACTGGGTATATCCCAGCAGGGCCCAGGGAAAACCCGAAAACAGATAGGTCCGCAGAAACTCCAGCGCCGTCCAGAGCGCCGCCGCCGTCACCGGCAGCAGTCCCTCGGATATCCCCAGCCGGATCCGCCCCGCCGCCAGCAGCCAGGCGAAGACCGCGGTGTAGGCCGCCAGGACGCCGCAGAGCAGGACGAGGGCCGCGAGGCTCAGGGCCAGGGGCAGCCGCCCGTAGGTGGTCATCGTGTTGATGACCCACCAGATCGTGGCCAGATAGAACGCGAGCCCGGCCGTGTATCCCAGGCCCGCCGCCTCGCGGCCCCGCGCGCCTCGCAGCGACACGAGGAGAGGCACCCATCCGACGTAGGCGAGCCACCCCAGGTCCCACGGCGGGAAGGCGGCGGCGCTGACGAGCCCGCTCAGCACCGCCAGAGCCCAGGGCCGCGCCCGCGCCCCGCGCCCCGTCGTTTTGCGGTTCACACCAGGCCCAGCCACACGCACCCGTAGAGTGCCGGGGTGCAGAATATCAGGCTGTCCAGACGGTCCAGGACCCCCCCGTGGCCGGGTATGAGCGCCCCGCTGTCCTTCACACCCGCGGCCCGTTTGAGCACCGACTCCGACAGGTCTCCCAAGATCCCGACCACCGCCAGCAGGGTGCCGACCCCGATCGCGGTGGCGAGCGGGAACCGCGGCCAGACCCCGCCGCTCCCCAGCGCCGCGACCAGCAGCGTGGCCGCGATCCCGCCCAGGGCGCCCTCCACGGTTTTCTTGGGACTGACCCACCTCGCCAGCGGCCGCCGCCCCAGGCGCGACCCCACGTAGTACGCCCCGATGTCCCCGGCCCATGTCGTCAGGGCCGCGAAGTAGACAAACTGGCGCCCGTCCGGCCCTTCGCGCAGGAGGCTGGCGTAGCTGAAGAGTCCTGCCGCGTAGGCGACACCGAACACCGTCCAGGCCGCGCGCTGGGCCGCCGCCCGAAAATCCTCGCCGCCCCCGACCGCCCGGACCAGCATGACGACGGCGACCAGGGGTGCGATGACGGCGGGGGCGAGTCCCGCGATCATAGCCCATTGCCACGCCAGCGACGCCACCGCGGTCACGGCGGCCATACCGCGGCTGGCGCCCCCGGGACAAAGCCAGGCGAACTCCCAGGCGCACAGGAGGATGGCCAATGACAGGAGGAGGTGGAAGTGGAGCGGTGAGCCGAGCTGAACGACCGCAAGAAACGGCAGGAGGAGGAGCAGTGCGCTGAAAACCCGTCGACGGTGCATCGGCTCGTCCTCCGGATCCCGCCGGACGGCTAGAACTCCATGATCTCCTTTTCCTTCTTCGCCAGGAGCTCGTCCAAGTTTTTGATGGTTTTGTTGGTCAGGTCCTGGATCTGCTCGGCGCCCTTGCGCGCCTGATCCTCGGACACCTGTTTCGCCTTCTCCATCTTCTTCAACGCGTCGTTGGCGTCGCGGCGGTGGTTCCGGACGGTCACCCGCCCCTCCTCCGCCATCTTGTGGACCACCTTGACCAGCTCCTTGCGGCGCTCCTCGGTCAACGTGGGCACCGTCAGGCGGATCACCTTGCCGTCGTTGGTGGGCGTGATCCCGAGGTCGGATTTCAAGATGGCCTTCTCGATGGCCGGCATGGCCGAGGGGTCCCAGGGCTGGATCGTGATCAGCCGGCGCTCCGGCACCGCCAGGCTGGCCAGCTGGTTCAGGGGCGTCACGGCGCCGTGGTAGTCCACATGAATCCCTTCCACCAGCGAGACCGACGCCCGCCCGGTCCGCACGCTGTTGAAGTTCTTCAGCGTGGCCTCGACGGCCCGTTTCATCTCCTGTTCGGCCTTGCGCACGACGGTTTGCATGACGGCTCAGCCCCCCCTGACCAGGGTCCCCACCCGCTCTCCCCGCACGAGTCGCCGCAAGCAGCCCGACTCGTGCAGGTTGAAGACCACGATGGGGAATTTGTTGTCCATGCACAGCGAGATCGCCGTGGAGTCCATGACCTTGAGGCGGCGGCTCAGCACCTCGATGTAGCTCAGCTCGTCGAACTTCACGGCGGTCGGGTCGGTCTTGGGATCGGCGGTGTAAACACCGTCGACCTTGGTGGCCTTGAAGACCACGTCCGCCCCGATTTCCATGGCGCGGAGCGCGGCGGCGGTATCCGTGGTGAAATACGGATTGCCCGTGCCGCCCACAAAAATGACGACCCGTCCTTTCTCCAGATGGCGCACCGCGCGGCGGCGGATGAACGGTTCGGCCACCTCGCGCATCTCGATGGCGGTCTGCACCCGCGTGTCCACTCCCAGCTTCTCCAGCGCGGACTGCAGGGCCAGCCCGTTCATGACCGTCGCCAGCATGCCCATGTAGTCCGCCGACGCCCGGTCCATGCCCCGAGCGCTGGCCTCGCCGCCGCGGAAGATGTTCCCCCCGCCGACCACCATGGCGATCTCGACGCCGAGACCGCGGACCTCCCGGACCTCGGCTGCGATGAAGCCGAGCACCTCGGCGCTGAGCCCGTATTCCTGCGCGCCCGCCAGGGCCTCGCCGCTGATCTTGAGCAGGATCCGCCTGTATACCAAGCCAGCCATGGCCCCGCCGCCCCGCGGGCGTCCGCCCGCCGCGCGCACCCGGAATGGCTCCCTACGCCGCCGCCCGCCTCTCCACCCCGTCGCCCAGCCGCAGCCGCGCAAATCCCACGACGCTCACGGCCTCGCCCACGGCCTTCTGCGTCGCGGCGACGATGTCCCTGACCTTCTGCTTGCCCTCGGGATCGCGGATGAAGATCTGATCCACCAGACAAGACTCGGCATAGAACTTCTCCAGCCGTCCCTGGATGATCTTGTCCTGGATGGCCGCGGGCTTGCCTTGCACGTCGGGCTGCGCCCGCAGGATCTCCCGCTCGCGTTCCAGGACGTCGCCCGGCACCTCCCCGCGGTGGACGTAGGCCGGCTCCGCCGAGCAGACCTGCAGCGCCAGATCCTTGGCCAGCTTGACCACCGCCTCGGCCTTGGCCCCCTGGTCGGAGGCGCAGCGGAGACCCAGCAGAACCCCGATCTTGCCGCCGGCGTGCAGATAGTGCACCACGAGTCCGCTCACGCCCGCGGGCAGGGCCAGACGCGCCGCCCGCCGCACCACGATATTCTCGCCGATGGATCCGATCAACTCCTTCACGACATCAGCCACCCGTCGTCCGTCGAGGTCGCGCTCCGCCAGCGCGGCGACGTCCGCCGCCGCCGGGTCGGCCGCCACCAGGGCGACCAGACGCTGGGCCAAGCCGACGAACTTCTCGGTCCGAGCCACGAAATCCGTCTCGCAGTTCACCTCCACCAACGCGCCCACGTCGCCGGCCGGGGACGTCCAGGCCGCCACCAGCCCGTCCGCCGCCACGCGCCCGGCCTTCTTCTCCGCGACCTTCAGCCCCCGCTTGCGGAGGACCTCCACCGCTTTTTCCGGATCGCCGCTGGCCTCGGCCAGGGCGGCTTTGCACTCCATGATCCCCGCGCCCGTTTTGTCGCGCAGGTCGCGCACCATCGTTGCCGAGATCGTCATGCCGTCTCCTTCTGACCGTCGACCGCCGCCGGAGCCGCCTCCGCCGCCATGGCGGCCTCCATGTCGGCTACACCCGACTTCGCCGCCTCCCCCCGCCCTTCGACGATGGCGTCGGCCAGCCGGGCGGTGAGGAGCCGCACCGCGCGGATGGCGTCGTCGTTGCCGGGGATGGGGAAGTCCACCTCGTCCGGATCGCAGTTCGTGTCCACGACGCCGATCACGGGAATCCCCAGCCGGCGCGCCTCCTGGACCGCGATGCGTTCCTTCTTCGGGTCGATGACGTAGACGGCGCCGGGCAGCTGCTCCATGCGCTTGATGCCCAGGAGCGCGTTGTTGAGCTTCTCCATCTCGCGCTCCAGCTTGAGGACCTCCTTCTTCGAGAACGCGTCGAACTTCCCGGTGGCCTTCATGTCCTCGAGCTGTTTGAGTCGCGAGATGCTCTTGGTGATCGTCTGGAAGTTGGTCAGGGTGCCACCCAGCCACCGCCGGTTGACAAAAAACACACCGGCTCGCTGCGCCTCCTCCTGGATGGTTTCCACCGCCTGTTTTTTGGTCCCCACAAAGAGAACCGTGCCGCCCTGCGCCGCCAAATCCCGGATGAAACGCTGCGCCTCCTCGAACCGTTTCAGCGTCTTCTGGAGATCGATGATGTAGATCCCGTTCCGCTCGCCGAAGAGAAACTTCTTCATCTTCGGATTCCATCGCTTGGTCTGATGCCCGAAGTGCACCCCGGCTTCCAGCAGATCCTTGATGGTCACTCCTGCCACGGTCGTCCTCCTCTTGTCGGTTGATCCGCCGCGCGCGTCGCGCCCCCGCAGAGTCCGCCCCCGCCCACCGGACACCGCCGCGGGGATCCGCCCGCGTGTGAATTCGGCCCGCCGGACGGCGGGCCGTCGTTTTTTATATCATAGCTGTCTCGGAACCGGCAAGGTCTTTTGCCCTCCCGCGGCGGGCGAGTCCATCCGTTGATTCGTCGAGTCGTCAAGTGGTCAATTCGAAAAAAGGCGTGACGTCGCTCGCCCATTGACTCTTCGACAAATCGACCATTCGACCCGCCGCCAGGCGCCGCTCAGGACCGGTACCCCGCGTTGATGCGCACGTACGCCTCGGAGAGGTCCGTCGTCCAGAGCCGCGCCTCGGCGCGGCCCGCGTGCAGGGTCACGGTCAGCGCGAACTCGCGCCGCCGCAGCCTGCGGTTGGCCGCCGCCTCGGCGCGGGGCCCGAGGCTCACGCCGTTCTGGACCACCGGGACGCGGTCCACCCGGATGGCCACGCGGTCCGGATCGAAGCGCGCGCCCGAGCGGCCCAGGGCCGCCATGATCCGGCCCCAGTTGATGTCCTCGCCGAAGAGCGTGGTCTTGACCAAAGGCGAGGTGGCTACCGTCTCCGCGGCGCGGCGTGCTTCGCGGTCCGAGCGGGCGCCCCGGACGCAGACCTCCGCCAGCTTGGTGGCGCCCTCGCCGTCCCGCGCGATCATCTTGGCCAACGCCAGGCAGACCTGGTCCAGGGCCCGCCGGAATGTCCGGAAGGCTCGCGAATCCGCAGCCAGCGGGGGCGCCCCGGCCGCTCCGGTGGCAAAACAAAGCACCATGTCGTTGGTGCTGGTATCGCCGTCCACCGTGATGCGGTTGAAGCTGCCGCCGACCGCCTCGCGGAGCGCGGCACGCAGCAGCCGCGACTCGACGGTCGCGTCCGTCGCGATCACGGCCAGCATGGTCGCCATGTGAGGTGCGATCATGCCCGACCCTTTGGCCATTCCCGCGACGGTCACCCGCGCGCGGCCGACGGAGAAACGAACGGCCGCCTCCTTAGCCACGGTGTCCGTGGTCATGATGGCCCTGGCCGCGCGACCGCCGCCGCCAGGCGCCAGCGCTTTCGCAGCCTCCCGGATCCCCATCCGGACCGCACCCATGTCCAGCCGCCGCCCGATGACCCCCGTGGACGCCACAAAAACTTCCCCGACGGGCCGCCCGAGGAGGCGCGCCGCCTCCGCCGCCGTCGCCTCCGCATCCCGGAGACCCTGCGGGCCCGTACACGCGTTGGCGTTTCCGCTGTTCAGGACGATGGCGGCGAACCGGCCGCCCCGCAGGTGCCGCTTCGAGACCACGATCGGGGCGGCCCGGACGCGGTTCAGCGTGAACGTTGCGGCCACGGTCGCCGGTCCGTCGGCAACCACCAGCGCCAGGTCCGGCCGGCCGTCCTTCTTTAGACCGCACGCGACCCCCGCCGCCTGTACGCCCCCCACCGCCGAGAGCCCGCCCCGTGTGACCCGCAAAGCCTTTTCCGCCGCACCCATGGTTTCCTCCTGGCACACCCGCCCCCCAGGCAACCCTTCCGACAGGGTCGATCCCCTACGGCCGACTCATGGAAACAGCCCCGGGATCCAAAGCGCCGCCCGCTCGTCCAGACCCGCCATGAGGTTGAAGCACTGCACCGCCTGGCCCGAGGCCCCCTTGGCGAGGTTATCGATGGCCGAGACCACCACGACCCGCCCCGTGCGCGCGTCGGACACCAGCCCGATGTCGCACAGGTTCGAGTGCAGCACGTGCTTCGTCTCGGGAAGCCGGCCCTCGTCGAGGACCCGGACAAACGGCCGCTCCCGGTAGAAGTCGCGATACACGGCCACGAGATCCGCCGTTCTCTCGGGCCGGGTCAAGCGCGCGGTGATGGTGGTCAGGATGCCGCGGGTCAGCGGGGCCAGATGCGGCGTGAACGTCACCGTCACCGGACGGCCGGCAATTCGCGACAGCTCCTGCTCGATCTCGGGGGTGTGCCGGTGTCTGGCCACACCGTAGGCCTTCAGACTCTCGTTGACCTCGGAATAGTGCGTCGGCAGCTCGGGTCTCCTGCCTGCCCCCGACACCCCGGAGATGGAGTCCACGACGATGGTTTCCGGGTCGACCAGCCCTTCGGCCACGACCGGGGCGAGACCCAGGATCGCGCTGGTCGGATAGCACCCCGGCACCGCCACCAGTCGCGCCGAGGCGATGGCGTCCCGGTGCAATTCAGGCAGCCCGTAGACCGCCGTGGCGAGGAGAGCAGGTGCCGTGTGCTCAAACCCGTACCAGGTGGGATACGCCGTGGCATCCTTCAGCCTGAAGTCGGCGCTCAGGTCCAGCACGCGCACCCCGCGCTCGATCAGCGCTGCCGCCACCGCCATAGACGTCTTGTGCGGCAGCGCCAAAAAGACAAACTCCGCCTCGCCCGCCAGCGCCGCCGCATCCAGCGGCCGGCAGGCGAGGTCGACAAACCCCGTCAGGTTCGGGAACACCTGGCCGATGGGCTGATGGGCATGGGTTTCCGCCGTCAGCGCCACCACCCGCGCGGCGGGGTGCTGCACCAGGAAGCGGAGGAGCTCGACCCCCGTGTACCCGCTGGCTCCGGCGATGGCGACCCGGCGCTGGTGCGACTGGTCGTGCGTTGTCATCCGTGGGTCCCCCGAAAGCCTTCGCGTCATCCATCCGTCGCCGGGCCAAACCGGCCGCGCGACGCATGCCGACCGAAGGGCACAAAAAAGGGGAAGAGCCCGAAGGCCCTTCCCCCTGTCCGTCGCGACGAGAACCTTACCGCTTGGAGAACTGGAACCGGGCCCGCGCCCCCTTCTGCCCGTACTTCTTTCGCTCCTTGGCTCGCGGGTCCCGCGTGAGGAGACCCGCTTTCTTGAGTGTCGTGCGCAGCGTGCCGTCCAGCTGGAGAAGCGCCCGCGCGATCCCCAACCGGATCGCGCCCGCCTGGCCGCTGATGCCCCCGCCGTCCACCGTGGCGATGACGTCGTATTTCCCGTCGATGCCCACCGCTTTGAGCGGCTGCGCCAGGATCATCTTCAAGGTCTGCCGCGGGAAGAACTCGTCCACGGGCCGCGCGTTCACTTCGATCCTGCCCGGGCCCGCCTGCAGCCAGACCCGCGCGACGGAGGCCTTCCGCCGGCCCGTTCCGTAGTATCGCATCGTGGCTTCCATGTGTTCCCGTGTCTCCCTAGTGCGCCGCCGCCACGGCCACCGGCCGCTGCGCGGCGTGCGGGTGAGCGGACCCGGCATAGACCTTCAACTTCGTGAACAGGGCGTCGCCCAGCTTGGTCTTGGGAAGCATGCCGCGAACGGCTTTCTCCACCACACGCTCGGGCGTCTCGTTCAGCATCTTGCCGAGGCTGACGCCCTTGATCCCTCCGGGATACTGCGAGTGATGGTAGTAGGTCTTCTGCCGCATCTTTTTACCGGTCACGGCGACCTTCTCGGCGTTGATCACCACGACAAAGTCGCCGACATCTCGATGCGGAACGAACAACGGCTTCCCTTTCCCGCGCAAGAGCCCGGCAACCTGCGTTGCCAACCGCCCCAGGTTCTGGCCAGCCGCATCGACGAGGATCCAGCGGCGATCGATGTCGCTCGCTTTGGGTTGATACGTTTTCATGGTGACCGTATTCCCTTCCCGAGTCCGTCTGTTTCCCCCCAGCTCCTTCCGAACCGGCGTACAATAGGAACTGCGAGGCCCTTTGTCAAGGAAAATTCCGCCGCCCCAGCTCTGGCGCGCATCTGCGGCCGGTCGTGCCACATCCTCGCTCCGGTCGCGCTGGACCGCGGTTGTAGCCGGCGGTTATTGTCTGGAAAGTTTGCGGAAACTTTCTGGAAAGTTTTTTTTGGATAGACTTCGAGCGTCGGCTCCAGAGTGGTCGGAACCGGCGCCCTGCGCTGGGTGCATCTGCCAATTTGGCAGCGTCTCACGACGCGGCCTTGGCTGATGTAGAACGACCGATCAGGCGCCCTGCTCTCCGCCTCGGGCCGATATCGGTGCTGCGGGATCCTGCCACGCGCGGGCCATGCACGGCGCGTGCGTGGGTGGTGCATGCGCTACGCGGGACGGCGCTCCAACGACGCGCGCAGCGCCTCGATCGAGGCCGTGATGGCGTCAAGGGCGTTCCGCACGCTCTCCGGGACGGCGCGGTCCTCCGCGGCCGCCTTGACGGCCGCCACGGCGGCCTCGTGGGCGTCCTTCGCGTCGTCGGGCTTCACCCAGTCCGGGTCCGGCACGATCTCCCCGGCTTTGGTCAATAGACAGCGTGTTCGATCGCCGTTCGGCCAGCGGTAGGTGTTCTCGTCGCCCTCGACCTCGCGGATCTCCTGGGTCTCCGGGTCCAGGTACGACTGCCACGGCGTGAGGTTCGAGGCGTCAATGACCCGGCCGGTGTGTTTCCAGACATAGACAAACATGGCGCGCCTCCTACCCCGTGCAGGCGGGCAGAAATTCCAGACCCCACGCCGAGTAGACCTCTCCCTGTCCAGACACGCGCTTCAGGCTCACGCGGTCTCCGGCCGCGACGGCGACGATGTGGGACGAGTCGACGGCGGTGCCCGAGACCGACAGCGACGTGTCGTTGCCGTTGCGTCGGAACGTGAGGACGACGTTCTGATTCGATATTTGCCGTAGGTTACGCCACAGCCCGGCGCAGGACATGATCATGGCGTATTCGCTGTCCCCCGCGGCCTCCCCATACGGCGTGCAGTAGGATGTCCCGTTGCCCACATCGCGGCTCGCCCCGCCGACCGGCACGGCCGCGAGGTCCTGGTAGAGCCGGACATCGTCCAGCAACGCGGTCCCCGCGACATCGGTGTCGGTGTAGCCCATCGTGAACGCCAGCCGCAGGTATTTCGCTCCGGCGTACATCGGGATCCGCTGCGTCAGCGTGGTCCAGCTCGCCGGGTTGGCGGTCGAGCTGTAGAGCGTCGTGCCGGCTAAATAGCTCATCGCTGCATCATACCAATGCGCGGTGACGATACATTTCATCCCCGCCGCGCTGGTCAGATAGCTCCAGCCGACCGTCAACGGTACGTGGCTGTTGACCATGACGGGGTTCGAGATGGCCGCGCCCCCGCCGTTGGACGCGCCGCCGGGATGCACGAAGGCCAGCGAATTCTGCCCGTGGAGGACATTCGCCTGGTAGAGCTGGACCGTCCCGCCGGGGTAGACCTGGATCTCCCAATTGTCGGGCTTGCCGTCGTGGTCCGAATCGATCTCGAACGACCCGTTGAGCAGTCCGGTCTGGGCGAACTCCATCGCGCCGTAGAGGTAGTCGAGGTTATCCTTGATCTTGGTCAGCAGACTCGAGCTGACCGGGCTCCCGACATCCACCTCGCCGGCGGTGAGGGCCTCGTATGCCATGCGCGCCTCCTACCAGAGATAATAGCCCGGATCGCCGTCCAGGGTGCCGTCCGGTCCGCTGAGATACGCCTGGTCGTTCCGCTCCTCATCGGTCGCGGCGGCGTAATCCCCGGCCCCGTTCGCGGCGATGTAGGCGAACCGCTCGGCGCGCTGCCGGAGCAGCGTCAGTTGGAACGTCTCGCCCCGCGGCTCGCGCCGGACGACCTGCCAGGTCCGCAGACTCGGCGCGCCGCTCGGCGTGCACAGTTCGTCGGTCTGGAGCCGCAGATAATCGCCGGTCTTGATGCTGGAGTCCTTGCGCTCGACCTGGACCGTCAAAAGCGGCTGCGGGTCCCGCTGCATCCAGACGCGGCGCATGGTCTGGCGCGCCAGCCACCGGCTGGTCTGGGTCTCGGGGATGACGTTCCAGCGGACCCAGCGGCAGCCGATGGTCTTTTCCGCGACGGCGTTGTACTCGGCGGCGCTCTCGGCGTCCGTGTCGACCGCCATGTGCAGGCGGTTGTATTTCTGGTACTCGTCGACCCGAGCCAGGAGCGGCTTGTCCCAGTAGAGCAGGACGCGCGAGATCCTGGAGTCGCCGTTCAGATCCAGTGTCGCCGGCGCGTCCACGATATGCTCCGCATCGGTCAAGAGCGGATCGCGGCGCCCCGGGCGGTTGGGGAGGTTCCGCCGGATGGTGATCTTGAGGTTCTCGCCGATCCAGCTCTTGCAGTCCAGCAGGTCCACCAGCTCGAAATACAGCTCGCTGATCTTGGTCGGCTCGGTGATGATTGCCTGCATGCTGATATCGGGCTCGGGAAACGTCTTGCAGTCCCAAAACGCCGCGCCATCGATGTCGCCCTGCGGGATCCCCGCGTCGGTGACGAGCAGCGTCCAGAGGATGTCCCAGGGGCTCATCGGCCCCAGGATCCGCACCCGGCCGACGGCGGACCCGGCGTCGTGCGGCTGCCGCTCGGACTCCCAGCCGCGCGAGCAGCCGCTCAAGACGTGGGTCGCCGGGTTCGCGCCGGTGTAATAGATCAGCTCCTCGCCGATCCGGACCGCGCCCGGCCCCGGATCCAGGCCGTCCACGCTGGTGAGCGTGATGCTGGTCTGGTCGGCCGTGATGTTTGAGGCGAGTTTGATGTCCAGCTTGGCCGGGCAATACAGCCGATCCAGCGCCCGCAGCCGGTCCACGATCTCCAGCTCGGCCGCGCCGCGCATGCGGACGATGTTGTCCAGGGATCCGCGCCACCGTTCGACGTAGGTATATTCGGCCTCGCCCAGATACCCCGAGTAGAGCCGCGCCGTCCGGCCGCGGTAGTGCGGGTTGCGCGCGATAAACCGGCCCCAGTAGGTGCCCTGCGGCGGCGCCGCCCGATCGGTCAGATACGGGTCGATGTCGATGTCCGAATCCGGCTCGTCGGCGCACCGGGCGCGCACGCGGCCCGCGACGGTGAAATGCGTCGCGATCTCCGTCGGCCGGTAGGAGATCGACTGGAGGTACGGCCGCGCGGCGTCGAACGGCAGCGCCGTGTCCGCCGAGGAGAACAGCAGCGTCTGGACGCCCCGCAAATAGGCCTGGAGCGCCTTACACGTCCCCCGGGTCTGGTAGCACGGCTCGCCGGTGGCGGTGCAGGGGGCGACGCCGAACCGCCGCTCGCACCGGTCCATCTCGACGGCGAGGACTGCCACGGGCGTCCGCGACAGCGCGTGCTCGGCGTCGGCCTCGGACGGCGGCGGCGGCGGGGGCGGCGGTCCCTCGCCGGTGCGCCGCCAGACGATGTCCTGGTCGCGAAACGGGATGTCCTGGTCGCGAAACGGGATCTCGGGGTCTGCCATCTACATCCCCACGCCCTGCAGGCTCACGCCATGCGATCCGGCGGGTGCGGGCGGCGGCGGCGGGGGCGGAGGACTCGCCCCCCGGATCGGGTGCGGATAAGTCTGCGGCGTATAGGCCGCGGTCCAGGTGTTCGCGGCGGTGCAGAGATACAGCGTCCCCGCGATCGGGGTCGCGGGCGCGGCGCCCACGCGCCCCGAGACATCGGCGCAATTCTGCGCGGTCTGCCAGTATCCGACCCTCGGCGTGCAGGTCGCCGGGCGGCTTGCGCCGCATCCCACGCCGGCGGAGCCGTCCCCCGCCCAGTCGGTCGAGGAGTACCAGTCCCGGTTTTTTTCGAGCATCAGCGCATTGCGTTGATACTGCGTGGAGACATCGCTCCACCCCCGCGCGTTCTGGTTGGCGAAACTGTAAACAGGGTACAGATCGCCGTTCGTCCCGCGCCCCGGCTGGTTCTTGCACACGTAGCCGGTGCGGAGCTCGTAGGCGTCGCCGGCGTGCCACCGGTTGGCGGCTCCGCCGGACAGCCCCAGCGCGCAGGTCGCCGTTGTCCCGTCGTTCGCGGTGATCTGACACCGCGATCCGTCCGTCGTGTTGACCAGATAGCTGTTGGCGTACAGGTTCTCGGTCCAGTGATGATCGGTCGCGCTGGTCAGCACCGTCTGGCTGTCGGCGCCCGTGTGTGTCCCGCTGAAGACCGCCAGGTTGCTGTCGTCGGGATCGTTCCCGTTGCACATGTTCCCGACGCCATAAGTCCCGGATTGCGTGGGGTCGGAGCGGTACAGCCGCAGCGCGTGGCCCTTCTGCGCGTCGGTGCCGCCGACCTTGTTGTAGTAGTTGTTGTAGACGAGCCCCGATCCGCCGCGCGAGGACGTGTACCAGCCGGGGCCGCCCACGCCGTCTGTGGTGTAGTCATACGTGATCGTGTTGCCGTAGATCTCGTATTGGAGCGTCCCGGTCGGCCGGGAGGCATCCTCATAGCCATGATGTCCGATGGGGCCATTCCAGACCGTGTTGTAGCGGAACACGTACCGCGCCCCACTGTAGGCGTCGATGGGGTTCGCGGCCAGCGCGCTCCCGACCAGCGGCACGGTATGGTCCCAGTCGAACACGTTATCCTCGACATAGACGATCCCGGCGGTTTGGCCATAATTCATCGCCGAGGCCCACGAGGCCGCCCCGGTGCCGTTGATTCCGACGCCGTATCCCACATTCAGGAACGTGTTGCTGTCGATCACGGCGGTCACGTCGCCGTTGGTGTAGACGGACCACGATGTCCAGAAGCTCTGGCCGGCGTTGTCCGCGCCGAAGGTATTGTGGTCGATCCGGACGCCGGTGCAGGTGCCGGAGAGATAGATCCCGTAGGCCGTGCCGGTCGTCGAGGTGGTCAGGAATCCGATCCCCGTGATCCGCACATTGCGGACGGCGACCAGGGAAAAGTACCGGTTGCTCGCCGTCGGCGCCGAGATGATCGTCTGATCCGCGCCCGCCCCCTGGATCGTCAGCGACGTGACGCCGGCCCATCCGGTGGTCATGTTGATGCTGACGGCGGTCGTCCAGGTCGCGGCGCCGGCGGGGATCTGGATCAGGACGTCGCCCGTCTTGCCGGCGGCGTCGGTCACGCAGGCCTGGACATCGCTGTCATCATAGGGCGAGGCAACGGTTCCGGTGTTCCCCGACCAGGTGCAGTCGGCCCACGCCGTCCCGGCCAGCCCGACGGCGAGGAGGGCGCTAAGAAGGATCCGACCCGATACTCTCATTGTCCACCCGCACCTTATCGAAGATCACCGCATCCACTTCGTTGTAGAAGGCCGCGACGCCGATCCGCACGGCATCCGTCGTGAGATTGAGACCGGTACGCGCCGCCGATGCGCTGCCGGGCTTTGTCCCTGTCGTCGCCACAAAGACCGAGCAGGACCCGTCGCCGCTGCCCTCGACATATTCGAGCCAGACATGATAGGTCGTCGCGGTCGCGGGCACGATCGTCGTGAGAGCCGAGGCGCCGGACGCCGTGACGGCCCAGCGGATTTCGTCGCCGTTGCTCCGCAGCCCTGTGCTGCAAATATCGTTGTTCGAGGCGTCGCGGAACACGAGGACGTAGCGCGTCGTCGTCGTGCTGACGTTCCCGATGGCGCCGATATTGACCTGCGCGTAGGCGTAGGTTTTCTCGACCGCCTGCCAGTTGGTCGTGTTGCGGTACAGCAGCACATTGCCCAAACTCTCATCCAGCAGGAGCGAATATGATCCAGCCAGCGGCGCAGGAGCCGTCGCGTAGGCGAAGTTCCCGTTCGCCGTGCCCTGCGATTTGGTCCATTGCGTATTCCCGTTCTCGAAATCGTCGGCGAAGAGATAGCTCGGAGACCCCGCGCTTGCGATCGCCGTGCCGCCGAGCAGCGCCGGGGTCAGCCGCGCCAGGTGCTCGCCGGAGAACGCGGGCGAAGCGAGTGCCAGCAGGATCAGCGGCGCGAACCGTCTCATTCTGCGGTCCATGTGCCCACCGTCCCCAAGTCCATCCAGTTGTCCGCCTCGACCGCGACCAGGCAGATTTTCGATCCCGCGCCGGTCGCCGTCACGTATTTGCCCGCCGCCTTTTTGCTTCCCGCAAGCGTGATCGAGTCGTTGGCGTGGGGGTCAACGATCAAGGCCTCGCTGGCATCCCGCGCGATCAGACAGAGCGATGCGCCAACGCCGACCTGGGTCGCCGATGGGGATGCCACGATCTCCGGCAGGGTCACGGTCACGGCCGCGGTGGCCAGGACGATCCCGCCCGCGGCGACTTCGACGCTCGTCCCGTCGCAGTTCGAGCCGATCGTGCAAGACGATGAGACCGAGACGATCTTCGGATTGCCGCTCATCCGCCCCGTCGTGATCAGATTCCCGCCCAAAAAATTGGCCGTGCCGTCGGACCCCAGGTGCAGCTTGGTCGTCAGTGTCCCGCCGGTCATGGTCTGGAGATCCAGATCGCAATTCTCTTGCGTGCTGGACGTGGTGGTGCAGTTTGCCGCGATCTTGGCGTTGGTTTTGACGTCCTCCGTGTCGGCGTCCATGAAATTGAGTGCGGGGTTGGCCGCGCGACCGCTGGTCAATGCGGCGCCGCCGATCCGGACGTTCTTCCACACCCCCTGGCTGCTATAGTCGGCGGGCCGCACGTTGGCGATGCAGTCGGTGGTGTCGGCCGAGGTCTGATCGGTCGCGCCGGCATCGAATCGGTAGACGCAGGCGATGTCGGTGTTGACCACCAGCGCCAGATCGCCGTTGACCAGCTCCGCCACGGGCGTCTTTTGCAGACAGCCGAACCCGGTCGTCAAAATGCAGGTGTAGGCCTGGACGCTCGGCGTGCCCGCCTGCGCCGCGCCCGCGAGTCCCAGGATCAGCGCCAGCGCCGCCAGGGCGAGCCGGATCCGATTGCCCATCTATGCCTCCATCACGCCGACCATCTCCAGCGTCAGCGTGTCCACCAGCGTGTGGATCGACAGCGGCGTCGCCCACCGCGCCGGGTCCTTGGCGGTGACGAAAAACACGTGCTGCGAAAAGGCGTCCAGGTCCCACGCCCAGAACCACGGAAGCAGCTTGGCCGCGCGAGTCTCCCAGAAGGTCTGAAACGTGCCGAAGACCCAGGTCCGGTCGAGGTTCTCGAACCGCGCGGTGATGGCAAGCCGCGTGTGCCGGATCACGGAGCCCAGGATGTGCCCCGCCTTCCCCACCGTGGTGTCGGCTTCCACCTCGGCGGTGTAGGGTGTGTAGGGCGGCGCCGGCGGCATCGGGACCGTGATCCGCTCGCCGAGATAGACTTCGCCGATCCGGGGCGCGGAGGACATCCCGGTGATCGCCAGCCGCCAGTACCGGTGCGTCGCGGTGTCGAAGGTCTTGAGGAATGCGCGGTCGCTCGCCGGTTTGATGTCGGACGCGATCGCGCTCCAGTCCGAGCCGTTGTCGGACGCCTGGACGGCGAGCGTCGCGCCGATGGTTTTGAAGTTGTGGCCGATCACACCGAGGGCGTCGGCTTTTTTCCCGGCGCCGCAGTCGACGCTGATGTAGTGGGGGCTGACGCCCGCGCCGACCCAGACGGTGTACGCCCGGTCGTCGCAGAGCCGCCGCACGTCGTAGCCGGTGGCGGTGAGGTTGGCGACCGGGGTCGCATCCCGGAACCGGTTATCGGCGAGAATGATCGGGGTCATCGCTGTCCGTCCGCCTGGGCCTTCCGCAGCGCCGGGACGATCTCGCGCGCGAATTGATCGTGGTCCACCAGGCTGCCGTAGACGTTGATCGTGACGGCCATGGGCCGCTCGGCCTCGGGCGCCTCGCGCTCCCACTGGTCGCGCGTCGGCTGCGCGTAGGCGTACCCGGCGCCGCCGGAGGGCGCCGCCGCGGTGGCCGCGCCGCCCCCGCCGGGCTTCATGGAGGCGATGGCGGCGACCTGCGCCATGCCGAATGCGATCGCCGCCGCCGCAGCCGCCGCCCCCAGCGCCGGGCCGACATAGGGAATGGAGGCCATGGCGTTGTAGGCGCCCACCGCCGCGCTGTAGGTGTTGATCAGCGTCTCGGCGATCTTCATGGCCTGGAACGCGACGAAGAACTCCTTGTGCTTCTGCCCGGTCAGGTTGTAAAGCGCCAGCATCGCGCCCGCGCCCATCTGCGCGCTGGATTGCCACAGGGCGACGCGCTGCTGCTCGTACATGCGGTCCTGGGCGACCTGACGCTGCAGGCTCGCGGCGTGCATCGCCTCTTCGGAGACCAGATGCTCTTCGTAGAGCATCTGCATCTGCAGCCAGTGCTCTTCGGCGCGGTTGTACTCCTGGGTCCACTTGTCCTCACCGGCGGCGAGATCCGCGATCCCCTTGAACCCCGCCGCGAACATCCCGAGGCCCTTGCCGGCCTCGCCGCCGACGGCGTTCGCCACGCCGAACAGTCCGGCGAACGCCCCCTCGTACTGTTGCCGGCGGATGTCCAGCGCCTCCCGCTCCAGCGCCAGCACCGCTTCGAGATCCGCGCGCCGCTGGAGCATCTCCTGGTGGGCGATCCGCGCGGTCTCTTCGGCCTGCCGCGCGGCCTCGCGCTCGAGCTCCAGGAACCGCTTCGCGTCGTCCTCGTAGAAGCGAATGCCCAGCGTCCGAGCCTCGTCGATGATCGCCTGCTGCGCCTTCAGGCTCTCGTACTCGTTTTCGAGGGCCTGGGCGCGGGAGGCCTCGCGCGCGCGGGCGACCGCCTGGAGGTTCTCCACCTCCGCCATGGCCGCCTTCTGGTCGAGGGCGATCACCGCCTCGGCGTAGGCGACCCAGCCGGCCAGGCTCTTCGCGCGGATCTCCTCTTCGAGCTTGGCCCGCGCCTCGGCCAGTCTCCGCGCTTCCGCTTCGCGTCGTTCGCGCGCGGCCTTCTCCCCGGGCGTCTCGCCCGCCGGAGCCGTCCACGGGCTGACGGGCGCTCCGGGCGCCCCCATGCGCCAGGCGCCGACATCGCTCGCGGATCGATCGGGCAACCCGGCGCGCAATCGGCCGAGGGGATCGATCTGTTCGAGGATTCTCCGGCGTTCCGCCTCGTCGATCTGCACGCCGGCATGCGGCCGGATTAGCGCGTTGAGCACATCGCCGAGGTCCGCGAGCACTTTGACCGTGATCGTAATCGGAGCCACGATCCCGCGGCCGATGGTCATTTTGAGCCGTTCCCATTGGTCGCCGAGGTCCGCGATCGCCCGCCGGTATTCGTCGGCTCGCCGGATATCGTCCTGGGTCATCAGCAGCTTGGAATTCTCCGCAGCCTCCTTGAGCGCGGCGGAGCCTTGCTCGACGATGGGGACCATCGCGGTCCAGCCGCGGCCGTAGAGCTCCTGGGCGATGCTGTTCCGCTCGGTCTCGCTCCGGAGCAGACGCAGGCGGTCGATGGTCTCATAGAACAGATCGTGGGCGGTCTTGAGGTGGCCGCTCGCGGTCCGGATGGAGATCCCGAGGCGGTCCAGCGATGGCGAGCCGTCCTGCACCGCGCGCGAGAGAAATACCATGGCCTGCTGGACCGTGCTGGACTCGACGCCGAAATCTTCGAGGACATCCAGCAGCCCCGAGATCTGTTCCGCGCTGCCGCCGGAGACGAAGGCGAGGTCGCGCGTTGTCGTCGCCAGCGCGGTGAAGGCGGCGATGGAGTTCCGCGCGACCAGCACGGCGGCGGTAAGCGCTGTACCCAAGGCGGCGCCGGCGAGCGCCGCGGATTGGAGGGCGGACGTGGCGCCCAGCGCCTGCCGACCCAGCCCCGCAAAGGCCTGGCCCAGCGCCCCGGCCGGCTCCTGCGCGCCCTGCGTGGACACGCCCACGCCGCGGACCGCCTCGCCCGTCTGCTGCATGACCCGGATGGCGCCCGAGGCGTCGGCGGTGACGATCAGCTCGATCCGCGACTGGCTATCCATCGGCGCTCACCTCTGGATGACGATCGGCGCCGGCGAGCCGGCGGGCGCCTCGCGCTCGCGGCTCCGCTCCACCGCCAGCCGCTCGCGCGCGGCCCGGTACTCGGCCAGCCCGGCCCACTGCTCCAGCGACAGATCGTCGGGTCGAAACGCGCAGCCACCGTCCTGGAGCATCGCCACGAGCATGATGTGCGCGAGCCACGGCGTGTATTCCGGCTCGACGTTCTCGGGACACCCGGCGCACATCGTCTCGAGCGGCGTCCCCGGCGGCAGCCAGGCGCGGCAGGTCGCCGCCCAGCGTTTCCCGGACGGCTGATTGCAGGCGCGCGCCGCCTGTTTCAGTTGCTCGAAAAAGGGGGCTCGGCCTCGTCATCGCCCTCGTCCAGTTTGAGCACGCTGGTCTCGAAGGCATCCAACGCGACCCCCATCACCAGGTCCGCGCGATGATCGCGGAGGATGTCCTTCCAATCCTGCCGGTAGTGCGGCGATTTCGGGTCGCTCGACAAGGCCTTCCCCTCGAACCCCAGATCGCCCTCGCGGATCCCCGTGAGGAGCGCCAGGCCGTACTTCAGCCGCGCCGCGTGATCGATGGCCAGGCGGTTCTTCTTGCTCTGGATCGTGGCCGCCTGGTAATCGATCCGCTCCTTGGTGGTCGGGGTCCGGCGGTACAGCCCCACCTCGGTCCCGTGGACGACGATGATCACCAGGTGTCGCTCGGTCGGGGTCAGATCCAGCATACGGCCTCCTAGCTGAACGTCAGCGTGAGCTCGTTGTTTCCCTGCGTCAGCGTCACGCTGGGCGCGAATTTATAGCTGTAGAACACGACGCCGTCGGTCTCGGTGTACTCGGGCGGGTCGGCCGGCTGCGCGTTGGGGATGCTGATCACGATCCGGTTCCCGGCGGCCGTGCCGATGGTGCCAGCGATGGCCGCAGCCGTCGCGGCGTCCCAGATCGTCCAGGGGTTCCAGGCGCTCAGCGCCTTGGCCTCGACGACGACGGTCCCAGTGACCTTGCGCTGGGTGACGCGGTAGCGCGTGACGCCCCCGGCCGCGTTGGCGTCGCGGCTCGCGCCCACGGTGTTGGTCACCTCGAGGTCGAGACTGCTCAGGACCGGCGAGTAGGTCCCCACCGTCAGCCCGGCGGACTTGAAGACGGGCGGCGCGGCCTGGAGATACGTGGGGTCGGTGGGCGTAGTGGCGTCGCTGGCGTGGGTGCCCGCGTAGAGCCCCCGCATCGTGAATTCCGCCCGGGCGTACTCGCCAGCCTTGGCGGAGATCTTGAGACTCTCCCCCACGCATCCGACCAGCTTGTGCAACCGGTCGTTGTAGTAGAAATAGATCGTGCACCCCTTGGTGTCGACATCGCTGTTGGGGGCGTACACGACGTTGGCCGTCCCCGCGGTTTCGGTGAACGACATCGCCTGGAGCAGCGGGCCGATCCGCGGCGCGACGGTGGCCGTCCCGCTCCCGGCCAGCTCCACCCCGATCGTCATCCCCAGCCCCTCGCCGACGTTGACACGGCCGAGCTGGCCGAACGTCGCCATGACCACCTCGCGCTCGAGCGAGCGGCCCAGCACCGAAAACTTGGGCGTGGTGATCAGGATGGCGTCCGAGGCCTTCGCCGGACTGGCGTCGACACCGTAGGTCCCCTCGATCTTGGCGAGCACCAACGCTTTGGACATGGGACTCTCTCCTCTCGCGTCCCGCGGACGCTAGCTCGTCAGGAGCACGCGCCGCCAGCCGTGCCAGCGCAGCACGGCCCCGACGATCACGTGCTGCGCGGTCTTGAGCGTGTACAGATCCAGCCGCAAGGGCTCGGCCTCGTCATGGAAGATGGATCGATGCCAGTAGGGTTCATAAATGCGATTCCGCCGCGCGATCTCCTCGACGCGCCGCGCCAGCTTGGTCAGCTCGCGCTTGGTGTTGGTCTCGTCGGTCGGCTCGCGGTACGTGTTCTCGACGATCAGCTCCAGCATCAGCCGGACGTTGTACTGGCCGTCGCTCCCCACCAGCCGCCGTTCCTGCCCGACGGCCGAGACATACACCACGGGGTAGGCCTTGGGCACGATCAGATCGTCGGTCAGCACCTTCCGCACCCGCCACGCCTCGTCGGGCCACGAGAGGAGTCGGGTGTCCGGATCGGTGTCCTTTTCCAGGAGGGCGGCCATGGCCCCCACCGCGTCATCCAGCTCGTGGACCAGCATCCCCCGCCCCGCTTACCCCAGCGATCGGCCCGCGGCCGCCTCGCGGACCGCCTGACGGATCTCCGCCTCGATCTGCGGCCGGGTCTCCTCGAGCGCCCGCGACATGAACGGCCGCGCGGGCATCTGCACGTCGTGCGCCCGCGTGCGCTTGGCGAAGACCTCGACGACGCCATACCCGTGGAACAGCCCGCGCCCGCCGCCGCCGACGTAGAAATGGAGCGCCTTGGCCCGCCGCGGCATAATCTCCGGGACGTGGATCCGGCCACCCAGCTCGTGGATCCGCGCGTAGCGTGCGCCGGCCGAGATCACCCCGCGCGCGCCGTGATCCAGCGGATCGACCCGGTGGGTGATCGACCGTCGGAGATACCCCGTCCGGACGCGGAGCACCGGGCCGCTCACCAGCGCCTTGGCCCGCGCCTCGACCGTCGCCGCCGCGCGCCGCATCGCGGTCATCAGCGTCGCCCGCAGCCGCACGTCGAAGCCCGCCGCCTTGCGCGCGAACTGGTCCAGGTCTCGCAGGGTGAAATGCAGGTTGAGCATTTTTCGATCCGCTCCCGTCCGCCTACCGCGGCACCACGCTGAGGTGCCGATCCAGCCGCACGCGCGCCTCGAGCGGCATGTCGGCGATCCGAAACGTGGTCGTCCCGCCCGCGCCGCCGCCCG
>JAKPQH010000165.1 GCA_029580855.1 bacterium | reverse complement strand
CTGTCGCCGCCGTAGAGCGCCATGACGCTGTAGGCCCCGGCGCGCTTGCCTTTCAGGCCCGAGGGCGCCAGCGACTTCAGCAGCCTGGCCACGGCCTTCGCGGGCGCCTGGTAGAGAGTGTTTCCGTACGTCGGGCTGCCCGCGACGAAGATGTCGAATTCCGCCACGTCGGCCGGGGCGATTTTGTCCGCCTGCTTGATAGTCACTTCCACGCCCGCGCCCTCCAGGCCCCTGGCGATGTCGTTGGCGGATTCCAGGGTGTGCCCGGTCCTGCTGTAGTATGCTATCAGCGCCTTCATCTTCATCCCCCTCTCCCGAGAGACGCCTGTTGCGCGTCCTCGATCCATCTCGCGATCCGGCGGCCGTAAGCGGGCCCCGCCACCACGGCGACGTCGTTGTGCCCCGCGCCCTCCACGGCGTACATTTCCCTGGGCTCGCGGGCCGCCCGGTACAGCTTCTGGCCCTCGGAGAACGGTATCAGCGCGTCCTGATCGCCGTGAATGACCAGCACCCCGCAGCTTACCTCGGGGAGCTTCCTGATCGACTCGTAGGCGTCGTCCGGGCCCATGATGCCACGCGCGAACGGAAAAAGGTTGCGCGCGACGCTGGACAGCGACGTGAACGTGGACTCCAGCACGAGACCCGCGAGCTCTCTTCCCCGGGCTATCTCGCAGGCGACGCCGCCGCCCAGGGACTTGCCGAAGACGAACGTCATACGGCCCGGCACGCCTTCGCCCTCCAGCCAGGAGAGCGCCGCCCGGCCGTCCATGTAAAGGCCCTCCTCGGACGGCTCACCCCCGCTTTTCCCGTACCCCCGGTAATCGATGAGGAGCAGCCGCGCGCCGGTGGCGGCCAGGTCCTCGCGCACCAGGGACCAGGAGTAGACCTCCTGGGCGTTGCCGTGGAGGAACAGCACGGCGGGCGACTCCGCCGGCCCGTCCCACCACAGGCCGTGGATCGGAGTTCCGTCCCCGGATTCCATCCACACCTCGCTCGCACCCGCGGGAGTCCAGGGTGGAGGGGGCATGTCCGGCGGTATCCTGTCCGGGTAGTACAGGAATCTCTCGAACGGCTCGCTCACAACGCCTCCCCGGCCGTCGTTCCGGTCCGGCAATATATAATCATAAGGTGGCAAGAGTTCGGAAGCGCGCAGACCCCCCGGGGGATTTGATGGCCCGCGAGCGTATACAACCGAGGAAGGGAGCGGCGAAGCTCCGCGTGATCGACGGCCAGGCGGGGGTTTCCGGCGCCCTGGTGAGGGACGCCGTCGGGGACCCGAGGGCCCTGGAGCAGATCTGCGACCGGTACATGCCGAAGATTTACAACTTCATCCTGAAGCGGGTCTGCAACGTGCAGGATGCCGAGGACCTGACGTCGGCGGTGTTCGAGAAGGTCGTTGCCAACCTGGAGACGTTCGACGAGGCCAGGGCGTCGTTCACGACCTGGATATACAGGATCGCGACCAACACGGTGACGGACTTCTACCGCAGCAGGGCCAGGCGCAAGGAGGTCCCGCTGGAGGACGCCGCCGGTGGCGAGCCGGCGGAGGAGCGCGACGACCTCGACCGGGCGGGCCTGTACATGGTCCTGAAGGAGATGCTCGGCAGGCTGGCGCCCAAGTACCAGGAGGCCCTCATGCTCAGGTATCTTGCGGGGATGCGGGTGCAGGAAGTGGCCCTCACGCTCGGGATCACCGAGAGCGCCGCCTCGAAGAGGATACTCAGAGGGCTGGACGAGCTGAGAAAGATGGCGGCGGGCGGTCCGCTGGACGAATTCGCCGGATGGGGCGACCGGGACGGGACATGAACTCGGGAAAGAAGCTCAACAGGAGAATAAGGATCGACGAAAGGTTCGACGAGAACGAACCGATGGCGGCGGCCATGAAGCGCCTGCTGCCCCCTGACTCCGCGATGGATCCCGCCGCGCGCGAACGGTTGATGGGACACCTGTTGTCCATGCAGCGTTCCGGGAGTTCGAGGAAGGGCGACCGGGCGCGCCCGTCGCCGGCGATCCGGCGCGCGCTCGTTCCCGCGCTCGCGCTCCTGCTGGCGGCGGCCGTCCTGGCCGCGGTGCTGGTCCCGGTGTTCACCGGCGGGAGTTCGAAGCCCGAGCCGGTATCTTCGGCACGGGCCAGGTTCCTCGACCTGTCCGGTGACGTTCAGGTGAAGACGCCTGGGAGAGCGTGGGCCGCGGCGAAGGCTGCCGACCGGATAGCCGGCGGGTGGATCGTGCGGACCGGCGTCGACTCCACGGCGTCGGTGCGTTTTCCCGACGGGAGCATCGCGCGCATCACCGACGAATCGCAGGCGGAGATGTCGAGAATCGGCGCCCGCGAGGTGGCGATCCGGCACGCGAGCGGCGGCACTTACCACAGGGTACACAAAGGAACCCGCTACACCGTGGTAAACAGCGGCGTTACGTCTTCCGCGCTGGGCACGGCGTTCAACGTCGAGAACAGGGTGCCCGGGCGGCTGGAGATCCTCACGGTAGAGAGCGCTGTGGAGGTGGCGATCGGAGAGCACCGGCCTATCAAGGTGTCGCAGGGCGAGGTCATGACCGTCACCCTTTCGGCCGATAAGAAGGCGGACAAGCAGCCGGTCTCCCGCGAGCGCCTCCAGGACTCGCGGCTGGTGGCCAGCGTTGAACAGGACGCCAGGGCGGGCTACTCCACGGGCATCTACCAGAACGCCGGGGTTCCGGTAGTGCCGTCGCAGGAGTCGGCTCAGAGCGCGCCTGCCGTGGTGCCTTCCATACAGATGAACGCCAGCCTGGCCGACCTCGTGGTCAACCTGGGCTGGTCCGTGAACGTGCGGGGCGCTTACGAAAGCCTCGTCCTGTTGAGGTCGGAGGGGGAGGAGCCGGTTTACCCGGACTGCGAGGTCGCGCGTTACGCCGACGCCTCGATATCCTCGGCCACGGATAACAGCGTGCGGCGGGGACACGTTTACCAGTACAGGATCGCCGCGGTGCCGAGGGAATCCGGCGAGGTGTTGTACAGCAACACCGTCGTAGTGGAAGTCCCGCTCCCGGACCGACCGCCCGCGCCGGCGTCGGTTTCGTTGTCGGTGGAGACCGTGGGTGGAGCGGTGGACCTGGAGTGGAGCGTGACGGGCGTGGAGAGGCCCGGGGGGTTCGTGCTCGAGCGGGTGGTGGAGAAGGCCCCTCCCGGTTCGGCCACTCCGGCGGGCAGCGCCAGCATGAGGCGGTTTCAATCGAACGACGTCTTCTACTCCTGCGTCGATGACGCGGTGGCCCCGGGGCATGCGTACCGTTACAGGGTGGGCCTGGTGGTGGACGGGGCGGTCATGGTCTACTCCGGTTGGAAGACGGCGGCGCTGCCGTCGAAATAGCCTCTCACCGGGATCCGGCCGGGGGTACCGGCCCGGTCATGTTTTTACCAGCCACTGCCCGTTCTGCTTGATGATCTCAATCGTAGGGTGGACCCGGTTCAGCTCGAACGGCTTGGTCATGTTGAGCACCGAGAGGTTCTCCTTGTTCCCCTTCTCGTCCTGAAGCTCGATGTCCATCCTGGTGATCTGGACGGTCGCGCTGGTATCGGTGATCTTGACCGTCTTGGTGTCGAAGCCCTTGAGGGTGATGACGCCGTATTTCTCGTAACCCTTGAGCAGAGTGGCGATGTCCTGCGCGAGCTGGCTCCCCGGGGCCGCGACCGTGTTGAGCCTTGCGGTGTCGCCGGACACGACCTGGATCACGTAGCTCCGCAGTGCCTCGACGGGGGCCCGGCCCGGCCCGCTTTTCCTGATGACGCCGAAGTACAGCGCCAGCCCGACGCCCGCAACGAGGATCACGATGCCCACGATCATCATGGTGATGTTCCACCAGCTGCTGTAGCGCCACGACCTGGCCCATACGACGCGTTCGTCCGAGGCGGCGGGAGGCGCGGTCTCGGTGATGTTCAGCCCGAACGGGTCGTCCGCGGTCTGCACGCCCGCGCCGGCTACTGATGTGCCCTCGGGTCCCTTGTAGCCGCCGGTAAGGTCGTTCTCCGGCACGTACTGGTCCGGGACGATATGCGCGCCCGGAGGCACGGACTGGTCGGCAAGGGCGGCGACGCCGCCCGCGGGCGAGGGGGCCCGGGAGTGCCCGGTATCGGCCGGTGTGTCATCTTCGAGAACGACCGACTCCTCGGCGAGGGCGATGAAATCCTCTTCCAGCTTCGCCAGCGGGGGGTCGGGCGGCGGCTGGTGCTGTTCGGGCTGCCCGGGGGACGGCTGTCCGGCCCCCTGTGGCGCATTCGGCGCCACGGCGTCCGCGGCCGGCTTCGAAACAGGCCCTCCGCACCTTGGGCAGGCGAGCGCGCCCGGCGATATCTCTTCTCCGCAGAACTCACATCTCATTCTCAAGCGCCTCCGTCGCGGTTATCGCAGTAGATTATAACAACACGGCGCGCCGGGACGTGCAATCCCCGGTCCGGCCGGGCAGCAGAGACGGCGGGAACCTCTCCGCCGCTCGCGCGAACGCCCACTCGGCGGCCGGGGCCGCCTGCCGGCGTTGCCCGTGCCGCATTCAGCGCGGTACGCAGAAGTACTGCGCCTGCTCGGCCACCACCGGCCTGTCGGCGTGGATCTCAACCGAGCTGCCCGTCCAGTCCAGCCCCGGGAAATCGTCGACGTGCAGTGTGACCCGGCTCTTCGGTCCTACCACCTGGTTGCAGCCCACGTCCGTTCCGTTGTCCAGGTGGAATACGTAATTCACGGTCGCCGGCTCGTTCCCCGGGTTCATCACCAGGATGTATTCGTCGAACGTGCCGGCGGTGTTCCCTTCCGCGAAGAACCAGTTGGGAGACTCGCTGGTGGTACCCATGCAGACGTCACCCCCGCGTCTCGAGTCCCTCGCCAGGTACATGGCGCGCTCCACCACGATATCGGTGTCCGATTCCACGATCGCCCCGGTTTCCGCGCTCTCGAGACCGGGTATCGAGTTGACGGTTATCGTCCCCCGCGAGAAAGGGGCGACCTGGCAGGCATAGCCCCGCGGGCCCGCCGCCGTGGCAAACTCGACGTTGACGTTCGCCACCCTGTCGGTGGGGTTCATCACCAGTATGTACTCGGTGAAGAAATAACCGGTGCAGCCCTCGGCCAGGTACCATTTCCTGGCGGGCTTCTCGATGCCCATGGCCGAGTCCCCCCCGTTGATGCCGAAGGCGAACCCGTTCCAGTCGAAGTAGATGTTCCGCTGGGCGACCACCGGCCTGCTCGACTCCACTTTTACCGAAAAAGCCCGCCCGTTGAGGCCCGGAAGCGCGTTCACCAGCGTGGTGCTCCGGGTCTTCGGGGGAACGGTGAACCGGTGTACGAACGGCTGGCCGCCCTCGACGAAATAGGAGACGAGGAGCTCCGACGGTTCCTCCTGGGGATTGAAGAGCAGCAGGAAGCTGGTGAACAGGCCCCCGTTGTACCCTTCCGCGAAGTACCAGGTCCGCGAAGGTTTCATCGCCCCCACGGTGGAGGCGCCGCCGCGGCGTCCGGCCCAGTTGAAATACTCCGACTGCTGGGCCACCACCGGCTCCGTGGCGGAGATCTCTATACCGTGCCCCACGGAAAAAGGCATTCCCGACACGTTGTTCACCGCGATGACCTGCCGCGACCCGCCGGGCACGTGATAGACCTCCGTTATCGGCGCGCGCCCCTCCGGGTAATAAGTCGTGGCCACGTCTGAGGGCTTCGAGCCGGGGTTGAAGAAGTTGAGGAACTCCAGGAACTCCGCGTCGCAGTATCCTTCCGCGAAGTACCACGTCTTCGAGCAGATGGTGACGCCCCTGGAGCTGCTCATGCCCTGGAGCGGGAGCCTGCCGGCCGAACCGGCAATCACCGTGAATGGGGTGCCGTCGGGGGCCCAGTGGTAAGGCCAGTAGGCTTCCAGGGGATGCAGCCTGATGCACCCGTGGGAGCGCGGGTTGACGCCCAGGTTCTCCTCGAATGAGCCCAGGTAGCTGGGCCAGGCGTGCATGCCGTAATTCGGGCGCCAGTCCATCCAGTAGTTGCAGCCGCTGACGGTGCCGCGGTGGGCGGTGATGCGGTAGTTGCCGGTGGGGGTGCCCGAGGCGCCGCTGCTGATCCGCAGCACGTTCACCACCACTCCTCCTTCGAGGAAGTAGGCGCGCTGGTCCGCCAGCGACACCACGATCGACTTCGGCCCCGCGGAGGCCCTGCGGCCTGTGCCCATGTTCGCGGTCACCGGCCCGCACGGCTGCCCGTCGGCGCAGTCCGCGCCAACGGACGCGACCGTGTAGTAGTACTTAACCCCGGGCTCGGCGGTATCGTCGAGGAAGAACGGGAAGTCACCCCAGCTCTCCCGGGACACTCCGCCGATCTCGCTGTACGGGCCGTCGGCCCTGGAGGAACGGAATACCTTGTAACCGGCGACCCCGTCCCTCTGGTTCCAGGAAAGGGTCACGCGAATCCCGCGGTCCTCCTGCCTCTTGAACACGTCCAGTCCCTCCGGAGGCGGCGGCCCGGCGGGGGCGGCAACAGCGGCCGCGGGCCCCAGCAGGAGGGCCGCCAGGAACGTGGTGAGGAGGATAGCGGGGAACAGCAGTCTCTTCGAGCGCGTGGCCCGGACGTCCGTGGAAACAGAATATGGTGTCATGTCCAACTCCAGTAGAAGCGATACGTCCGCCGGTTCGAGTAATTATAATAGCAGAACGGCCGCGGGCGTCGTCGGTGCGAGAGGAGGGCGAGTGATGGACTTCCAGGTGGTTCCGATCGTGACCGCCGGTTGCAACGCTTACCTGGTCAAGGGCAGGCGGGTGGCGCTGGTGGACACGCTGGTCCCCAGGGCTTTCGGCAGGATAGTCAAGGTCCTGAACGAGAACGGGCTCTCGGTCGGTGACGTGGAGTACGTCCTCATCACCCACGGCCACTTCGACCACGTGGGCAACGCCGCGCGAATCAAGGAGCTGTCCGGAGCGGTCGTCGTGGCGGGGGCCGCCGACGTGCCGGTAATCGAGGGTAGTGAGCCGGTCCCGCCCATGAGCGACCTGAGCGCGGTGGGGAGGCTCCTGGGGAAGCTGCCCGATTCCTGGACGCGGTGGTACCAGAAGTCCGATCCCGTGCCGGTGGACAGGAAGGTGCGGGGCGGGGACTCCATCGACGAGCTGGGCCTCGAAGTGGTGGGCCTTCCCGGCCACACCCCCGGCGGCGTCGCGTTCTACGACCGGGAGGGCCGGCGCGCGTTCATCGGCGACCTGGTGTCGTGTTTGTTCGGGCGCTGCGGGATGCCGACGCTGAGCGCCAGCAGGAGCCTCGAAGAGATACGCGCTTCCCAGGAGCTGCTGGCGGGGCTCGGCCTCGACACCGCTTACCCCGGTCACGGGAGGACGATCGGGCCTGACGCATCCAGGGTGATAGGTGAGTTCGTCCGCGGCAGAAAGAGCCGGGCCTGATCCTGGCCCGGCCCGGGCTTCGGCCGCCCGCGCCGCTCTTCAGCGCCCCGCCGGCGCCGTGTCGTCGGTCGCGGTGACTGCCGGCGGGTTCTCAGGCGCAGTACTGCCTGGAGAGTTCGACGGTCTTCTCGTACGCTTCGACCTGGCGTTTCGTCTCCCCGGCGTCCCAGCCCAGGGCTTCGCCCATGATCCGCGCCACTTCCCCGGCCACTCCCAGGCCCTGGTCCGGGGCATGGTAGTAGATCTCGGTGCGGCGCACCAGGAAGTCGTCCACGGTGTGGGCCATCTCGCCCTCGACCGCGAACTTAACCTGCGCCTTGATGTGGGGAATCTCCGGTGCCAGCCTCTCGGCGAGAGCGGCGTCCCCGTCAACGAGCGCGAGCACCTTCAGGGCGTCCGTGCCCTGCTTCAGCAGGCCCGCAAGGACGTCGTCGTCGAAACGGAGCTTCCCCGCCAGGGCCCGGACCCGCGCTTCGGTGTCCGGCGCGGGGGTCCCCAGAATCGGGTTGTCCTTTGTCCGGCATCCCGACTCCGCCTTGGCGCCGTACTCCCTGGAGAGCTTGCGCGCCGCCATGTTCACCATCTCCTCGGCCATGGACCTGGCGGTGGTCAGCTTGCCTCCGGCGATGGTTAGGAGCCCGGAGCGGCCCTCGTAGATACGGTGCTCGCGGGACACCGCGCTCGCGGCGACGTCTTCCCCGCCTTCCTGCATCGCAAGTGGCCTCAGGCCGGAGTAAGTGCTGATGATGTCGCCGGTATCGACGCGCGACCTGGGCAGGCTGTGGTTGACCGCCTCCAGGATATACTCGACGTCCTCCTTCGTTGCGTAAGGATGGTCGAGGTCCTCGTGGTAGTAGGTGTCCGTCGTGCCGATCAGCGAGAAATGCCCCCGCGGTATCACGAACATCAGCCGCTCGTCGGTGGGGCTGACGATCGGCAGGGCGTTCCTAGTACGGGCCCGGCCCCTGGGCACCATTATGTGGGAACCCTTTGTAAGCTGCAGCTTCTTCGGGGCCCCGGGCTCGTCCAGGTCGCACACCTCGTCGCCCCATGCCCCCGCGGCGTTGCAGACCACCCTGGCTTCCACGTCGAACTCCTCGCCGCCGAGCACGTCGCGGACCCGCGCGCCGCACAGGCGGCCGCGCTCGCGCAGGAGGCCGACCACTTCGACGTAGCTGGCGCACTTCGCCCCGGCGTCGATAGCCGACAGCGCGAAGGCCAGGGTAAGCCGGGCGTCGTCGGTCGAGCAGTCGTAGAAGACACCGGCGGCCTTCAGGCGGTCGCTGTCGAGGCCGTCCTCCAGCTCCATGGCGCGGTCGTGGAGGTACATCTTGTGGTTCCTCACGTTGCGGAACAGCGCGAGCATGTCGTAGAGGATGAGCCCGGATTCGATCATGAATATGCCGTTTTTGTCGCCCTTGTAGATAGGGAAGGTGAACGGCTGCGGGTACACCAGGTGGGGGGCGTTGAGCAGCAGTTGCCGCCTCTCCCTGCAGGCCTCGAAGACCAGCTTGAAGTCGAACATCTCCAGGTAGCGGATGCCGCCGTGGATAAGCTTCGACGAGCGGCTGCTGGTGCCGAAAGCCCAGTCGTTCTTCTCGACACACGCGCATTCGAAACCGCGCAGCGCCGCGTCGCGGGCGACGCAGGCGCCGGTTATGCCGCCGCCGATAACCAGGATGTCGAACCCCCTGGATTTCAGTTCCCTTATCGTTTCCCCTCTTGTGCGCAGCATCTGCGAACCTCCGTGGTATTGCGGGCCCACACAATAATATCAGACGTCCCGCGGGGGCTGAATCCACGGCCCCGCCGCGGACGTATGAAAGAATAAGGCGGACGGGACCGGTCGGTCGGCGGGTGAAGGACAGGCATGCCAAGCAGCAGGCTTTCCCGGGACGGGAGAGAAGACGCCCGCCTGGTCAGGGAATGTCGCGAGGGGGACGATCGCGCCTTCGAGGCGCTTGTCCGGAGGTACCAGGACCAGGTATTCGGCGTTGCTTACAGGATGGTGTCGGACAGGGAAGAGGCGATGGACATCGCCCAGGAGACGTTCATCAAGGCGTACCAGGGCCTGCATTCCTTCGACGCCCGGCTGCCGTTCAGGGCGTGGCTGCTGAAGATAGGCACGAACTCGTCCATAGACCACCTGAGGCGCAGGAAGAGGAGCAGGGAAGTGAGGTCCGACGGGTACCTCTCGTCGGGGGAATGGGTGGCGGGCCCCTCTAACGCCGGGGCCCCTTTCGACCCGCCCGGCCCGGCGTCGGAGATACCGGAGAACGTGAGCGTGGCCAACGAGACGGCGGAAGTGGTTCGCGGCGCGCTCGACGGGCTGCCGGAGAAGTACAAGGCTGTGATGGTGCTCTATCACATGGAAGGCCTGAGTTATTCGGAGATAGGCAGGGTCATGGGGATACCGAGGAACACCGCGAAGACGTGGGGGCTTAGGGCCAGGAGCCTTCTCTGTGAGGCGCTCGAAGGAGTGATGTAGAGTGCGCAACCTCGATGAGAGTGGTGATTGCGCCCGCGCGGCGAGCGCGATAGAGGATTTCGGGGATGGACGCGTCGGCAGGCTCAGGTGGGTGCTGCTGCGCAGGCACGTCCAGGAATGCGACGAGTGCGGGGGATACCTGAAGCGCATGAGCGCGGTCGTCGAGGCCCTCGCGGGGCTCGAGGGCGTCGTGGCGCCCGAAGAGTTCGCCGGTGCGGTCATGAGCAGGCTGTCGGCGCTCGCTTCCGGCGCCGGGGAGCCCGCCGGGGAGAGGCGCATGAGGCACGGCCTCGTCTGGCTGGCGGCGGCGGGACTCGGCCTGGCCATGGCGGTGGCCCTGGCCGCGGTCAGGCGGGGGCCGGGCAGGGAGGCCCACGACAAGCTGGCCGGCGCGGGCACGGCCTGAAGCGGCCGGCCGGGAAAGGTTCGCGGACAGGGGCGTGTCCCGGCCGGGCGGTCTCCGGTGGCGAATGGATGGAGCGCATGATCGGAAAGAGTGAATACAAAGCCATGTCCATGACAGCGGCGGTGCTGGGAGGGGGAGCCTGGGGAACCGCGCTCGCCTGCGTCGAGGCGAGTGGTTTCGCCAGGGTCAACCTGTTCACGCTGGAGACCGCGGCCGCCGAGGAGATTACGCGGTTCCGCCGGAACTCGCGCTACCTCGACGACGCCCCGGTGCCCTGGCGCGTCTTCGCCACTACCTCGCTGGAGCGTGCGCTCGCCGGGGTGGACTGCGTGATAGTCGCGGTGCCGTCCCATGCGTCCCGGGAGGTGGCGCGGCGCACCCTGGAGCTTATCGGGCACCAGGTACCCGTCATCCTGGCCACGAAAGGGATGGAGCACGGCACCGGGCTGTTGAGCCTGGAGGTGTGGCGCCGGGAGATCGCGGCCCTGGGTGGAAATCACCGCTCGAGACACCGGGACCCCCTGGTTCTCTCCGGGCCGAACCTGGCGCGTGAGATCGCCCGGGGAATGCCGGCCGTCTCCTGCCTGGCGGGAACGGACGCCGCCCGGGTGCGATCCGCGATAGAGCTGCTCGAGCGGGAAGGCTTCACCCTGGTGGCGTGCGGAGACCCGCTGGGCGTACAGGCGGCCGGCGCGCTGAAGAACGTGTATGCGATAGGGTGCGGCCTGGGGAAGGCCCTGGGCTGGGGAGACAACGTGATGGCGGCGATGGTCTGGAGGGGTCTCGAGGAAACCGGACGCTTCGCCGGGGCGCTGGGCGGAGAGCCTTCTACCGTTACCACCCCCGCCGGGGTCGGGGACTTCCTGGCCACGTGCACTTCTCCTCTGAGCAGGAACCACGACCTCGGGCGCGCGCTGGGCGGCCTCCGGGGGCAGGACGAGGGAGTGCGGGGAGTCAGGGAGGGAGCGCGGACCGCCGGCGAGGCGTTGAGGCGGGCCAGGGGCCTGCGCGTCGACATGCCCCTGCTCGAGGCCGTGTCCTCGGTGCTCGACGGGGTCCGGAAACCGGAGGCGGTGCTGGCCGCGGCGTGCGGCGCCCCCGGCTCCCGGCGGATGCCGACGTCGCGAGGCGGCCGCCTGGTCGCCCAGGCGGCCACGGCGTCTTTGTTGAGCATGGGAACAGCGCTCGGGGAGATAGGGGTTGCCGGCGAGTAGAGGCCGGGTGCGCGCAAGCGTCGAGACGCGCTGCCGGGGCGCCGTCGGGACAAGTGCAGTCAGGACAGAAAGGAGTTGGCGGGTTGGAAACGCCTGTCAT
>JAKPQH010000164.1 GCA_029580855.1 bacterium | reverse complement strand
CACCACGGGCGACGCCTCGGTGTCGGCCACGAGGCGCTGGGTCAGGACGGTGTCGATGAACTCGCCCTCGGCCAGGCGCAGCGGCGGCCGGTCATTGAAGACCACCCGGACCGGAGCCTGGGCTTCCGCCTTCTCCAGGCGGGGAGAGGCCTCTTCCGCGGGCCGCTCGGACGCACTGGGCCGGAAGGCGGCCCTCACCCGTTCGGCCGGCGACGGGGATGCGGCCGGTTCCCCGGCCGGATCGTCGAAGTAATCGGCTTTGCGAAAGGAACGGCTGTACACAAACATCGGCTGGCGGTCCGACTCCTTGTCCCGGGCACGCTTTTCCTCTTCGGTTTTACGCTCGCCCAGGCGGTTTTCCCGTGTGTCGTAGAGGTAGCGCGGCGTGCCGGGCGGGGGAGGATTTTCGGCGGCCGCCTGCCGCTGCAGGATCTGCTCCACCAGGCTCACGCGGCGGGCCCGCCGCTGGAACTCCTCGTCGGTGGCCGCCGCGGCGCCGGTGGTCCCGGCATCCCGCTGGCTCCGGGCCAGGAGCTGGTCCAGCTCGTCGGCCGGCGACGGCGTGGGACCCCGCTCCACATACGGGGTATCGGCCAGGCGCCCGGCCTTCTGCTCCGCCCGGGCCTGCTGTTTGCGGTCATAAGTCTGTTGGGCCACTTGGTCCGGTTGGGCCGCCGCCGGCGGTGAATCGCCGGAATCCAGGGCGAACAGGATGGTCAGCACGCCGGCAAACACGATCACCAGGCCACCGGCCACCGCCAGCAGCAGGGGGCGGGATTTCCTGGCCGCGGCGGGGCGCTCCTCGGCCACGGTGGTGTTGGGGTGGGGCTCTGGATTCATCTCAGCGCCCCTCGAACAGCCACAGCGAATCGGGCTCGAAGCCGATGGCCAGATCCGTCCCCGGGGGCCAGGGCGCCATCACCCGGAAGAAGAATTCTTCGCCCTCCGGGACCGTGCCGCAGAGATCGGCGCAACTCCGGAGCACGTCAAATCCGCTGGATACCCATTGGCCCTGGCAGCGGCACTTGCGCCAGAATTGGAGCGGCACCGGCGCCGAGGCGCCCGACGCATCGGACCACTGCGCCGTCATCTGGCCGGTGGCGACCCGGGCGGCCACCTGGGCGGGATCGCGGGGAGTGATCGGGATGAGAACCGCCTCCGCGGTGATCTCAATACCGGTCACGGCAAAGAGCGGGGTCACCGCCTCCGATTCGTGCAGTTCCACCAGATGGATGGTCCCGAAGGTTTGCTCCCGCTCCACTTGTTCTCCCCGCAGCGGGAGAGTCAGGACGACCGTGAGCAGCAGCAACGTCAATGTGATTGGTTTCATCTTCCCTCCTGGATGGACCCCAAAGTCACCCAGACACGGATCAGACAGGGAGGTGTTTGTTCTCTCATGAGTGCTCTCTTTTCGTATTGGCTTGGTGCCTTGGCGGCGGATTTCACTCTCTCCCGATCTCGGTGGTCTTGTCGCCGGACTTGAGGAAGAATTTCTCGCCCGCGGACAGGACCCGGTGGATCTGGTAGTACTCGCCCAGGTCCACGTATTTGACCGGCTGCAGCTCCTTTTCCTTGTCCCGCTCCGCCACGAAGACTGCCGGCCGCTCCTGGGCGTAGGGCATCAGGACGTAGGTGAAGATCCCGTCGTCCACCGCCTTCTGGATCAGGAACTGGTCATTCCGGATCCGGTATCGGGTTTCCAGGGAAAACAACAGCTTCCGGCGGGCTTCGCCGGTTTCCTTTTCCAGCCGGCCCTGGTAGTCCTTTTCCAGCACCGCGCTTTTCTGCTGGAGGAGGGACGCCGCCTCCTGGTCCACCCGGCTCTGGAAGAAGCTGGGATCGTGGACGTCCACCACCACCAGGGCCGCCACCTCTTCGGCCGGCCGGGAGCTGAGATGGAAGACGAAGCACTGGCCGCGGGTGGTGTAGAGAACCACCGCGGTGTCCTTGTCCGGCTCCAGCGGCTTGACAATGCCTACGGTGCCGTTGCTCTGGCCGAACCAGCTCTTCGTGTCGGTGACCACAAAATCCTGGATCTCCCAGCCGTCGGGCAGGCGGAAGGTGGTGCCCACTCCCGGCGAGCAGTTTAGGGAATACACCTTGTTCCGGTTGGCCCC
>JAKPQH010000163.1 GCA_029580855.1 bacterium | reverse complement strand
GTGTAGGACCGCACGCATGGACTGCAGATATTCAAATGGCTCGGCCCTGCGCGCGCGGTCAGGCCCCTTTGAGGGGCCAGCGCGCATAATGCCCCCGGCTCTGCCGGGGGATACTTACTGTACTTCCGCCGAGCGTCCATTCCGAAGGGTTTGGCCAGATCGCACGGGCCAGACCCTCCTGCAACCAAGCCCGCCAGCCACAAGCGGCACAAGAAGTACAAAGGGCTTGATCGCCCAGAGCAGGCGGAGGGGCTTGGCGAACAAGTCGTTGCTTGACACCGCTTTGAGCCTTACATACAATGTACATATGAATGGCCTCCGCTTCGTCTGGGATCAGGCCAAGAACCTTGCGAATCAGCACAAGCATGGTGTGACGTTCGAGGAGGCTCAGACCGCCTTCTATGACGAGCGTGCGACTGTCTACTACGACCCCGACCATTCTGAGGACGAGGACCGCTTCATTCTGCTCGGGATGAGTCTTCAGGCGCAAGTGCTAGTCGTGTGCCACTGTTATCGTGAGGCCGATCTCGTCGTCCGCATTATCTCCGCCCGTCGCGCCAACCGACGGGAGGAGGAGGCTTACTGGAGATGACCCAATGAGAGCACATTACGACTTCTCGAAGATGAAGGGGCGGAAAAACCCCTACGTGAAGTTGTTGAAGCAATCGGTGACGATTCGGCTCGATCGGGAGACCGTGGAGTACTTCAAAGCTCTTGCCGAGAAAACCGGACTGCCCTACCAGAGCCTGATCAATCTCTACCTTCGAGATTGCGCCGCGAACCGACGCGAGCTCTCCTTCCGATGGACGGGTGAGAGTCGCGCGAGAACCGCCTGAACCCAGAAGCCGGCATCGGGCGATCCAAGTGGAGTCGCAGTCTCTATCTGCGCTGGCGGCGCGTGATCGGACGGGACCTTCAACAGCGGGGTGCCCACCCCGCTCACCCCCCCAGACCATCACCATGAACGCCGAGGTCTACCGGCTGGCGCAGGCCAGCGCCCACACGCCGGAGCCGGTGACCCTCGCCAACCAGCGCGTGGGTGGCACGGCCACCCAGGCGCTCAGCCTCACCAACACCGCGGCCGCCGACGGCTTCTCGGAGCGGCTCAACGCGAGCTTCGGGGGCGTAAGCGATGCGCGGATCACCACGAGCGGCGCGATCAGCCTGCTCGCCGCCGGGGCCACCGACACCAGCAGGATGTTGGTCGGGTTGAACACCGCGGCGGCGGGGACCGTGAGCGGGACCGCGACCGTGCGGCTGCAATCGGACGGCACGGGGACCAGCGGGCTCGGGACGACCGCCCTGCCGGATCAGAACGTGGGCGTCTCGGGCTTCATCACCACGGCCGATGTCTACCGTCTGGCCAACCCGGTCATCCAGACCCCGCAGCCGGTTGCCTTCGGCAACGTCCGGATCGGCACGCCGGTGGCCGCCCACGCCTTGGCGATCAAGAACGAGGTCCCGGCTGACGGCTTCTCCGAGCAGCTCAACGCCACCGC
Organism: bacterium; assembly: GCA_029580855.1. Classification (GTDB taxonomy): domain Bacteria; phylum Methylomirabilota; class Methylomirabilia; order Methylomirabilales; family 2-02-FULL-66-22; genus 2-02-FULL-66-22. The sequence continues at coordinate 26,472 of JAKPQH010000163.1, read as the reverse complement.
CAACGGCACCACCGGCGGGGTGACCGCCAGCGGGGCCTTCACCCTCCTGGCCCCGCAGGCGGTGAACACCATGAGCATCCAGGTCGGTCTCGATACCTCGGTAGCCGGCAACCGGAGCGGCGTCGCGACCATCACCTTCCAGTCCGACGGAACGGGCACGAGCGGGCTGGGCATCACCAACCTGCCGTCGCAGAATGTCCAGGTGAGCGGGAACGTGTATCGGCTGGCCACCCCGGTGGTGAACACTCCGTCCGTGACCCTGGCCGCGCGGGTGGGGGACGCGAGCCCGAGCACCGGCATCAGCCTTACCAACAGCTCGCCGGATATTTACACCGAAGAGTTGAAGGCGGGCGTGAGCACGGCATCGGCCGGCTTCACCGCCGCGGGCGTCGTCGGCAACCTCGCGGCCGGGGCCACCGATACCAGCACGCTGCGGGTCGGGCTGGTCACGGGCACGGCCGGCACCTTCGGCGGCACGGCCACGCTCGCGCTGGCCTCGACCGGCGCGGGCACGACGGGGGCGACGGACTACGCCCTCGCGAACCAGACGGTCACTCTCGGCGGCAAGGTCTACACGCCAGCGGTGGCGTCGGTCGCGCCCGCCAGCCTCGACTTCGGCATCGTGCACGTCGGGGATACGGTGACGCAGAAGATCATCGCCGTGACCAACAGCGCCCCGGTGCCGGCGCTGAACGACACCCTCACGGGGAGCGTCTCCGCGCCTGGCCCGTTCACCGCCTCGGGGAACCTGGGCGCCGGCGTCGCCGCGGGGGCGACGGATAGCGCGAGCCTCACGGTGGGGCTGACCACGGCGACCGCCGGGATCTACACCAGCAGTGCGACGCTCCAGTTTCAGAGCCACAACCCCGACCTGGCGGACCTGGCGCTGGCGGATACGACCGTCAGCCTCGCCGCCCAGGTCAACAACTACGCCCGCCCCGTCTTCGAGCAAGTGGCGGGCGGGTTCTCGCTCACGCAGAGCGGCAGCACCTTTACGCTGGACTTCGGGGACCTGGTCCAGGGGACCGGCCTCGCCACGGCCTCCTTGGGCGTGCGCAACGACGTGGCCGGCCCGGCGGATCTCCTGGGCGGGACCTTCGAGCGCTCCGGGACCACCGTCTTCCAGCTGGCGGGCTTCACCGACTTCGCCGACCTCGCGGCGGGGGACCTGTTCGGCGGGCTGTCGGTCGGCCTGGACACCGCGACGCTGGGCCTGTTCGACTACAGCCTCGTCCTCCATCCCTACGGCACGAACGCCGGCGGGTTCCTGGGGAGCCTGGGCGACCTCACCCTCGCGCTGCACGCGAAGGTCGTTACCCCCGCCCCGGTCCCCGAGGCCTCCACGGTGCTCCTGCTCGGGCTCGGCCTGGCCGGCCTGGCCGGCTGGCGGTGGCGGAATCGCCGGATGCGGTAGCGGCCGCCTGGTCTCGCCGGACCGTTACGCCCCCGCGGGGTGAACGCCTCGCGGGGGCGTCGTATTTATGCAGACGAACGAAACCCAAACGTTTCACCGCAGAGCGCGCAGAGGCCACAGAGGAAAGATCTTTTTGGGAGTTACGGATAGGCACGCACGGCAGAACTGATCCGGTTTGGAATAAGAGGCGGATGTCGTTGGGCCTTGAGCAATAAGGCTGTTCTCTGCGTGCTCTGCGCACTCTGCGGTTCAGCTGCAACGGTCGGGTTTAGACACGAAATGCGCACGGCCGAGCTGTCCCAGAAGATCATCGCCCCTCCCGCCGTTCCTCCAGGAGAGCCTCGACGACGCTTCGTCTCGACTTCGGCGCCCGCCCGCTCAGTTTCGCCACCGAGACCGGCCGTGTAGCGCGCCGCAGGAGGCCTGCACGCTCGAGGCGCACGAGTCGGTCACCCGGATGCGTCCCCGGTTCCACGCGCTCCAGGCGCGCAATCGGTTGGTCACGGTCCAGGATCAGGATGGCCTGTCCAGCCTTGACCTTCTTCAGATATGCGCTCAGCCGGCTTTTGAGCTGGGGAATGGTAGCTTTTTCCATGAGACAATATTGGGTCATGTCGTGCAGCCTAGTCAAGCCATGAACTGGTGGTGAAAAGGATTTCGTGCCGAGGCTGATCGAGACAGGCTGGATCGGTGACGTAGCCGTCAAAACGGATCTTGACGCGAGAACGCCCGCACCACGGCGGACCAGCAGCCGCCGACGAGGGCGCCGCCTGCGCCCAGGAGCAGGGCGTAGTTCCCGTAGTCTTTCTCGATGACCGCGTTCAGGGGAAGCAGGGTCAGATAGCCAAGCCGTTGCCCGATATTCAGACCCGCCGCGAACGCCGCGGGGATTCCCTGGCCCACGACGAATCTGCCGACCCGCCGGATGGTCCCTTCCCCCCTCGGTTCCTCTCGGCGGATCATGGCGACTCCTTCGGCGCGCCCGCCAGCGCCCGCACGGCGGCGATGATGCCGTGGGACGCGCGGGCGAAATCCCTCGCGGCGATCTGGTCCGGGAGATCGCGGGCGCCGTGGTAGTGGGGATACCGAAACGGCGCCGTATCCGTCAGCATGACGGCAGGGTAGCCCTCTGTCCAAAAGGACCAGTGATCGGACCAGTTGATGCCGGGGACCCACTGGAAAGTCGCGGCCCCCTCGACGGGAAAGTCGGTCGCCGCCATGAAGTGCCGGAGGAAATCCACCACCAGCGCGCGCGACCGAAGGTTGCCCACCACCGCGAGAAAGTCGCCGGTGTGTGGGTAGAAGAGGCCAAGCGGGAACGGGTAGCGCTGCGTTCCGGGGGTCGTCGAGTAGTATCCGATGGTTTCGAGCGAGAACATGGCGACGACGTTTTCGCCGCGCGATCGCGCACCGCGGGCGTGCACGCGGCTGCCCATGTCCTCGGAAAAGAAATATGGAGGCTCCTCGTTGACGAACGCCACGTACCGAATGGTTCTGGCGACGGGCGCGTCTTTCAGAAGGCGGGCCATTTCGAGGAGCAGCGCGACGCCTGTGGCGTTGTCGTTGGCGCCCGGTGTCCCGGGCGCCGTGTCGTAATGGGCGCCCACCACGAGGATCTCCTCGGGCCTGGCCGAGCCCGGCCGCTCCACGATCAGATTGACGACCGGCTGGCCTCCGACCTCGAAACGCTCCTCGGACACCGTGAGGCCGTAGCGCGCCCAGGTCTCCCGAATATAGTCGACCGCGGCTTGCAGGGCCTGTCGGCGCCCCAGATGCCGCTCGCCGATAGTGAGGCCAAGGGCCCGCACATGGTCCATGAGCCGGATCTGCAGCGCCTCGACCTCGGGCCGGCGACTCCGGTCCGCGACCGTACGACTCATCCGGGGTTTTACGTCGATCATGACGCGATAGGCGAGAAGAGAAAGAACGCTCAGGAGCGCGAGCCCAGCGAAAAGGATCCACATGCGCGTGCCCACGGGCGGAAGATCCTTTGAGAACGTGCAGGATGACGGTAGTTCCCGATGCAGACGCTCGGCCAACGGGCCGAGCGTCTGAGGCCGTGCGGATCGCGGGACGCGTGTATCAGTTCAGCGCGATCGTCCATGCCGCTCGAAAAGGCCTGGATGCAAGGCGGCGTCACCCACCCTGATCGGATGGGTGCCCCCGCCGGCGGGCCTCTTCCGGCAGCCTGTCAGGGGATCAGGACGATCTTTCCGTATGCCCCCGGTGCGAGCACCTGGACGTGCGCCTTTGCCGCCTCGCGCAGCGGCAGTTCCGTGCCCACCACCGGTTTCAGGACGCCGGTGGCCAAACCGGCCCCGATAGCGGCGTGGAGCGACGCCAGCTCCCGCTCGCCGGCGTTCCAGAGCACCATGCCGAGAACCGTGGCGTCGCGGCCCATGGCGTCCCGCGGGTTGATCTCGATGGTGCCGCGGTTGCCGATCACGACGACGCGGCCGAACTTCGCCACCACGGTCAGGTCCTTGGCCAGATTGACGTTGGCCAGCATCTCCAGGATCACGTCGGCGCCCCGCCCGTCGGTCAGCCGCATGAGCTCCTCCAGATAGTCCGGGCGGGTGTGGTCGAGGACGTGCCGCGCGCCCTGCTCGGCGACCAGCGCGCGGCCTCGCTCGCTCCCCGCCGAGCCGATGACGCGCAGACCGTGCGCACGGCCCAGCTGGACGGCGGCGATCCCGACGCCGCCGCTGGCGCCGTGGACGAAGAGCGTTTCCCCGGGGACGGCGCGCGCCTTGTGGTGAAGGGCGCGGGCGGCCGTCGTATAGTTCACGCCCACCGCGGCCCCCTGGGCGAACGAGAGGGGGGTCGGCAGGGGACAGACCAGATCGGCGTCCAGGGCCACGAGTTCCGCGTAGCAGCCGTTCAGCAGCCGCGCGCTTCCGCCGGCGGTGTAGACACGGTCACCGACTTTCCACGTTGTGACATCTTTGCCCACGGCCTCGATGACGCCGGCGGCATCGCCTCCGGGAATGTAGGGCATGGCCGGCATCTGCGCGTAGCGGCCGGCGCGGATGTACGTATCCACCGGGTTCACCCCGGCGGCCCGCACGCGGAGCAGCACCTGTCCCGGCCCCGCCTTCGGATCCGGCGTGTCCTCGTACCGGAGAACATCGGGATCGCCCGGGGTGTGGACGCGGATGGCTTTCATGGTAGACTCCTGTCAGACTGCTGAAAAAGGCCAATCTCCGGCGTTGGCGCACTCGCGCGATGCTGCGGCGTACCCACCCATCGGAATGGGTACCCGAGTACGCCTCGCTTGCCGCCTTGCATCTGGACCTTTTTGAGCCGTCTGAGCGAAAAGTAGTTAGCTGCCGTCCGACTCGCCTCGTGCGGCGAGGGCCGATGCCGGATAGACATCACTTCGCGGCGGCGCGGGTGCGCTGGATTTCGTCCGCGTGCGTGTCGGCGTGCTGGGAGAACACCTCCAGCCACTTTTCCGCCGTGAAGCGTCCCGTCCCGCTGCGGACCCCCTCCCGCGCCCAGTCCGCATCCGTCATGCGGTCGAGGATCTCCGCGGTGGAGGCGCGGACCGCCCGGAACAGATCCAGCGAGCTCTGCGCCGGCCGATCGTAGAAGAGCCGCCGCACGTAGCCACCCACATCGGTCGCGCGAATTCCCGGCCGGTCTTCCGCGACGAGGCGGCGCAGGCGGACGGACGCCACCATCTCGCTGTCGGCCAGGTGATGGAGGATCTCTCGAATGGACCACTTTCCGGGAAGCCGCAGGTCGAAATCCCGCTCCTTCAGACCTTTCAACGCCTCGGTGACCACGCGGTGCCCGTCCTTGTACTTTTCGATCAGCTGTCGGCGTGTGTCCTTATCCATGATTGCGTCCTCCGTGATCCACGGGGTTTCCGACCCCAACCCGCACCGGCGCGGTCCGGGCCGAACCAGTGCGCACACCGCCGCCTCGACGTCGGCGAAACTCGGAAAGAGGTCATCCGGCTCGCACGCGGCCAGCTCCGCCATGGAGTGTTGTCCGGTCACCACGGCCACGGCCCGCGCCCCGCAGGCCCGGGCGCAATCCACGTCGAGCGGTGTATCGCCGATGACGGTCATCTCGGCGAACTGGATCTCCCGCCCCGTCAGCATCCGGATGCGTTCCCGGGCGATGGAGGGGAGGCGTCGCCGCTCCGGATCGTCGGAGCCGTACGCGCCGAAGCGGAAAAATGGGAGCAGACCGGTGGGGCGGAGCTTGGCGATGGCTCCTCGTTGGACGTTGCCCGTGAGGAGTCCGATCAGCACCTCGGGGCGCTCCGCAAGCGCAGACAGCAGCTTCTCGACGCCGGGAAGCACATCGATACGGTGACCGTCCGCCAGGCTGTCTTCCAGGTGGTGCACATACCGATCGAAGCACTCCGGAAGTCGCGCCGCAACCCTGTCGTCCGGAATCCCTGCTTGCCGCAGCAGGTCGGTGACGATCAGCGGGTCCGTCTTGCCGCGCCAGTCGTATTCCTCGTGCCTGCCGGCCGTTCCGAAGACATCCCGCATCGCCTGGACGAGCGCCCTGTGCCCGACGCCATGACCCCAAATCAATGTGCCGTCAATATCAAAAAGAAGAACTCGCATTCCGTGGGTCCTTCGTGAGTTGGTCTCTCCGAGTGTCGGCTCCAGGTGGGGTCCGCCTTTCGTGCCCAGGCTGCTCAAAAAGGTCCAGATGCAAGGCGGCACGCCGCAGGTGGGCCTTTTTCAGCAGTCTGTTAGTGCATAACGGAGCCGCCGCTGACGTTGATGGCCTGCCCGGTAATGTACGCCGCGCCATCAGACGCCAGGAACGCGACAACCTCGGAGACATCCTCGGGCGTCGTCATGCGCCCCAGGGGGTTGAGGGCTCCCCGCCGCTGGATCTCCTCCGCCCGTATCTGCTCGTCGTACACCCCATCCGGCCGCCGACCCAGGTAGTCCAGCCGTTCCGAGTCCACCCCGCCGGGGCAGACCGCGTTGACGGTGATTCCCGCCGGCGCGAGCTCCATGGCCAGGCACTGCGTGAAGCCCACCAGCCCGAACTTTGACGAGCAGTAGGCCGCGAGATTCGTCGTGCCCACCTTGGCGCGGTCGGAGGCGATGTTCACGATGCGCCCCCGGATCTGTTTTTCGAGCATTACGCGAGCCACGGCCTTCGAGACGAGAAACGTACCTTTCAGGTTCGTATCCAGGACGGCGTCCCAGGCTTCTTCCGAAAGCTCCACGACCGGGACGCGGTCCGCGCCGGGCGGGGCGGCGGCGTTGTTCACGAGGATGTCGATCCGACCGAACGCCTCCAGCGCCCTGCCGACGACTTCGTCGATCTGGCGGGCGGAGCGGATGTCCAGAGGGGCCGCGAGGGCCCGCCGGCCCAGCGCCACGATCTCCGCCGCCACGGCCGGGAGACCGCCCCACGTGCCCACCGGCTTGGTCGGCACGACGCGGGTCCCCTGCGTCGCCACATCCGTCAGGATCACGTCGACCCCGTCCGCTGCCAGCCGCCGGGCGATACCGCGGCCCAGGCCGCGCTCACCGCCGCACCCCGTGACCATCGCGATCTTGCCGTTCAGGCGCATTACCGCCGGCTCCTGCGATTCTCGGTGGGCAAAACCTTGCGCCCTCGAGGCATCAAGACACCACAGAGGATAACGTCAGGCTGTTCGCCCGCGACCGGGCACACATCAGGTCTCCCCCGGGAATGCCGACACTCGCTCTGTGGCGCTTTGGCGTCCTGGAGGCGAAACGGATCTCGACTCCGGATCTTTTGTACCGCGATAACCGACGACTGTCCAGGCGCATGAGCTGGGCCCGCACTCCACGCGCGCCGCATCTGTTCTCGAAACGGCTCTGCGGTTCCGCGTGAAATCTGCGCATCCCGCGTCATCTGCGGATGCCCCGTGCCCGTCTTGACTACGCGGGTCTGACGTTTTTCAGCGTGTCGAACATGGCCACGATGTTCCGTGGTGGGACCTCGGCCTGGATGTTGTGGACCGCCGCGGGAATGTAGCCGGGGCTCAGATCCCTGACGCGACGGCCGACTTCGGCCCGCACATCGTCCGGCGTGCCCTTGGGCAGGACCCGTTGGGTGTCGACGGCGCCCCAGAACACGAGGTGCTTTCCGAACTCCCGCTTGAGCCGCGCGGTGTCCATGTCCGCGGCGGCCACCTGGACCGGATTCAGGACCTGGACGCCGATCTCGATGAAGTCCGGGATCAGCGCGTACACGGAGCCGCAGCTGTGAAAGGCGATCGCGGCCGAGGAGCGCTCTCGTAGAAACCGGATCAACCGCGCCATGCGCGGCTTGAAGATGGCGCGGAAGAGCGCCGGGGAGATCAGCGGGCCGGTCTGGATGCCGTAATCGTCGGCCAGGTAGAGGATGTCCACGTTGCTCCCGACGGCCCGCAGCGTCTCCTCGGCCATGGCGAGCTGGATCTCCAGCGCCCGGTCGAGCAGCGCCTCGCAGAATTCGGGGTTGACTTTCAACTGCACCAGCCAGTTCTCGAAGCCGCACATGAACTGGCCGAGCGAGAAGATCCTCCCGGGGACATGCACCACCAGGGCGCAATCGCTCTCCCGGCGCAGACGTTCCGCTTCCCGGCGCAAGCCGGCGGCGTCCGTCGGCTTCGGCGACGGCCACGAATGGGCGTCCAGCTCCGCCAGCGTCAGCTCCTCTTTCTCGAACGGGGAGTGGCTCACGTAATAGTGGCCGCGCGGCGGGCGCCTGCGGACGACACCCCACGCGTCGGTGTACTCCGCCGCGCGCTCGTACGCCGCCTCGTCGAACGTGCCGCGGCTTCGCGCGTCTTCCGCTGTGCAGGCCACGACCAGACGGAGGTCCGCGTCGAATCGCTGCAGGAGCGGCTCGTCCGGCCAGGCCAGGAGGGAACGCTCCGCCTGCACCCGCACCGGCCCCTGCAGCCCGAGGTAGTCGTTGAGCCGCTTGTACGCGTACAGGTTGATGCCGCTGGCAGGGCAGCCGCCGAGATCGATGGGCGGGCGATCCGGCGTCTCGTGATTGAGTACGGCGAGGACGCGATCCCGGTGGGAGAGGGGGCTCATGGGGGCCTCCGGTGAGCGATGCGTCGGTGTCGGGTCGGCCGGAACTATACTGGAGCCTTGCGGCGAGGTCAATCGGCGACCGCACACGCTCGGCTGGTGGACGAGAGAGGCCGGCGGGGCACCGCCAGGCGCTCAGCTCGCCGGACGCCGCAAACGCACGTCGCCGGTGGCCGTGCGCCGCATGGGCGTGGACGAAGCACGGTGGCTTTGATATGGTAACGGCCGCGCCGAGCTCTTCGAGGCGGTGCGCTTTCAGTTCCACCGGGTACCCGAGGTCAAGGAGGCACGCGCGGCCATGGCAGAGACGCTGCAAGCGGGCATGACATTCGAAAAAACGATCACGGTCACCGACGCGCTGTCGGCCAAGCATCTGGCAGGCGAAGGGGTTGCGGTGTTCTCCACACCCGAGCTGGTGCGCTTCATCGAGATGTGCGCCCTGGAGGGCGTGCGACCGTTTCTGAAAGACGGTCAGGAGACCGTCGGCACGCGGGTGGACGTCCGGCACCTGGCCGCGACGCCGGTCGGGATGCGCGTATCCGCCAGGTGCGCGCTCGTCGAGATCGACCGCCGGCGCCTGGCCTTTACGTTCGAGGCGTTCGACGAACTGGACAAGATCGGCGAGGGAACGCACGAGCGCTTCATCATCGATCGCGACACGCAGCAGCAGCGCCTCCGGGAGAAGCTGGCGCGCTGGAAGTCGGGCGCGTAAGAACACGCGCGGCGCACCTCCGTCGCCTCGCGGATCATCCGCGAGGATGCTCCGGTCCACCGAAGCATAGAGGACGTCCATAAAAATATAAAATTCGTTTGCAATTTATATTTTTATGGACGTCCCCTAGATTCGCGTCCCCTGGAATCGCACCGCAACGTTATGTCCGACGGGGACCGCATCCGCCGCCGGCGTCTCCTCATCATGTCTCGCGCGCAATCGTCGAAGACGGCGGCGCCCGCGGACCGTCTCAAAAACCGGCCGCCGCCGATGCGCGCAGGTGATCGACTCCGGCCTCCAATCCCTCTCTGGTCACCCGGATGGCCACGGGTCGAGCGAAGAACAGTGTCGAGAGGTTCTCGTTCCGGGCCACCACCGGATGCCCCATCCTGGCCAGTGCGGCAAGGGTCTTGGCGCCGACGCGATCATCCACCCAGAGATCGCCGCCCTCCGTGTGCAGCCGGGGCGCCTCGACGGCTGGCTGAGGCCCGAGCCGCATGTCCGCCATGTTGGACAGGACCTGCGGGATGGCCGAGACGATCTTGCGACCGCCGGGGGCGCCGAGGGTGAGATAGGGCTCGCCCCGCCGGAATGCCAGGACGGGGACCATGTTCACCAGCGCGCGCTTGCCGGGGGCGATGGAGTTGGGTTTGCCCGGCTCCGGGTCGAACCAGATCATCCCGTTGGACAGCAGAATGCCCGTGGCGGGAACCACGACCCGGGACCCGAAGAGGGACACCGCGGTGTGCGTGAGCGATACCAGGTTGCGCTGCCGGTCCACGGCGCCGATGTGTGTCGTGCAATCCCCGCCGGGGCCGGCCGCGGTGCCGGGATCGACCGCGCGGCGTGCCTTGGTCTCGAAGCGCCACGGATCGGGCCCAGGCTTTGTCGACCGCGGCCCGCGCCGCCGGAGGCAGCCGGCCACGGCCTCGCCGTAGGCGGTCGACGCCAGGGCACCCCAGGGCGCCCCCACCCGCTCTGGATCCCCCAGGTATGCCAACCGGTCCTGGAAGGCGTATCGCACCGCCTCGGCCCGGAGGTGGAGGCCATACGCCGAGTCGCATCCGACCTGATCGGATGGAAACGCCGCGAGGATGTTCAGGGTTTCCAGGGCCGTGATCCCACCGGTCGCCCAGGGGGAGAATGCCAGCTCCAGGTTCCGGTATCGACCCATGAGCGGCGCGTGCGTCTTTACGGTGTAGGCCGCCAGATCCGCCTTGGTCAGGAAACCGCCGCCGGCCCGCATCTCCGCCTCGATGGCGTCTGCGATGGCGCCGCGGTAAAAGGCCCGCGGGCCCTCCGTGGCCAGCAACTCCAGAGTGCCGGCCAGGGCGGGGTATGTCATGCGGTCGCCCGGCTCCAGGGTGGGAGGGCGGTGGATATAGTGGCCGTGCCGGAGATAGGTGCGCGCGGTCTCGGGAAATGCGGCAATCTCCGGCGCGTGGACCGCCATGGTCAGGGCCACGTACCAGTCGGGCTCCATACCCCGGCGGGCCAGGGCGACGGCGGGCGCCAGCACGTCGGCCCAGTCCATGGTCCCGTACCGCTCCAGCGCCAGCGCGAGCCCCGCCACCGAGCCCGGCACGGCCACCGACCTGTGCCCATACAGGTTGGCGTCGCCGGTGACCTTTCGCCAGGTGAACAAACCGACGCCCAACCCGTCCTCCAATGGGTACACCGACTCATGGCACGCGGCCGGGGCCTGGACGTTGAAGTCCAGCGCGATCGTCTCGCCCCGCTTGGCGAGATGCACCAGCATCGTGCCCCCGCCGGCGATGGTGGACATGAACGGTTCTACCACGGTCATGGCGAAGGCGGTCGCGACCGCGGCGTCCACCGCGTTGCCGCCGCGCTTCAGGATCGCAGCGCCCACCTCGGCGCCGAGGGGGTGCGCGGCGACGACCATCCCGCGCGATGCGATCGGCGTGACCTTGGTGACGGCAAGGGCGGACCGGATCATGGAGTGGCTCTCCTCGGTGGGCCAGGCCCACAAACGAAGGGAGGGGTCCCGCGCTGGAGCCCCTCCCCGTTTGTTTGGCAGCGGTGACTCAAGCCGATTGAAAACCGACCCCCGACAATTTCAAACCGCCCGATTCGATACGGCCGCCCATGGGACGGCCGTCGGTCGTCGGTTTGGCATTTTTCGATGGACGCACGTCCGTTGCTAGGCCGCCCCGAGGACCTTGGCCGCCTTCTTCACATCCCGCGCCTCGACCCAGAGGATCATCCCGAACCGGTCGGCCCCCGCGACGATCGCCTGGGTGGCCGTGACGTTGATCTTCGCCTCGGCCAGCTTGCCGAGCAGCTCGGCTCCGACGCCGACGCGATCGTCGCCGTAGATCACGAACGCCTTCTTCGGTCCGACGAGCTTCAGTTTGGCTTTCCTGGCAGCCGCCTTGAACGCGGCCGTGTCGGGGGCCACGAAGTCCAACTGCGCCCGGCGGCCTTTGGGGAATCCCGAGAAGACGAGCAGGTACACGCCGGCGTCGCGGAGCTGACCCAGGATCCGGGCGGCCTCGCCGGCTTTGTCGGGGACCTCGGTGTAGAAGTAGTCAACGACTCGGATTGTCTCGGCCATGGCGTCTCCCCCTTCCTTCGGTGCAGCGCTGCCGTTCCGGCCCGGATGCCGGGCGGCTTTCAGGGTATGTCATCGGGCCTGGCGGCCCGCCGTGGCGCCGACCGTGGTGCAAAGACAAGACGGGTGAGCCCTATCAAGACCGCGGGTACGTGTCCACCCAGACGTACGGCCCAAGGCCGTGCTGCCACCGGAGGCACACGCTTGTGTTTCTTGTGCACCCCGCGGTGAAAACGTTCTCGCTCAGTCGAGTGCCAGCGAGTACCCGACGTTGCAGAATGCGACGGCGTCGCCGAACTCCGCCGCGAGACGCGCGCCGGCCGGCAGACCCGTGCAGTGGGAGAGCCCGAGGCGCTGCACCTGTCGCGCTCTGAGCGTGGCGATGGTCTGACGCAATTGTTCCTCGGGTGCAAAACCGAGGTGCGTGCCGCCGATGACGGTGTGGATGGGTTTTCCGGGCATCCGTTCGCGCACGTGGTCGAGGGTGTTGATGAGCCCGGAGTGGCAGCATCCCAGGATGAGGGTCAAGCCGCCCCGTCCCTCGACGACCATGGAGAGATCGTCCTGGAATGGGTCGGGTTCGAGTTGGTCGCCGCGCGGCACAAAGAGGTTCGCGTCGCCTGTCTCGTACGCACTCCGCCGCGGCACCTCGCCGGTCACGTGGACGCCCGGTGCGATCTCGCGGAAAGCGGGCGAAAGGTGGAAAGTGGCCCCCATACCCTCCAGCGCCTCGCGCTTGAAGGGGCATCCGGCATACCGGAGCGTCCCATCGGCTCGCTTCCCGAAGCGGTCCGCGAATATTTCCGGGTGCGCGTAAACCGGGACCGGCTTCCCAATCGCGCCCAAGGCGGCGGCAAGGCCTCCCGTGTGGTCTTTGTGCCCGTGACTCAGCACGACGGCATCCACGCTCCGCAGGTCTTTCCCGAGAAGCGACGCGTTGTGGAGGAGAGCGGCGCCGGCGCCCGTGTCGAAGAGGATCCGGCGGTCCGGCCGCTCCAGAAACACCGACAACCCGTGCTCCCCCATCAGACCGTCGGCCTTGCCCGGGACCGTGTTCTCGACGAGGACCGTGAGTGTCGTTGTCATGGCAGCCTCCGGCCGGGGTTAGACGGGCGCTCCGGAACCCCGCGACGCCACACCGCCATCGCAGCACGGCTGAGCTGCGGTCGCCGCCGCCTGCGGCGTCATCCGCGGCCTTCGCGCACCCCGAGCTTTCGCAGAATATCCTCCATAAGGCACCACCGCGTCAAGGCGGACTGGAAGAGGTTCGCCCCGACAAAGGCGGTGAACCAGAGCCAGTATACGCTGTGAACCTGGCTCAGCGCCAGACTCGTCAAGATGAATGTTCCGGCAATCAGTCGAATCCATCGTTCGAGCGACATGGGTCTGTCTCCACAGGCGAACAGCTTTCAGCGGTCAGCTTTCAGCTTGGCCCCGAAGCTCGCCGCTGATCGCTGAGCGCTGTTTGTTTGCCCCACGCGCTTCTGTTGCTGGTCGGACTTGGGCGCCGGTTCCTCGGTGCTCGACGAGCACCCGGTGGCGACGCCTCAGGTGGGCAAACCGGCCTTGCGCATGATGAACTGCAAAACGAGCCAGATGCCGACAACCAGCAGAATGGTTCCGATAGTGTCCACGATCCGTCTCCTCTCCGAGCCAATGAAACACCGACAACTGACAACCGACAACCGATCAATGTGTCGTACCGAGGACGCGAACCAACATTCTCGGTTGTCGGTTTTTCATTTTCAATTCCCCGCCGCCGCGCCATGCGCGGCGGCCTCGTGCCGCTTCTCCATGTAGTATAGCACCGGAACCGCCATCCGGCTGAGCAGGGTCGAGGCCACCTCGCCCGCCATCAGCGAGATGGCCAGACCCTGGAAGATCGGGTCGAACAGGATGACGAACGCGCCCACGACGACGGCGGCCGCGGTGAGCAGCATGGGGCGAAAGCGCACCGCGCCGGCGTCCACGACCGCTTCCTCCAGCGGCATCCCCTGCGCGATCCGCAGTTCGATGAAATCCACGAGGATGATGGAATTCCGCACAATGATGCCCGCCCCGGCGATGAACCCGATCATGGAGGTCGCCGTGAAGAAGGCGCCCATCAAGCCGTGGGCCGGCAAGATGCCGACCAGCGTCAGGGGGATCGGCGCCATGATCGTGAGGGGCGTGACGAAGTTCCGGAACCAGCCGACCACCAGCACGTAGATCAGGACGAGGACCGCGCCGAACGCGAGCCCCAGGTCGCGGAACACCTCGAGGGTGATATGCCACTCGCCGTCCCACTTCATGCTCAGCGTGTCCGTGCGGAAGGGTTGCGCGGCATTGTAGCGCGCCAGCGTGTACCCCTGGGGCAGGCGCATGGCATCCAGGGCCCGGTTCATCTGGAAGATGGCATAGACCGGGCTCTCCTCGCCTCCCGCCACGTCGCCCGTCACGTACACGACGCGCTTCATGTTCTTCCGGTAGATGCTGTGACCTTCGTGACCTTGCTCGGCGCGGACGATCTCGCGCAGCGGCACCAGGCGTCCGCCCGATCCGGCCACGCGCAATTCCGTGAGCGGGGTCACCCCGGAGCGCTCGTCCCGGGGCAGCCGAAGGAGGAGGGGGACGTCCTCTTTCTCCCGCTCCATGTGCGCCAGGCCCAGCTCCGCTCCCCCGACAGCCATGCGCAGCGTCTGGACTACCTGATCCACCGTGACGCCGTTCAGCGCGGCCTTCTCGCGGTCCACCACCAGGCGGACGCGGGGCTGCGGATCCTCCACATACCAGTCCACATCCACCACACCCGGGGTCCGGGCGAAGATCGTCTTGACGTCCCGTGCCACAGCGATTTGCCGCGCATAGTCCGGTCCATAGACCTCGGCGACGAGCGTCTGGAGAACCGGCGGACCCGGCGGGACCTCGGACACTTTCGCGCGGGCGCCGTAGCGGGCGGCGATGGCCTGGACGCCGGGGCGGACGCGCTTGGCGATGTCGTGGCTCTGCGCGCGGCGCTCTTCCTTGGGGAGGAGGTTGACCTGAAGGTCGGCTTGGTGCGGCGCCTGACGCAGAAAGTAGTGCCGGACCAGGCCGTTGAAATTGTACGGTGAGGAGGACCCCACGTACATCTGATAATCCGTCACCTCGGGCACCGTCGCCACGTACTGTCCGATCTCCCGTGTGACGCGCGCGGTCTGCTCCAAGGTGGTCCCTTCGGGCATGTCCACGATGATCTGGAACTCGCTCTTGTTGTCGAAGGGCAGCATTTTGACGTGGACGAAGCCGACGTAGACCAGCGAGGCCGCTCCTCCCAGAAGCCCCGCGACGCCGACCAGAAACGCCCAGCGCCTCCAGGCGGACCGGATCAAGGGTGTCATCATCGCTCGGTACAGCCGGGTGGTCCAATCTTCGCGTCCTGCCGTGTGCGGTGCGGGTTTTTCCCCTCTCAGCATCCGGTAGGCGGCCCAGGGAGAAATGACGAAGGCGATGAAGAGCGAGAAGAGCATGGCCACCGAGGCCCCGACGGGGATGGGCCGCATGTAGGGACCCATCAGGCCGCCCACAAAGGCCATGGGGAGGATGGCCGCAATGACGCCCCAGGTGGCGAGAACGGTGGGGTTGCCGACCTCGGCGACGGCCTCGACGGCCACGCGGATCAGCGGCCTGCCCCGGTTCTCGGGCAGGTGGAAATGGCGTGCGATGTTCTCCACCACCACGATGGCGTCGTCCACCAGGATACCGATGGAGAAGATCAGCGCGAAGAGGGTGACGCGATTCAGCGTGTACCCGTAGAGATAATAGAGCAGCAGCGTGAGCGCCAGGGTCACCGGCACGGCGATCAGGACCACGACGGCGGAGCGCCAACCGAGAAAGAGGGCGATCAGGATGCCCACCGAGACCGTGGCCAGGAACAGGTGCTTTAGGAGCTCGTTGGACTTCTCCTGGGCCGTCTCGCCGTAGTTCCGGGTCACGGCGAGCTGGACCTCGCGCGGGATGAGGACGCCCTTCAGGGATTCGACCTTGGCCAGGACCTGGTCGGCGATGACGATGGCGTTGGTGCCCTTCCGCTTGGCGACGGAGATCGTGACGGCGGGGTAGTCCTGTCCGGCGGGGCGGGCGGCGGCTTCGGCGGCGTGGCGGGCGCCCGCGCCGACCCCGAAGAGGACGTACGAGCGGGGCTCCTCGGGCCCGTCGACGATGCGGGCCACGTCGCGAAGGTACACCGGTCGCCCGTCCGCCGCCCCGATCACCACGCGCCCGATCTCGTCGGCGCGATCCAGGAAGCGCGCGGCGTCCACCAGGATCTCCCGGTTATCCCGGCTGAAGCTGCCGGCCCGTATTTCGCGGTTGGTGGCGGTGAGGGCGGCCGCCACCGTTGCCGGCGCAAGACGGTATGCGGCCAGCCGCACGGGGTCGAGGAGGATCCGGACCTGCCGACGCTCCCCACCGATGAGGCGGGTCTCGGACACGTCGGGGATGTCCTTGATCTGATCGTCGAGCTGTGCCGCGATCCGGCGCAGAGTGTAGCCGTCCACGCGATGGCTCCAGAGCGTCAATGCGAGAATCGGCACGTCGTCGATGGAGCGAGGCTTGATGAGGGGTGTCGAGGCGCCCGGCGGGATGAGGTCGAAGTTGGCGTACATCTTGTTGTACAGCTTGACGATGCTCTTCTCTTCGTCCTCGCCCACCTTGAAGCGCACGATGGCGAAGCTGAGACCCGGACTGCTCGTGGAGTACACGTACTCCACACCGGGAATCTCCATCAGCTTCTTTTCCATGGGGATGGTGACGCGCTCCTCGATCTCCTTCGCGCCGGCGCCGGGCATCTGGACGAAGACGTCCATCATCGGCACGATGATCTGCGGCTCTTCCTCGCGCGGCGTGGCCACGATGGAGAAGACGCCCAGCAGCAGCGAGGCGACGACGAGGAGCGGCGTCAGGCGCGAGTCGATGAAGGCTTGCGCCATGCGCCCGGCCATGCCCAACGGCCCGGTGTAGGGTTCAGAGTTGTCTCGGATCGGCGGATGTGGCGTGGTACCGGTCATGGTGTTGTGCCGTCATGTAGGAGTACAGGTTCGGCGGTTCGGCCGTTCGACGCTTCGACGGTTCGATGGTTCGACAGTACCGCGGAACCGCCGAACCCTCGAACGGCCGAACACGCGCTCGTCATCTCTGAATCCGGACGCCGTCGCTGACCCGCTCGACGCCGGCGAGAACGATCTGCTCGCCGCTGGCCAGGCCGGACAGGACCTCGACCCCATCCTTCCGTGTCGCTCCCGTCCGGATCAGCCGGAAGCGGGCGATGCCGTCCTGGCCCACCACGTAGACCCCCTGGAGCTGGCCGCGCTCGACGACGGCTTGTCGGGTGACCTGGATCGCCTGCCGGCGCCCGACGGGAATCGCCGCCCGCCCGAAGAGCCCCGCGCGTACACCGCGCTTTGCGGGCAAGTCCAGCCGGACCAGGGTCGTGCGCGTGGCGGCGTCCGCGGCGGGGAGGATCTCGCCGATGGACGCCGCCCCGGAGAACGCAGCCGCCTCGACCGAGACCTGCAGCGACTGCCGGAGCGTGAGCCCCCGAACCTGAGAGTCGGGCACAGCAATTTCCAGCCAGTAGCGGCGATTGTCCTCCAGGGTGAGGATCGGCACACCCGGCGCCGCCAGTCCTCCCACGTCCGTGTGCTTGACGGTCACGACTCCGTCGAACGGCGCGGTGATCTTCGCGTAGCCGCGCATGACCTGCGTGCCGGCGATCTCGGCGCGCGCGGATTCCATCCGGGCCTGGACCTGTGCGCGTCGAGCCTGGACGGCCTGACCCTCCGCGATCGCGCGCTCGACGGCGGCCACGGCCGCTTTCTGCTGGGCGGCCACCTGGTCGTACTCCTGTGGCGCCACGGATTTGCGGTCCAGGAGGCGCTGATAGCGGGCCAGCGTGGACGCCGCCAGGTCGCGCTGCGCCTCGGCGGCGGTCTGGGCTGCCGCCGAGGCGGCGACGGCGCGGTCCACCTCGTCCATGGCCGCTTCCGCCTCGCGCAGGCCGGCCTCGGCGCGGCGGGTCTGCGCCGCGATGTCCTGATCGTCCAGCTCGATCAAGATCTGCCCGGCTTTTACGGCGCTGCCTTCGGAGGCGTGAAGCGCGAGAATCCGGCCGACGATCTTGCTGGAGAGCGTCGTGACCGTTCGGGATCGGACCGTGCCGGTCACCTCGACGACTTCATCCAGGGCGGACTCGGACACGGTGCCGATGGTCACACCGCGCACGACCGGCGGCTCGACGGCTTTCTCCTGTCGGGCGGGTTCTCTCCCGCACGCCAGCAGGGGCAACGCGACAAGGGCAAGACCGAGGAGAGTGCGTTGCGGGGTGGTCATGGCTCAGAACCTCGCGCGGTCGAGGCGGCCCAGGCTGAGATCCAGGCGGGCCTGACTCACCGTCGCGTCGTACAGCGTCCGGGTGAGATTCGTGCGGGCGGCCGTCAGGGCCGTCTCGCTGTCCAGGAGCTCGACGATCGTCGTCAGACCGGCATCGTACCGGTCCTGCACGATGCGCAGGCTTTCCTCCGCCTGCGCCACGGCCTCGCGCGCCACCCCGACCCGTTCCCGGGCGGTCTGGTGCGCCAGGAAGGCGTCGTGCACCTCGAGGCCGATGGCGTTCGCCATCCGTTCGCGCTGGGCGACGGCCCTCCGGTGGTTCGCCTGGGCCTCCGCGATCCGGGCGTGATCCCCGCCCCCGTTGAAGAGGTTCAGGCTCAGGACCACGCCCACGGACCAGCTGTCCTGGCCGTTCGACGCGAACCGGTAGTTGTTGATCTCATAATTTCCCGTCAAGTGCATCGTCGGCAGCAGCGCGCCCTTGCTGCGAAGCACATCCTTTTCGAGACGCTGGACCTCCAGGTCGAGCTGGCGATAGTCGGGACGCTGCGTTCTCGCCGACGCTTCCAGAGCCTCCAGCGGTTCGGACAGCTCCGGCGGGAGATCCAGCCGGCCGGTGAGCTTGTGCGCCCGATCGAGGGGAAGCCCCATGGCCTCGTTGAGGGCCGCCTGCGACAGCCGCACCTGATTCGCCGCGGCGATGGCCTCTTCGCGGAGGCGCCCCAGCCTCACGCGTGCGGCCAGCGCGTCCGAGGCCACCACAAGACCCGCCTCGTAGCGCGCCTCGGCGGCGGCCAGGTTGGCCTCCGCCGTGCGCACGGCAGCCTGCACGGTGGACAGCGCTTCACGCGAGAGGAGGACGGCGGCGTAGGCGCGGACCACGCCGAAGATGACCTCTTGCTCTGCGCGCAGCCGTCCCTGTTCCGCAGCGCTGTGCCCAAGCTGGGCCTGCTGGTAGCCGAGGACCGTCCGGCCGCCGAGGAAGAGCGGCACACTGCCGCTCAGGTTGGTCCGCCAGTTGGTAATCGGATCCGGATGATTGAGTTTGTCGACGGCGAAATCGGCGGCGGTGAAGCGGCCCTGGTTGAGCAGAGAGCCAAAGGCGTACACGGGGTTGTCGCTCCGCGAGAAACCTTCGGAGAAATCCACCCGCGGAAAAAACCCGGCCCGCGCCTGCCGCACGCCGGAGGCCGCGGCTTCGGCCTGGTATCCTGCGGCTCGCAGGGCGGGATGTTTCTCCAGAGCGGTCTGCACAGCGTCGGACAACCTGAGTTCGGAGGTCAAAGACTCGCCGGCCTGCACGGCCCCGGCCACAGGGAGGAGGCATGTGACCACGGCTGCCGTCCAGATCGCCTTGCCCATTCGGAAGGTTCTCATGACGCCACTCCCGCCAGACCTGCTGATCCTGATCGTCTTTAGATTTGGGTCCACAAAGCGCCAAAACGGTTCGTAGGAATTCCAGGCACCTCACCCGATTCCCCATGAAGATATTTCAAGTATGTGACCATAGCGACCAATACGCGATTCGGATGGTGAAAGTAATACCACAGATACCGGGCGGGGTCATGCGGGGAGTGCCGGAAAACGTGACGCGCGCGTGCCACCGGCCCGCGGTCGCATCCCGCCGGCGCGGGCTCTCGGAAGGCGCGACATGTCCGCAACGCCATTCATGGGCTTGATCATTTTGGGGCTCGCGAATATGCTGATGGCTGGATGCGGGACCGTCAAAAAAAGGGGTGTGCGCTTCACCGGCGCTCGGGCACGGGGAAGGAGGTCTGCGCAGCATGGATGATCCCAGGGAGGGTCCTACCGGCGAAGCCCCACGGGTCGGGCTGCTTCACCTTGCGGGGGTTCTGCTCAAGGTGGGGGCGACGGGATTCGGCGGGGCGATGCCCATGCTGGCCCTCCTCCACACGGAATACCTGGAGAAGCGCCGCTGGGTCAGTCAGGAGGAGTTCGACGAAGCGGTGATGGTGGGGCAGATCATGCCCGGCCCCATCGCCGTGGATGCGATCACCCACATGGGCTATCGACTCAGGGGGTGGTCCGGCGCCCTCGTCTCGTGGTTCGCGTTCATCCTTCCGTCCTTTCTGCTGATGCTGGCCCTGACCCTGGTCTACAGGCGGTATGGGGGGGTTCCGCAGTTCATCGGGCTCTTCAAAGGGCTGGGCGCCGGAGTGGTGGCGGTCATCGCTGCGGCGGCGTGGCGGATGGGGCGACCCCACTTCAAGGACGTCCGGACGGCCTGCCTCTTGCTGGGCGCGCTGTTGGGCCTGCTGCTGCTCCGGATCAATGTGGTCCTGCTGGTCATCCTGGCCGGGCTGGCCGGGCTTGTGCTTTTCCGGAAACCCTCAGACTTCCCGCCCGCCCCGCCGCGGGGGGGTTCAGGCCAAGGGAAAGGGGATGGGCGCTGATGTTGGACTTGTTCTTCACCTTTTTGAAGATCGGGGCCTTTACCTTCGGCGGCGGGATGGTCATGATCCCCTTCATCGAGCAGGACGCCGTCAGGACCTTCGGGTGGCTCACCCAGCGGGAGTTTGTGGATGCCATCGCCATGGGGCAGATCACTCCCGGGCCGATCGTCATCTCCTCGGTCTTCATCGGATACAAGGTGGCGGGTCTGGCGGGTGCAGTGCTTGCGATGGGGGCGATCTCGTTGCCCACGTTCTTCTACAGCATTGCCGCCGCGTACCACCTGCACCGACTCAAGACGAACCTTCGGGTCCGCGCCATCCTGCGGGGCGTCGGGCCGGCCGTCGTCGGGATGATTCTGGCGGCGGGCTTTGTCATCGCGAAGGCGTCGGTTGTGAACATCTGGACCAGCCTCCTGGCGCTGGCGTGTCTGGTTGCCATCGTGCGGTTCAAAGCGGATACGTCTCTGGTCATCGTCGCGGCTGGAGCCCTCGGCCTGCTGCTCGGGTAGAACTTTCGGGGTCCGGGGTTGCCCCGGTTGCGAATGCCGCGGCGCGGCGTTCTCCGCGTCTTGCCGTTCCCGATCTTCTGTCGGTCATGGTGCGCTCCGCGTGAGGCGCAGGGAGGCGCCGTGAAAGTCATTGGTCTCATAGGCGGGATGAGCTGGGAATCCTCGATCGAGTACTACCGTCTCATCAACGAAGCGACCCGCGCGCGACTCGGCGGGCTTCATTCGGCGAAGAGTCTGATGGTTTCGGTGGATTTCGCCGAGATCGAACGCTTGCAGCATCACGGGCGATGGGAGGACGCCGCCCGGATGCTGACTGCCGCGGCGGCGGCGCTGGAATCCGGCGGGGCGGAGGTTCTGGTCCTGTGCACCAACACCATGCACAAGGTGGCCGAGGAAATCCAAGCCGGCGTCAGCATTCCGCTTCTCCATATCGCGGATGCCGCGGCCCAGCGGGTACGCGCGTCCGGAATCCGGACGGTCGGGTTATTGGGAACGCGCTTCACGATGGAGGAAGACTTCTACACGAGCAGGCTGTCGAACACATACGGCTTGAACGTCAAGATCCCGGATGCCGGTGCGCGGCAGGCGATCCACCGGATCATCTATGATGAGCTGGTGGTGGGCAAGGTCCGGCCGCAATCCAAAGCCCGGTACGTGGGGATCATAGAAAATCTGGTGCGGCAGGGGGCGGAAGGCGTGATTTTGGGCTGCACGGAGATCGGGCTGCTCGTTCACGCCGAGGATAGCCCGGTTCCCCTCTTCGACACCACACGGATTCACGCCGAAGCGGCCGTGGAATACGCGTTCGCGTAACCGGGGAGGACGCGACCGCCGCACCCGGCGGGCCTGGGGTGGCCGCCGCTTCGCGGCGTTTCCGTCAGGGCGTCAGACCGGAAGCCCTGAGCGCCTTGTACGTCGTGTAGCCCCCGGACAAGTTGCGCGCCCGATAGCCGCGCTGCGTCAAGAAGCGGATGGCGTAGTACGCGCGCTGTCCCACCTCGCAGCAGACGTACAGCTCGCGATCCGGGGGCAGCTCGCCGTACCGGGAGCGCAGCTGGGAGAGCGGCAGGTTGATGGCCCGCGGAATGTGTCCGGCGGCGAACTCGTCCGGCTCGCGCACGTCGAGCACCACCGCATCGGTGCGGGCAAGCCCCGACCACGCCGCCACCGGCATGTCTCCCGCGAGGACGTTCGCGGCAAGCATGCCGGCGACGTTCACCGGATCTTTCGCGGCCCCGT
The DNA here is from genome assembly GCA_029580855.1 of bacterium. Lineage (GTDB taxonomy): Bacteria > Methylomirabilota > Methylomirabilia > Methylomirabilales > 2-02-FULL-66-22 > 2-02-FULL-66-22. The sequence goes on along the minus strand of JAKPQH010000163.1, from coordinate 4,224 downwards.
ACTGCGGCGCATAGCACAACTCGGCCTCGGCGAGATCGTGGACCGTGCCACGGAATTGCATGGCCGTCGCGATGACGTCAATGCGTTTCTCCACACCCGCGGCCCCTACCGCCTGCGCGCCGAGGATGCGTCCGTCAGGCACCGAAAACAGAAGCTTGAGGTGGATCGGCTGCGCGCCCGGATAATACCCCGCGTGGTGTCCCGGGTGGAGATACACCTTTTCGAACTGTTCGACGCCGGCCCGCCGGAGGCCCTTTTCGCTGGCCCCCGTGGAGGCGACGGTGAGCCCCAGGACGCCCACCACCGCGGTGGCCTGGACACCGCGAAATCGCGTCGCCCGCCCGGCAATCGCCTCGGCGGCCACCCGACCTTGCCGATTGGCCGGTCCCGCCAGCGGCAGCACGGTCTCCTGGCCCGTGAGGATGTCGGGCACTTCGACGGCGTCGCCCACGGCCCAGATGTGCGGATCGGCGGTCCGCATCTGGGCATCCACGACAATCCCCCCACGGGGTCCGAGGGGAAGCCCGGCCGTCTTGGCCAACGCGGTCTCGGGTTTTACGCCGATGGCGAGAATGACGAGATCTGCGGGCAACCGGGCGCCGCTCTCGGCCACGACGATGAGGTCGCCCCCATCCCCCGCTTCGATTTGCGCGAGTCCGTCCCCCAGGTGAAGCCGCACACCCCTCGCGCCCAGGTGCTCGCTGAGAGCCGTGGCCATCTCCGGGTCGAGCGGGGGCATCAGCTGGGGAAGCTTCTCCAGCACCGTCACGGCCAGCGTGCGCTGGACCAGGTTTTCCACCATCTCCAAGCCGATGAATCCGCCCCCGACCACCACCGCGCGCGTCGCCTGCTGCTCGGCGATCCAGGATCGGATTCGCCGGGTGTCGGGGATGGTGCGCACCGCGAAGACGCCGGGCAGATCCACGCCCGGAAGCGGCGGACGGACGGGCGCCGCGCCGGGGGACAGCACCAGCGCGTCGTACCGTTCCACACCCTCGTTTCCGCTGCGGCCGTCGCGCACGGAGATGAGGCGCCGGCGGCGATCGATGTGCGTGACTTCGGTCTCCGTCCGGACGTCGACATTGAAGCGGGTTCGGAACATCTCGCGCGACGCGACGAGCAGGGAACGCTCGTCGGCGATGACGTTGCCGACGTAGTAGGGTAGCCCGCAGTTTGCAAACGAGACGTGGGGGCCGCGCTCGAACACGACGATCTCGACGGACTCGTCCAGGCGCCGGAGACGGGCGGCGCACGAGGCGCCGCCCGCCACGCCGCCGACAATGAGCACTCGACGCGGTGCGGCGACGCCGCGCGCGGGCGTCGATTGGGACAGGGCGTGTCGGCTCATGCGCACTCCAGTTGTGAGCTCCGCGTGCGGAGCATGGGCGGTGTTCACGCGGTATCCTTACGAATGGTGCCGTCCGCAAGACTCGTGACGCCGGCGTGCGGGCGGGCGAAGGTCGTCCGCGCAAGAACCGAACCGTCGCTTTTCCCCGGCGGCCATTCGGCACCCGGTTTGCCCGGACCGCGGTCGAACGGGGCGTTCCCGGCCGGCAACCTGGACTCGGAGCGTCTCAGCCGGCGTCGATCGACTCGGCGACCCGCGGATCGGCGGGCCTGCACGGGACCTCACGCCAACACGACCGCCAGCGCCAGCACATCCCCGGCTGGAAGCCTCGACGGCGTTGACCAGAGATCGCGTGGATAGCATCCGTACCGCCAGTGAAGACCGCGGAGGCGCGGACCCGCGACGCGCCGGACGACACGCCGGAGCGATGTGGCGGAATAGTCCCGGGCATGGCCCAGGATCGTTTGGGACGCCTGCGGACCGATGCGGCGCGAGATTCCTCCGAGACTTCGGCGGTTGAGGACCACCAGCATCAGCCCCCGACGGCACACCCGCACCGCCTCGGCCAGCGCGCGTCCGGGCTCGTCCAAAAATTCCAGCGAGGTTATGAAAAGGGCGGCGTCCACGCACCGGTCGCCAAAGGGGAGGTCATGCGCGTCGGCCTGGACACCGGAGACCGGCGGGTCGATCGCCCGCAGCGAGGCCAGCATGGCAGCCGACCGATCCAGACCGATCACCCGCAGGGATCGCGAGGCCAGATACCGGGAAAAGTGCCCGGTCCCGCAGCCAACTTCCAGCACCACCTTGGTCCCCGAAAGGCACCCGAGCATCCAGTCCAGGAGGGCTCGCTCCGCCCGGTCCACGCGACGCCCCTTTTCGCTCTCATACCAGGTTTCGTATCGAGACGCGACGGGCTCGAAGATCTCCCAGACCACGCGTTAGGTCCTCAAACCGGGCAGGCGTTGGAGATGGTGGCAGTCATGACGACGTGACCGGTGGCGGCGGCTCGGAGAAACGCGGTCTCCAGCGCGTCGAAGACCGTCGCACCCTCGCCGACCACCAGCGTGCTCATCGGCCCGGGCGTGACGTCAAGCCCGGCCACGCGAAGCGCGGTCTGCATTTCCTCAATGGCGGGGGATAGATGATCCTGCCGGAGGGGATACAGGCTGATCTGGGCACTGACGTGCATGGCGCATGTCTCCACAGGCCCGCCGTTCATCGCCAATGTGCCGACCCATCGCGACGCCCAGAGAAGGGGGCGATTGGCGCACACTTGGCACGCCGCGGCGAACGCCTCGCGGTCGGTTACCTTTGAGAAACCAGCCAACAGCAGTCAAAGGCCACGGACAGCCTCGCGGCCGTCAAAGGCCTTTGCGGTCCAGCCAGACAAGCAGGGCGCCGCACCCGATCACCATGGGCACGATCACGAGCCAGTGATTCACGCCAAGCATACCGGGAATCGTGAGCTTCCCGTAGTTTCCCACCTTGAGGAGACTATTCTGGATCAGGGGATAGACTTCGGAGTACAAGCCGGCACCGATCAGGATGCCAAGAATCCCGCGCAGCAACCCATCCACTCGACCCTCACCGAGGGCCCCGGCGCACGTGCCGGGTCAGAACCCGAGGAGGAGCATCCCCACGCCGAAGATCGCGCCACCCACGATGTTCGCCGTGAGGATCGTGGACTTGACATGGAGGTTGACCAAACCGAGGTCTTTGAGCAGGTACACCCCGACCATGCCGGCCAGGATACCGCCCAGCATGACCTTGAGGACCGTCATGTCGGTGAGCCGATAGAAGGCGACGATCTTCTCGTACCGCGTGACCTGCGCCTTCTGCAAGATAAATCCGAAAACCATGCCGGTCGCCAGGCCGAGGATCAGGCGTCCGGTGCCTGTAATCTCCAGCGGTCCCATGCTCATGCCCTCCGGAAGACGATGCGCGCGGCCACGATCCCCACCGCCATCATGGCGATCAGGAACAGGAATCCACTCGCGGCGAGCTGCAGGCTCCCACTGAGCCCGTGGCCGCTCGTTCACCCATCGGCAAAGCGGGCCCCGAACCCAACGAGGATGCCGCCGAGGACCCCGATGATCCAGCGCCGGGCCTTGCTGGTCCCGAAGCGGTTCACCCAGGCCTCCGGGAGCTTCGTCGTGAATTGAACCGTCCCGCGCCCGAGGCGGGCTGCCAGGTACGCGCCGACGGGAATGCCGAGCACCAGCATGAACTGCCAGTCCACGATCGGCTTGTGCTGTTTGTAGTACGCGTTGCTCGCCACATGCTCAGGCGCCACGACGCCGACGATCATTCCGGCGGCCCGGCTGAACGTCGTCGAGGTGCCGAGCGACGTGTTCGCCGTGTACCAGATCAACATGCTGAGCACACCGAGCATGAGCGCGGCCTGCCACCAGGGCCACTCCTGCTGACGTAACCACCGCATCGGTCCGTCCTCCTTTCCGGGGCCGGCACGGCCCCTGGGGCGTTGCAGCGAATGCATCTCCCGGCAGTCGGCGGGTCCGCGGTCCGGCGGCGGTTCGGCAAGCCGATGGCATGACGGTGGGACCGCCGGGGTCGGTCCGATCGAACGGCGCGTCCCACAGGGGTCGAGCCGCTGGACGATGCGCACGGTCAGAATATCGAGTCCGCGGCCGTATAGCAAGCGCCGGTTGCGGAGCCGAACACGGGTACGCCGCGGCCGCCGTCCGCTCCCACGGCGTGGAGCGGTGCTCAGGTGTGCGCCGCTACCCGGCTTGCCGTTTCCCCAGCGCGCGGTCGAGCATCAACAGCCCGTTCGTGCTGCCGCCGATGAGCTTGAGCTGCTCCACCACCGCGCCGGCGCTCTTCTCCTCCTCCACCTGCTCGGTGACGAACCACTG
>JAKPQH010000162.1 GCA_029580855.1 bacterium | reverse complement strand
CGCAGAGACCTGTCCCCCGGCGAATAGAGCAGCACGCAGTCGGAGTCGAGGCCGTCGCGCCCGGCCCTGCCGATCTCCTGGTAGTATTGTTCGACGGAGCCCGGATAGCTGTGGTGGACGACGAAGCGCACGTCGCTCTTGTCGATGCCCATGCCGAACGCCGAGGTGGCCACCACCACCCTGGCCCTTCCCTCGAGGAACGCCTCCTGCGCGGCGTCGCGGCGCCCCGGGTCCATCCCGGCGTGGTAGGCGACGACCGACGGCTCGACGGCCCGCAGGCCCGCCGCGATCTCCTCGGTGGCCTTGTGGGTGCCCGCGTACACGATCCCCGCGCCGCCGTTCTCCCGGAGCAGCCCCGTAAGGACCTCCAGCTTCCTGCCTTCCCCGGAGGCGGCCACCACGCTCAAGCGGAGGTTCGCCCGGTCGAAGCCGTGCACGTGGATGTCGGTCAGCTCCGGTTCGAGCCCCAGCGACTCGACGATGTCCTGCTGGACCAGGGCGGTGGCCGTTGCGGTGAGGGCGCTGGTAGGAGGCCTGCCGGCCAGCTCGCGGAAAGCCCTGAGCCGACGGTAGTCGGGCCTGAAATCGTGGCCCCACTCCGAGATGCAGTGCGCCTCGTCGATCGCCAGGCGGGCAATCTCGACGTTATCCAGCATGGCCAGGAACGACGGGTCGCGGCACCGCTCCGGCGCGATGTAGAGGATGTCGTACTCCCCCCTGGCGCAGCCATCCATCCTGGAACGCTGTTCCTCCCGGGAGAGGCTGGAGTTCACCGCGGTCGCCCGCACCCCCAGCCCCGCGAGTTCGTCGACCTGGTCCTTCATCAGGGCTATGAGTGGGGAGACCACAACGGTGAGGCCCTCCTCGACGATGGAAGGGAGCTGGTAGACGAGGGACTTGCCGCTCCCGGTTGGCATGACCACCAGCAGGTTGCGTCCCGAGAGGGCCGATGCCAGGGCCTGCTCCTGTCCCTCGAGGAAATCCTCGTAACCGAACGTGGCAGAGAGCGCCTGTTTCGCTTCCTGGAGTCTCTCGGCGTTCCCGAAGTCCAACCGCGCTCCCTGGTGATGTGCGGACAGCTGCAACGGCGGGGGCGCGGACGGCGCCCCGGTGCCTTCCATTATATGCGCAGGCAGTGACGCGCCGGCGAGTGAACCGGTTTTTCACATACGGCGCCGCTACCGGGAAGCGCGCCGCCGTTCTCCCGGATGCACGGAAGCGGCGTTTCGCCGGGCCGCGTTCGGTTGGCGTATTGGTGACCGGGGCCCCGGCTGCGTTATCATTGAACCGTCAGACCCACAGGCGCTCCCCGGAGCGGGGGGCGCCGGGACGGACAGGCGGGAGTTCTCGGATGGGCGATTACCGGGTGGAGACGGACAGCCTCGGAGAGGTGCGCGTACCCGCGGAGAGGCTCTGGGGAGCGCAGACCCAGCGCTCGCTAGAGCACTTCGACGTGGGCGCGGACCCGGTGCCGTGGCTGCTCGTCGAAGCGTACGCGCTGGTCAAGAAAGCCGCCGCGCTGGCGAACTCCCGCTGCGGGGTGCTCGACGACGCGCGCCGCGACCTGATCGTCAAGGCCTGCGACGAACTGCTGGCCGGCGAGCACCGCGAGGAGTTCCCCCTGGGAATCTGGATGAGCGGGAGCGGCACGCAGCTCAACATGAACGTCAACGAGGTGATCTCCAACCGCTGCTGCCGGCTCGCGGGGACGCCCCTGGGAAGCAAGGACCCGGTCCACCCCAACGACCACGTCAACATGTCCCAGTCCACCAACGACACGTTTCCCACCGCGATGTACCTGGCCGCCGCCCTGGAGACCAGGCGCCGGCTGCTGCCGGAGGTCCTGGGCCTGCGCGATTCGATAGCGGCAAGGGCCGGCGCCTGGTCCGACATCGTCAAGGTCGGCAGGACGCACCTGCAGGACGCCACCCCCCTGACGCTGGGCCAGGAGTGGTCCGGTTACGCGGCCCTGCTCACCGACGCCGCCGAGCATGTCGATAACGCCCTCACCGGCGTGTACCGCCTCGCGATAGGCGGGACCGCCGTTGGCACCGGGATGAACGCCCCGAAGGGGTTCGCCTCTGACGCCGTGGGGTTCATCGCGGAAGCCACCGGCCTGCCGTTCGTGAGCGCCCCCGACAAGTTCGCCGTTCAGGGATCGCACGACGCGCTGGTGATGCTCTCCGGGGCCATGCGCTCGCTGGCGGTGTCCCTCCACAAGATCGCCGACGACGTCCGCCTGCTGAGCTGCGGCCCGCGCTGCGGCTTCGGCGAGCTCCTCCTGCCCGAGAACGAGCCGGGATCGTCGATCATGCCCGGCAAGGTCAACCCGACACAGTGCGAGGTACTGGCGATGCTCGCGCTCCAGGTGATGGGAAACGACGTCGCCGTGGGGTTCGGCGCGGCGTCCGGCCACCTTCAGATGAACGATTGCAAGCCGCTCATCATCCACAACGTGCTTGAATCCGCGGGCCTTCTCGCCGACGGCTGCCGGTCGTTCAGGGTCTTCCTGGTGGAAGGCGTGGAGCCGGACCTCGAACGCATCGGGGAGAACGTCCGGCGGTCGCTGATGCTGGTCACCGCCCTCTCCCCCGTCGTCGGCTACGACAGGGCCGCCGAGATCGCCCGTTTCGCCCACAAGCACGGCAAGCCGCTGCGGGAGGCCGCCCTCGAGCTGGGCTACGTCACCGGGGAGGAGTTCGACAGGGTGGTAGACCCCCGCGGGATGGTGGGCCCGTCTGAAGGCCCGGACTGAGGAGTCGCTTGGACGGAGAAACGAACCGGCACGGCGCGCGCATCGATTTCACAGTAAGGCCTTTCGTCCCCAGGGTGGACCTCG
>JAKPQH010000161.1 GCA_029580855.1 bacterium | reverse complement strand
GGCGTGAGAAGGAGCAGAGCCGCGTCCCGCCAGGGGCGCGGCTTTCCTCGTCCGGTGGGGTCCGCCCCGGCGCGCGCCGGGCTTCCGCGACCGGTCCACGCCGCCGGGAATTTCTTCTCGCGCATCGAGGGGCGGCGCCGCGGGTTTCCGCGCCCCGCCGCACCACCGGGAGGTGACCCTCAGAGCAGTTTCCTGGTCCCCCCGCCGACCCGGTCGTAAGCGAAATCGAACGGCGCCTCGCCGGTCAGGAAGCGGTCCAGGTCTTCGCCGTTGTACAGCTTCATCACTATCCGGCGTGCCTTGTTGCTGACCAGGTCGAGGAGCTGCTTGTTGACGGGCCGGTCGCACAGGTCCCCGAGGTCGAGCGGCCTGCCGATGCGGCACATCGCGCGCTTGTACATCACCGAAGAGTAGCCGTTCCCGGCGTCGGGCATCCTGGTTATCTTCTCCACCAGGGGAGACGGCAGCGTGGGCAGCCGGCGTTCGGCCAGGCCGATGACGGCGCAGGGGATCACCGGGACCCGCGCTTTCAGGGCGAGCCTCGCGAAACCGGTCTTGAACTTCTTGATGCGGTCGACCTTGCCAGGGTCCATGATGGTCTCCCCGCCTTCGGGGAAGATGCCTACCAGCTCGCCGTTCTCCAGCAGCTCGAGCCCCCGGTCGAGTTCGGCGGTGGCGTCTTTCCCACCCTGGAGCGTTATGGGGAACGCGCCGGTCCACTCGTGCAGTTGCGCGTAGCCGGGTATTTTCCACGACCAGGAAGCCGCGCCGAAGTTGATGTAACGGTTGCGGACCGAGTAGGCCAGTATCAACGGGTCCAGGCTGGATCTGTGGTTGCAGATTACGACGGCGGGACCGCCGTCGGGGATGTTCTCCTGCCCCTCTATTTTCAGGCGCATTCGCATCTTGATGTACGGGCCCACCAGGAAACGCAGGGTCTCGTAAAAGAGCATCTGGTTCGCGTCCATCAGTACCACTCCCGAGAAAACAGGGCCAGAAGTGAGTAACATTATAGCCGAACGGCGTATCCACAACCGGAGGCGGACGCGTTAGAAGTTGAAAGAGCGCGTCGGCGCACCGGGTAGCGAGCGTCGTGGGCGGGCCGTCGGCCGATATTTGTCCGGGAAGGGTGCAAGCGCATGGACTGTCCTCGTTGCGGGGCGCACAACCCGCGGGATGCTGAATACTGCAGTCTCTGCCTGGAAAAGTTCGGCGCGCCGGCGGAGCCGGTGGAGCCGGAGGCCTCCGCCGGGACTGGCGCCGCTACGGTGACGGCGTTCGCGGATGTCGAGATACCCGTGAGCCCCGGCACGGAAATCGACGCGGAGATCCCCGGCCCCGCAGCGGCCCCCGCGCCGGCGGACGGAGCGTCCGGGGAAGCACAAGGGCCAGGCGGTTCTCCGCCGCGCGAACCGCCGCCCGGCGCGGACCCGTCGCCGCGAGCGGCGAGGAGCGGCTCGGGACCTGGAGGGCCTGTCGGGAGGTGGGTCGCGATCGGGGTGCTGGCGGCCTGCCTGGCCGGTGGGATATGGCTCCTGGTCGGCGCCGTCACCGGGGGGCGCATCTACAAGAGTCAGATGGGGACGCTGAAGTTCGCCTACCCCCGCGGCTGGCAGCGTGTCGAGGCGGGGGAGGTCCCCCGCGTCGCCGGGTTGAACTTGAGCATGCTCCTGTCGAGCGCGGAGTTCACGGTGAAGGCGGGCGGCACCGCGGCCGATGGACCGGCGCAGGTGATGTCGCTGCAGAGCGGCCCGAACACCTACTCCGGGTCCTGGGATTCGGTCAAGTCGAAGTTCAAGTCCAGGTTCGTCTCGGAGCTGGAGGACGCGAAATCCCCTGTCGCGGAAAGCGGAGCGGGCGCGTCCAGGGTCGCTTACCGGGAATTCATGGTGGGCGAGGACCCCGCCTTCGGCATGAAGGCGGAGGTCCGGGGTGGTGGCGGCAAGGCGCTCGTCGAGCGGGTCCTGCTCATCCACGAGGAGACTGCCTACCTCTTCACCTTTTTCACGCGAGAGCCCGGGGGCTCCACCCGGGCGCCCTCGGAGGTCATCAAATCCATCCGCTTCGACCTCAGCAGGCCCTCCACGGAGCGGGAGTAGGCCTCGCGGGCTACAGGAGGATGCCGGAGCGGAAGACGGCTTCCACGCGCTCCACGCCGCGGATGTCCCTTGTCGGGTCTGCCGAAAGAACCACCAGGTCGGCGAGTTTTCCGGGCTCCACCGACCCGAGCTCGCCGGCCATGTCCAGCAGGCTGGCGCCGTTGACGGTGGCGCTCCGCAG